>NZ_JBFASO010000007.1:209646-410602 GCF_040677775.1 Micromonospora sp. NPDC053740
TTTTTTTCCCTGCTGCTCCTCGGGGGGGGGGGCGGGGGCCCGGGGCCCCCCCCCCCCGCGACCCAATGCGAGGGGGTACGGGCCGACATGTCAGCCGGAGTGCACACGGTCGCGGTGATCGGCGCGGGCAAGATCGGTGAGCTGATGCTCTCCGGGCTGCTGCGCTCGGGATGGCCGGTGGACCGGCTGCTGGCCACCGCCCGCCGACCCGCTCGCGCCCAGGAGTTGACCGCCCGGTACGGCGTACGGGTGGTCGACAACCTGACCGCCGTGGACGAGGCGGCGGTGCTCGCGGTCTCGGTCAAGCCGCAGGACGCCGCCGCGCTCCTCGACGAGATCGGCCCCAAGGTGCCGGCCGACAAGCTCGTCATCTCGCTGTGTGCGGGTCTGCCCACCAGCTTCTTCAGCCGCCGGTTGCCCGAGGGCACCCCTGTGGTGCGGGTGATGACCAACACCCCGGCGCTGGTCGACGAGGCGATGACCGCGATCTCCGCCGGCGCGCACGCCACCGGGGCGCACCTCACGCTGGCCGAGGAGATGTTCAAGCCGCTCGGCCAGACGATCCGGGTGCCCGAATCGCAGCAGGACGCGGTCACCGCGCTCTCCGGCTCCGGCCCGGCCTACTTCTACCTGCTGGTCGAAGCCATGATCGACGCGGGGATCCTGCTCGGGCTGCCCCGTCAGGTGGCGCACGAGTTGATCGTGCAGACCGCGATCGGGTCGGCGGTGATGCTGCGCGACTCCGGCGAGCACCCGGTCAAGCTGCGCGAGGCGGTCACGTCGCCGGCCGGCACCACCATCTCCGCGATTCGTGAGCTGGAGAAGCACGGCGTACGCGCGGCGCTGCTCGCCGCGTTGGAGGCCGCCCGGGATCGCGCCCGCGAGTTGGCGGCACAGGCCGACTGAGCGGTCGGGGCGGGCCACGGGGCCGTACGTGCCGCATACTGGCCCGGTGTTCACACTCGCCCAGGCCCGGCACCTGGTGGCCACCCTGCAACCGCGCGTAGACGAGTTGATCCGGGTCCGGGCCGACCTGGCCGAGTTGCGCGCCGACCTGGCCGACCACGGCGTGAGCGCGCTCGGCGGGCTGGCCGAGGACAAGGCACTGGAAGCTCGGCTGCACGCCGTCGTCGACGAGCTGCACCAGCACGACATCCAGGTCAAGGGCATCGCTCCGGTGCTACTGGACTTTCCCGGTGAGCGGGCCGGCCGCGCCGTGCTCTGGTGCTGGTTGGAGGGCGACTCCGACGTGCGCTGGTACCACCGCGCAGAGTGCGGCTTCGCCGGCCGCCGCCCTCTCTGACCCCAGGCCCTGGCGCCGGGGCCCGCGCGGCCTGCCGTGCTGGCCCGCGCCGAGGCGGAGCGAGGCCGCCGGGTTGAGGGCTTGATCCACTCGGGATCCTGAAAGTCGCGGCGTCCGGGCACGCCGGACACCGCGACTTCCTTAAACCCGAGTTGATCACGCGGCGGGCCGGGACCTCGCGGCGCTGGCCCATGCCGGCCGGGTGCGCGGCTCAGCCGGCCGCGGACGTCGGCAGGACCGGGTCGGGGGCCTCGGTCACAGCGAACACCACCACGTTGTCGACGTAGTGGCCCCGCCGCCGGTCGAAGTCGCCCCCGCAGGTGACCAGACGCAGCTCCGCGCCGGGTGTCGGGCCGTAGACCACTGCGGTCGGAAACTGGTCCTTTCGGGTACGCAGCGACCCGGTCACCCGGAACGGCAACCGCTGCCCGCCACGCCACACCTCCACCACGTCGCCGGGCCGTAGCTCGCCGAGCCGGGCGAAGACCGCCGGCCCGCGTCGTGAGTCCAGGTGCCCGGCGAGTACGGCCGGACCGGTGTCGCCCGGGGCCGGGCCGCCGCCGTACCAGCCAGCGGTGTGGAAGTCGGTAGGCGGAATCAGCACACCGGCGCTGTCCAGACCCAGCACCGTGAGCGGTGAGTCGACGTCGATGCGCGGTACGCGTACCCGCGTGGGTGGACCGTGTGGCGTGGGCGCGGCGGCCACCGACGGGCAGTCGTCGCCGCAGCCGGGGTGCCAGCTCGCCACCGGCGGTGGTGGGCCGGTGGTGGCCAGCCCGACCCCGGTGGCGGCGGCCAGGCAGACCGCCGCGCCGGCCGCTACCAGCGCGGCCAGCGGTATCCGGCGCTCACGGTGGCGCCGGATCGACGGGTCCGGCCCGGCGTTCACCAGGTGGTGCGCCGCCGCCGACGCCAGAGCAGCAGAGCCACTCCGCCGGCCGCCACGGCCAGACCGCCGGCCACCACCGGGTACGCGTCGAGCCCGGCCCCGGCGGCGCCACCGGCACCGGTGTCCACCCCGCCGGCCGGGACGACGGTGCCGCCCTCGGCGTCGCGGCGCAGTTCGGCGGTGAGCCCGCCCTGTTTCGCGTCGAGCACCAGCAGCGAGTAGACCGCGCCACCGGTGAGCCGCACCTCGGCGTCGGTGCTCGGCCCGCCGGCACCCGTCAGCTTCAGCCGCCAACTGCCCGGCTCGACCTGCTGGTAGTCGGTAGTGGTCGCGAACTGCACCCCGTCGGCGATCATCGGGCCGTCGGCGGCGGCCACGTCGAGCACCGGGGTCCGCACCGACGCCTGGACGACCCGCACCTTGGCGCGGCCGTCGGTGGGGGCGCTGAGGTCGTCGTTGAGCACCCGCAGGCCGAGGTCGGCGTGCCGGCCCACACCTGCCACAGTGAAGGCGTTCCCGCTGGTCACCGCGACCTCGGTGGTGAGCACCGGGGGGTCGCTGGCGGGGGCGCCGGCCTCGCGCATGGCCACCGCGTACCGGCCCGGCGCGAGTTCGAGATAGTCGGAGACCACGCCGTAACCGACGCCGGGGAAGACCTGCGGCTTGGCCGCGCCCGGCGCGGCAAGGTAGACGTCCACCGCCGGGGTGTCCGGGGAGAGGTGCGCGAGCCGGACGTATCCGACGGTGTCCGCTCCGGTCGCGGCGTTCGCCGGAACCGGAATGGCGGCGGTGGCGAGGGCGGTGCCGAGCAGGAGCGCGCCGGAACCGGCCAGCAGCCGGCGGGGAACGGTACGGAGCGTGTGCATGTCGCCTCCGGGGGAGCACGTTCGGTGAGCGGGCAGCAACCCAGAGAACAGGGTCCCGTGAACAGGACTGTGGCGCAAGTTGCCACAGCGATGTTTTGTCGGCTGCCGTTACCGATCGCGGAGGGCGAGGAGGCCGAACAGGTCGGGGACTCCGCCCGGGCCCGCCTCGACGACCCGGACCAGCCGCAGGCCGGCGACAACGGTCGCGTTGATCAGATCGGCGAGGGGGAGATGCCAGGCACCCACCCGTACGCGCACGCCGCTGGCGTTCCAACTGTCGAAGCTGCGCGACCGGTCGGCGTACCGCGCGTCGACGACGACACGCGGATGCTGACTCCAGTCGGCGAACGCGCCCACGAAACACTGGTGCACACCCACGTGCACGAAACGCCCGCCGGGACGCAGCACCCGGGCGACCTCGCGCAGCACGGCCGGGTAGTCGGGCAGGTCGGTGCTGGCCAGCACGCACATCGCGGCCGGCAGCGACGCGTCGGCGACCGGCAGGGCACCCGCGTCACCCCGGAGCACCGGCAACCGCCCTCGCGCGTGCCGCAACTGCCCGCCGGACAGGTCCACGCCCACCGGCGTCCAACCCAGACCCGCCGGCACCGACGCGTGCGCGCCGGTACCGCAGCAGATGTCGAGGCAGGGGCCCTCGCCCGCGCCGAGCAGGTCCGACACCGTCGCGTGCACCCGCCGCAGATAGTCGCCGCCGCCGGAGATGAAGCTCTCGTACCAGTCCGCGTGGGCGTCGTACGCCGGTGTGTTCGTCGTCCCCATTCGCCGAGGCTACGAATCGACACCCCACCCGCGACACCAGTTCTTCCGAGGGCAGAAGTGGGGCGTTTGCGTTTGCTCACGTGTGGCTACTGAGCAGGCGTAGTGACGAAGGTCGATGCAGGGGACACGTGGTTTCGACGGTCCCGCTGGCGGGTGCTGGCCCGGGTCGCCTGCGCGGGACTGGTGGTCCTGCCGGCCTTCGCGTTGCTCAGCGTCGCGTTCGGCAACCCCTGGTACTCCCCGCCAAGGCGGTGGAGCACCCCGGGTCATTCCGCTGCTCGCCGCGTACCCGGGTTCGCGTACGTTCTCGTTCCGGTCGGCGACGATGGCCCACGGTCGGCTCGTCGCGGACGGGCAGCCGATCGCCAGCTACGACGACGAACTCGCCGCCGCCCTCCGCACGACCACCCGACAGGCGGTCGCGGGGAGGGCGGCGGTTGGCCTTGCTCAGCGGGTGGCGGCGGCCAGGGCGGCGCGCAGCTTCGCGGCGTCGCCCTGGGCCGGGTGCTCCCAGTCGGTCGGGCTCGCGGAGTAGAGCGTGCCGTACGCCGGGGTGTCCGGCTGGTAGCGCCACCCCTCGGCCAGCGGGCCGACGTCGACCGCGTCGTAGCCGATCTGGTCCAGGAAGGCCGTCACTTCGGCCTTTGCGGCGGCGTCGTCACCGGCGATCGCGAGGGCGCTGCGGTCGGCCGCGCCGGTCGGCCGGGGGAGCGCGGCCAGGCCCTTGAAGTAGATGTTGTTGAATACCTTGACCACTCGCGAGCCCGGCAGGTGTCGCTGGAGCAACTCGCTGCTGGTGATCTCACCGGAGTCCAGCTCCGGGAAGGCGCCATCGCGCTGCGGGTAGTAGTTGTTGGTGTCGATGACGACCTTGCCGGCCAGCGGTTCCACGGGCACCGCGCGGTACGCCTTCAGCGGCACGCTGACCACCACCAGGTCGCCGACCTGCGCCGCGTCCTGCGTGGTGCCGGCGCTGGCGTGCTCGCCCAGGGTCTCCACCAGGTCGGTGAGGGTCTCCGGGCCCCGCGAGTTGCTCAGCACCACGTCGTAGCCGGCGTCGACGGCCAGCCGGGCCACGGTGCCGCCGATGTTGCCACTGCCGATCAGTCCCACAGTTGTCATGCTTGTTCCCAACTCCGTCCACCCGCGACGCATTCCCGACCAGCCTGGTGGGTTATTCGGTTTGCTCGCCGCCGGGCGACTTCTCAGGCTGGTCGCGACCTACGCCGTCCCGGCGGGTGCCTGGGTGGCGGCGCAGGCCAGTCCTGCACAACGTACTGCTCGTGCTGGTCGCCGACCGGCTTCCCGCTGACGTGCCACTCTCCGGTGACGAGCGGGGCGGACCGCCTGTCGTTTCGCGGAGTCGACCCGGCGAGATCACGCTGGATCCTGGATGTAGTGGCGTCCGAGAGACGGGAGGCCACTACATCCATGTTCGAGCGGGATCGAGGCGGCACCGTGGAGCGCCCCGGGGTGTCAGGGGGTGGGGAGGGCCTTTTCGATGGCGGCGCGCAGGTCGTCGGAGTCGGGCGTGACAGTGGGGGCGAAGCGGGCGGCGACCGAGCCGTCCGGGGCCACCAGGAACTTCTCGAAGTTCCAGCGCACGTCACCGGTGTGCCCGTCGGCGTCCGGGGTGTCCACGAGCGCGGCGTAGAGCGGGTGCCGGTCGGGCCCGTTGACGTCGACCTTCTCGGTCAGCGGGAAGGTGACCCCGTAGTTGACCTGGCAGAAGTCGCTGATCTCGGCGGCGCTGCCCGGCTCCTGTCCGGCGAACTGGTTGCACGGCACGCCGAGCACCACGAGGCCCTGGTCGGCGTAGGAGTCGGCGAGCGTCTGGAGGCCGGCGTACTGCGGGGTGAGGCCGCAGCGGGAGGCGACGTTGACGACCAGCAACGCCTTGCCACGGTGGCGGGCCAGGTCGGCGGGGCCGCCGTTGAGGGCGTCGATCGGGATGTCGAAGACGGTCATGGGCCGAGGCTACGCGCCGGTCGGCTGTCGACCCGGGGTGGGCGCAGCGTGAGCACTCCGTGCACCAGGAGAAATCGAAACATGCGCATCTTGACGAACTGATGACGCCGTGAGTACCGTCTCACCATCTCTTTTGGAAAGTTTCCTAACAGTTCGGGAGACGCCTCATGAAAAGATCGCTCCGCCGGGCCCTCTGGGCCGGTGCCGTGGTCGCCGTGACCGTCGCAGCGGTGCCGGTGACCACCGCGTTCGGCGCCGGCACGGTCACCACCACCTTCACCAAGGCGCAGGACTGGGGGACCGGTCACGAGACGAGGGTGACGGTCACCAACGGCTCCAGCGCCACCGTCACCACCTGGCGCATCGAGTTCGACCTGCCGTCGGGCACCACCATCAGCAGCGCGTGGGACGCCGACGTCACCAGCAGCGGCAACCACTACGTCGCGGTCAAGAAGAGCTGGGCCGGCGGCATCGCCCCCGGCGCCTCGTTCAGCTGGGGCTACAACGGCAGCGGCGCCTACAAGGCACCGCTGAACTGCACCATCAACGGTGCCGCGTGCGGCGGCGGGACGACCCCGCCGACCACCACTCCGCCGACCACCACCCCACCGACGACGACGCCGCCCACCACCCCTCCGCCCACCACGCCACCGCCGACCACCAACCCGCCGAACCCGGGCGGCAAGAAGATCGTCGGTTACTTCGCCGAGTGGGGCGTCTACGGGCGCAACTACCACGTCAAGAACATCCAGACCAGCGGCTCGGCCGCCAAGCTGACCCACATCCTGTACGCCTTCGGCAACACCACCGGTGGCCGTTGCGCCATCGGTGACAGCTACGCCGACTACGAGAAGGCGTACACCGCGGCGGAGAGCGTGGACGGCGTCGCCGACACGTGGGACCAGCCGCTGCGCGGCAGCTTCAACCAGCTGCGCAAGCTCAAGCAGCTGAACCCGCACCTCAAGGTGATCTGGTCGTTCGGTGGCTGGACCTGGTCCGGCGGCTTCACCCAGGCCGCGCAGAACCCGGCCGCGTTCGCCGAGAGCTGCTACAACCTGGTCGAGGACCCGCGCTGGGCGGACGTCTTCGACGGCATCGACGTCGACTGGGAGTACCCCAACGCCTGCGGTCTGAGCTGTGACAGCAGTGGCCCGAACGCGTTCAAGAACGTGATCAGCGCGTTGCGGTCGAAGTTCGGGTCCAGCGCCCTGGTCACCGCCGCCATCACCGCGGACGGCAGCAACGGCGGCAAGATCGACGCCACCGACTACGCCGGCGCCATCGGCAACCTCAACTGGCTGATGCCGATGACCTACGACTACTTCGGCGCCTTCGCCGCCCAGGGTCCGACGGCACCGCACTCACCGCTCACCTCGTACACCGGCATCCCGCAGCAGGGCTTCAACTCCGACGCGGCGATCCAGAAGCTCAAGAGCAAGGGCGTCCCGGCCAACAAGCTGCTGCTCGGCATCGGCTTCTACGGTCGGGGCTGGACCGGTGTCACCCAGGCCGCTCCGGGTGGCAGCGCCACCGGTGCGGCGCCGGGCACCTACGAGGCTGGCATCGAGGACTACAAGGTCCTCAAGAACACCTGCCCGGCCACCGGCACGATCGCCGGCACCGCGTACGCCAAGTGCGGCAGCAACTGGTGGAGCTACGACACCCCGTCGACCATCAACGGCAAGATGACGTACGCGAACAACCAGGGCCTCGGTGGCGCGTTCTTCTGGGAGCTCTCCGGTGACACGAGCAACGGCGAGCTCATCGGCGCCATCAAGGGCGGTCTCGGCTGAGCCGAGGGCCGACGCACCACCCACACGGCGGGAAGGGGCCCGCACCGTCCCTTCCCGCCCGTGACACAGCGGCCCGGTCGACGCCCAGCGTCGGCCGGGCCGCCGCCGTTGGGCTCGGTCAGCCGGATGTGGCAGACTCGCGGCTCGGCACGTCTCGATCTCACCGCCAACGGAGGTGATCATGCGCCCGACACACCGCAGGCTGGCGGCGACCGCCGCCGGGCTGATGCTGCTACCGGTTGCCCTGGTCGGCTGCGGGATCGGCGACAAGGACGAGAAGTCCGCCGCCAAGCCGGCCCGAGCCCCCGCCGAGGAGGCCACCACCCGCTCCCGCGAGCGCGTGCAGGCGTACCTCGACGCGATGGCCGCCAAGGACGTCGACGCCGGCCGCAGCCAGCTCTGCGCTCTGCTGCACGACGGCTTCGACCTGGGCGCCACCGGCCCCAACGGCGACTTCGCCGACCACTTCCAGGTGCCGGAGGCGGCCATCACGGACATTCGGTCCGGTCCGCTCGGGCAGGAGGTCCGCGTCTCGGTCTCGGTCGCGGTCGGCAAGCGCACCGTCATCCGGCCCTTGATCTTCACCGTCACCCGGGACGGAAGCGACTGGTGCATCGCCGGCGAAGCGCCGGGTGGGCCCGTCGCCCCGACGCCGACCGGCGTCGCCCCCACCCCCGCGTCCTGACCGGCGTCCGGCAGATTGATCTCCCATCTGCCGGAACCGTCCCCCTCGCCGCCCGGCCACCGCTACCGTCGCCGTACGCTTTCTGACATGCGCCATGAGTGGCATCAGTTGAGCCATCCCGCTGTGGGCAGCCCGGGCCTGCAGACCAGCCGACCGACAGTCGATTCCGCCGAGGACGCCGCGCTCGGTCTGGACCGATGGCGGGAGCTGCCCCGCGAGCAGGTTCCGCCGTGGTCCGACCCGGCTGCCGTGGCCGCGGTCTGCAAGGTCCTCGACACGGTGCCGTCGGTCGTCGCGCCCTACGAGGTGGACCAACTCCGACAGAAGCTCGCCCTGGTCTGCGAGGGCAAGGCGTTCCTGCTGCAGGGTGGTGACTGCGCCGAGACGTTCGTGGACAACACCGAGAGCCACCTGCTGGCCAACGCCCGCACCCTGCTCCAGATGGCGATCGTGCTCACCTACGGGGCGTCGCTGCCGGTGGTCAAGGTCGCCCGGGTGGCCGGGCAGTACACGAAGCCCCGCTCGCTGCCGACCGACGCCCGCGGCCTGCCCGCGTACCGCGGCGACATGATCAACTCGCTGGAGGCCGACCCGACCGCCCGGGTCGCCGACCCGCAGCGCATGATCCGCGCGTACGCGAACTCTGCGGCGGCGATGAACATGCTCCGGGCGTACCTCGCCGGCGGGCTCGCCGACCTGCACGCCGTGCACGACTGGAACAAGGGCTTCGTGAAGAACTCCCCGGCGGGGGAGCGTTACGAGGCGATCGCCCGGGAGATCGACCGGGCGCTGGCCTTCATCCGGGCCTGCGGCATGACCGACGACGAGGCGTTGCGCACCGTCACGCTCTACTGCTCCCATGAGGCCCTGGCCCTGGAGTACGACCGGGCGCTCACCCGGGTCTCCGACCGTCGGGCGTACGGGCTCTCCGGGCACTTCCTGTGGATCGGCGAGCGCACCCGGCAGATCAGCGGGGCGCACATCGACTTCATCTCCCGGATCGCCAACCCGATCGGGGTCAAGCTCGGCCCGACGACCTCCCCGGACGAGGCGATCGAGTTGTGCGAGAAGCTCAACCCGGACAACATCCCCGGGCGGCTCACCCTGATCAGCCGGATGGGCAACCACCGGGTACGCGACGCGCTGCCGCCGATCGTCGCCAAGGTCACAGCCGCCGGGGCCAAGGTGGTCTGGCAGTGCGACCCGATGCACGGCAACACGCACGAGTCGTCGAACGGCTACAAGACCCGGCACTTCGACCGCATCGTCGACGAGGTGCTCGGCTACTTCGAGGTGCACCGGGGGCTGGACACCCACCCCGGCGGCCTGCACGTCGAGTTGACCGGCGCGGACGTCACCGAGTGCCTCGGCGGCGCCCAGGGGATCGAGGATCTCGACCTGCCCGACCGGTACGAGACCGCCTGCGACCCGCGTCTGAACACCCAGCAGTCGTTGGAGTTGGCGTTCCTCGTAGCGGAAATGCTGCGGGGCTGAGCGTGTGAGCCCGCAGCCGGCAAGTCAGAGGATGACCATGGCTGACGCGGGGCTGAGCGTGCGAGCCCGCAGTTTGCCAGTTGGCAGTTGAAAGGGATGACAGTGCCTGATCTGTTCGTGGACCTGCGGTCCGACACGGTGACCCGACCCACCGCCGGGATGCGGGAGGCGATGGCCGCCGCTGAGGTCGGTGACGACGTCTACGGCGAGGACCCGAGCGTCAACGCGCTGGAGGCCGAGGTAGCCGCGTTGTTCGGGCACGAGGCGGCGCTGTTCGCCCCGAGTGGTTCGATGGCGAACCAGATCGCCCTGCAACTGCTGGTGTCGCCCGGCGACGAGTTGCTCTGCGACGCCGACGCGCACGTGGTCACGTACGAGATCGGCGCCGCGGCCGCGTACGGCGGGATCTCCTCCCGGACCTGGCCTGCGGTGGGCGCGGACATCGACCCGGAGGTGGTGGCCGGGATGATCCGGCCGGACGGTTACTTCGCCGTCCCCACCCGCGCGATCGCCGTCGAGCAGACCCACAACCGCGGCGGCGGCGGAGTGATTCCGCTGGCGACCCTGCGGGATCTGCGCGGGGTCGCTGACGAGGCGGGCGTCGCGCTGCACTGTGACGGCGCCCGGATCTGGCACGCGCACGTCGCCGACCGGGTGCCGCTGATCGAGTACGGCCGGCTCTTCGACACGCTGTCGGTGTGCCTCTCCAAGGGCCTCGGCGCGCCGGTCGGTTCGCTGGTGCTCGGCAGCGCGGAGAAGATCGAACGTGCCCGGCTGATCCGCAAGCGGATGGGCGGGGGCATGCGCCAGGCCGGCATTCTCGCCGCCGCCGGTCGGTACGCGCTCGCGCAGCACATCGACCGGTTGGCCGACGACCACGCGAAGGCGGCCCGGCTCGCCGAGGCGGTAGCGCCGTTCGGTGTGCTGGCCACCACGGTCCGTACCAACCTGGTCGCGCTGGACCTCACCAAGCACACCCTGGACGCGCGGGCCCTGGCCGCCGCGGCGCGGGCCGAGGGCGTACTGATCTCGGTGCTCGGCCCCCGTACCGCCCGCCTGGTCACCCACCTGGGCCTCAGCGACGCGGACATCGACCGCGCCCTGGCAGCCCTACCCCGCATCCTCGCCGCAGCCTAAAACCCACCCCACCCCACCCCACCCCACCCCCGGTGATCATGAAGTTATTGCCACTCGGATCGGCGTGTCATGACAATAACTTCATGATCACCCGGTGGGCCGGGGACGCCGGGCGGGGAGTTGGTAGGGAGGGGTGGGTGGGTTACGGGTGGGACAGGCGGGTGAGGGTGGCGATGTCGGCGGCGTGGCCCACGTGCTTCTCGCTGGGGGTTTCCACCACGATCGGGACGCCAGCGGTCGCCGGGTGCGCCATCAGCTCGGCGAAGGCGGGCTCGCCGATGCTGCCCTTGCCGATGTTCTCGTGCCGATCCCGGGTGGAGCCGCACAGGTCCTTCGAATCGTTGGCGTGGATCAGCCGCAGCCGGTCCGCGCCGACAGTGGCCACCAGGGTGTCCAGCGTCGACGTCATGCCGCCCTCGGCCGCCAGGTCGTGGCCGGCCGCCCAGGCGTGGCAGGTGTCGAAGCAGACCCCGAGCATGGGATGCCCGTCCACCGCGTCCAGGTAGGGGCCGAGTTGCTCGACCCGGGAGGCCAGTGACCGGCCACCGCCGGCGCTCGGCTCGACAAGCAACATCGGCCCACCAGCGTCAGCAGCCCAGTCGAGCAGCGGCAGCAACACCTCGCGGACCTGTCCCATCGCCGCCTCGGCGTGCCCCTCGTCCACCGAACTGCCCGCGTGGAACACCACCCCGCGCGCGCCGATCGCCACGCCCCGACGAAGCGCGTGGGCCAGCGTCTGACCCGACTTCTCGACGGTGGCCGGGGTGGGCGAGCCGAGGTTGACCAGCAGCGCGGCGTGGATGAACGCGGGAATGCCCCGCTCGGCGCAACCGTCGCGGAACAGCGCGTCCTGTACCGGGTCGCCGTTGGGCAGCGCCCAGCCTCGCGAGTTGGAGACGTAGACCTGCACCACCTGCGCACCGGTCGCGTCGGCGTACGGCAGGGCAGCCTTCGCCAGCCCACCCGAGGTCGGAGTGTGCGTGCCCACCGGCCGCGCGGAGGTCGGCGGCATCAGAAGCACGTCAGTGTGACCGGGGTGCCGGGCGCCACCTGCGAATTTTCGCCCGGGATCTGGATCCGGACCACGGCGTTCGGGTTGATCGCCATCGTCACCGGGTAGCCCTGGCCCTCCAGCGCCTGCTTGGCCTGCTGGCACGGCAGGTCGATCACCCGCGGCATGACGACCAGCGGCGGGCCCTTGCTGACGTCCAGCTTGACCTCGGTGCCCTTCTCCACGCCGGCGCCATCGGCGGGGCTCTGGCCGAGGATCTCGTCCCTCGGCTTGTCGGAGTCCTTGTAGTTCTCCTTCAGCACCAGGTTGAGCTGGGCCAGGGTCGTCCGGGCGTCGGTCAGGCTCTTGCCGACCAGGTTCGGCACCGTCACCGGCGCCCTGCCCCGGCTCAGAATGAGGGTGACCTTCGCTCCGGGTTTGACCTCGGTGCCCACCTTGGGGGAGCTTTCCACCACGACCCCGGCCGGCAGGCTGTCGTCGTAGCGGGGGGTGCCCTTGGCCACCACCAGCTTCACGTTGACCAGGTCCGCCTCGGCGAGCTCGAACTCCTTGCCGATCACATCCGGTACGGGGAAACGCTCCGGACCGAGGGAGAGGGTCAGGGTGATCGTGCCACCCTTGACGATCTCGGCAGCGGACGCCGGGTTCTGCTCCAGCACGCTGTCCTTCGGGGCTTTCTCGTCGAAGCGCGGCTCAGCGTACTTGACGAGAAGCCCGGCGCGGTCGGCCTTCGCCTGCGCCTCGGCCTTGCTCAGGCTCACCAGCTGCGGAGCGTCCGTGTAGCGGCCGACGCCGAACCACCAACCCCCGAGCGCGGCCACCAGGCCCAGCGTCACGACGACCGCCGCGACGGCCAGCCGGCCACGGGGGTTGCTCAGCACCGTGCTGCGCAGCACGGCGAGCCGGGCGCCCAGGCCCTCCGCCGGCTCCGGGGCGGCGCGACGCCGCCCCGGCCCCTGGCTGCTGGCGCCCTCGGGCAGTCGTGCCCACGACGGGCGGTTGGCCGGCTGGAGCGTCGCCACCATCATGGTCGGCTGGGAGAGCGACGGTGCGTCACTGACCGGGCGGAGTACTGCGGTGTGGCTGTTGGCGTCGCCCAGACGATCCCGGGCCACCTGCACCTCGGCCAACAACGCGCCAGCGTCGGCGGGCCGCGCTCCCGGGTCGCGGCGGGTGGCCCGCTGCACCAGGTCGTCGAGGACCGACGGCAGGCCCGGCACCAGCGTCGAGGGCGCCGGCACGTCCCGGTCGACGTGCTGCCAGGCGACGTCCACCGGGCGGTCCCCGTCGTACGGCACCCGGCCGGTGAGCATCTCGAACAGCACGATGCCGGCCGAGTAGACGTCGGTGCGCGGATCGGCGCGGCCCTCGGTGACCAGTTCCGGGGCGACGTACGCCACGGTGGCCATCAGCTGGTTGCCCTGCTCCTCGTCGGCGCTCGCCTCGACCGCCCGGGCCAGCCCGAAGTCGGCCACCTTCACCACGCTGTCGACCAGGTTGGCGACGCCACCGGTAGGCGCTTCCGCGACCAGCACGTTCTCCGGTTTGACGTCGCGGTGCACGAGACCGGCCCGGTGCGCGGCGGCGATCGCGGCGAGCATCTGCTCGGCGATGGCCAGCGCCTCGTCCGGGTTGAGCCGGCGACGCTCGGCCAGCACGTCACGCAGCGTGCGGCCACGGACGTACTCCATCACCAGGTACGGGAGGCCGGCGTGCGTGCCCTGGTCGTAGACCGCCACCACGTTCGGGTGGGTCAGCCGGGCGATGGTCTTCGCCTCGTCGGTGAACCGGGCCACGAAGTTGGCGATCCGGGCCCGGGCCTCGCTCGCCTGGGTCGGGTGAATGATCTTGACAGCGACGGTGCGCTCGAGGCGTTCGTCGGTGGCGGTGTACACGGTCGCCATGCCACCACGGGCCACGCGACCGCGAATGCGGTAGCGCCCGTCGATCAGCGAGCCCAGCAACGTGTCGGCGACCTGAGTGTCCATCGGCAGGCAGTCTATGTGTCCAGAGGGTGAAGGATGAACAGGATGCTACAGCCGTACACCGAACTGGTCCCTCCCGACGCGTTTCCCGCCCCTTGTTCGCTGGTCAGCGACAGTCAGGGAAGAGGACGCAGAAGGGCCGCCCGGGGTGCCGGTGGCTCGTCGCGGCGGCGGCGTGGCAGGGTTGTCGGGTGACCGAACCCGTACCCGACCAGGCCGCTCCCGGCCTGGAGCTCGCCGGCCCCACCGACCCGGCCGACTGGTTGACCCTGCCCGACGTCGCCGAACGCCTCGACGTGTCGATCAGCAAGGTGCACCAGATGATCCGTGACCGGGAGCTGTTGGCGGTCCGCCGCGACGGCGTCCGCCGGATCCCAGCGGACCTGGTTGCCAACCAGACCGTGCTCAAGCACCTGCCCGGCGTGCTCAACCTGCTCGCCGACAACGGCTACGACGACGAGGCCGTCCTGCGCTGGCTCTACGAGCCGGACGACACCCTCCCCGGTGCCACCCCAGCCGCCGCACTCTCCGGCGATCAGGCCCGCGAGGTGAAACGCCGAGCCCAGGCCCAGGGCTTCTAACTCCGTACCCCCGCGTTGATCATGAGGTTGGTGGCGCGGCACGCCGAGGCGAAGGCCGCCAACCTCATGACCAAGCCTGGAGGCGGGGGCCGGGTGGGGTTAGTCGGACCGGCGGGTTGCGGCTATGGCCAGGTCGACCAGGGCTTGGCGGGCCTCGGTGTCGAGGTCGACGGCGGTCAGGGCGGCCAGGGCGGCGTCGGTGAGTGTGGTGATCCGCTGTTCGGTACGGGCCAGCGCCCCACTTCCCGAGATCACCTCGCGGAGCCGGGCCACGCCGTCCTCGTCCAGCTCCGGGTCGCCGAGCCGGCCGAGCAGCAGCTCACGACCCGCGTCGTCGGTGGCCTCCACCGTCGCCGCCACCAGATAGGTGCGCTTGCCCTCGCGTAGGTCGTCCCCGGCCGGTTTGCCGGTCAGCGCCGGGTCGCCGAAGACCCCCAGCACGTCGTCGCGGAGCTGGAACGCCTCGCCCAGCGGCAGCCCGTACGCCGAGTAGGCCGTCCGCACGTCCTCCGGCGCGTCGGCCAGCGCGGCGCCGAGCAGCATCGGGCGCTCAACTGTGTACTTGGCGGACTTGTACCGGGCGACCTTGCTGGCCCGTTCCACCGAGGTGTCCCCGGTGACCTGGGTGAGCACGTCGAGGTACTGCCCGACGGTGACCTCGGTGCGCATCTCGTCGAAGACCGGCCGGGCCCGGGCCAACGACCACAGGTCCAGGCCGGCGGAGTGCAGCAGCTCGTCGGACCAGACCAGACACAGGTCACCGAGCAGGATGGCCGCGGCGTCGCCGAAACCGTCCGGGTCGCCGCCCCAGCCAGCCTCCCGATGCCGGGTGGCGAAGCGTCGGTGCACCGCGGGCTCGCCGCGACGGGTGTCGGAACGGTCCATCAGGTCGTCGTGGATCAGGGCGCTGGCCTGGACGAACTCCAGCGCGGCCAGGGCGGTCAGCACCTGGTCGCCGTCCAGCCCGCCGGCCCCTCGGAACCCCCAGTACGCGAATGCGGGACGCAGTCGCTTGCCGCCGCCGAGCACGAACGCCTCGATCGCCTCGGCCACCGGACCCAACGCCTCGTCCACTGCGGCGAGCCGGACCCGTTGGCCGGCCAGGAACTCGGTGAGAGCCTTGTCGACCCGCTGCCGCAGGCCGGCGCGGTCGACGGGAGACACGGGAGCAGCGTGGGTCACGCCCCGACGCTAGCTGGTCGTCCGTGCTCGTGCTCCACCGCCACGCGTAGTCCCGCCGGTGCGCCCGGGACCCGCCCGCCCGGCCGGTCGCGCGCCGGCCGCCGCGGCGCGGCCCGGCCCGGTGGCCCGCGTCGAGCCGGCTCGACGGGTCGCCGCGGCGGCCTCCGCGAGCACCACCAGCGGCACGTCCAGGACGACGGCGAGCCAGCCGAGCCAGAACCCGCCCGGCACGCGACGCTGTCGCTCCCACCGGGAAACCTCGTGCCGACTCAGCGTCGGCACCCCGGCGGCGGCACACAACTCGGCGGCGGCTCGCTGCTGGCTCCAGCCACGGGCCAGTCGGCGCCGGGCCAGCAGCGGCCCGAGCTGCACGGGGCGCGGCGATGCGGGCGGGATCATGTGTCCTCCTGGCGGGCGTCGGTGCGGTGACGACCTACCCGCCCGACCGGACGGGACCGGCGTCACCGCTCGGTTGCTGACCCCCGCGCGGGATCAGGGGCCACCCCCGCCGCCCCTCCCGCACCGTCCCTTCCTACAGCGGAGGTACGACGCCTTTCCGCCGTCGGTCGAGGCGCGGTGCGACACCGTCCACCGGCTCACGGCGGACCCGGGCGACGTCGTCCACCGGGCTCACGGCGGACCCGGGCGAAGCCGCCCACCGGCTCACGGCAGACCGGCCGGTGCCGCCCACCGGACCGGGCGGCACCGGCCGCTGGGTGGGAAGGGCCTGGGTCCTGGTGCCATCGACCGCTAGAGTCGGGTCGTGGCGCTCGGTCTTCCCTCGACACTCCCCAATCCGCAGCCGGCGATCGGGGAGCTCATCCGTGAGCACCAGCCGACCTTCTCGTTCGAGTTCTTCCCGCCCAAGACCGAGGCGGGGGAGCAGCTGCTCTGGCAGGCCATCCGCGAGCTGGAGTCGCTGCGCCCGTCGTTCGTGTCGATCACGTACGGCGCCGGCGGCTCGACCCGGGACACCACAGTGGCGGTGACCGAGCGGATCGCCACCGAGACCACCCTGCTGCCGATGGCCCACCTCACCGCGGTCAACCACTCTGTCGCCGAGCTGCGGCACGTGGTCGGCCGGCTCGCCGGGGTGGGGGTGCGCAACGTGCTGGCTGTTCGTGGCGACCCCCCGGGCAACCCGGGCGGTGAGTGGATCCGTCACCCCGAGGGCGTGGACTACGCCGAGGACCTGGTCCGGCTGGTGCGTGACGCCGGCGACTTCAGCGTCGGCGTGGCGGCCTTCCCGTACAAGCACCCCCGCTCGCCCGATGTGGCCAGCGACACTGCCCAGTTCGTCCGTAAGTGTCGGGCCGGCGCGGAGTTCGCGGTCACCCAGATGTTCTTCGACGCCGACGACTACCTGCGGCTACGTGACCGGGTGGCCGCCGCCGGCTGTGACACCCCGATCCTGGCCGGCGTGATGCCGGTGACCCAGTTCAGCACGATCGAGCGATCCGTGCAGCTGTCCGGTGCGCCGTTCCCACCGGCGTTGGCGGCCCGCTTCGAACGCGTCGCCGACGACCCGGACGCCGTCCGCCGGCTCGGCATCGAGCAGGCCAGCGAGATGTGCCGCCGGCTGCTGGACGAGGGCGTGCCGGGGATCCACTTCATCACCCTCAACCGGTCCACCGCGACCCGCGAGGTCTGGCAGAACCTGAAGGCCGGCGCCCGCGTGTGAACGATGCGCCTGCGACACCTGTTGCCCGGCACGACGGTTGATCCGTGGTGGGCACACAGCTGAACTGGGATCAGTACGCCACGGCGTGGGCGCGGTTGCACGGCGGGTTCGACCCTCGGGTCGCCGCGCCGGTGGTGCGCGCCTGGCTGCGATTCGCGTACCACGTCGGATATGTGCTGGGTCGACTGCGGGTCAGCCCCACCGCTGTCACAGTGGCCGGGGTGCTGCTCTGCTTCTGCGTACCGTTGCTGGTGGGCCGGCCGGGGGACGGGCCGTTCCTCGGCGCGCTGTTCGTGCTGCTCGCCGCCGTGGCGGACAGCGTGGACGGTGCGGTGGCGGTCGCCACCGGCCGCACCACCCGGCTCGGCTACGTCTACGACTCGGTCGCCGACCGGCTCGGTGAGGTGGCGTGGCTGCTGGCGTTCTGGCTGGTGGGCGCGCCGGGTGGGCTGGTCGTCGCGGGCGGCGCGCTGTCCTGGTTGCACGAGTACGTCCGGGCGCGGGCGGTCGCCGCCGGCATGCGGGAGATCGGCGCGGTGACAGTGGGGGAACGCCCCACCCGGGTCTCGGTGGCGCTGGCCGGTTTGCTGGTCGCCGGGCTGGCCGGGCTGATCGAGCCGGACCTGGCCGCCGGCACCATCACCATGGCGACAGCGGTCTGGGTGCTGCTGGCCGGTTTCGGCCTGGGGCAACTGCTCTCCAGCATCCGCCGCGCCCTGCTCGACGCCGACTGAGTGAGCCAGCGGCCGCAGACACCGGCTGAAAGGCGCTGACCGGGACAGGCGCCGGCTGGAGTAGGCCGGGTCTACCAGGCGGGGCCGATCTCGTCGGCGACGATCTGCGCGGAGAGGGTCACCATCGGCAACCCGCCGCCCGGGTGGGTGGAACCACCCACGAGCCACAGCCCGTTCGCCGGCCCTCGGTTCGCCGGGCGGAGCAGCCCACCGGCGGTGCCGTAGATCGAGCCACCTGGCGCGCCGGTCGCCACGTCCAGGTCGGCCGGGGTACGGATCTCGCGGAACAGCAACCGGTCACGCACGTCCACGCCGCGCCGCGCCAACACGTCCAGGATCCGGTCGGCGTACGCGTCGGCCAGCCCCGGGCGTCGCCAGTCGACAGCGCCCGCGGCGGTGCCCTGCCGGGCGGCGTTGACCAGCACGAACCACGCCTCGTGTCCGGCTGGGCGGACCATCGGGTCGTCGGCCACTGTGACGAACACCGCCGGGTCGGCCGCCGGCCGGGCCCGTACACCGCGCCCGGGGTCACCGAATACCGCGTCGAACTCGGCGTCGTAGTCGTCCGGGAAGAAGACATTGTGGTGGGCCAGCCCGGTGCTGCCGGAGACGCCGAGCAGCAGCACGAAGCCGGCGAGGCTGCGGTCGGTCAGCGCGGCCAGCCGACGCGGGTGCGGCAGCAGGTCACGGTAGACGGTGAGCGCGTCCACGTTGGCCACCACCACGTCGGCGGGCACCGGGGTGGTGACGCCGGCGAGGCGTACCCCGTGCACCCGGCCGCCGGTGGCGTCGATCCGTGTGACAGTGGCGTCGGTCTGCACGACCACGCCGAGGTCCAGGCAGCGGGTCAGCAGCGCGTCGGCGAGCGTGCCCAGCCCGCCGCGCAGGTACCAGCCACCGAAGGCCAGCTCGGCGTAGGGGACTGCGACCAGCGCCGCCGGTGCCCGACGTGGGTCGGCGCCGGTGTAGGTGGCGTACCGGTCCAGCATCATCCGCAGCCGCGGGTCGGACAGGTGCCGGCGGCCCAGGCCGCGCAGACTGCGGCCCGGGGCGATGGCGGCCAGGTCGCCGACGCGCCAGGCCAGCGACGCGAGGTCGCGGGGGGAGTCGACGGTACGACGCAGGATGTCCCGTGAGGAGGCCTGCCACACCCGCGCCGCTCGGCGCCACAGCCGCTGCCAGTCGGCGGCCGCCCGGTCACCGAACGCGGCCCCGATCCGGGCGGTGAACTCCGCCGGGTCGGCGCACGAGTCCAGGGTCGGGCCACCGTCGGGAAAGATGTGTCGGACGATCGGGTCCAGCGGGACCAGGTCCAGGTATTCGTCGAGCTTCGCCCCGGTCGCCTCGAACAGGTCGTGGAAGACCTCGGGCAGGGTGAGCAGGCTCGGCCCGGTGTCGAAGTGGAACGACCCGGCCGGGGTGTCGTGCGCGTACCGGCCGAGTTTGCCGCCGACCGTGTCGGCCCGCTCGAAGACGGTCACCTGATGCCCGGTAGCGGCCAGCCGGGCGGCGGTGGCGAGGCCACCCACCCCGGCGCCGACGACCACGATCCGCGCCATGCCGCGTCCTCCCTAGCTGACCGGGCGGCCCCGCCAGGTCAGGCGGCGTCGCTTTCGCAGATGGTACGACCGCAGGGTCAGCCAACCGAGGACCACGACCGACACGGGGTGTGCGAGCGCGTCGGGCCACCACCGGCCACCGGTCGCGCGGGCGGTGAGCACCCGCCCGGCCACCCCGAGCACGTACGCGGCCAGGCCCACGGCGGCCACCCTCGGTGCGCCGGCCGCCGCACCCGTCAGCGCGATCAGCGGTGGGGCGGTGTAGAGCAGCAGCAGCGCCGCCACCACGGCTGCCGCCGCGCCCTGGTGCCCGAACGACGCCCAGAGCGACTTCGAGTACCCGTCGCGCAGTTGCGGCCAGTTGTCGTACATCCGGCAGGTGGCCAGCCGGGAGCCGTCGGCCAGGGCGATCCGCCCACCGGCCCGCTTGACCGCCCGGGCCAGCTCGACGTCCTCCAGGATCTTGTCGGCGACCGCGGCGTGCCCGCCGGCGGCGGTGTAGCCGGCCCGGTCCACCACCAGGAACTGCCCGCCCGCCGCGGCCAACGACGGCCGCGACGAGCGTTCCATCGCGCGCAGCGGCAGGAAGGTCAGCCAGAGCCACTGCAACAGCGGCTGCACCAACCGGTCGCCGGCCGTCGCCACCACGATCCGGGGGTACGGCGACAGCAGCGTCACCCGGGCGGCGCGCAACTCGGTGACGGCGGCGGCCACGGCGTGCGGGGCGAGCACCACGTCGGCGTCGACGAAGACCAGCGCGGTGGCGTCCGGGTCGGCCCGGGTGGCCAACTGCCAGCAGGCGTGCGGCTTGCCCAGCCAGCCCGGCGGTGGGGCGACCCCGGTGAGCAGCGTGACCCGGGGGTCGTCGCCGGCCACCGCGCGGACCACGTCGGCGGTGCCGTCGGTGGACCCGTCGTCGAGGACCACGACGCGTAGCCCTGGTACGCCCCGCTGGGCCAGTAGGGCGCGCAGGCAGGGCGTGACCCGGGTGGCCTCGTCGCGCAGCGGCAGCAGCACTGTGACCGGCTCGTCGACGTCGTCGGGCCGGTCGGTGGGTCGGCGCAGCCACCGGGTGGCGTTGAGCCAGGTGTGCCCGGTCAACGCGGCGACGGCGATGAGCAGGGCGAGCAGGACGGTCATCGGGTCGCGTCGACGCCGGGGCGGTGTGGCTGGTGGGCCTCCCGACCGGAGTCACCGCCCCGGCGGGCACGCAGGAGGGTCACCGTCAGGGGTACGGCGGTCACCGACATGCCGGCGGCGCCCCAGAGCGCCGAGGCGGGCAGGTCGAGGAAGACGGCGTGGGCCAGGATGCTGGAGAAGTACGTCCACAGGTACAGCGCGACCATCGGGTGGTCCCGCCGATCGGTGTGCGCGGTGGCCGGCCCGGCCAGCGGGCGCAGCGCGCTCATCATCAGCACCGCGAACAGCAGCCAGCCCAGGTAGTTGCTGACCGGAATGCCGGCCAGGCCGGGCAGGGCCGGGGTGGCGTCGCGCCAGACCCAGTAGCCCTCGGCCACCATCTGCGGGTCGAGGAAGAGGTCCCAGGCGGCCAGCCCCACGGTGGCCAGCGCGATCCGCCCCACCCATCGACCCACAGCGGGCCCGCTGCCGCTGACTGTCGGCCCGCTGCCGCCCGCCGTTGCGTCCCTGCCGCCGGTCAGTCGGACCGCTGCCAGCCAGGCCGGCCAGGCCATCCAGGTCCAGGCCAACGGAATGATCAGCGGCACGCCGGCCAGCTTGGGGCCCAGCTCTCCGGAGTAGTCGTAGCTGCCGAACGGCACGCCGGTGGCCACCCCGATCGCCTCGATCGCGAACCCGCCGCCGGTGGCCACCGCGACCAGCGCCGCCGCCACCCGTGGGCCCCGGCTGAGCAGCGCGTGGCCGACCGAGAGCAGCCAACCGAGGACGACGGTGGCCACTGTGAGCCCCGCCCGGGTGGCGCCGGTGGTGAGCGGGTAGCAGATCTGGGCGAGCACCAGGACGGCGAGCAGCGTCCAGGAGATCCGCCGGGTCATGACGCCGGTGGCTCGAGCGGCAGATCCCGACCGAGTACGCCGAACGGTCGCTCGTCGCCGGGGAAGTGGAAGTCGCGCAGCACGTCGACGAAGCCGAACCGTCGGTACAACCGCCAGGCCCGCGAGGTCTGCTCGTCGGCCTCCGGGGTGGACAGCAGCACGGTGTCGCCCTCCGCCATGCCGAGCAGCGCGCGTAGCTGACCGGTGCCCAGGCCGTGCCCCTGCGCCGGTGGCCGGACGTGCAACTCGACCACCTCGAAGCAGTGGGTGAGCCAGCGCGTGCGGGTCGGGGCGTCCAGTGCGCGGTGCACCTGGTCGTGCCACCACTGGCCGGAAGCGCCCAGGTAGCCGTAGCCGAAGCCGGCGAGGTGACCCTCGCTGGTCAGGCTGGCGACCGCCCGGAAGCCCGGCCGGCGGACGTGGGTGGCGATGTAACCGCGCCGGGCTTCCAGCAGATCGGTGCGGTATCCCATCGCCTCGCCGTAGACGGCCACCACGTCGTCCAGCCGCCGGACGAGATCGTCCGGCGTCCAGCGCACCAACCTCATGCCCGTCCACCCTTCACCGTTTCCGGGCCGCCGTCGGCGACCCACCCGAGCACCGACCGGTCGCCGACCACGTCGCGTACCTCGAACCGGGCGAACAGCTCCTCGGCGTACCAGCCCGCGGTGGGGGTTCGCATGATCGCCGCCCGATGCTCCGGGTGACGGTACGCGAACGCCACCAGGTCCGTCGGGTCGCGCCACACGCTCACCGTGCCCTGCCAACCCAGCGGGGCCTCTCCGACCCCGAACCGGGCCAGCAGGCCGGGCGCGTCGCGCAGGGCGGCGGCCACCGGCGGGATCGCCCGCCAGAAGGTGGCCGCCCGGCGGGCCCGCAGCCGGGCCCGGGTCAGTGCCAGCACCGGGCCGGTGACCCGGCCGCCCGACGGGTCGCCGAACGGTTGCTGGCCGGACCACTCGCCCCGGCTGGTCAACGGGCTTAGGTCGATTCGCGCCTGGGCGTGGGCGATGCGCGCCCAGGCCCGTCCGACCGGCGAGTCGTCGAAGCCGGCCGCCGCGGCGGGAGAGTCCCAGACGGTCAGCGCCGCCCACCGGGTCAGGTCGGCGTCCCGTGGCCCGAAGTCGGTGCCGGTTCCGGTGCCCAGCAGTTTGCCGAACCGGACGCCGGGGAGGGCCCGCAACCGGCGGGGGTCCATCGCCATCCGGGTCAGCGCCCGGGGCAGCGTGCCACGGGAGGTCCGCCACACGTGCAGCGTGACCAGTTCCGGAGCGGCACTGCTGCTTCGCTCGCTCACGCCACCTCGGCCGGGGTGCCGGCGGTGACCCGCAACAGCTCGGTGTAGGTGGTCGGGAAGACCGCCTGGGGTACGCCACCCGCGGCCCAGATCTCCGGGTACGCCGCCAGCGCCGTGTCCACCAGGGTGCGCAGCGGGTGGGGGTGCCCGAGTGGGGCGACCCCGCCGATCGGCTGCCCGGTGTGGGCCCGGACGAACTCCGGGGTGGCCCGGCGCAGTCGGGTGACGCCGATCGATGCCGCCAGACCGGCGGTGTCGACCCGGTGTGCGCCGGAGGTGAGGACGAGCAACGGCGTGTCGTCCGCGTCGAAGATCAGTGAGTTGGCGATCTGGCCGACCTCGACGTCGAGCGCCTCGGCGGCCGCCGCGGCGGTGTGTACCGCGTCGGGCAGCAGACGGACCATGCTGGGCTCACCGGCGCCGTCGAGCGTGCCGGCGGCGGTGAGCGCGTCCTGCACCGCCCGTACGTTCGGGTGTGGCTGCATCCCGCCATTCTTCCCGGTCCGTTGGTGGCCGGTTCAGTCGGCCGGCACGCTCGGCGCGTCACACGTTGCATTTTCGTCGGAGGGGAGGTGTACTGTCAGCAGCAGTTAGAACGAGTGTTCGATTGCCTCGAACGTCCGTTCCAACCAGCCGGAGCGCGGCGTTTCGCGGCGCCACCTCCGGGCGGTGCGGCTCCGCGGGCCGCACCTGGGTTTCCGGGCAGTCGCGAGCCTGGTCCCAACAGGCAGGAGCGTCGCCCACCGCCCACGACCCCCGGGCGGCGGGCGACGCACCCGCCGGTCCGCCGGCCGGGTGTGGTGTGGGGAAGCATCCACACCCGGCCGGCCACACCCGGTGCGTCTTCCTCCGCACCACCCCGACCTCGGCGTCTCGTCGGTGGCATCAGCCACCGCAGTGACGTCTCGGCCACGTGGAGGAGAGACATCCATGCCGACCAACCCGGCTCAGGCACCGACGGTGCCGGCGCACGTGCTGCCGCACCGCACCCCCGCCCAACTCCTCACGTTGGCCCGCCGTGGGCTGGTCGAGGCCGGCCAGACCCGACCTGACGGCCTGCGCTACGCAGCTGCCCACCTGGCCGCCCTGCGCGCGGCGGCGGCTCTGCTCGCCGCCCGGGCCCGACCCGCGCCGAGTCGACGCAACCGGATCACCAGCGTCTGGGTCCTCCTCTGCGCCGTCGCTCCCGAGCTCGACGAGTGGTCCCGGTTCTTCGCCGCGGGGGCCAGCAAGCGTGCCGCCGCCGAGGCCGGCATCCCCCGGGTGGTCAGCGCCCGGGAGGCCGACGATCTGCTCCGCGCTGCCGAACAGTTCGTCACGGTGGTGGAAACCGCGCTCGGCGTGGCCCACCAACCGGCCCTGGACGGCCTCGCCGCCTGATCCCGCCGTGCCACCGGCCGCCCTGCGGGGGGAGCCGGGCGGCCGGTGGCACGGCGTGCCGGTCCTGATCTGATCCACAGCAACGACGGGGGAGTTGGTCCAATGGCGGGCCGCATGGTGGTCGGTTCCGCCGCGCTGGCCGATCTGGTGCGCCCGGCGAGCGCGCCCGACCCGGTCGGTGGCCACCGAGTGCTGCCGGTGGTGCCCGAGCTGACCGGTCTGCTGCCCAACCGGGGTCTGCGCCGGGGCAGCACCATCGCGGTCGCCGCCGGCCAGCCCCGCCGCAGCGGTGGCACCTCGCTGATGCTGGCCCTGCTCGCCGAGGCGTCCCGGGCCGGCTCGTGGTGCGCCGTGGTCGGGGTGCCGACGTTCGGCGCGGGCGCGGCGGCTGAGTTGGGCATCGCCCTGGACCGGCTGGCCCTGGTGCCGAACCCCGGCCCCGAGTGGGCCACAGTGGTCGCCGCGCTGATCGACGGGGTGGACGTCGTGGTCACCACAGTGCCGGCCTCGGTCTCCGCCTCGGTCGCCACCCGGTTGGCGGCCCGGGCCCGGCAGCGCGGCAGCGTGCTCGTCCCGTACGGCCGGTGGGACGGCGCGGATGTGACGCTGCAGGTGGTCCGGGGAGTCTGGGAGGGGCTCGGGCTGGGCCGGGGGCGGTTGCGCCGCCGGGAGATCACCGTCTCGGCGCGCGGGCGCGGGGCAGCCGCCCGGCCCAAGGAGATCAAGGTCTGGCTCCCCGGTGACGAGCTGACCCGGGTGATCCCTCGTACGCTGCCGTCGCCCGTGGGCCGATCGGCCGCGCCACTCGCGCTGGTCGGTCGGGGATGACCGGCGCCCCGGCACGCACGCTGCTGCTGTGGTGCCCGGACTGGCCGGTGCTCGCCGCCGAGATCGTCGACGGGGTGCCGGCGACCGGCCCGGTCGCCGTGCTGCACGCCAATCGGGTGGTCGCCTGCTCCGAGCGGGCTCGCGCCGAGGGGGTGCGTCGAGGGCTGCGCAAGCGGGAGGCGCAGGGGCGCTGCCCGCAGCTCACCGTCGTGGAGTACGACCCCGGTCGGGACGCCCGGGCGTTCGAGCCGGTGGTCGCCGCGGTGGAGGAGTTGGTCGCCGGCGTCGAGGTGGTCCGTCCGGGGGCCTGCGCGGTGGCCGCCCGGGGGCCGGGCCGCTACCTCGGCGGTGAGGAGGCGGCCGCTGAGCGGATCATCGAGCACGTGGCGCAGTCGTGCCTGGTGGAGAGCCAGGTCGGCATCGCCGACGGGGTGTTCGCGGCCGGGTTGGCCGCTCGCGCCGGCCGGGTGGTGGCACCGGGTGGGACACCAGAGTTCCTGGCCGGGTTGCCGGTCGAGGCGCTCGGCCGGTCGGCGCTGGCCGACCTGCTGCGTCGGCTGGGCGTACGCACCCTCGGCGACTTCGCCGCCCTGCCGGCCGGCGACGTGCTGGCCCGGTTCGGGTTCGACGGTGCGCTGGCCCACCGGCTGGCCGCCGGGCGGGACCACCGCCCACTCGCCGTCCGGCAGCCGCCGGCCGACCTGACGGTGACCGCCGAGCACGACGAGCCGATCGACAGGGTCGACGCGGCGGCGTTCGTGGCCCGGGCGCTGGCCGAGCGGTTGCACGAACGGCTGGCCGGGCACGGGCTGGCCTGCACCCGGCTCGGCATCGAGGCGGTCACCGAGCACGGGCAGGAGCTGCACCGGGTATGGCGGCACGATGGCCTGCTCACCGCCTCGGCCATCGCCGACCGGGTGCGCTGGCAGCTCGACGGGTGGCTCTCCGGCAGCAACGGCCGCGCCGGTGCCCGGCCGGCCCGACCGACGGCCGGCATCATCCGGCTGCGACTGATACCGGACGGGGTGATCGCCCAGGCCGGTCTGCAGGCCGGCCTCTGGGGGGAGACCGGCGAGGAGCGGGAACGCGCGCACCGGGCGTTGAGCCGGGTGCAGGGCATCCTCGGCCCGGAAGCGGTGGTCACCGCGGTGCTCGGTGGTGGGCGCTCCCCGGCCGACCAGGTGCGACTGGTGCCGTGGGGCGACGAACGCGTCCCCGCCCGCCCTGGCCCGCCGGCCGATGCCGGCGCCGACCCGGGCACCGGCCGGGGTGGAGGCGGGGCTCCGCCGTGGCCAGGCCGGCTGCCGGCGCCCGCGCCGGCGGTGGTGCTGCCCAACCCGCTCGCGGCGACGGTGCACGACGCCGCCGGCGAGCCGGTGGTGATCAGCGCGCGGTTGGCGGTGAGCGCCCCACCGGCTCGGCTGGTGGTCGGCACCGGCCAGCCGGCGGAGATCGTGGGCTGGGCCGGCCCGTGGCCCGTGGACGAGCGGTGGTGGGCGCCGGTCGAGGCCCGTCGACGGGCCCGGTTCCAGGTCAGCCTGGCCGACGGTGCCGCCCTGCTGCTGGCCGTCGAGGCCGGGCAGTGGTTGGTGGAGGCGATCTATGACTGAGCCGGTGCTCCCCAGGTTTGCGGCGGATGCCCCGACGAGGGCGGCTCGATGAGCTTTCACAACCCGAAGATGCCCTGGTCGGAGCTGGAGCGGGTGCTCTCCGGGCGGGCCAGCGGCGGCGGCCGGTCGGGCGGCGGTCGGTCGCGTGAGGAGCGGCACCTGCACGTGGTGGACCCGCTCGCCGTGGACGCCGACGGCGGTGACTCCCCGGCCTGGAGCCGTAAGCGCCAGCAGTACGAGCCACCGGAGCTGACCCGCCCCGACGGCGTGGTGCCCTACGCGGAGCTGCACGCGCACACGAACTTCAGCTTCCTCGACGGCGCCAGCCACCCGGAGGAGCTGGCCGAGGAAGCGGCCCGGCTGGGGCTCACCGCGCTCGCCGTCACCGACCACGACGGCTTCTACGGGGTGGTCCGCTTCGCCGAGGCGGCTCGGACGCTGGGCCTGCCGACCATCTTCGGCGCGGAGCTGTCCCTCGGCCTGCCCGGCCCGCAGAACGGCGAGCCTGACCCGCACGGCGCGCACCTGCTGGTGCTCGCGCACGGCCACGAGGGGTACGCCCGGCTGGCCACCACCATCGCCCGCGCCCAGCTACGCGGCGGGGAGAAGGGCCGCCCGGATTACGGGGACCTGGAGGAGGTCGCCGCCGAGCTGCGTGACCATGTGCTGGTGCTGACCGGCTGCCGCAAGGGGCATGTGCCGGGGGCGCTGCTCACCGACGGGGTGGACGCGGCGGCCCGCGAGTTGGACCGGCTGACAGCGCTCTTCGGCGCGGAGACGGTGGCAGTGGAGCTGACCGACCACGGCCACCCCATCGACGCCGACCGTAACGACGCGCTCGCCGAGCTGGCCGCCGCGGCCGGGTTGCCGACGGTGGCCAGCAACAACGTGCACTACGCCAGCCCCGGCCGGCGTCGGCTGGCCACCACCGTCGCCGCGGTCCGGGCCCGACGCAGCCTGGACGAGATCGACGGCTGGTTGCCCGCGGCGGCCACCGCCCACCTGCGCAGCGGCGCGGAGATGGCGGCCCGGTTCGCCGCGTACCCGGGTGCGGTGGCGCGGGCCGCCGAGTTCGGCGCCGAGTTGGCCTTCGACCTTCAGCTCGTCGCGCCGCAGCTACCGGCGTACCCGGTGCCGCCGGGGCACACCGAGATGAGTTGGCTGCGGAAGCTGACAGCTGACGGGGCGCACGAGCGCTACGGGCCGCCGCAGGCGCACCCGACGGCGTACGCGCAACTCGACCACGAACTGAACATGATCGAGGAACTGGGGTTCCCCGGCTACTTCCTGGTGGTCTACGACATCGTCACGTTCTGCCGTGACCAGGACATCTACTGCCAGGGTCGGGGTTCGGCGGCCAACTCGGCGGTCTGCTACGCGTTGCGGATCACCAATGTGGACGCAGTCCGGCACCAACTGCTCTTCGAGCGGTTCCTCGCCCCGGAACGGGACGGCCCACCCGACATCGACGTGGACATCGAGTCCGACCGCCGGGAGGAGGTGATCCAGCACGTCTACACCCGTTACGGCCGGGAGCACGCCGCCCAGGTCGCCAACGTCATCTCCTACCGGCCCCGGTCGGCAGTGCGGGACGTGGCCAAGGCGTTCGGCTACTCGCCGGGGCAGCAGGACGCCTGGAGCAAGCAGATCGACAGGTGGGGCTCGGTCGCCACTGTCGATGTCGAGAACATCCCCGAGCAGGTGGTGGAGTACGCGAACGAGTTGCAGACGTTCCCACGGCACCTGGGCATCCACTCCGGCGGCATGGTGATCTGCGACCGGCCGGTGATCGAGGTCTGCCCGGTGGAGTGGGGGCGGATGCCCGGGCGCAGCGTCCTGCAATGGGACAAGGACGACTGCGCCGCTGTGGGCCTGGTCAAGTTCGACCTGCTCGGCCTGGGCATGCTCTCCGCCCTGCACTACGGCTACGACATGATCGGGTCCCGGCTCGACCTGGGTGACATGACCCTGGACGACCCGGAGGTCTACGACATGCTCTGCCGGGCCGACTCGGTCGGGGTGTTCCAGGTGGAGAGCCGGGCCCAGATGGCCACCCTGCCCCGACTCAAGCCCCGCGAGTTCTACGACCTGGTGGTCGAGGTGGCGCTGATCCGCCCCGGTCCGATCCAGGGCGGTTCGGTGCACCCGTTCATCCGCCGCAAGAACGGTCAGGAGCCGGTGACCTTCGCGCACCCGCTGATGCGCAACGCCCTGGAGAAGACCCTTGGTGTGCCGTTGTTCCAGGAGCAGTTGATGCAGCTCGCCATCGACCTGGCCGGCTTCGACGCGGCCGAGGCCGACCAGTTGCGCCGGGCGATGGGCGCGAAACGGTCGGTCGAGCGGATGACCCGGATCGCCGACCGGCTCTATGCCGGGATGGCCGAGCGGGGCATCACCGGTGAGCTGGCCGACGACGTCTACCGCAAGCTCACCGCGTTCGCCAGCTACGGCTTCCCGGAGAGCCACGCGATGAGCTTCGCCTACCTGGTCTACGCCAGTTCCTGGCTCAAGCGTTACCACCCCGCGCCGTTCCTGGCCGCGCTGCTCAACGCCCAGCCGATGGGTTTCTACTCGCCGCAGACCCTGGTCGACGACGCCCGCCGGCACGGGGTGGAGGTCCGTCGTCCGGACATCAACGCCAGCGGGGCCCTGGCGGTGCTGGAGTCCACCCCGGAGACCCGGTGGGGCAGCGGGCCGGGGGAGCCGCCGCACGCGTGGGGGCTGGGCGGCCCCGCCGTCCGGCTCGGCCTGTCCAGTGTGCGGACCCTCGGCGTCGACGTGGCCGAACGGATCGAGGCCGAACGGGCCGTCGGCGGGCCGTACCGGGACATGCCGGATGTGGCCCGGCGGGTCGGTCTCACCGCCGCGCAACTGGAGGCGTTGGCCACTGCGGACGCCTTCGCCTGTTTCGGGCTGACCCGGCGGCAGGCGCTGTGGGCCGCCGGCGCGGCGGCCCAGGACCGACCGGGTCGGCTGCCCGGCACTGTGACCGGCGCGGCGGCACCCACGCTGCCCGGGATGGAGGCGGTGGATCGGCTGGTCGCCGACGTGTGGGCCACCGGGCTGTCACCGGAGAGCCATCCCGCCCGGTTCATCAGGGGTCAGCTCGACGTGCTCGGCGCGGTGCCGATCGCCCGGCTCGGCAGGGTGGATCCGGGGCAGCGGATCCGGGTCGGTGGCATCGTCACCCACCGGCAACGCCCGGCGACGGCGGGCGGGGTCACCTTCCTCAACCTGGAGGACGAGACGGGGATGCTCAACGTCACCTGTTCGCCGGGGCTGTGGCAGCGCTACCGGCGGGTGGCGCGGACCAGCGCCGCGCTGGTGGTCCGGGGGCGGTTGCAGCGAAACGAGGGAGTGACCAACCTGATCGCCGACCGGCTGGACGCCATCGAGCCACCGGTGAGTCCGGCCTCCCGTGACTTCCGCTGATTCAGTGATCCACATTACGGTTTCCCGAGCCGTCGAGCGGGAGACTCGTCCCGAGCGGGCAGAGCGGCCCGTGATCCGTGAGGGGGAACGACAGTGACGGGAAATCACGCGTACACCGGTGGAATCGCCAACGCCCGGCGGACCCGACTGGGCACCGGCTGGGTGCCGTCGCACCTCGCCGACCCCCGCGAGTACGAGGTGACAAACGGTCCGGTGGCCAACGAGCGCCGGTCCCGGGCGGAGGACGAGGCCGAGGGCACCGAGGCCTGACCGGCCGCCGCGCCACGCACCGATCGGGCGTGTGGTGGGCGCCCCCCGCCACACGCCCGCACCACCACCGGGCCGGGTGACTAGGCTCGGCCGGGTGGAGCAGACCCCAGGCCGGTTCGCCGAGCCGCCGCTGACACCCCGCACCGCCGTGATCTGGTCGGTGCTCCGCGCCGAGCTGGACCGGCGCGGCGACGCCGAGCTCACAGTGCTGGACGTGGGCGGCGGCACCGGCGGTTTCGCCGTTCCGCTGGCCCGCGCCGGGCATCGGGTCACAGTCGTCGACGCCAGCCCCGACGCGCTCGCCGCGCTCACCCGCCGCGCCGCCGAGGCCGGGGTGGCCGACCGGATCGTCGCCGTGCAGGGCGACGGTGACGCCCTCGCCGGGCTGGTCGAGCCGGCCGGCGTCGACCTGGTGCTCTGCCACGCAGTCCTGGAGGTGGTCGACGACCCGACGCCGGTGGTGACCGCGCTGGCCACCGCGCTGCGCCCGGGTGGCGCGGCCAGTGTGCTGGTGGCCGGCCGGGCCGCCGCCGTGCTGGGCCGTGCGATGAACGGGCACCTGGACGTCGCGACCACCCTGGCCGCCGATCCGGCCGGCACCGCTGGCCCGCGCGACACGCTGCGCCGACGCTACGACGCCCCCGGCGCCGCCGCGCTGCTCGGCGCCGCCGGGCTGGTGGTCGAGGAGATCCACGGGGTACGCGTGCTGGCCGACCTGCTGCCTGCCGCTGTCGCCGATGGGCAGTCCGCCGCAGTGGTCGAGCTGGAACGTGCGCTGGCCGCCCAACCGCCGTACCGGGACCTGGCCGCCCAACTGCACCTGTTCGCCCGCCGGCCGGCATGACCGCCGAGGCCGGTGGCCGGCCGGCGCCGCTGGAGATCCTCGGGCCGGGCCACGGCGGGGGTCGCCTCGCCGACGTGCTGCCCAGCGCGCTGGCGGTGCTCGGGGTGCCCGGCTCGACCGACCCGCTGGGGCTCCGGCCCGCGCTGGCCGGGGTACGCCGGATCGCCGTGCTGCTCGTCGACGGGCTCGGCTGGTACCAGCTGCCGACCGCGGCCCCGTACGCGCCGACCATCGCCGGGCTCGCCGCGACTGTGGCCCGGCCGCTCATCGCCGGTTTCCCGTCCACCACTCCGACCAGCCTGGTGTCGCTGGGCACCGGTGCCGCGCCGGGCGCGCACGGCGTGCTCGGCTTCACAGTGCGGGTGCCCGGCACCGATCGGGTGCTCACCCACACCGACTGGGCCGCCGATCCGTCGCCGCTGCGCTGGCAGCCGGTGCCCACCCAGTTGGAGCGGGCCCGCGCTGCCGGGGTGACGACGAGCGTGGTGAGTCGGCCAGAGTTCGGCGGCAGCGGGTTGACGGTGGCAGCCAACCGGGGCGGCGACTTCCGGGGCGCCGCCGGCGGGGACGCGGTGGCCACCGCCATGTTGGCCGCGCTGGCCGCCGGGGCCGGGCCCACACTGGTCTCCGGCTACCACGCCGACCTGGACCGGCACGGCCACATCAGCGGCGTCGACTCGGCGCCCTGGCGGGTCGCCGCGACCGAGGTGGACGCCCTGGTGACCCGACTGGTCGACGGGCTGCCGCCGGACGCCGCGCTGCTGGTGACCGCCGACCACGGGCAGCTCGACATCCCTGCCGCGCACCGCTTCGACCTGGACACCGATCCGCGACTGCGCGCCGGCGTGCGGCTGGTGGCCGGCGAGGCCCGGGTGCGTTACCTGCACGTCGAGCCGGGCGCTGTCGACGACGTGCGGGCCGCCTGGTCGGAGGTGCTGGGCGCCACGGCCCGGGTACGCACCCGCGACGAGCTGGTGGCCACCGGCTGGTTCGGGCCGGTGGCCGAGGAGCACCTGGGCCGGATCGGCGACGTGGTGGCGATCTGCAACGACACGTACGCGGTCATGGCCAGTCGCACCGAGCGGCCGATGGCGTCGAAGTTGGTGGCCTACCACGGGTCGGACACCGCGGCGGAGCTGACAGTGCCGCTGTTGGTCGTCCGGGGCTGACCCGCTGACGGTTCGGCCCGCTGGCCGATGGTGGTGTCGTACCTCCGGGTTAACCTGCCGGGATGGGCCGCAGCCAGTCGTTGCCCCGGGGCGACGATCCGCGCTTCGGGCCGGACGCCGACGACTCCGCCAGCCCGATCCTGCACGTCGACATGGACGCCTTCTTCGCCGCCGTCGAGGTGCGTCGTCGCCCCGAGCTGCGCGGCCGGCCGGTGATCGTCGGCGGTGTCGGCCCGCGCGGGGTGGTCAGCTCGGCAAGCTACGAGGCCCGCCGGTACGGCGTCCGCAGCGCGATGCCGACCAGTCAGGCGAGGGCCCGCTGCCCCCACGCGGTCTACCTGCCACCGGATTTTTCCGCCTACACGGCCGCCTCCCGGGCCGTCATGCAGATCTTCCGAGACGTCACGCCGCTGGTGGAGCCGCTCTCCCTCGACGAGGCGTTCCTCGACGTGACCGGTGCCCGTCGGCTCTTCGGCTCTCCGGCCACCATCGCCCGGCTGATCCGTCGCCGAGTCGCCGACGAGCAGGCGTTGACCTGCTCGGTCGGGGTGGCGCCGACCAAGTTCGTGGCCAAGCTGGGCTCCACCCGGGCCAAGCCGGACGGCCTGCTGGTCGTGCCCCCGGGGCAGGTGCTCGACTTCCTGCACCCGCTGCCGGTGGACGCCCTGTGGGGGGTGGGGGAGCGCGCCGCCGAGGCGCTACGCCGGCTCGGCCTGAGCACAGTCGGCGACCTCGCCGAGGCGCCGGTGGGCATGCTCCGCCGAGCCGTCGGTGCCGCCTCGGCGTCGCACCTGCACGAGTTGGCCTGGGGGCGCGACCCGCGCGGGGTCAGCCCCGAGCACGTCGACAAGTCGATCGGCGCCGAGGTGACCTTCGACGTCGACGTGGCCGACCCGTTGGAGATCCGCCGCGCGTTGCTGGCGCTCAGCGCGAAGGTCGGTGTCCGGTTGCGCGGCTCCGAGCAGGTCGGGCGCACCGTCTCACTCAAGGTCCGGCTGGCCGACTTCCGCACCGTCAGCAGATCTCGCACCCTCGACGTTCCCACCGACACCGCCCGCGAGATGTTCGACACGGTCTGGGCGCTCTACACCGCGTTGGACCCCGGCGAGCGGATCCGACTCGTCGGTGTCCGGGTGGAAGGACTCGCCCCGTCGCAGGGCGCTCCCCGGCAACTCACCCTCGGCGCGCCCGAGCGTGGCTGGCGCGAAGCGGAAGCTGCCGCGGACGCCGCCGCTGCCCGTTTCGGGCGGTCCGTCATAGGTCCGGCCAGTCTGATGGGCGACCGTGATCCCCGTCGAAACGAAAATCCACCCCGCCCATAGGTCGTCCCGCTTTCCGACGCGCGACCCCCCTCGTAGACTTGCGGGTAAGCAGCCGGTTGGCTGCCACGGTCTGTCGGCCCGAGTGGGCCCGACCAACGTGACCGGGGAGGAGTGCCGTGCCGCTCTCGGAGCACGAGCAGCGGCTGTTCGAGCAGATCGAGCGGTCGCTTGCCGAGGACCCCAAATTCGCCTCGGCCGTGCGCGCCAGCGATCCGCGCTTCCATGCGCGGCGTCGCCTGCTCGTCGCCGCCGGCGTCATCATCGCTGGCTTGGCTCTACTGGTCTATGGCGCGGTGATCAAGACTCCACCGCTGGCGGTGGCGGGCTTCGTCGTCATGCTGGCGTCGGCCGCGTTCGCGGTGCAGTCGCACCGGCGGGCGCAGTCACCCGACCTGCACGTGGTGGGCGGCACGACGAGTCGTCGTCGTCCCCGCGGTGGCCGATCCGGTCGCCGGTCGTCAATCCTGGACCGCATGGAGGACAGGTGGCGGCAGCGCCCGGAGGGGCACCGCTGAGCCGGTCCCGCCGCTGAGGCGGGCCGTACGCCGCGACGAGCGGTCGCCGGGCACAGCCCCCGGCGACCTCCGTCGTATCCGCGCGCCCTTACCCGGTTCGCGTCCTCTTCGCTGCGCCTTCTCCCGCGTGATCGTGCTTGGTCTGGGGTCTTCTCCCGCGCCTTCTTCCGCGTGATCGTGCTTGGTCTGGGGTCTTCTCCCGCGCCTTCTTCCGCGTGATCGTGCTTGGTCTGGGGTCTTCTCCCGCGCCCGCGCCCGCGCCCGCGCCCGCGCCCGCGCCCGCGCCCGCGCCCGCGCCCGCGCCCGCGCCCGCTCCCGCGCCCGCTCCCGCGTGATCGTGCTCGGTCCGTGGTCTTCTCCCGCGCCCGCTCCCGCATGATCGTGCTCGATCCTGGAAGTAGTGGCATCGTGTGCGAGGGGAGGGGCCTCTTTCCTGGATCGAGCACGACCTTGGGCGGTCCCGGTAGTCGTTGAGCCGCTGCGCCGCCCGGTCGAATCCGCGCGGAACGACGTCGCCCCGACCAGCGGCATGATCGACTCGAGTTCCGCGTGATCGGGGGCACCTGGCCACCGGAGACCGCGACTTCACCGCGCCACTGCGCAGACCCGACGTCGCCGCCACTGCGCAGACCCGACGTCGCCGCCACTGCGCAGACCCGACGTCGCCGCCACTGCGCAGACCCGACGTCGCCGCCACTGCGCAGACCCGCCGTCGCCGCCACTGCGCAGACCCGACGTCGCCGCCACTGCGCAGACCCGCCGTCGCCCCGGCCTACGCCTCGCTCGGCCCGAGCGGCCTACGCCCCGCGCGGCCCGCGCGGCCCGCGCGGCCTACGCCCTACTCGGCTACGCCTCACCCCGACACGGTGCCGCTGCGCCGGACCGGCGCACCCACCCCGGCGCACTCACCCCGGCGCACCCACCCTGGCGCACCCATGATCACTCGATGAGCAGCAGCTGCCAGAAGCTCTGCAACTACTGATCATCAAGTGATGGTGAGCGGCGGCGGGTGCGCCGGAGCGTTGGTGCGGGGGTGGGTGCGTTGGGTTTCGGTCAGCGTGCGGCCCGGTCGGCCAGCAGCCGACGAGGGTTCCACCGCAGCAGTCGGTACCGGGCCTGACCGGTCAGCGCCACCATCCGGCTGGACCTGTCGGCCATGGCGGTGCGCCAGCGCAGCAGCACCGAGGGCGGCAGCACGGCGGCGAGGAGGCGGGTCCGCCGGTCCGCCCGTGTCGCGAGCGCCGCACGGACCGCGCGTAGCGCCGGCAGCAACCGCTCACCGGTCAGCGGATCCCGCGCGTAGCGGGCCCGCTCCTCCGCCCGGCCGAGCAGCCGCGCGGACCCGATCGCGTCGTCATCGTCGAGGGAGTCCCGGACAAGCCGGTCCGCTGTCGCCCTGGGCGTCTCGGTCGGATCGACCGGGACCCGGAAGTCCACAAGCGTGTCGAGCAGTTCCGCCCAGGCGGCGTGCGCGTCCGCGCGGGCCTGGTTGGCGTCCGCGCTGACCATCACCGGACGTGCCCCCGGCTCCGTGCCGCCGTCGACCCTCGCGGAGGCCATCGCCCCGCTCGCCGCGCGGCCACTGCGTCGGCGGCGCAGGGTCATCCGGCGCAGGGCGGGCACCGCGAGCAGCACCAGCAGGGCCACCAGGCCCGCTGCCCACCAGGGCCAGACCGGTGGCTGCTCGTTCGGCGTCGCCCCGCCGAGGGAGAGCCCTTCGTCGGTGTCCCGGTCGGCGTTGTCCTGGCCGGTCGGCTCCGTCGAGGTGCCCGGGTCCGTCGGGGCGCTCGTGGCGTCGCTGCTCGGGCTGGGCGCCTCCGGCGCGTCAGTGTCCGGTGCCCAGGCTGACCGGGTGGAGCCGGGCACCCCGTACGCCGGGGTGGCGTCGAACGGCACCCAACCAGCCCCGTCGAAGTAGACCTCGGTCCAGGCGTGCAGGTTGAGGTTGGTCAGCGTGAAGGTGTCGCCGTCGCGCTTGCTGCCGTTGGTGAACCCGAACGCCACCCGGGCCGGAATGCCGGCCGAGCGGACCAGCCAGGCCATCGCGGCGGCGTACTGCTGGCAGTAGCCGACCTTGTTGGTCAAGAAGTTGACGATGTCCTGACCGCTGCTGCCGCTCTCGGTGCTCAACCGGTAGCTGAAGCCGTTGTCCGCCGAAAAGTGCCGGTAGATCGACAGCACCCGGTCGTAGTCCGTGCGCTTGCCCTGGATCAGCCCCTTGACCAGCTCCTCCACCTCGGGCACCGGCCCGGGGGTAGCGGTCATCTGTCGGCGTACGGGGTGTTCGGTCGGCAGCGGCTTCGCGGCCCGCAACGCCTCAGGCGTGAACGTCGAGCGGACGTAGTCGAAGGAGTACTTCCGACCGCGGGAGTTCTCCCGGTTGGAGAAGACGACCTGCTGGTTGGTGTCGTAGAGCCAGTTGTCGCTGAGGTCGTCGGCGCGGGTCGGCTCGGCGTACACCGGCATCAGCGACATGCTCAGGCTCTTGGTGACCTCGACGGTCGCCTGGTAGGTGGTCTGCTGCACGCCTGGACCGGCCCGGTCGGCCGGGTTCGGCAGGTCCCTGTTGACCGACCGGCCGCTGGGGTTGCGCGCCTGGAAACCAGCGGGGCGAAGCTCGTCGGCGACCGCGTAACGCAGGTAGAACGGGTTCTGCTCGGACGTCTTCACCTTCACCAGGTCGGCTACCTGGGACTGGTTGAGTTGGCCGGCGAGCGAGGCGAACAGGTCGATCCGACCCGACGTGCCGCCCGAACCGGACCCGTTGCCGGTGCCATTGCCCGGCCCTCGGCTGAGCGAGTCGAGCAGCCCGCCGGTCATGCCGGGCACCGCCAGCGGCAGCACCACCGCCAGCGCCACCCCGACCGCCGCGAGCCGACGGCCGGCGGAGGCCAGCGGAGAGGCCTCCCACACGTCGACGTCGCGGCCATCACCGGTGAACCGGCGCCCGAAGCGACGGACCCGGTCGACGTTGTCGGTGACCAGCAGCCAGAGGTAACCGGCGGCGCCCACCACGAACGGCACCGCGGGGACGCTGTCCACGTAGACGGCGACCGGCACCGAGTAGATGGCGAGCATCGGCAGCCCCGCCAGCGCGGGCCGGCGCAGCCCAACGGCCAGTACGTCCACCAGCACGGCGACTCCGCCGACGCCGAGCACGGCGATGAACAGCAGCGGGTCAGTGTCCGGGACCTCGACCCCGTACGAGCGCATGTCCTGCATGGAGCCGGCGAGCAGGTCGCCGAAGTACGCGAACGTGCCCGGGGTGGGCAGGATCGCGAGCAGCTCCTGGCCGCTGGGGAACAACCAGGTCAGGGCGAGCATCAGGCCGGCCAGCATGCCCAGCACCTGACCCCACAGCGGTGCCCGGGCGAGGCGGGTCAGCGCGGCCACCCCGGCCACCACGGCGACCGCGATGATGGACTCGATCAACCACGTCCAGCCCTGGAAGATGGCCGACAGCGGCGCGGCGGCCAGCAGCGTGGCAGCGGCCGCCACCATGCCGATGTTCCGACTGCTGATCATGAGGGGAGCCTTCCGTTCATCGCACACCGCCGGCGACCGTCTCGGCCAGCGCGGCCCGCAGGGCGAACCCCTGGGCGTCCCGACCGACCTGCGGCCACAGCGCCGGCAGCCGGCCGCCGTGGTCGACGCCGACCACCCGCCAGCCACTCTGCAACATGGCCAGGACGGCGGCGGCGTGGGCGTGCTCCGCCTCGGCCCGCGCCTTCTCCGGCAGGCTGAGCCAGGTGGAGCTGTTCAGCAGGAAGCCGACACAGGTGGCGCCGTTGCCCCGCAGCCCGGCCAGCAGCTCCGCCTCGGCGACGCTGACAGTGCCGAACAGGCCGATGATCAGACCGCCGTCGGCGCGTTGACGGACCCGCTGCACGAGGCCGGTGACCTCGGCGCGCTGATCCAGTCGGACCTCCGCGAGGTGGTCGAGCAGCGCGCCGTCCCCGCCGGCCTCCGAGGCGTCCACATCTGCGCCCGAGCCGGTGACCAGGCGCAACTTGTAACCGGCCTGCCGCAGGTGGACGGCGATGCTCGCGGCGGCCGACACCGACCACTCGAAACTGGCAGTCGGCCCCTCGCCCCGGTGGCCGTACGCCCTGGTGTCCAGGACGACTGTGGCCCGGCTCTCCCACGGTTGCTCCTCGCGGCGCACCATCAGCTCACCGGTGCGGGCGGTGGACTTCCAGTGCACCCGGCGCAGGTCGTCGCCGCGCCGGTACTCCCGGGTCGCCGCGTCGTCCTCGCCGTGCACCGCCACCGAGCGTGCCCGGCTGTCGCCGCTGCCCGCGTACTCCCCGGGGAGCCGGACCGACGGCAGCGGGGTGACCTGCGGGATGACCGTCAGGTGATCGGTGCTGGGGAAGGAGCGGGTGAGTTCACAGAGGCCGAACGGGTCGGTCATCCGGACGACCAGCGGGCCCACGTCGTAGCGGCCCCGAACGTCGGCCCGCACCGTGTACGCCACGGAGCTGGCCTGGTGCGCGCCGAGCCGCTCCAACACCACCCGGGGCCGGCTGCCCAGCGCGTAGGGCAGCCGGTCCTCCAGGAGCAGGGTGCCGGTCGGCAGCCGGGAGAGGTTCTGTAGGCGCAGCACCACCCGGGAGTTGGCGCCGACCGGAACCCGGTGCGGGTCCAGCGAACGGTTGCAGGCCAGCTTGTAGCGGCTCCGCCCGACGTAGGCGGCGGCCAGCAACGGCAGGATGGCCAACAGCACAGCCACCCGGAGCAGGTCCTTCTCGCCGAGGATGCCGGCCGAGATCGCCGCCGCGACCGCAGCGGCGAGGAAGGACCGACCGCGGGTGGTCAGCCCGCGTAGCCCGGCACGCACGTCATGGCCTCCGCGGCTCGTAGGGTGCGCGACCGTTGCCGGTGGCGGGTGGCCGGGTGTCGTACGGGTTGCGCTGCCTGTCGTGTGGCAGCGGCAGGCGGTGCACCAGCTCGGAGACGATCGCGTCGGTGGTGCGCCGGGCGAGCTGCGCGTCGGCGGTCGGGATGATCCGGTGGGCCAGCACCGGCACCGCCAGGGCCTGCAGATCGTCGGGGAGGACATAGTCGCGGCCCTCCAGGGCGGCGACCGCCCGGGCGGTGCGCAACAGTTGCAGGGTCGCCCGGGGGGACGCGCCGAGCCGCAGGTCGGGGGCCTCGCGGGTGGCGGTGACCAGGTCGATCGCGTACTGCTTGACCGCGTCCGCCACGTGCACCTGCCGGACGGTGGCGATCAACTGCCGGACGATGGCCGCGTCGGAGACCGCGCGCAGCTCGTGCAGCGGGTCGGTGGCGCCGTGCCCGTCGAGCATGGCCAGCTCGGCGTTGGAGTCCGGGTAACCCATCGCGATGCGGGCGGTGAACCGGTCGCGCTGCGCCTCGGGCAGCGGGTAGGTCCCCTCCATCTCGATCGGGTTCTGGGTGGCGATCACCATGAACGGGGTCTGGAGCTGGTACGTCACCCCGTCGACGGTGACCTGCCGCTCCTCCATGCACTCCAGCAACGCCGACTGGGTCTTCGGCGAGGCCCGGTTGATCTCGTCGCCGACCACCAGGTTGGCGAACACGGCGCCGGGGCGGAACTCGAAGTCGTGCGTCTCCTGGTTGTAGACGCTGACCCCGGTGACGTCGCTGGGCAGCAGGTCGGGGGTGAACTGGATCCGTCGGACCGTGCAGTCGATGGACCGCGCGAGGGCCTTGGCAAGCTTGGTCTTGCCGACACCCGGGACGTCTTCGATCAGGAGGTGACCCTCGGCGAGCAGGACGGCCAGGGCGAGCCGCACGGTGGCGGTCTTACCCTCGATGACCTGCTCGATGTTGGCCACGATGGCCTCGCTGGCGGCGCGGAACTCGTCGTGCGGCAACAGGCCGCCCACCTCGTCCCAGGTCTGTTGTGTCACGGGCCTCCTCCTCGTCGCCGTCACGGCAGCTCTCTAGAGAGCACCTGGACCCGCCGTTGGGTTCGCGACGTCGAGCCTCGTTTGCCGCAGGAATCTCACTAGTCTCTCAGGCTAACCATGTTTGTCGTTATCGCCGACCCCCGCAGGTAGTCCGTCGGTTACGCACCGATATTCGCCAACTCGGGGGAACGGCTTCGACAGCGCCCGGGGGCCGGCAGGGCGAACCATGGAAGAGGTACACTGCGGGGCATGGCCGGAGTCTTCCTGCTTCTTACCGGGCCGTGCTGATGCGCTGAACCCAGCGACAGCACGGCGGCCCCTCCTGCGCGAGGGGCTTTTTTGTGCCCGCCGCCGGCCCGGCCCGGTGGTGCCGAGACGAAGCGAAGCGAAGCGAGGAGAGACGATGAGTGAGGCAGCCGCACCGGCGGGCGACATTCCCCCGTTCCGGTACACAGCGGCCCTGGCCGACGAGATCGAGATTCGTTGGCAGGACATCTGGGCGCGCGAGGGCACCTTCCACGCACCGAACCCGACCGGCCCGCTGGCCGACCCGACCCACCCACGCGCCGGCGCGGAGAAGCTGTACGTGCTGGACATGTTTCCGTACCCGTCCGGAGCGGGCCTGCACGTCGGCCACCCGCTGGGCTACATCGGCACCGACTGCTACGCCCGCTACCAGCGGATGGCCGGTCGCAACGTGCTGCACGCGATGGGCTTCGACGCGTTCGGCCTGCCCGCCGAGCAGTACGCGGTGCAGACCGGCACCCACCCCCGGACCACCACCGTCGCGAACATCGAGCGGTACAAGGCGCAGCTGCGCCGGCTGGGGCTGGCGCACGACGAGCGCCGCTCGGTGGCCACCATCGACACCGACTTCTACCGCTGGACCCAGTGGATCTTCCTGCAGATCTTCAACTCCTGGTACGACAGCGACGCCGGCCGGGCCCGTCCGATCGCTGAGCTGATCGCCGAGTTCGAGGGCGGCAACCGGCCCACCCCGGACGGCCGCGCCTGGGCCGAGCTGAGCGTCGCCGAGCGCCGCCAGGTCGTCGACGACCACCGCCTGGCGTACGTCTCGCAGGCGCCGGTGAACTGGTGCCCGGGTCTGGGCACCGTGCTGGCCAACGAGGAGGTCACCGCCGACGGCCGTTCCGAGCGGGGCAACTTCCCGGTCTTCAAGCGCAACCTGAAGCAGTGGATGATGCGGATCACCGCGTACGGTGACCGGCTGCTGGACGACCTGGACAGCCTGGACTGGCCCGAGCCGATCAAGCTGATGCAGCGCAACTGGATCGGCCGCTCCACCGGTGCCCACGTGGACTTCCCGACCAGCGCGGCACCGGTGCGGGTGTTCACGACCCGCCCGGACACCGTCTTCGGCGCCACCTACATGGTGCTGGCGCCCGAGCACGAGCTGGTCGACACGCTGGCGTCGGCCAGCTGGCCGGACGGGACGAGGAACGCCTGGACCGGCGGGCACGCCAGCCCCCGGGAGGCGGTCGAGGCGTACCGCAAGGCGGCAGCCGCCAAGACCGACGTCGAGCGGCAGTCCGACACGAAGGAGAAGACCGGCGTCTTCATCGGCGCGTACGCCACCAACCCGGTCACCGGTGGGCAGATCCCGATCTTCATCGCCGACTACGTGCTGGCCGGCTACGGCACCGGCGCGATCATGGCGGTGCCGGCGCAGGACGAGCGGGACTGGGCGTTCGCCGAGGTCTTCGAGCTGCCCATCGTCCGTACCGTGCAGCCGGCCGAGGGCTTCGACGGCAAGGCGTACACAGGGGACGGCCCGGCGATCAACAGCGCCGCGCCCGAGCGCGGCCTGGACCTGAACGGGCTGGGGGTCGCCGACGCCAAGGCGGCGATCATCGCCTGGCTGGAGGCGAACGGGCACGGCACCGGCGCGGTGACCTACCGGCTGCGCGACTGGCTGTTCTCCCGGCAGCGTTACTGGGGCGAACCGTTCCCGATCGTCTACGACGAGACCGGCGCGGCCATCGCCCTGCCGGAGGAGATGCTGCCGGTCGAGCTGCCGGAGGTGGACGACTTCTCCCCGAAGACGTTCGACGCCGACGACGCCAACAGCAACCCGGAGACGCCGCTGTCACGGCGGCGCGACTGGGTCGAGGTCGAACTGGACCTGGGTGACGGGCCGAAGCGCTACACCCGGGAAACCAACGTGATGCCGCAGTGGGCCGGCTCCTGCTGGTACGAGCTGCGCTACCTGGACCCGACGAACAGCGAGCGGTTCGTCGACGCGGAGAACGAGCGGTACTGGATGGGCCCGCGCGCCGACGGTGACTGCGGGGGCACCGACCTGTACGTCGGTGGCGCCGAGCACGCCGTGCTGCACCTGCTGTACGCGCGGTTCTGGCACAAGGTGCTGTTCGACCTGGGGCACGTGTCGTCGTTCGAGCCGTTCCGCAAGCTGTTCAACCAGGGCATGATCCAGGCGTACGCGTACACCGACTCGCGCGGCAGCTACGTGCAGGCCGAGGAGGTCTTCGAGCGCGACGGCGCCTACTACCTGGGTGACCTGGCGGTCAACCGCGAGTACGGCAAGATGGGCAAGTCGCTGAAGAACGTGGTGACCCCCGACGACATGTGCGCCGCCTACGGCGCGGACACCTTCCGGGTGTACGAGATGTCGATGGGCCCGCTGGAGGTCTCCCGCCCCTGGGAGACCCGTGCGGTGGTCGGCTCGTACCGGTTCCTGCAACGGGTGTGGCGGGCCGTCGTCGACGAGCAGACGGGCGCCCTGCGAGTCACCGAGGACCCGGCCGACGAGGCGACCCGCCGGCTGCTGCACAAGGTGATCGACGGGGTCCGTGGCGACATGGACGGCATCCGGTTCAACACCGCCATCGCCAAGCTGATCGAGCTGACCAACGGGCTGACCCGACTGTCGGCCACGCCCCGCGAGGTGGCCGAGCCGCTGGTGCTGATGGTGGCGCCGTTCGCCCCGCACATGGCCGAGGAGTTGTGGCGCAAGCTGGGCCACGACACCTCGCTGACGTACGCGGACTTCCCGACCGCCGACCCGGCGCTGCTGGTGGCCGACACGGTGACGTACCCGGTGCAGGTGAACGGCAAGGTCCGTGGCCGCGTCGAGGTCCCCGCCGACGCCTCCGAGGAGAGCGTCCGCGCGGCGGCACTGGACGCGGTGGCGGCGACCCTGGGTGGCAAGGAGCCCCGCAAGGTCATCGTGGTCAAGGGCCGGATGGTCTCGGTAGTCGCCTAACCCCCGCACGCGCCTTGCTCCGCCCCCACCCCGCGATCTTGCAGTTTCGGTTTGGTTTTTGTCCCTTGTATCCGGTGATGCGGGGACAGAAACTGCAAGATCGCGGGAGTGGGGGGTGGGGTTAGACGGGCATGGTGCGACGGCGGCGACGTTCTGCTCGCCACCACTGGTGGATGAGCACCAGGCTGGCGATCAGGCCGAGGCTGGCCGGGGCCGCGGCGTACCAGTTGACGTGGCCGGGGGAGCTGACCGCCGCGCCGATCGCCGCGTAGCCGAAGGCGGTCGGCGCGGACGCGATCACGCTGCCGGCCAGGAACGGCAGCACTCGGGCGCCGGTCGTGCCGTAGCCGTAGCTGACCAGGCCGAAGCCGGCGATCGGCAGCAGCCGGACGGTGACCACACCGAGCACGCTCTGCCGGGCGAACCAGCCGTCGAGGCGGGCCAGGCGACCGCGGACCCGCTCGGCGACAAACTCCCGACCGAGCAACCGGCCGACAGTGAACCCGATCGCCGCCGCCACCAGCGCCGCGCCCAGGGCGTACGTGGCGCCCTCCAGCGGGCCGAAGATCGCACCTGCGGCGAGCGTGATGAAGGTCCGGGGCACCAGCGCGACAAGCAGCAGCGCACCACCGAGGATCGCCGCCACCGGGGCGAGGTCGCCCAGCCGGTCGGCGACCAGCGGCAACTGCGCCGGATCCGGCCGGGGCACCAGCAGCAGCAGTAACCCGCACCCGCCGATCAGCAGCAGGAGCAGCGCGAACCGGGCGGCCGACGGCTGCCGGAGCAGCCGCCGGACGGCACGGATCATGCCCGGGCGGCGGCCACCGCGGAGCGGCGCTCGTTGCGGAGCCGGTCCGACCATGTGTCGTCCAACGGCGGGAGCTGGTGTGCCCCGGTGGCCCAGCGCAGCAGCAGGTCGGCCAGGGCCGGGTTGCGCGCCAGCGCCGGCCCGTGCGAGTAGGTGCCCAGCAGCTTGCCGCGCCACGCGCCCTCGGTGGCGCCGTCGTTGCCCACCCCGGCGGTGACCCGGGCCAACGGGGAGACCTCCGGACCGAGGTGGGTGCGACCGCCGTGGTTCTCGAAACCGGTCAGCGGCGGCAGGCCGAGCCGGGGGTCGATCTCACCGGCCAGCTCGCCCACGGCCCGGCTCTCGCCCCGGTCGGACCGCAGGTCGAGCAGCTCCAGCCCGCGGCACTGCACACCCTTGGCGAAGAACGAGGTGCCGAGGAGCTGGTAGCCGGCGCAGACGCCGAACACCACCGAGCCCTGCGCGACGGCGCGGTGCAGGCCGCCGTCGGCCAGCAGCCGCTGGGCGCCGAGCGCCTGCGGGCCGTCCTCGCCGCCACCGACCAGGTAGATGTCGGCGGTCGCGGGCAGCCGCTCGTCGGAGCGGACCTCCAGCACCTCGACCGGCATCCCGCGCTGACGGGCCCGCCGGGCGAGGATCAGGGCGTTGCCCCGGTCTCCGTAGGTGGAGAGCAGGTCGGGGTAGATCCAGACGATGCGCAGACTCTCAGATGACACGGTCCAACTCCGCTCGGATGTCCTGGAACGCGGTGTAGTTCGCGATGACCTCCAGCCGGCCGGGCGGGACCGACCGGAGTGCGTCGTCGAACGTGCGGACGTGCTGGAACGGCACGTCGTTGACGTCCAGTCGCACCGCCAGGTCGTATGCCCGGTCGCCGGTGATCAACACCTGCCGGCCTCGGAGCGGGGCGAAGTCGACGTCGTAGAGCCAGGAGGTGTCCAGACCGTCGGGATCGCGCGCGTTGATGGAGAGCAGGGTCGGCGCGTCGTCGGCCATGTCGAACGCCTCCAGCCAACTGGCCGGGTTCTTGGCCAGCAGCAGCCGGATGTTGCGCCCGTCCTTGTCGACCTGTGCGTAGCGGCCGGCCACCGAGGTGACGATGCCGAGGCGGGACACCGCGTCGACCGGGCGGACGCCGAACTCGGCGGCCACCGCCAGCGCGGTCGCCGCGTTGCCGAGGTTGACCTTGCCGGGCAGTTGGAGGGAGACCTTGTGCCAGGCGCCGGTGGGGTCGAGCACGCCCTCGTCCTCGACGACCCAGTGCGGCTCCGGTCGGCGTAGCGGGCAGCCGGTGCACCACCACTGCTCGCCGGAGCGCTGGATGGTGGAGCCGCACTCCGGGCAGACCCAGGAGTCGTCGTGCCAGCGTTGGCCGGCACTGAACCACGTCACGTGCGGCGGGTTGATGCCCCGGGCGGGGTCACCCGGTGGGGTGGCGGCCCACACGACCAGCGGGTCGTCGGCGTTGGCCACCACCCGTACGTCGGTGTGCCGGACCAGCGCCGCGCGCCAGAGCTGCGCCATCATGGCGACCTCCTTGGCGCGGTCGAGCTGGTCGCGGGAGAGGTTCAGCAGCGCGACAACGTGCGGCTCGGTCGCCTCCAGCACCTGCGCGAGGTAGTGCTCGTCGACCTCCAGCACCGCGTACGGGGTGCTGCCGGCCTTGGCCAGCGCCGAGGTGTGCCCGCTGGGCATGTTGGCGCCGAACGAGTTGGTGGCGACCCGGCCGAGCACGCCGACAGCGGCGGAGGTCAGTCGGGTGGTGGTGGTCTTGCCGTTGGTGCCGGAGACGAGCGCGATCGCGCGCCCGGCCGACAGGTGGGCCAGCAGGTCCGGATCGATCTTCAGGCCGATCCACCCGCCGATCACTGAACCGTCGCCACGGCCGGCCGCCCGGGAGAGCGCCGCGGCGGTCCGTGACACGGAGCTGGCCACCTTGGCCCGTAGGGGCATTTTCGCGTCCGTCACGCGAGCGAGGTTACCGGACCGCCGACCCCACCAGATCGCCGCCGACGGGGAACCGTTCGGCAGTGGTGGCTGCGCGGGCGGCCGGGTCGGCCTCCCCCGGACGGAGTCGATCTATGTCGGAAAGCGGACCACGCCGAGGGGCGGCCGAAGCCCTCCACTCCGCTCCACCCCTTGTGACGTGCGGTTTTGTCCCCGGGTCAGGCGCGCCACGCGGGCGAATTTGGTTGCGGGTGGAGGGAAGTGGAGTAGAGTGGGGACCAATGGTGAGGCCGGGAGGGCTCACCGGCCCGGGGGGTCAGCGGCGCCGCGAACGCCGCTCAGGGGCGAGGGGGTTGGGCCGATGTTTCTCGGCACCCACACTCCGCGCCTGGACGAAAAGGGCCGGTTGATCCTTCCGGCCAAGTTCCGGGATGAGCTGGCGGGGGGTGTCGTGGTCACTAAAGGGCAGGAGCGCTGCCTCTACGTCTTCCCGACCCCTGAGTTCCAGCGGATCGCGGAGCAGTTGCGCGCACAGCCGATGACCCACAAGGCGGCCCGGGCCTACAGCCGGGTCTTCTTCGCCAGCGCGCACGACGAGGTTCCGGACAAGCAGGGTCGGGTGACCATTCCGGCTCACCTGCGGGCCTATGCCGCGCTGGACCGCGAGTTGGTGGTGATCGGCGCGAGCACGCGGGTGGAGATCTGGGACAAGGTCGCCTGGGAGACCTACCTCGCCGAGAGCGAAGACGACTTCGCCGACATCGAGGAGGGGGTGCTGCCCGGCGGTCTGTAGGGCGGTAACGGCGCCCGACGTACTGCGAGATCTCCAGCCGCTTTCGAGTTCCTGGCATCACTTCCCCGGTGCCAGGCGCACGATCCAGTCATTGGGCGACGGTCCGGTGTCAGGCGGGAGCGGATGGGGATCTGGCGGTACGACGGCAGCGCCGTCCGACGACAGGCGCACGAGAAGAACGGACGTTTCAACCAGTGGGGGTCATCATGGGGGAGTTGCGCGGCACGCACGTGCCGGTGCTGCTCGAGCGGTGTCTCGAGCTGCTGGCCCCCGCGCTGGGTCGAGGCGGCCGGACGGTCTACGTCGACGCGACGCTCGGTCTGGCCGGGCACGCGGAGGCGGTGCTCGAGGCGCATCCAGAAACGGTCCTGATCGGGCTCGACCGGGACACCGAGGCGCTCGCTCACGCGCGGGTCCGGCTGGCCCGGTTCGCCGATCGGGTGCACCTGGAACACGCCGTCTACGACGAGTTGCCGGACGTGCTGGACCGGCTGGGCTATCCGGCCATCGACGGCATCCTGTTCGACCTGGGCGTCTCGTCGTTGCAGTTGGACGCGCCCGACCGAGGGTTCGCGTACGCCCAGGACGCGCCGTTGGACATGCGGATGGATCAGACCCGGGGGGTGACCGCCGAAGAGGTGGTCAACACGTACGCGCATCCGGACCTGGCCCGGGTGCTGCGGGTCTACGGCGAGGAGAAGTTCGCCGGTCGGATCGCCTCGGCGATCATCCGGCAGCGGGAGCGGGCCCGGATCACCTCGTCCGCGCTGCTGGCGGAACTGGTTCGGGACTCCATCCCTGCACCAGCCCGACGAACGGGCGGGCACCCGGCAAAGAGAACGTTTCAGGCTTTACGGATCGAGGTAAACAGAGAGCTGGCAGCGCTGGAGACAGCGTTGCCATCCGCACTCGACGCACTGACAGTGGGCGGTCGCATGGTGGTCCTGTCCTACCACTCGCTGGAGGACAGGCTCACCAAGGCGGCCCTCACGGACCGGGTCCGCAGTAAGGGCCCGATTGACCTCCCGGTCGAGCTTCCCGGGTCCGGTCCGACGTTCCGGCTGCTCAGCCGGGGCGCCGAACTGCCGGGGGAGGCGGAGGTCGCCGCGAACCCGCGGGCCGCCTCGGTGCGGCTGCGGGCCGCGGAGCGACTCGACCCGAACGCGACAGAGCACTGGCGGACCGACCGCGAACGGTCTCGCCGACGGGTGAAGGGAATGCACCAACCGGGCACGGGGTCCGCCTGATCCGTGGGGGGTCAGGGGCACCGGGACGGCTAGAGGGACGGACGTTGAGGGGGAGGGACATGAGCATTGACAAGCGCGACCGCCGGGACGTCACCGGCGGCGGGCAGCGCGCACCGCGGTCGGGGGGCCGGATCGCGGCGGAGCGGGCTCCGCGCCTCGGAAACGGTACGCCACGCATCGATCGAACGAATCGGCAGGGGGAGACTCGCGCCCGGGGGGCGCGCGAGTTCCCGACTCAGGGCAGCGCCGCGCTGCGACCGGTCGAGAAGACCGCCAGCGCCACCAGCGCCCGGCCGCCGCGGCTGCGGGTGGCGCCGCCGCCGCCGATCTCGGTGCCGCGTGCTCCGTTCGCGGCGCTGATCGTGGTGCTCGTGGTCGGCGGGGTGCTGGGCATCCTGGCGGTCAACACCAAGATCAATGAGAACGCGTTCCGGCTTGAGCGGTTGCAGCAGCAGCAGGCTCGACTGGACCTGGAGAAGCAGCAACTGGACAAGCAGATCGCCGAGTCCAAGGCGCCGGGCAACCTGACCGCCGAGGCGCGCCGGCTGGGCCTGGTGGACGCGGGCGAGCCCGGCTACATCCGGCTGCCGGACGGCAAGACCATCGGCGTGCCCCAGCCGGCGACCGGCGAGCCGTCGGTGACCAGCCAGGGTGCGGGAGGCTGACCGGTGCCACCAAGGTCGGACGAGCCGCGCCGGGACCCTACGGGGTCCCGGCGCGGTTCTGCACGTGACCCTCGACCCGCCGACAGCGAGCCCCGCACCGGCGACCCAGGCGTCGGGGGCATCTCCGGCGCCCGCGCGTACACCCCGAGGGGTCGGACGGTCCGCGAGGAACGCGCCACTCCGGCGCGCGGGCAGGGTGCGGAGCAACGGCGTACACCGCGAAGCAGCACCCGGTCCGGTGACCCTTTCCGGCCGGCGTTGCAGGTGCTCGACGGGGGCCGGGCCGCCGCCCGGGCCGGCCGGCGCGACGCTCCGGCCGCCGGACGCGGTCAGGTGGTGCGCACCGTCGCGTCGCGTACCCCCCGTGGCCTGGCCGGCGACGAGCCGCCGCCGCGTCGCCGGACCACCACGCCTCGCGCGCCGCGGCGCACCGACCGACCGGTGGCCCGGCGGCCGATCCGCAAGCCACGACGCCCACCGAAGCTTGCCGACTCGCGGCTGCGGCTGCGGCTGGGCACCGTGCTCGCGCTGACCCTGTTCGCTGTCATCGGGATCCGGCTGATCTTCCTCCAGGCGGTCGACGCTCCGGCGTACGCCGGGGGCGGCACCGCCGACCGTCTCCGCATCGTCGAGCTGCCGGCGCCACGGGGTGCTATCTACGACAGCACCGGCGCGCCGCTGGCCCGCAGTGTCGAGGCACGGTACGTGTTCGCCGATCCGACCAAGGTGGAGGACCCGCCCGGCATCGCCAAGGCGCTCTCCCCGCTGCTCGGCATTCCGGTGTCGAAGCTCATGGAGTTGATGAAGCCCCGCAAGTTGGAGAACGGCAAGGACTCCACGTTCGCCTACCTCGCCCGGGGCGTGGAGATCCCGACCGCCAAGCGGGTGCAGGCGCTGGAGCTGCCCGGTGTCGGCGTGCACCGCGACGAGCGCCGCGAGGTGCCCGGCGGTGACCTGGCGGCCAACCTGCTCGGCTTCACCAGCCAGGACATGGACGGGCTGGAAGGGCTGGAGGCCCGCTACGACGACGTGCTCGCCGGTCAGGACGGAAAGCGGGTGTACGAGGCCGGCCTCGGCGACCTCGACGCACCGATCCCGGGCGGTTACAGCCGGACCACTGTCGCCAAGCCGGGCAGCTCGCTCGCCCTCACCATCAACGGCGACCTGCAGTTCCGGACGCAGCAGATCCTCAGCGCCGGAATGGCCCAGGCGCCGGGTGGCACCGGCGCGGCCGTGATCATCGAGATTCCCTCCGGCGCGGTGCTGGCCCAGGCCAGCAACCCCACCTACAACGCGGCGAAGCCGACGCCCAGCGACCCGGTCGCCCGGGAGGACGCCGCGACCAGCTTCGTCGTCGACCCGGGCTCGGTGCACAAGGCCATCACCTACGGCGCGGCGTTGCAGGAAGGGGTGATCACCCCGGACACCACGCTGCCCATCGCCAACAGCATCAAGAAGGGCGACACCTGGTTCTCCGACACGCACCCCGCCGACGGCAAACGGATGAGCGTGCCGGGAATGCTCGCCTACTCGTCGAACGTCGGCACGATCACGATCGCCGACAAACTCGGGCCGGACCGGCTGATCGACTACCAGAAGCGATTCGGGCTGGGCAAGCCCACCGGCGAGGGGATGCCCGGGGAGGCCAGCGGGCGACTGCTGCCGGCCGACGAGTGGAGCGAATCGTCGCAGGGGTCGGTGCCCATCGGGCACAGCGTCGACGCCACCCCGTTGCAGATGGCCGCCGCGTACGCCGCCATCGCCAACAACGGCACGTACGTGCAGCCGCACCTGGTCAAGGAGGTGATCGGGCCGGACGGCAAGCGCACCCCCGCGGCGGCCCCGGTGACCCGGTCGGTGCTCAGCCCGCAGAACGCCGCGGCCCTGCGCACCATGCTGGAGGCGGTCACCACCGTCGACCACGCCACCGGCCTGACCGCCGCGGTCCCCGGTTACCGGGTCGCCGGCAAGACCGGCACCGGGTGGCGGCTGGTGAACGGCAAGAAGCAGCCCGGTGAGGTGTCCTCGTTCATCGGGATGGCCCCCGCCGAGAACCCGCGCTACGTGATCGCCGTCTTCGTCTACGCGCCCAACGGCGGAGGCGCGGCGATCGCCAATCCGGCGTTCCGGGACATGATGCAGTTCACTCTGCGTCACTACCGGGTGCCGCCCTCAACCGGCGGATCCGCGCCCAAGTTCGTGGTCTATCCGCGCTGAGCAGCAATGGCGGGACATCATCGGTGAGTGCCGACGAACCACCGGGGCGGCTGTGCGGCCGGAACCGGACGACCGGGTAGGGTCTGACGCCGTGCCCGGCAATCCACGTCCACGTACCGTGACCGGAGTCCGGCTCGGTGATCTCGCCGTCCGGCTCGCCGTCGACCTTCCGGCGGACGCCGCCGCGGTGGTCGTCACCGGGGTCACCCATGCCAGCCAGGAGGTTCGCCCCGGCGACCTGTACGCGGCGCTGCCCGGTGCCCGTCGGCACGGCGCGGAGTTCGCCGCCGGCGCCGTCGAGGCGGGTGCCGTGGCGCTGCTGACCGACAGGGCCGGTGCGGAGTTGGCGGCGGGAACCGGTCTGCCCGCCCTGGTGGTGCCCGACCCGCGCGCCGTGCTCGGCGAGCTGGCCTCGGCCGTGTACGGCGATCCGACAGCCGATCTCACGGTGATCGGAGTGACCGGCACCGCGGGTAAGACGTCCACCGCGTACCTGATCGAGTCGGGGCTGCGGGCCGCCGGGCACACCACCGGGCTGGTCGGGACGGTGGAGACCCGGCTCGGTGATCTGGTGATCGACAGTGTCCGCACCACCCCCGAGGCGACCGACCTGCACGCCATGTTGGCCACCGCCCGCGAGCGTGGGGTCACCGCAGTGGTCATGGAGGTCTCCAGCCACGCGCTGGCCATGGGCCGGGTGGGCGGTGTGCGGTTCGCCGTCGGCGGTTACACCAACTTCGGCTCCGACCACCTCGACTTCCACGCCGACAGCGACGACTACTTCGCCGCGAAGGCCCAGCTCTTCGACGGGCGCTGCGCGGTCGAGGTGCTCAACCACGACGACCCGGCGTTGACGCCGCTGCTCAAGCCGACCACTGTCACCTACTCGGCGGCCGGTGAGCAGGGCGCGACCTGGTGGGCCGACGGTGTGGGCGGCGAGGGGTACGCGCAGCGGTTCACCGCGCACGGCCCGAACGGCGTGACGGTGTCCGCCGGTGTCGCGCTGCCCGGCCGGCACAACGTGGCCAACGCGCTGCTGGCCATCGCCGCACTGGTCGGTGCCGGGGTGGACCCGGTGACCGCGGCGACCGGTGTGGCTGCCTGCGGGGGCGTCCCGGGCCGGCTGGAACTGGTCGACGTGGCCGCGCCGGTGCGCGGGGTGGTCGACTACGCCCACAAGTCGGACGCGATAGTGGCCGCGCTCGCCGCGCTGCGCGAGCTGAGCGCCGGCCGACTGATCTGTGTGATCGGCGCCGGTGGGGACCGGGACCGGGGCAAGCGGCCGGTGATGGGCGCCGCCGCGGCGGAGGGAGCCGACGTGGTGCTGGTGACCGACGACAACCCGCGCACCGAGGATCCGGGGGAGATTCGCGCCGAGGTGCTGGCCGGGGCGTACCGGGCCGGCACTGCCGCTCGGATCATCGAGGTGGCGGGCCGCCGCGCAGCGATCGACGAGGCGGTGCGGCTGGCCGAGCCGGGCGACGTGATCGCGCTGCTCGGCAAGGGCCATGAGCGCGGCCAGGAGGTGGCGGGTCAGGTGCTTCCGTTCGACGACAGCATCGAGTTGGCCGAGGCGTTGCGAGCCCGCTTCGGGGACCTGGCGGGTCAGCGGTGATCACGCTGAGCCTGGCCGAGGTGGCCGCGGCGGTCGACGGGCGGCTGGTGGCCGCCGACCCGGCCGCCACAGTCACCGGGTCGGTGGAGTTCGACTCGCGCAAGGTGGGACCCGGTTCGCTCTTCGTGGCCTTCCCGGGGGAGAAGGTCGACGGGCACGACTACGCGGCGACGGCGATCCAGGCCGGCGCGGTGGCGGTGCTCGGCAGCCGAGAGGTGCCCGGGGTGCCGATGGTGCTTGTCGACGACGCCCTGACCGCGATGGGCCGACTGGCCCGCGCGGCGGTGGACCGGCTGACCGGGCTGACCGTGATCGGTGTGACCGGCTCGTCCGGCAAGACCACCACGAAGGACCTGATCGGTCAGCTCACCGCCCGTCTCGGGGCCACTGTGGCACCACCCGGCTCGTTCAACAACGAGCTGGGGCACCCGTACACCGCCCTGAGGGCTGACTCGGACACCCGCTACCTGGTGATGGAGAAGGGCGCGCGCGGGGTCGGGCACGTGCGGTACCTGTGCGAGCTGGTGCCGCCCCGGATCTCCGTGGTGCTCAACGTCGGCACGTCGCACATCGGCGAGTTCGGCTCGCAGGACGCCATCGCCCTGGCCAAGGGCGAGCTGGTCGAGGCGCTGCCGCCGGACGGGCTGGCCGTGCTGAACGCCGACGACCCCCGGGTGGACGCGATGGCGGGCCGCACACAGGCCCGGGTGGTCCGCTACGGCGAGGCGCCCGACGCCGACGTGCGCGCCGAGGACGTCACGCTCGACGAGCGGGGTCACCCGTCGTACACACTGGTCACCCCGGAGGGTCGCGCCCCGGTGCGGCTCCGGCTGGCCGGCCGCCACCAGGTCGGGAACACCCTCGCGGCGGCGGCGGTCGCCCGGGAGCTGGGCATGCCGCTGGCCGAGCTGGCCACGGCCCTCGGCGAGCTGGGGCTGGTCTCGACCCGACGGATGGACGTCTTCGACCGCCCCGACGGGGTGACAGTGATCGACGACTCGTACAACGCCAACCCGGCCTCGATGGCGGTCGCGGTGCGGGCGCTCGCCAGCATGGGCCAGGGGCGGCGTACCGTCGCGGTGCTTGGTTACATGGCCGAGCTGGGCCCGTTCGAGTACGACGGCCACGCCGAGGTCGGCCAACTCGCGGCCGAGCTGGGTGTCGACCGGCTGCTCGTGGTGGGCGAGCCGGCCGCGCCGATCCACGAAGGCGCGACAGCTGTAGCAAACTGGGGAGGAGAGTCGGTGCTGCTCACCGATCAGGCGGCGGCCGTCGAGGTGCTGCGGAGCGAGCTACGACCGGGTGACGTCGTCCTGGTCAAGGGCTCCCGGTACCGGACCTGGGAAGTGGCCGACGCCCTGCGCGCCGACGCCGGTGGGGAGTCGACCCGATGAGGGCGGTCATCGTCGCCATCGGGGTGGCGTTCCTCGTCTCGCTCTTCTGCACCCCGATCGCGATCAAGGTCTTCACCCGGCTCAAGGCCGGTCAGCCGATCCGGTCCGACGGCCCCGCCATGCACCAGGGCAAGAAGGGCACGCCCACCATGGGTGGCGTGGTCTTCATCCTGGCCACTGTGATCGCGTACGTGGCCGGGCACCTCGCCCTGACCACCCTGCCGGACCAGCAGATCGCCCAGGTGGAGCCGACCATCACCGCGCTGGTGCTGCTGGGCCTGATGGTCTTCTCCGGCGCTGTGGGTTTCCTCGACGACTTCCTGAAGGTGCGCAAGCGCAACAGCGCCGGGCTGAACAAGCGCGGCAAGTTGCTCGGGCAGATCCTGGTCGGTGCGGTCTTCGGGGTGATCGCGCTGTGGTTCCCGAGCACGATGACAAACGGTTCGGGCCTGGCGACCAACACCGAGACGGTGGGCAGCACCACGCTGAGCTTCATCCGGGACATCGACTTCCTGGAGGTCAGCAAGGTCGGCGCGGTGATCATCTTCATCTTCGTGGTGATGGCCGCGACGAACGGCGTCAACCTCACCGACGGTCTGGACGGTCTGGCCACCGGCGCGTCGGTGATGGTGCTCGCCGCGTACGCGCTGATCGCGTTCTGGCAGTACCGGCACTGGTGCGCCGACCCGAACTACACCCAGCCGTACTGCTACGAGGTCCGCGACCCATTGGAGATCGCGCTGATCGCCGGGGCTGCGGCCGGTGCCTGTGTGGGCTTCCTCTGGTGGAACACCTCCCCGGCGCGGATCTTCATGGGCGACACCGGTGCGTTGGGGCTGGGCGGTCTGATCGCCGGCATGGCGATGTCCACCCGCACCATCCTGCTACTGCCGATCATCGGCGGGCTCTTCGTGATCATCACGATGTCCGTGGTGATCCAGATCATCTCCTTCAAGACCACCGGTAAACGGGTGTTCCGAATGTCTCCGCTCCAGCACCACTTCGAGTTGGCGGGCTGGAGCGAGGTCAACATCGTGGTGCGCTTCTGGATCATCGCCGGCATCGGCGTGGCCATCGCCCTGGGCCTGTTCTACAGCGAGTTCCTCGCCAACATGACCTGATCCCCGCCTCGCCCCCCGCCCCCTCGCCCCGTCGATCTTGCACTTTCGGTTGGCGCAACGTCCACTTGTGGGCGTTTGGTCGCCACTCAAAGTGCAAGATCGACGCGTGTCGGCGGCGGGGGTGGGGAGGGTTCGACACGCCCGGTGGGGCGTTGTGGGGCGCGGGGGCCCGTCAGCGGTGATGATGTCGGGGTGGGGGAGGAAATCGGCACCGAGGATGGGACTGTCGGACGGCCGCGACGGTCGCCGAGCGCGACGCGTACGCCGTCGGCCGGCGGGGCGCGCGGCCCGGAGCCCGGCGCGGGGGCCCGCGAACCCGGGCCGCCGGCGCGGGAGGCCGGGCCGGCGGGACGCGAGCCGGAGGCGGTGTCCACCGCACCGCTGCGCGGTATCGACGCGGCCGGCGGGCTCGCCGCGCTGCGCGGCCTGCTGGACCGGCCGCTGACCTCCTACTACCTGCTGCTGTCCTGTTCCGGCCTGCTGCTGCTGATCGGGCTGACGATGGTCTTCTCGGCGACCAGCGTGAAGGACTACGCCGAGGACGGCAACGCCTCGGCCTCGGTGACCAAGCAGGCCATCTTCGCGGTGATCGGCATCGGCGCGTTCTGGGTCTGCCAGCGCCTGCCGGCCAGCACCTACCGGTCGCTGGGCCGCCCGCTGCTCTTCACCTCGGTCGTCCTGCTGGTGGTGCTCAACCTGCTGGTCGCCTACGCCCGGCTGACGAACCAGAAGACAGGGCAGATCGGCCCGATCGAGGCGCGGCTCAACTGGCTCTTCGTCGGCGGGATCCAGCTTCAGCCATCCGAGCTGGCCAAGTTCGCGATGGTGCTCTGGGGTGCGCACATCGTCGCCCGCAAGGGCGCCGCGCTCGGGTGGTGGCGCGAACTGGCCACCCCGCTCTTCCCGGTGGTCGGCCTGCTCTTCGTCCTGGTCGGCTACAACGACACCGGCACGATGCTCTGCCTGCTGGCCCTGATCGTGGGTCTGCTCTGGGCCGCCGGGGTGCGGATAAGGGTCTTCGGCGCCCTGGCGGCGGCCGGGCTGGTCGGGATCGGCCTGCTGGTAGCGGTGGCCTCGCTGGGCGCCGGTTCCGGCGAGCGCGGCGAGGACAACTACCGCTTCGCCCGGCTGGACATGTTCTTCAATCCACCGGACCCGGAGACCTGCAAACTTGACGGCTGTCTGCAGTTCTACCAGGGGCGGCTGGCCATCGAGCACGGCGGCTGGTTCGGTGTCGGGCTGGGTAAGGGCAGTCTGAAGTGGGACTGGCTCCCCGAGGCGCACAACGACTTCATCTTCGCGATCATCGCCGAGGAGCTGGGCGTGATCGGGTGCGTCGTGGTGCTCAGCCTCTTCGCGGTCCTCGCGTACACCGGTTTTCGGATCGCCCGGCGGGTCGACGACCCGTTCCGTCGGCTCGCCGCCACCGCCGTGACCACCTGGCTGGTCAGCCAGGCCGTGATCAACATCGGTGGGGTGGTGGGGCTGCTGCCGATCACCGGTCTGCCGCTGCCGTTCATCTCCGACGGCGGAAGTGCCCTGGTGGTGACGTTGGCCGGCATCGGCATGCTGGCGTCCTTCGCCCGCGCCGAACCCGATGCGGCCAGAGCACTGCATGCCCGTCCGCCGGCCCGGTGGGTCCGACTACTCTGGGCCCCGTTGCCGCCGCTTCCCGGCCGGCGTCGCCGACCGGCGACGCCGCCCGCTGGCCGAGGGTCCGTACCCCGGTCCCGCGAGCGGCGCCATGACGATCAGGCCGCGCCGCGCGGGGTCCGACAGGACCGGAGCCGCGGTGGTACGGCGAGCGAGAGGAGACGCTGATGGGTCCGCTGCGTTCGGTGGTGCTCGCGGGAGGTGGCACCGGGGGGCACGTCTACCCGCTGCTCGCCTTCGCCGACTGCCTTCGCCGACACGACCCGGGCGTCCGGATCACCTGCCTCGGCACACCACGGGGCATGGAGAACGACCTGATCCCGCCGCAGGGCTACGACCTGCGGCAGATCCCGGCGTACCAGCTGCCCCGGTCGGTCAACATGAACCTGGTCCGCACACCGGGCCGGATGTGGACCGCGGCGCGCGCCGCGGGCAAGGTGATCGACGAGGTGCGCGCCGACGTGGTCGTCGGCTTCGGCGGGTACGTCTCGGTGCCGGCCTACCTGGCCGCGTGGCGCCGCGAACTGCCCATGGTGATCCACGAGGTGAACGTGCCACCGGGCGTGGCCAACAAGCTGGGCATGAAGTTCACCAAGAACGTTGCCGTCGGCTTCCCGAACCAGCCGAGCCAGGCCGAGTCGCTGCGGGACGCCACAGTCGTCGGTGTGCCGCTGCGCCGCAGCATCGCCGGTCTCGACCGGTACGCGCTGCGTAACGCCGCCCGCGCCCACTTCGGGCTCCGCCCGGACCTGCCGGTGCTCTTCGTGTCCGGCGGCTCGTCCGGCGCCCGCTCGATCAACCTGGCGGTCTCCGGGGCGGCCAAGGAGCTGGCCCGCAACGGCGTGCAGGTGCTGCACGTGATGGGCGCCCGCAACGAGCCGGTGCCGATCCCCACCGACCTGCCGGTGCCGTACGTGACGCTGCCGTACCTGTCCGAGATGGAGCTGGGCTACGCCGCCGCCGACCTGATGCTGGCCCGGGGCGGGGCGATGACCGTCGCCGAGGTGGCCGCTATCGGGTTGCCCACGATCTACGTCCCGTACCCGCACAGCAACCAGGAGCAGCGGCGCAACGCGCTGCCAGTGGTGGAGGCCGGCGGTGGACTGCTGGTCGACGACGGGGAGCTCACCCCGGACTGGCTGGAGCGCACTGTCATCCCCCTCATCCGTGACCCGCAGCGGCTCTACAACATGGGTGCCGCCGCCGGGTCGTACGGCCGGCGCGACGGCGACGAGGCGCTGCGTTCCTTCGTGCTGGCGGCGGTGGCCCGATGACCGCGCAGTTCACCCCGGCCGGCACGCTCACCGCTGAGGACCTGGGCGCCGTCCACCTGATCGGGGTGGGTGGGGTGGGCATGCTCGGCGTGGCCCGGCTGCTGCTCACCCGTGGTATCCGGGTCTCCGGCAGCGACCTGCGGGAGTGGCCCTCGCTGGCCGGCCTGCGGGCGCTCGGCGGCACCATCCACCTCAGCCACGAGGTGAGCAACCTCGACGGCGTGGACACCGTCGTCTACTCGTCGGCAATTCCCCAGGACCACCTGGAGTTGGTCGAGGCGCGTCGGCGCGGGCTGCGGGTGCTGCACCGCTCGGAGGCTCTCGCCGCGGCGATGACCGGCCGTCGGGCGGTGGCAGTCGCCGGCACGCACGGCAAGACGACCACCACCTCGATGGTGACGATGGTGCTCCAGCAGGCCGGAGTGGACCCGTCCTTCGTGATCGGTGGAGAGATCTCCGAGGTCGGTTCGGGCGCCCACCACGGCACCGGCGAGCACTTCGTTGTCGAGGCGGACGAGAGCGACCGCTCGTTCCTCATCTACCGCCCGTACGTCTCGATCATCACGAACGTCGAGGCGGACCACCTCAACACCTACGGCGACTACGCGACGCTGGAGGCGGCGTTCGTGGAGTTCGCCCGCCTCACCGACCCGGACGGGTTCATCATCACCTGCGCCGACGACCCGGGCGGCCGGCGGTTGGCCGAGAGCCTGCGGTCCGCGGGGCGACGGGTCTTCACCTACGGCGAGGCCGTCGACGCCGACCTGCGGTTGACCGAGATGGTCTCCTCCGCGCGTGGGGTGCGCTACCTGGCCGCGATCGACGGCCGGTCACTGGGCGAGTTCCGGCTGCCGGTGCCGGGGCGGCACATGGGGCTGAACAGCGCCGCCGCGGTGCTGGCCGCGTACCTGCTGGAACTGCCGCTGGAGGCGGCGGAGGCCGCGCTGGCGGTCTTCCCCGGGGTGCGGCGGCGCTTCGAGCGCAAGGGTGTCGCGGACGGTGTGCTGATCTACGACGAGTACGCCTACCACCCGACCTCGATGAAACTGGCCATGCAGACGTTGCGCGAGGTCGCCGGGGACGGCCGGCTGATCGTCGTCTTCCAGCCGTACCGGCTGTACCGCACCCGCGACAACCAGGCGGAGATCGCCGAGGCGCTGGCCATCGCCGACGAGGTGGTGCTCCTGGAGGTCTTCGGGCCCGGTGAGTTGCGTCAGCCCGGCGAGGGTTCGGCGGCGCTGATCGCGGCTGTGGATCTGCCCGCCGACCGCAAGGTCTTCGTGGAGTCGTGGGAGCAGGCCCCGATCGAGGTGGCCCGCCGCGCCCGCTCCGGGGACGTGGTGGTCACCATGGGCGCCCCACCGATCTCGCTGATGGGCGACGAGCTGCTGGCCGCCCTGGGTGAGCGTACGGCCGGCTCGGCACCGACCGCGACCGTCGACCCGGTGGCCACCACCCCGGCGATCGGTGATCCGGTGCCGGGTGGGGCGACGGCCGGCGGCGACGGCGCGGCTCTCGGTGGCACCGCCGTGCCCGGCGGCTCGGCGCCCACGGCCGGATGAGTCCCGGCCCGGCCCGAGGGCGCACCAGCGCCGCCGACGGCGGCGCCCCGCGCCGCGGTCCGGCCCGGCGGTGGCAGTTGGTCCGGGCGGGCCGCGACGCGGTACCGCCCTCGACCCGCCGGTTCATGGCCCGTGCCCGGCAGCGTCGCATGCGTGCGGCGCTGCCGTGGGCGGTGACCGCCGGGGTGCTCGCTCTGGCCGGGCTGGTCGCCTGGACGGTGCTCGGTACCGGGCTGTTCGGTGTGCGGGAGGTGCGCGTGGAGGGTGCCGACCTGGTCACCCCGGTGCAGGTGCACGACGCGGTCGGGGTGCCGGACGGCGTGCCGTTGGCCCGGGTGGACCTGACCGCCGCCGCCCGTCGGGTCGGCGCGCTGCCGGCGGTGGAGCGGGCCACTGTCTCCCGGGACTGGCCCGGCGCGCTGGTGGTGCGGGTGACCGAGCGGACCGCGGTGGCTGTGGTGCCGCAGGGCGAGGCGTTCGCCCTCATCGACCGGAGCGGCGTGGCGTTTCGGACTGTGGAGCGACGCCCCGCCGACCTGCCACAGGTGACGGTGGCCCGGCCGGCCGCCGACGACCCGGGCACCCGGGCCGGGCTGGAGGTGCTCGTCGCGCTGACGCCCCAGCTGCGCGCCGAGCTTGTGGACGTGAACGTGGCGGGGCTGGCCCGGATCAGCCTGCGGCTGCGCGGCGAGCGGACGGTGGTCTGGGGCGACGCGACCCGGGGTACTGACAAGGCTCGGGTGGCCACCGCGCTGCTCGACGAGGACACCGACCGGATCGACGTGAGCGCACCGGATGTGGTGACCTTTCGTTGACCGGTGAGCGTGCGCGGACGTGACCCGTGGCGCTCCGCGCGGCGACACGCCGCCCGGGTCCTTGGCTCATAGCGCGGTGGCGCTTACGTTGCCTCGAAGAGCTTCAGTGGTTGACATAACTGTAAGCCTCTAGTAGAGGGTTAGGGTTCACCCCTGATCCTCGTTGGTGACAGCTGTCGTCGGCCGCTGGTCTGGCCACGCCGTAACCGGTCGGCCGAAGCCAATCTCGAAGGAAAGGACCGGAGATGACACCTCCGCACAACTACCTGGCGGTCATCAAGGTCGTCGGCATCGGGGGTGGCGGCGTCAACGCCGTCAACCGGATGATCGAGGTTGGGCTCAAGGGCGTCGAGTTCATCGCGATCAACACCGATGCGCAGGCGCTGCTGATGAGCGACGCCGACGTCAAGCTCGACGTCGGTCGGGAGCTGACCCGTGGCCTGGGGGCCGGGGCCAACCCGGACGTCGGGAAGAACGCCGCCGAGGACCACCGCGACGAGATCGAGGAGGTGCTCAAGGGCGCCGACATGGTCTTCGTGACCTGCGGCGAGGGAGGCGGCACCGGCACCGGCGGCGCGCCGGTGGTGGCCAACATCGCCCGCAAGCTCGGCGCGCTGACCATCGGCGTGGTGACCCGGCCGTTCTCCTTCGAGGGCAAGCGCCGCCAGGTGCAGGCCGAGACGGGGATAGACGAGCTCCGCAACCAGTGCGACACGCTGATCGTCATCCCGAACGACAGGCTGCTGGCCCTGGGCGACCGCAACATCAGCATGATGGACGCGTTCCGCACGGCCGACCAGGTGCTGCTCTCGGGTGTGCAGGGCATCACCGACCTGATCACCACCCCGGGTCTGATCAACCTGGACTTCGCCGACGTCAAGAGCGTGATGAGCGGCGCCGGCAGCGCGTTGATGGGCATCGGCAGCGCCCGCGGCGAGAACCGCGCGGTCGAGGCGGCCGAGGCGGCCATCTCCAGCCCGCTGCTGGAGCAGAGCATGGACGGCGCGCGGGGCGTGCTGCTCTCCATCGCCGGCGGCTCCGACCTGGGCCTGTTCGAGATCAATGATGCCGCCCAGCTGGTCACCGACGCGGCCCACCCGGACGCCAACATCATCTTCGGCGCGGTCATCGACGACGCTCTCGGTGACGAGGTGCGGGTGACTGTCATCGCGGCGGGCTTCGACGGTGGCACGCCCGCGTACAAGGCGGCCGAGCCGACCCGTAAGACCAACACCAACCAGCCGGCACCGCAGAGCACCCCGGCGCCGGCGCCGGCCACCAACCCGGCTCCGGCCCAGTCGCCGCGTCGCGTGCTCTTCGACGACGTGGACGTTCCCGACTTCCTCAAGAACGGGTCCTGAGCACCGCCGATGACCGACAGCTCAGCCACGGTACGTCCAGATCGGCACGCCGAACTCGCGGCCGGTCTGGCCCAGGTTCGGTCCCGGGTCGATGACGCCTGCGCGCAGGCCGGCCGGGATCGTGCCGAGGTAACCATGATCGCGGTGACGAAGACCTACCCGGCCAGCGACGTGTTGGCGCTGGCCGGGCTCGGGGTGACCGACATGGGGGAGAACCGCGACCAGGAGGCGGCCGGCAAGGCCGCCGAGGTGGCTGCCGCCGGGGTGCGTCCCCGCTGGCACTTCATCGGCCAGTTGCAGCGCAACAAGGCCCGCTCGGTGGTCCGCTACGCCGACGTGGTGCACTCCGTCGACAGTGTCCGGCTGGCCCGGGCGTTGGCCACCGCGACTGCCGACCGGCAGGAGCCGCTCGACGCTTTGGTCCAGGTGAGCATCGACGGCGACGCCGCGCGGGGCGGTGCCCTGCCCGGCTCGGCGGATCCGGCCGCCGGTCTGGAGCCGGTGGCCGAGGCGGTGGCCGACGCGCCGGGGTTGCGTCTGGTCGGTCTCATGGCGGTCGCTCCGCTGGGGTGGGAGCCGGAGCGGGCGTTCGCCCGGCTCGCGGAGGTCGCCGACGCGTTTCGGGCCGTCCATCCGGGAGCCACCGCGCTGTCCGCCGGTATGAGCGGAGATTTCGAAATCGCGATCCGTTACGGCGCGACACATGTCCGCGTCGGTAGCGCGTTGCTCGGAATGCGTCCCACGCTGCGGTAGCCTGACCGCGAGACATGCAAATTACATCAGTGTTGTTTCAGGGGCGGGCGTCTCCTTAGTCGGGGGTCGTGGCGCGCGACGCGAATCGCGCGCCGGGGGGATTGCCGTTCCGGTCCGGTGGGCATGGTTGTCCACTCGCGACGGGCGACATGGCACGGGGGCGCGTGCCGCACGGCGGACGGAAGGGCGCGGGATGGGTGCACTGCGCAAGGCGGGGGTCTGGCTCGGTCTGGTCGAAGAAGACGACGAGCGGGCCTACGACGACGGTGGCTACGACAAGGGTGGCTACCGCGACTCGCGTTACCGGCAGAGCCGGTACGCCGAGGAGTTCGCCGACGACGACGAGGACGACGCCGAGGAGCCGCCGGCTCCCCGGCCGCGCGACAGCGGGCGGGGTCGACTCTCCGAGCGGTCGAGCGGGCGGTTGAGCGAGTCCGAGCGTGGCGACGGTGAGCGGCCGGAGCGGATCGAGCGGTCCAGCGTCCGGTCGATCACCCGGTCGTCGGCGGGCGAGACCTCCGGTGCGCTGACCTACCACACTCGGGACAACCTGGCCCTCGCGCCGCAGGTCACGTCGCGCGAGCGGGCTCTGCCCGAGGAGGAGCAGCGTTACCAGATCACCACGCTGCACCCCACCACCTACCGGGAGGCGCGCACCATCGGTGAGCACTTCCGCGACGGCGTCCCGGTGATCATCAATCTCACCGAGATGGATGAGGCCGATGCCCGCCGTCTGGTGGACTTCGCCGCCGGACTGGCGTTCGGCCTGCGCGGTACGATCGAGCGCGTGACCAATCGGGTGTTCCTGCTCTCACCGGCTAACGTCCAGGTCACCGCAGAGGACAAAGCCAAGATCGCTGAGGGCGGCTTTTTCAGTCTGAGTTGATCCCGCCCGACCCGAGGGACGTCGCTGACCGTGTTGTCGATCTTACTGCAAGTGTTGTACCTGATCCTTTATGTCTTCCTGCTCCTTCTTCTGTCCCGGTTCGTGTTGAGCGCCGTCCTGCAGTACGGCCGTCGCTGGCAACCGGGGCGTGGAGCATCGGCAGGATTGGAATCCGTGTGGAGCGTCACTGATCCCCCTCTCAACACGTTGAGGCGTGTGATCCCTCCGCTGCGAATTGGTACCGTGAGCATCGACCTGGCCTCCCTTGTGCTCCTGGTTATCCTGTTCGTGCTGATGGAGTTCGTGTTAGGGCCGTCGATCAGGGCATCTGCCTGATGACCGACGCGCTTTCGCGGCCGCAACTGACCCGAGGAGTTTCGATGCCGCTGACCCCGGCCGACGTCCACAACGTCGCCTTCAAAAAGCCGCCGATCGGCAAACGGGGGTATGACGAGGAGGAGGTCGACGCCTTCCTTGACGAGGTCGAGCGCGAGCTCGCCCGTCTCATCGAGGAGAACAACGAGCTGCGCGCCCAGGTGGAGCGCGGCGGCCGTGGCGGTGCCCCCGCCGGCCCCGGCGGCGACGCCCGACTGGCGGCGGAGCTCAACGATGTCAAGGCCCAACTGGACCGGGTGCAGCGCGACAAGTCGGCGGCCGAGCAGGCTGCCCGCGCGATGCAGGCCGAGCTGGAGCAGGTCCGCGCGACCGGCGGCCCGGCCGGCGGCGTCACCGGTGACGGTGAGCAGCAGGCCCTGCGCGTGCTGATGATGGCCCAGCGCACCGCCGACGACCACGTGTCCGACGCTCGCCGCGAGGCCGACCAGCTGCTGTCCGAGGCTCGCAGCAAGGCCGAGGAGGTGACCCGGGAGGCGCGCGCCAAGGCTGACGCCCTTGAGCGGGACGCCCGCCAGCGGCACCAGGAGGCCATGGGCGGCCTGGACGCCAAGCGCACGGCGCTGCAGAAGCACATCGAGGAGCTCAAGCAGTTCGAGCGCGAGTACCGCACCCGGCTCAAGGCGTACCTGGAGAGCCAGCTGCGTGACCTCGACGGTCGTGGCCAGGGCCTCGAAGCCGAGATGACCCGCTCCGAAGCCGGCCGGGTCGCTGGCGGCAACGGGCTGGCGGCAGCCGGTCTTGCTGGTTCGTACGGCGGCGGCGGGCGCTCCGGCGCCCTCGAAGCCGGACGCTGAGCACCGGCCGGCGATCGCTGTCCGCCAATGGTGACGGTCGCCGGCCTGGCCTGGACGGTTCGACGCGGCGGGGGTGAGCCGTGATAGTCGCAAGTCTTCTGCTCATCCTCGTCGCAGTGGCGCTACTGGTGCTCGGCCTGGCCGGTGGCTCCAGCTTCTTGTTGGTCATCTCCATCGCGGCCAGTCTGCTGGCCGCCGTGGCGTTGGTGGTGGGCGCCCGCCAGGCAGCCGCCAACCGCGCCATGGCGGATCCCGGCCGGACCGACCGGCGGCACCCCGACGCGCCCCGCACGGCCAGCCAGGCCACACCGGGTGTCGCGTACGGGCCGCCGCTGGTCGAGCCGGAGGTGCCGGTCCAGCACGTGCCCACGACGTTTGGTACCGGCGGCACCGGGTGGCGGCAACCACCCGAGCCGCCGGTCGACCACGCGCCGCCGGTCGATGAGGTGTCGCCGGTCGACGCGTCGCACGTCGATGACGCGTCGCCGTTGGTGGGTGCGGCGGACGAGGCCCCCGCGCGGGCCCGGCCGGTCAGCCCGGCGTCGCCGATGGACGACGTGTTCGACCCCGCGGTCGCGGCGGTCGACGAGCCGGCCGCCCAGCAGATCACGGCCGCCGAAGCGGCCCGGGTGGCCCGACTGCTCGACGCCGTCGAGGTCGTCGACGGCCGCCCCCGTTACCACCTGGACGGCTGCCCCCACCTGATCGGCTGGCAGCCCGAGACGTTGCCGGTCGCCGAGGCCGTGGACCTCGGCTTCACCCCGTGCGCGCACTGCGCGCCGGCGACCGCTCTCCTCGCCGACGCCCGGCCGATCTGAAGCGGCGCCGGTGCCCGCACAGGACACGCTCACCGTGGCGGTACGGGTGAAGCCCGGCGCCTCGCGGGACCGGGTGGGTGGCCGCTTCGACGGCCCGCACGGGCCCGCGCTCGTGATCGCGGTCCACGACCCGGCCGTCGACGGCCGGGCCACCGAGGCCGCCCGCCGGGCGTTGGCCGGCGCGTTGGGCGTCCGACCTGCCGTCGTGTCACTGCGTGCCGGCGCGGCCAGTCGGGACAAGCTCTTCCTCGTCGACCGGCCGGGCCCGGAGCTGCCCGAGGTGCTGCGCCGTCTGCGCGACGGATCCGTCGAGTGAGGACAGCCCAGGCAAGGCAGCCGTGACGCCCGGGTTGGATATCGCGCTGCTGCTCGGTGCGGCAGTGCTGCTGGTCGCTGTCGGCGCGGTGCGACTCTCCACGAGGCTCGGCGTGCCCAGCCTCCTGGTCTACCTGGCTCTCGGTGTGGCTATCGGCGAGAACGGGTTGGGCATCCGTTTCGACGACGTCGAGCTGACCCGGACCCTCGGCTTCTGCGCGCTGATCGTGATCATCGCGGAGGGCGGGCTCACCGCCCGGTGGACCACGCTGCGCCCGGTGCTCGGGCTGGCCTCCGCGCTCTCCACTGTCGGCGTGATCGTCAGCATCGCGGTGGTCGGCGTGGCAGTGCACCTGCTGCTGGGGCTGGACTGGCGGTTGGCGCTGCTCTACGGCGCTGTGCTCTCGTCCACCGACGCGGCGGCCGTCTTCGCCACTCTGCGCCGGCTGCGGTTGCCGCCCCGGCTGGTGGCGACCCTGGAGGCCGAGTCGGGGATGAACGACGCCCCGGTGGTGCTGCTGGTGGTGCTGCTGTCCCACAGGGGTTTCGCGCACCCGTGGTGGTACGAGGTCGCGCTGGTCTGTTACGAGCTGGGCGTCGGTGCGGCGGTGGGCGTGGCCGCTGGCGTCGCCGGCACCTGGGCGCTGCGCCGGGCCGCGCTGCCCTCGGCCGGGCTCTACCCGATCGCCGCGGTGGGCATCACAGTTCTGGCGTACGCCGCGGGGGCTGTTCTGCACGCCTCGGGCTTCCTCGCCGTCTATGTGGCAGGGGTGTTGCTGGGCAATGCCCGCCTGTCGCACCGGCAGGCGATTCTCGGTTTCGCGGACGGGCTGGCCTGGCTCGCCCAGATCGGGTTGTTCGTGCTGCTCGGGTTGCTGGTCTCGCCGGGCCGGCTGGACGCGGCGGTACTGCCAGCGGTGGTCGCCGGGCTGGCTCTGGTGCTCCTGGCCCGGCCGCTGTCGGTGGCTGTCTCGGCGGTGCCGTTCCGGGTCGGGCTTCGAGAACAGGCGTTCCTGTCCTGGGCCGGGCTGCGCGGTGCGGTGCCGATCGTGCTGGCCACCATTCCGCTGTCCGAGCGGGTGCCCGGCGCGGAGCGGCTCTTCGACGTGGTCTTCGTGCTGGTGGTGATCTTCACGCTGGTGCAGACCGGGACGCTGGGGCCGTTCGCCCGCCGGTTGCGGGTGACCGCGCCGGCCGAGGCCGCCGAGATCCACGTGGAGACCGCGCCGCTGGAGCGAATGCGGGCGGACCTGCTCCAGGTGGAGGTGCCACCGGGCTCACGACTGGCCGGCGTGCACGTCGACGAGCTGCGCCTTCCGTTGGGCGCGTCGGTGACCCTTGTGCTGCGCGACGGCGTGGGCTTCGTGCCCGCACCGGACACCCGGTTGAAGACCGGCGACAGTCTGCTGATCGTGGCGACCGCAGGGGTGCGGGACGCGGCGGAACGGCGGTTGCGGGCGGTCAGTCGGCGGGGTCGTCTGGCCCGATGGTTTGGTGAGTACGGGGATGAGGTGCCCAATTGATCTGCTAGCGTTCCCTTTGCCCCAGTTAGGCAGGGCTAGGGGCTGTTAGACGGTGCGACGGTGCGGCACGTTGTCGGACGCCTGTACGTTCCGTATTCTTGCCAACCTCCGGAGTGCGCGGCCATCGTCGCCGTGCGCCCCTTTTCGTACATAGGGGACGCCCTAGTCGGCGCCCCCTGTCCAGGCGCCGCGGACCGCGCGGTTCCCCGGCCGAGGGAGCGACCCATGGCGAAGCCATCCGACACCAGGACCGCCGGGCGCAAGCCGGTGGCGAAGGCCACCCGTAGCACGGCGGAGACCGAGAAGATCCGGGCGGCGCTGGCGGCGCGGCGGGACGAGCTTCGTGCCGAGTACGATCAGACGCTGAGTGAGATCACCGAGCTGCAGCGCGATCGGCTGACCGACTCGGCCGGGGACGACCAGGCCGATACGGGCACCAAGACGCTCGAGCGGGAGCAGGAGATCTCTCTCGCCAACAGCATTCTGGAACGGATCACGCAGGTGGAGCGCGCTCTGGAGCGCCTCGACGAGGGTGGTTACGGCTGGTGCGAGCGGTGCGGCAACCCGATCCCGGTCGAGCGCCTCGCCGCCTTCCCGTCGGCCACCCTGTGTGTGACGTGCAAGCAGCTGGAGGAGCGGCGCTGAGGTCCGTTCCCCGGCGGCGATGAGACGGTGAGCGATCACCGCCAAGACTGTCGATGGGGAGCGCATGACCGCAGTACCGTCCGCCGAACCCGGCCGCACCGATCCGGGCGGCGGCACCCGCCGGCCCCGGGCAGTCGCGATTCTCGCCGGAGTCGCCCTGGTGGCCCTGCTGGCCGACCTGGTCACCAAGCACCTCGCGCTGGCCGCGCTGACCGACCGGGAGCCGGTCCGGCTGCTCGGTGGGTTCGTCTACCTGAGCCTGACCCGCAACAGCGGTGCGGCCTGGAGCATCGGCGCGGACCACACCTGGGTCTTCCCACTGATCACCATCGGTGTGGTCGGCTGGATCGTCTGGATGGCACTGCGGCTGCGCTCGCTGCCCTGGGCGGTCTCGCTCGGCCTGGTTCTCGGTGGCGCGTTGGGCAACCTCGTCGACCGGATCTTCCGGGCGCCGTCCCCGTTCCACGGGCACGTCGTCGACATGATCAGCCTCTTCGACCCGTACGGTCAGGTCTGGCCGGTGTTCAACCTTGCCGACAGTTCGCTGGTCTGTGGCGTGCTGCTGGCCGTCCTGTTGGAGTTGACCGGCCGCCAGCGTGACGGCCGGCGGGCGGGTCGCGACGGCGACCCGGCCACGACGGACGCCGCGTCGGGCGCCGAGCAGCGGGAGCGGGCATGACCTCGGCATTCGCCGCTGGCGGCGACCACCGTTCCCTTCCGGTTCCGGACGGCCTCGACGGCATGCGCCTGGACCAGGCCGTGTCCCGCCTGTTCGGGCTGTCCCGCACCGCCGCCGCGGCCCTGGTCGACGCCGGGGACGCGCTGGTCGACGGCTCCGCCCGGCCCAACTCGCACAAGGTCAAGGCCGGCTCCTGGCTGGACGTCACGCTGCCCGCCCCTGTCGCACCGCCGACAGTGGTCCCGCAGGCGGTGCCCGGCCTGCGGGTCGTCTACGCCGACGACGACATCGTCGTGGTCGACAAGCCGGTCGGGGTGGCCGCGCACCCGAGCCCCGGGTGGACCGGGCCGACGGTGATCGGCGCGCTCGCCGCGATCGGGCACCGCATCTCCACCAGCGGCGCCGCCGAACGCCAGGGCGTGGTGCACCGGCTCGACGTGGGCACCACCGGGATCATGGTGGTGGCCAAGAGCGAGCAGGCGTACACGGCGTTGAAGCGGGCCTTCAAGTACCGCGAGGTCGACAAGGGCTACCACGCGGTGGTGCAGGGTCACCTGGACCCGCTGCGGGGCACCGTCGACGCGCCGATCGACAGGCACCCGACCCACGACTACCGCTGGGCGGTGGTGTCCGGCGGCAAGCCGAGCATCACCCACTACGACACCCTTGAGGCGTTCCCGGCGGCGAGCCTGGTCGACGTCCGGCTGGAGACCGGCCGGACCCACCAGATCCGGGTGCACTTCTCCACCCTGCGGCACCCCTGTGTGGGTGACCTCACCTATGGCGCCGATCCCACCCTCTCGGCCCGTCTCGGCCTGGCCCGACAGTGGCTGCACGCCCGCGAACTGAGCTTTTTGCACCCCCGAACGGGGGACGAGGTCCGGTTCGTCAGCGACTACCCTGACGACCTGGACCGTGCGCTTCAGATCCTGCGTGACTGAGCGGCGACCGCCCGACACCGTTCCACAGAGGGGATCCCGCCCGTGCGCGCCGGCAACCTGCTGCGGCAGCTGGACCAGCGGTTGCTGCCGCCGCTGACCCGGACCGTGGCCCGCCTCGGCGACCGGTCGGCGCGCTCCGGCGTGCTCAGTTGGGCCGCGGTGCTCTCCGCGGCGGCGGTGTTGGGCACCGCCGTCTGGGCCGTCGACGACACTCCGGTCGGCGACCGGACGGTCGGCGAGGTGACCCGGGTCGGTGTTGCCGACGGCGACTCCGTCCCCGGCTACCTGCGGTCCGCCGCGGCCGACCTGGCCGCGCTGCCCGCGTCCGCCCCGGCCGCGGAGGGCAGGACGTACGCGCTGGTCACGCTCGACACGTACCTGCCTCCGCAGCGGCTGGCGACGGTGCTCGGCGACGTCGGGGTCTCGACGGTCTTCGGGCGGGTTCCGCTGCCCGGCCGGCAGACCGAGATCGTCAAGATCCCCGCGCTGCGGGTGCCGGACGACGTGGTGGCCGGGATGGACCAGGTGGCGGCCCGCAAGGAGACCGAGGCCGCCGACTACCGGGCCAGGGCCGCCGCTGTGGACGGCGACGGGGTGGGCGAGCGGGAGTTGCGGGAGCAGTACGCCAGTGGCGCCGAGGTGGCCGCCGCCGAGGCGGTCGCGTACCGCACCGGCTGCGCCTGCGTCTACGCGGCGGTGGTTCGCGCGACGCCGGTGGCGCTGCGCGGTGTCGCGGCCCGGCCGGATGTACGGGCGGTCGACCCGGCCCCCGAGGTGTACCGGCTGGACCGGACGGTCTTCACGCCGCCCCTGCCCGAGCAGCGTGACGTGGTGCGCCCGCCGGCCGACACCGGGCCGAGCCCCGTACCGACCCGGTCCGAGCCGCCAGCGCCGATGATCAGCGCACCGGCGCCGTCGGCCCCCGTGGGCGAATCGTCGGAACCCGCACCAGTCGTGACCATTCCGTCACCCGAACCGTCGACGCCGGAGCCCGCCGAGTCGGCGCCGCCGAGCGTCACCACCTCGCCGGACGCCGCCCTCACCGAGCCGTTGCCGCCATCGCCGTCGTCGTGATCTGCGCCGGCTGGTGTGCGCTCTGAGGTGTGGTCCGAATAGGGTTGGGTTCGTAGCCTGTCAGACAGAGGTCGATGGCGCTGGGAGGGCGGGCCGTGGAGGGCAGTGAGACCGGCTGGGGCCGGCCGGCCGAACCAGCGCCGCGGTGGCGCGCGCTGTTGGACCGTGCCCGGCTGGGCGGTCGCGGCGCGGAGCAGACCGAGCCGGAGCGGCGCGGCGAGGAACCGCCGCCGGACCCGCTGCCACGACGTGCGGCCCCCAACGGCTACGCCGGGCGGGCACCCGCCATCGGGCATCCGGCCGACCTGTCGTACGGCGCGGAGCCTGCGTACCGGGCCGAGGCGACCTACCGGGTCGACCCCGCGTACCGGGCCGAGCCGGACTACCGGGCCGAGCCCGCGTACCGGACCGAGCCGGGTTATCGGGCCGAGCCGGACTATCGAGCGGAGCCGGCGTACCGGACCGGGCAGCCGGACTACCGCGCCGAACCCGGCTACCGGGCCGAGCCGGGCTACCGCGCTGAACCGGACTACCCCGCCACGCCCGGCTACCGGGCCGAGCCCGACTACCGGGCGGACCCGGGTTATCGGGCCGAGCCGGGCTATCGGGCCGAGCCCGACTACCGGGCTGAGCCGACCTACCGGGCCGAGCCCGAGCCGCCGGCACGCGGCCCCGACCCGGTCCCGTCGCGCTACGCGTTGCTGGACAACGGCTACCGGCCGGGCGACCCGCCGGTGGAGTCGCGGTACGCCCTGCTGGAGACCGGCTACCAGCCGGAGACCGGCTACCCGGCCGCCCCGCCACCGCCCCCGCCGGTCGCCCCGCCGCCCGTGCCGCCGGTCGCCGTGCCGGTCACGCCGCCCGTTCCGCCACCACCCGCCCCGGCGGTCGGCTCGGTGGTCGCCGAACGCGCCTACCCGGCCCGGATCGAATGGCGCCCACCGGCCGTCGACCAGGAGCAGGAGCGCGCCAACGGGGTGCTCCAACGGGACCTGGGCACGCCCCGGGTGTTCGCCTTCGCCAACCCCAAGGGCGGAGTGCACAAGACGACCGCCACAGTGCTCGCCGCGGCGACGGTCGGCAGCGTCCGCGGCAAGGGCGTGCTGGCCTGGGACGACAACGAGCTGCGCGGCACCCTCGGCCTGCGCGCCGGCAGCGCCCGGCACGCCCGGACGATCCGGCACCTGATCAGCGACCTGGCCCAGATCGAGATCCTGGAAGACGCGACCCTGCTGGACCGGCTTGACGACTACCTGCGGCACGCCTCCGACGGCTCGTACGACGTGCTGGCCGGCGAGGAGAGCCCACGCTTCGCCCAGCGACTGGACCAGTTCACCGTCCGACGGGTGCTGGAGCTGCTGCGGCGCACCCACGACGTGGTCTGCGTGGACACCGGCAACAACGTGGAGAGCCCCAACTGGCGCACTGTGATGCAGGCCGCCGACCAGCTGGTGGTGACCACTGTGCCCCGGGAGGACGCGGCGTTCAGCGCGGACTGGATGCTCGACCTGCTGCACGAGGAGGGCATGGGCGAGTTGGCGGACAACGCGATCACCCTCATCTCCTGCCCGACCCCCGGTCGCTCGACGCTCCAGGACGACCTGGAGCGGCACTTCGCCACGCGTACCCGGGGCGTGGCCGTCGTGCCGTACGACCCGGCTCTGGAGACCGGGTCGTCCATCGAGTACCACCAGCTCCAGCCGGAGACCCGGCAGGCGTGGCTGCGGGCCGCGGCGATGATGGTGGAGCCGTTCGCCCGGTGAGCTGGTCTGCCGCCACCGGAGCCCCGGCCGCGCACCGGGCCTGAGAGGATCATCGGGTGAGCCCGGACAACCCCGACCGTGAGCGGCCCGTCGACGAGCCCGACCAATCCGCGCCGCCCGGTACGCCGGACGCGAGACCGCCGGAGGTCGACCCGCCGGCCGCGACGACGCCCGGCGAGTTCGGTCCGGGCCACCTGCCGGACTCGGCGGCGTACCAGAGCTTGTTGGAGCTTCGGTTCGACGAGCCGCGTCGTCCATTGCGTGCCCTGGCGACGGTGCTGGGCACCGTGCTCGCGCTGGCCGTGTCGGGTGTTCCGCTCGGGCTGCTCTGGGCCGCGCTCGCGCCGGACACCCCGGTGCTCAAGACCGCCGAGGGGGCGATCTACGCCGAGCCGCAACCGGAGCAGCCGATCGCCGCCGACGGCTGGTTCAGCCTGCTCGGGCTCGCCTTCGGGCTGCTCGTGGCGTTCGCCCTGTGGTTCGTGCTGCGTCGACGGCGCGGCCCGGTCGGGTTGCTCGCCGCGGTGCTCGGCACCCTGGTCGCCGCGCCGGTGGCCTGGCAGGTGGGACGGCGGATCGGCCTGGCCACCTTCGACCGGCTGCTGGCGACGGCCCCGGTCGGGCAGGCCTTCAGCAAACCCGCCGACCTGCGGGCTGGTGGGGTGGACTGGCTGCTCGGCGTGCTGCCGGTGCCGCACGGCAACCTGCTGCTGCCGGCGTTCGGGGCCGCTGTCATGTACACACTGCTGGCCGGTTGGTCGCGGTGGCCGGGGCTGCGCCCGGAGCCCGAGCCGGGGGACTTTAGTTGGGTGTCGGCGGGGACGCCAGCTCCGACAGCGGCACCGGAACCGCCCGCACCTGACGCAGCAGAGCCGCCTCGCGGTTGAGCAACCGCAGCTCGGCGCGGAGCCGGGAGGCGGTGTCGTCGATCGCCAGCAGCCGTTGCCGGTCGTCGACGGTGAGCGCCGCGGTCGCCGCCACCAGGTGCGAGAGCACGGTCGGGTCCTCCGGCAACTGCTCGGAGATCTCCTCCGGGTCGGAGCGGATCAGGCCGAGGTACTGCCGGAACACAGCGATCACCCGGGCGGCCAGCAAATCGGCCACCTCGTCCGGGCCGCCCGGGTCGGGCAGCCACTCGACGTCGGCGGTCAGGTAGGGCTCGGCGCTGTCGTCGATTTCGGCGATCCGGAATCGACGCCGACCGACAGTGACGATGTCGAAACCACCGTCGGTCAACTCGGTCACCTGGCGCAGCTCGGCGGTGCAGCCCACCTCGTGCAGCGTCACCTCGCCGACGCTCGATCGGGCCGGGGCGCCGGCGGGACCGGCGGGCGCGACTTCCCAGCCGGCCTGGATGGCCACCACGCCGAACTCGCGCGGGGCACCGTCGGGCAGGCCGACAAGGTGCCGGACCAGCGCCCGGTAGCGCTCCTCGAAGATGTGCAGCGGCAGCACCAACCCGGGAAAGAGCACCGTTGCGAGCGGGAAAACCGGCAGCCGTGCGGTCACATGGTCGAGCCTAACCAATCTCGTCCCCGGGGGCGTGGCCCGGCTCACCGTCCCGGCGGACGGGCGGCTCGGGTGGACGTCGGGCCGGCCGCCTAGACTCGCAAGGGTGCTGAATCGGATCGACCTGCGCGACGGTCTCGGTGACCCGCGCCGCCTGCTGCCCCGTGCCCAGCTCGACGTGTCCGTCGCCGTCGAGCGCATCCGGCCCCTGGTGGAGGCGGTCCGTGAGCATGGGTACCCAGCGATCCGGGAGGCCAGCGTTCGGTTCGACAGCATCTCCCCGGAGGTGCTGCGGGTGCCGGTCGAGGCGATCACCGAGGCGGAGGGGGTGCTCGACCCGGCGGTGCGTGCCGCGCTGCTGGAGTCCATCGCCCGGGCCCGTCGGGTGCACGATGATCAGCGGCGCACCGACCACACCACGACTGTGGTGCCCGGCGGCACTGTCACCGAGCGATGGCTGCCGGTCGACCGGGTCGGCCTCTACGTGCCCGGTGGCCTGGCGATGTACCCGTCGACTGTGGTGATGAACGTGGTGCCCGCCCAGGCGGCCGGGGTGCGCTCGCTGGTGGTGGTCAGCCCGCCGCAGAAGGACAACGGCGGCCTGCCCGATCCCCGGGTGCTCGCCGCGTGCGCGCTGCTCGGCGTCGACGAGGTGTACGCGGTGGGCGGGGCCCAGGCGGTGGCGATGCTGGCGTACGGCGCGGCGGTGGACCCGGCGGGTGAGCTGCGGTGCGACCCCGTCGACCTGATCACCGGCCCCGGCAACATCTGGGTGACCGCCGCCAAGCGGCTGCTGCGCGGCGTGGTCGGCATCGACGCCGAGGCCGGGCCGACCGAGATCGCCATCCTGGCCGACGACACCGCCGACCCGGCGCACGTGGCCGCCGACCTGATCAGTCAGGCCGAGCACGACCCGCTCGCCGCGAGCGTGCTGGTCACCCCGTCGGTGGCGTTGGTCGAGGCGGTCGAGGCGGAGTTGGCCCGGCAGGTGCCGGCGACCAAGCACACCGAACGGGTCACCACGGCGCTGACCGGTGAGCAGAGCGGCGTGGTCCTGGTCGACGACCTTGAGGCGGGGCTGCGGGTGGTCGACGCGTACGCGGCCGAGCACCTGGAGATCCAGACGGTGGACGCCCGGGAGTGGGCGCTGCGGGTCCGCAACGCCGGGGCGATCTTCGTGGGCGCCTGGTCGCCGGTGTCGCTCGGTGACTACTGCGCCGGCTCCAACCACGTGCTGCCCACCGGTGGCTGCGCGCGGCACTCCTCCGGCCTGTCCGTGCAGTCCTTCCTGCGCGGCGTGCACCTGATCGAATACACCGAGGCCGCGCTACGCGACGTGGCCCCGCACGTGGTCACCCTGGCCAACGTGGAGGACCTGCCCGCGCACGGCCAGGCGGTCCAGGCCCGTTTCCCGGGAGGGTCGGCGTGAGCGCGCGCACCAGCCGGCTCGGGCGACCGGTGCCTCCGGCCGCTGTCTCGCGAAACGGGGAGGCGGCGTGACCAGCCTGGAAGAGCTGCCGATCCGGGCCGACCTGCGGGGGCTGTCGCCGTACGGGGCGCCGCAGTTGGACGTGCCGGTGCGGCTCAACACCAACGAGAATTCCCACCCGGTGCCGGAGCCGGTGGTCGAGGCGATCGGCAAGGCGCTCGCGGCCGAGCTGCGTGAGCTGAACCGCTACCCGGACCGGGACGCGGTGGCGCTCCGCGCCGACCTGGCCGAATATCTCGGGCACGGGCTCACTGTCGACCAGGTGTGGGCGGCCAACGGCTCCAACGAGATCCAGCAGCAGCTGCTCCAGGCGTTCGGCGGGCCGGGGCGCACGGCGCTCGGCTTCGTTCCGGCGTACTCGATGCACCCGCTGCTGGCCCTCGGCACCGGCACCCGGTGGGTGCCCGCCGCGCGCGGCGTCGACTTCGGGTTGACCGCCGAGGAGGCGGTCGCCCAGGTCCGCGAGCACCAGCCGGACGTGGTCTTCCTCTGCTCGCCGAACAACCCCACCGGCACGGCACTGGACCCGGCGGTGATCGCCGCGGTGCTCGACGTCGCTCCCGGCATGGTGGTCGTCGACGAGGCGTACGCCGAGTTCGCCAGGCCCGGGACGGTCAGCGCCCTGGCGGTGCTGCCCGGCCACCCACGGCTGGTGGTGACCCGGACGATGAGCAAGGCTTTCGGCTTCGCCGGTGGTCGGCTGGGTTACCTGGCCGCCGACCCGGCGGTGGTGCGGGCGGTGCAGCTCGTCCGTTTGCCGTACCATCTCTCCGCGCTCACCCAGGCTGCCGCACGCGCGGCGGTGGCTCACCGCGACGCCCTTCTCGGTACGGTGAGCGCGATCATGGCGCAGCGGGACCGGATCGTGGCGACGCTGCGCGAGCGGGGGTTGCGGGTCGCTGACAGCGACGCCAACTTCGTGCTCTTCGAGGTGGGCGGCGACCAGACCATCGTCTGGAACGCCCTGCTGGCGCAGGGGGTGCTGGTCCGTGACGTCGGCCTGCCCGGCTGGCTGCGGGTGACCGCCGGCACCGCCGCCGAGACCGACGCCTTCCTTTCTGCAATGGAGACTTCGCAATGAGTCGGACCGCCCGGGTGGAACGGATCACCAAGGAGACCAAGGTCCTCGTCGAGATCGATCTCGACGGCACCGGTGCCGCCGAGATCAGCACCGGCGTCGGCTTCTACGACCACATGCTGCACCAGATCGCCCGGCACGGCGGCTTCGACCTGACCGTGCGCACAGTGGGTGACCTGGAGATCGACGCGCACCACACGATCGAGGACACCGCGCTGGCCCTGGGTGCGGCGTTCGACCAGGCACTGGGCGACAAGGCCGGCATCCGGCGGTACGGTTCGGCGACCGTTCCGATGGACGAGGTGCTGGTCCGGGCGGCGGTGGACCTGTCCGGTCGGCCGTACGTGGTGCACGACGAGCCGGTGCTCGCCCCGTACATCGGGCCGGTGTACGCGACCAGCATGACCCGGCACATCTGGGAGTCCTTCGGTCAGGCGGCCCGGGTCACGCTGCACGTCGACGTGCTGCGGGCGGCCCGGCCCGGTGGTCACCCGGACGCGCACCACGTGGTGGAGGCGCAGTTCAAGGCGGTCTCCCGCGCGTTGCGCGAAGCCACCTCGATCGATCCGCGTTCCGCCGGGGCGATCCCGAGCACGAAGGGCGCGCTCTGATGCGCGCGAGGAGTGCAGCGCGGCGGAGCCCCGCAGTCGCGACTGGAAGGTGGCTCTGATGGGCGCCGCGTTGCCGACGTTGCTGCTGATTCTGGCCGGGGTGCTGGTGGGCGGCACCTGGTCGCTCTACCGGCAGGGCGCGCCGAAGGCCGCCGTGCTGATCACCGCGGCGCTCGCGGTGCTCGCCACCGTCGCCGGGGTGCTGCGGCTGCTGCCGGAGAACGGGTGATCGGGGTGACGACATGAGTGACGTGGTGGTGCTCGACTACGGCTCGGGCAACCTGCGCTCGGCGGAGCGGGCGCTGGCCGCCGCCGGAGCGGACGTCCGGGTGACCGACGACCTGGCCGCGGCGGCCGCCGCCGATGGTCTGGTGGTGCCGGGTGTGGGCGCGTACGCGGCGTGCATGGCGGGGATCGAGGCGCTGGGCGCCGGCCCGGTGATCGCCGAACGGGTGGCTGCCGGCCGGCCGGTGCTCGGCATCTGCGTGGGCATGCAGGTTCTCTTCGAGCACGGCGACGAGCACGGCGTGGTGACCAAGGGGCTGGGGCTGCTTCCCGGCGGGGTGACCCGGCTGGCCGCCACCCGGTTGCCGCACATGGGCTGGAACACGGTCCGGGCTCCGCGGGAGTCGGTGCTGTTCGCCGGGTTGACCGAGCAGAGCCGGTTCTACTTCGTCCACTCGTACGCGATGGGCGACCCGGCGGCGCTGGTCGCTGCCGGTGCCACTGTGACCACCGCCCACCACGACACGGATTTCGTCGCGGCGGTGGAGCGGGGCTCGTTGTCGGCGGCCCAGTTCCACCCGGAGAAGTCCGCCGACACCGGTGCCGCGCTGTTGCGCAACTGGCTCGCCACGCTGCCCAGCGGTGACTGAGCGCCGTCGCGCGGTGCCCGAGCGGCGGGCGTCGCGGTGAGCCGGGAGCGCGCCCGCCGACGGGCGGAGCGGGAGGCGGAGCAGGCCCGGGAGCGGGCGGTCCGGCAGCGCCAGGTGGCCCGGCGGCAACGCCGTCGCGCGGTGGTGCGCAGTTTGACGCCGCGGCTGCGGCGGGGTCGCTCCGGGCGGCTGGCCCGGCACACTCGGGGGGAGCGGGCCGCGATCGTGCTGCTCACCGGCGCGGCGTTGCTCCTGATCTGGACGTTTGTCGACAACCTGGCGTTGCGTATCGCGCTGATCGTGCTCTTGCTGCTCGTACTGCCGGCGATCGTGGTGATCGCCCTGGACCGTCGTACCTGATCGAGGAGAAGACCTTGAGCCTCACCCTGTTACCCGCCGTGGATGTCGCTGACGGCCGGGCCGTCCGGCTCGTGCAGGGCGCCGTCGGAAGCGAGAGCATCTACGGCGACCCGTTGGACGCGGCGCTGGCCTGGCAGCAGGACGGCGCGGAGTGGATCCACCTGGTCGACCTGGACGCGGCGTTCGGTCGGGGCACGAACGCGCACCTGCTCGCGGAGGTGGTGCGCCAGTTGGATGTGAAGGTGGAGCTCTCCGGGGGCATCCGTGATGACGAGTCGCTGCGTGCGGCGCTGGGCACCGGTGCGGCCCGGGTGAACATCGGGACCGCCGCTCTGGAGGATCCGGTCTGGTGTGACCGGGTGGTGGCGGAGTACGGCGACCGGGTGGCCATCGGGCTGGACGTGCGGGGTCACACCCTGTCGGCGCGGGGTTGGACCCGCGACGGTGGTGACCTGTACGAGGTGCTGGAGCGGCTGGACAAGGCGGGCGCGAGTCGGTACGTGGTCACCGACATCACCAAGGACGGCACGATGCGTGGGCCGAACCTGGATCTGCTGCGCGAGGTGTGTGCCCGTACGGACCGGCCGGTGATCGCCTCGGGTGGGGTGTCCACCCTGGACGACCTGCGGGCGTTGGCGACCCTGGAGTCGGCCGGGGTGGAGGGCGTGATCGCCGGCAAGGCGCTCTACGCGGGTGCCTTCACTGTGGCCGAGGCGCTGCGGACGCTGGCCGAGGCGTGACGACGACCCGACTGGGGTCGGGCGGCCCGTGGGAGCAGCGCTACGGGTACTCCCGGGTGGTCCGGGCCGGTGAGCGGGCCTGGACGGCGGGTTGCACGGCGACAGTGGACGGCCGGGTGGTGCACGTCGGTGATCCGGCCGCGCAGACCGCGCAGGCGCTGCGGATCGGGCTGGCCGCGCTCGCCGAGGTGGGTGCGGAGCCGGGCGATGTGGTCCGGACCAGGATGTACGTGACGGACCGGTTGCACGCCGACGAGGTGGGCCGGGCGCACAACGCGGTCTTCGGTGCGGTCCGGCCGGCCGCCACCCTGGTGGTGGTGGCCGGTCTGCTGGACCCGGAGCACCTGGTGGAGGTGGAGTTGGAGGCGTACCTCGGCGATCGCTGAGGTACCGCCCGGGCGTCCTGCCGGGCCGTCCTGCGCCCCGATAAGTTGTGCACAACTTAATTGTGGGCTACGGTTCAGCGGTGACCGATGACCTGGAGCTGCGCCGGCAGGTGTGCTTCGCGCTCTACGCCGCGTCGCGCGCACTGACCGACGTCTACCGGCCGATCCTCGACGAGGTCGGGTTGACCTACCCGCAGTACCTGGTGCTGCTGGTGCTCTGGGAGCGTCCCGACGACGCCCCCACGGTGTCCGAGCTGGGCGCCGAGCTGCGGCTGGACTCCGGCACGCTCTCCCCGCTGCTCAAGCGGCTGGAGGGGGCGGGCCTGGTGGTGCGGCGGCGGTCGGCCCGCGACGAGCGGCGGGTCGAGGTGGGCCTCACCGAGCAGGGCCGGGCGCTGCGCGAGCGCGTCTGCGACGTCCCGCTGCGGATCGCGCAGGCCACCGGGCTGGGCTTCGGCGAGCTCGTCGCGCTGCGCGACACCCTCACCCGGGTCACCGACACCATCCACCGACAGAAGGAGCAGTGACCACCATGCAGGTTGTCTACACCGCGTCCGCGACCGCCACCGGCGACGGCCGGGACGGCCACGTCGAGACCTCCGACGGCACGTTCGCACTCGACCTGGCCGTGCCGAAGGAGATGGGCGGCGCCGGTGGCGCGGCCAACCCCGAGCAGCTCTTCGCCGCCGGTTACGCGGCCTGCTTCCACAGCGCCCTGCGGCTGGTGGCCCGCCGGGCCAAGGCCGACGTGACCGGTTCCGTGGTCGGCGCCGAGGTGGGCATCGGCCCGAACGGCAGCGGCGGCTTCGGGCTCACCGTGCAGCTCGTCGTCGACCTGCCCGCCGCGCCCCGCGAGGTCGCCGAGCAGATCGTCGAGCAGGCCCACCAGGTCTGCCCGTACTCCAACGCCACCCGTGGCAACGTCGACGTCACACTGACCGTCCGCGAGACCCTGTCCGCGTGACCTCGCGGCCCCAGGCCCCATCCGCGGACGAGAGGACGACCACCCCGTGACCAGTAACCGCGAGATCCACCTGGCCAGCCGCCCCCAGGGCTGGCCCACCGAAGACACCTTCCGGCTCGTCGAGACCGAGGTTCCGACGCCCGGACCGGGCCAGATCGTGGTCCGCAACCAGTACATGTCCGTCGACCCGTACATGCGCGGACGGATGAACGACGTCAAGTCGTACGTGCCGCCGTTCGCGCTCGACGCGCCGCTCGACGGTGCCGCGATCGGTGCGGTGGTGGCCAGCGAGGCGGCGGACATCGCCGTCGGGACCACAGTCCTGCACGGGCTGGGCTGGCGGGAGTACACGCTGCTCGACGCCACCGCGGCCCGACCCGTCGACCCGAACATCGCCCCGGTCAGCGCTTACCTGAGCGTGCTCGGCATGACCGGGCTGACGGCGTACGCCGGGCTGCTGGAGGTGGCCGCGATGAAGCCCGGCGAGACGGTCTTCGTCTCCGCCGCGGCCGGCGCGGTGGGCAGCCTGGTCGGCCAGATCGCCAAGCTCAAGGGCGCCGGCCGGGTGATCGGCAGCGCCGGCTCGCCGGCCAAGGTCGAGCGGCTGCGGGCGCTGGGCTTCGACGCCGCCTTCGACTACCACGACGGCATCCGCGAGTCGCTGCGGGCGGCCGCCCCGGACGGCATCGACGTCTACTTCGACAACGTCGGCGGCGACCACCTGGAGGCCGCGATCTCGGCCATGAACCTGCACGGCCGGGCCGCCATCTGCGGCATGATCTCGCAGTACAACGCCACCGAGCCGCCGGCCGCCCCGCGCAACCTGGCGCTGGTCATCGGCAAGCGGCTCACACTGCGCGGCTTCCTGGTCAACGACCACAACGACATGCGGGCGGCGTTCGTGCGCGACGTCGCGGGCTGGCTGCGCGACGGCACGCTGTCCTACGACGAGACGATCGTGGACGGCATCGAGAACGCCCCGGCCGCGTTCCTCGGCCTGTTGCGCGGCGACAACCTCGGCAAGATGCTCGTCCGCGTGTGACGCAGACCTCTCTCACGGCGGTCGACCCGATCGGGTCGACCGCCGTGCCGCGTGCGGAGGATAGGCTCGCGGCATGACGGTGGCGGTACGGGTGATCCCCTGTCTGGACGTGGACGCCGGGCGGGTGGTCAAGGGGGTCAACTTCCTCGACCTGCGTGACGCCGGCGACCCGGTGGAACTGGCTGCCGCGTACGACCGGGCCGGCGCTGACGAGTTGACCTTCCTCGACGTCACGGCGTCCTCCAGCGACCGGGGCACAATGCTCGACGTGGTGCGCCGCACCGCCGAGTCGGTGTTCATCCCGCTGACCGTCGGCGGTGGCGTCCGGCAGGTCGCCGACGTGGACACACTGCTGCGCGCCGGCGCGGACAAGGTCGGCGTGAACACCGCAGCCATCGCCCGTCCGGAGCTGATCGCCGAGATCGCCGACCGGTTCGGCAGGCAGGTGCTCGTGCTCTCCCTCGACGTGCGGCGGTCGCCGAACGGCGGCACGCCCAGCGGCTTCGAGGTCACCACCCACGGGGGTCGGCGCGGCACCGGCATCGACGCCGTGTGGTGGGCGCACCGGGGCGCCGAGTTGGGCGCGGGGGAGATCCTGCTCAACTCGATGGACGCCGACGGCACCAAGGCGGGCTTCGACCTGGAGCTGATCGCCGCGGTGCGCGCGGTGGTGGACGTGCCGGTGGTGGCCAGTGGGGGCGCCGGCGAGGTGGCCCACTTTCCGCCCGCTGTCGGCGCCGGCGCGGACGCCGTGCTCGCCGCCAGCGTCTTCCACTTCGGCGAGCTGACCGTCGCCGAGGTCAAGGACGCGCTGCGCCTCGGCGGCCATCCGGTGCGCTGAGCAGCTCAGCGCTCGCCGGAGTGGCCCTCCGGTGACCGGCGCGGGGTGGGGATCGAACGGACCGCGTACTCCTGGACGGCAGCCGCGTGGTCGGCCTCGTCCAGGATCCAGTCGGCGCTGCCCGGCGCGTGCCGGCGGGTCAACACACCCTGCACGGTGTCCACCATTGTCGCCACACCCGCGCGCGGCCGGGTGCGCCACAGCTGCTCACCCTCGGCGGTGATGCGGAACCAGCCGTCGGCGACGCTGACCAGCCCGGCGCCGACCAACCGCTGGACCGCTGCCTCCACCTCGTGTCGCTGCGGAATCGCGTGGTTGAGGTGGTCGGCGGTGGAGAGCACGTCGGTCAGGCGGACGCCCTCCGGTCGTCGGCTTGTCGCGGACCGGCGGTGCCGTCCGGCCCCGCTCGCGATGACGAGCGACACGAAGATCCAGGCGTCGTTCCAGCGCCAACCGTTCTCCCCCATGCAGAGATGATGACGGCGCGCGTCGCGGAAGGGAACACCCACCCGCGAACCGGTGCGCGGCACCACCACCACGTACCGGTTCGCGGACGGTCGGTGAGGGTTCAGCCGGCCGGGGTGGCCGGCGCGGGGTTGCCCGGTGGGGGCGCGGCGCTGTCCGGCTCGGTGCCCTCCGGCACGGCGAACAGCGGGATGAAGAACTGGGCCAACGGGCCGATGGCCAGGGCGTACGCGACGGTTCCCAGGCCGACCTTGCCGCCGAGCAGCCAGCCCAGCGCCAGCACTGTGACCTCGATGACGGTGCGCACCAGGCGGATCGACCGGCCGGGCCGGCGGGCCACGTACCCGGTCATCAAGCCGTCGCGGGGGCCGGGGCCCAGATTGGCACCGAGGTAGAGGGCGGTGGCCGCGCCGTTGGCGACGATCCCGCTTGTCAGCAGCGCGATCTGGACGCTGAGCGGACCACCGGTGGGCACCAGGGCCAGTGTGGCGTCCACCACCAGGCCGATCACCACGACGTTGCTGACAGTGCCGAGGCCAGGCCGCTGCCGTAGCGGGATCCAGAGCAGCAGGACCAGCGCGCCGACGCCGATGGTGACAGTGCCGAAGGAGAGCCCGGTCAGCTCGGAGAGCCCCTGGTGGAACACGTCCCACGGGTCGAGGCCCAGGTCGGAGCGGATCATCAGGGCCATGCTGACGCCGTAGAGCGTGAGCCCGAGGTAGAGCTGGACCAACCGTCGAACCGGTCGGTGCCGCAGATTGCCAAGCAGTGCCATGCATGCCACCCTAGGTGCCAATCCGCGTCGAGGAAGAAGCCAATATCCGAGGAGTGGCTATGACAGGGCAGGTGCGCGGCGTCCAATTGGCCCGTCTGCTCGGGCAGTGGCATGCCCTGCCGGGCCGCCGCCGCAGCCCCGACTACGCCGCGCTGGCCGGCTCGGTGCGCGGGCTGCTCGCCGACGGCCGGCTGCCGCTGGGCGTCCGCCTCCCGGCCGAACGGGAGCTGGCCGAGGCGCTGCGGATCAGCCGGACCACCGTCACCGCCGCCTACCGGCAGCTCCGCGAGACCGGACACCTGGCCAGCCGTCGTGGCGCCGGTAGCTGGACGATGCTGCCCGGCAACCACCGGGTGGCCAGCACCGGCCTGTGGACCCCGCTGGACGACAGGGAGATGCTCGACCTCGGCGTCGCGGCGCTGGCCGCCCCGCCGCAGCTGTTGTCAGCCGCGCGGGCCGCCACCGAGGACCTGCCCCGCTACCTCGGCGGGGCCGGTTACCACCCGACCGGCATCATCGAGCTGCGCGAGGCGGTGGCCGACGCGTACTCCGCCCGGGGTCTGCCCACCTCGGCCGACCAGATCATGGTCACCAGCGGCACCCAGCACGCACTGGATCTGGTGCTGCGGCTCGCCCTGGCCCCGGGCGGCACCGTGCTGGTCGAGTCCCCGACCTACCCCAACGCCCTCGCCGCGCTGGCTGGCCGGCGGGCCCGGATCAGCACCCACGGGCTGGCCGCCGACGCCGGTTGGGAGCCCGACCTGCTGCTGGGCACTCTCCGGCAGACCCGGCCCAAGCTGGCCTACCTGATTCCCGAGTTCCAGAACCCGACAGGGCATCTGATGCCCGCCTCCCTGCGCGAACACGTGGTGGCCGTGGCGCACGCGGTCGGCACCGATCTGATCATCGACGAGTCCTTCGTGGACCTGTCCATGGACGGCACCGAGGTGCCACCCCCGGTCGCCACCTACGACCGGCACAGCCGGGTGGTCAGCATCGGCGGGATGAGCAAGCCCTACTGGGGTGGCCTGCGGATCGGCTGGGTCCGCGCGTCCGCGCCGCAGGTGCAGCGGCTGGCCGCCGTGCGGGTCGGGGTCGACATGGCCAGCCCGGTGCTGGACCAACTGGTAGCGGTGCACCTGCTCGCCGACGCCGAGGCCATCGTCGCCGACCGCCGCGTCCAGTTGGCCGTCCAGCGCGACGCCCTGCTCGGCGCGCTGGCGCACCAACTGCCGGAGTGGCGGGTCACAGTGCCACGGGGTGGCGTGACGCTCTGGGCCGAGTTGGACGGCCCGGTCTCGAGCGCGCTGGCCCGGGCCGCGGAGGAGGTCGGCGTACGGCTGGCCCCGGGCCCCCGGTTCGGCCTGGACGGCACCCTGGAGCGCTTCCTGCGGCTGCCCTTCACCCTGCCAGCGGCGGACCTCGTGGAGGCCGTCGGGCGGATCGCGGCGATCCGCTACGACCTGGACCGGGCCGGCCGTCAGCGGTGGCGGGAGCCCGCCGTCATCGCCTGAGCCAGCGCCCAACCACCAGCGGCATCCGCCGGCACCATTATGCCGGGAATGCGTCATCCGCCCCAGCTCGGCTGCCAGACTCCCCTGGTGGGCCAGGACAGCGGGACACGCGGGGTCCGCCGCAGTGCGCCGGGCTCGCGGGCGACCCCGCTGGAACTCTTCTACGACCTGGTCTTCGTCTTCGCGTTCCTGCACGTCACCACGGCCACCGCCGGCAATCCGACCGCCCGGGGCCTGGTCCAGTGCCTGGTGCTGCTGGCCCTGCTCTGGTGGTGCTGGTCGGCGTTCGCCCTGCTGGGCAACCTGATCCGTACCGACCAGGGGATCGTCCCGGCGGTCGGCTTCGTCACCATCGCCGCCGCCTTCGTGCTGGCGCTGAGTCTGCCGAAGGCGTTCGTCGACCGTCCCGGTGGGCTGTTCGGTCCGCTGGTCTTCGCGACCTGCTACTTCCTCGTCAGGGTGAGCGAGAGTGTGATCTTCCTGTGGATCGGCCGCCGGAACCGCGACGTGCGTCGACGCTGGCAGCTGCTCGCCCTGCCGGCGGTCGTGGCCACGGCCCTCATCGTGGTCGCCGGGCTGCTGCCGCAGCGGCTCTTCGACGGAACAGCCGAGTCGGTGGCCCGCCTGCTGTGCTGGCTCGCGGCCCTCGGCGTGGAGTACGGGGCCGGCCTCGCGCTGCGGGGCACCGGGTGGACAGTGCTCTCCGCCGGGCACTGGGCGGAGCGGCACGGTCAGATCGTCCTGATCGCCCTCGGCGAGGCCATCATCGCACTCGGGTTCAGTCCCAGCGAAACCGCTGGTCTACCGCTGACCTGGCCGGTGCTGATCGCCGCGGTGCTCGGCATCGCGGTGGCCGCCGCGATGTGGTGGGCGTACTTCGACACCCTGGCGCTCGGCATGGAACAGACCCTGCACCGCACCCGCGACCCGTACGCGCGCGCCATCCTGGCCCGGAACGCCTACAGCTACCTGCACCTGCCGGTCATCGCCGGCGTCATCCTGTTCGCGCTCGGGCTCAAGGGGCTGATCCACGAAGGCGCCGATCCCACCACACCGAGCTGGGGCGTTCCGCTGCCGAGCTTCGAGCTGCTGGCGCTCAACGGTGGGGTCGCGCTCTACCTGCTCGCGCTCATCGTGCTCGGCCGGCGGATGCTCGGCGCCCCCCGCTGGCCCACGATCGGCGGGATCCTGCTGCTGATTGCGCTGGTGCCGGCTGCCGGGTCGCTACCCGAGCTGATCGCCTTGGCCATGGTGGCCCTCGCCACGGCGGTGGCGGTGGCGCTGCAGACGGTTGTCGACTCCCGGCGCCGGGCCGGGGTCCGGCAGATGGCGTTCGAGGAGCAGCTCGCCGCGGAGGAGGAGCACACGAGGTGGCGGGGTCACCACCTGTGAGGGTCCCATGCCGACTTCCTCGCCGGCACGGGACCCTCGGTCGGCTCAGAGCTCGGCGAGGGTGCCGGCGTACATCTTGTCGATCTCGGTGGCGAAGTTGCTCTCCACCCCACGCCGCTTGATCTTCAAGGACGGGGTGATCTCGCCGTCCTCGATCGTCAGGTCGCGCGGGAGGATGGCCACCTTCTTGATGGTCTCCCAGCGGTTGAGCTTGGCGTTGAGCTGGGCGACGTACTCCTCGACCATCGTCTGGGCCTCAGCCGACGCGACGATCTCGGTGTAGCTGCGCCCTTCGAGGGGGCCGCCGGCGACCCAGCCCCGGATCGCGTCCGGGTCCAGGGTGACCAGCATCGTGCAGAAGTTGCGGGCCTGACCGACGACGACCGCCTGCGAGGTGTACGGGCAGATGGCCTTGAACATGCCCTCGATGTGCGACGGCGCGATGTACTTGCCGCCCGACGTCTTGACCAGGTCCTTCTTGCGGTCGGTGATGCGCAGGTAGCCCTGCTCGTCGAGGCTGCCGATGTCACCGGTACGGAAGAAGCCGTCCTCGGTGAACGAGGCGGCGGTCTCCTCCGGCAGGTTGTGGTAGCCGCGCATCACCGGCCGACCCCGCACCAGGATCTCCCCGTCGGTGTCGATCTTGCATTCGAGGTCGCCCATCGCCCGGCCCACGGTGCCGATCCGCAGCCCGGCCGGGGGGTTGACGAAGTTGCCGGCGCTGGTCTCGGTCAGGCCGTAGCCCTCGGAGATCGGCAGGTTCGCGGCGGCGAAGAAGGTGGCGATCTCGGGGCTGAGCGGCGCGGCGCCGGACACCAGCACCCGCATCCGGCCGCCCAGGCGGGCCTGGAGCTTGCTGAACACCAGCTTCTCGGCAAGCCCGTAGCGCAGCTTCAGCCCGGCCGGCACCGGCTTGCCCGCCTGCTCCAGGGTGACCTTCTCCTTGCCGACGCCGACGGCCCAGCCGAAGATCTTCGCCTTCGCGCCGCCGGCGCCCTGCGCGGTGGTCACTGCCTTGTTGTAGACCTTCTCGAACACCCGGGGAGCACCGCACATCAGTGTCGGGCGGATGACCGAGAGAAGGTCGACCAGCTTGTCCACCCGCCCGTCGACGTAGGTGGGCAGGCCGACGTGGATGGCGCCGCAGAGCAGGGTCTTGCCGAACGAGTGGGCCAGCGGCAGCCACAGGTACTGCAGGTCGTCGTCGCGCAGCAGCCCGACCTCCGCCTGCGCCACGGCCTCCCAGCACCAGCCGCCGTGCAGCAGCTCGACGCCCTTGGGTTGGCCGGTGGTGCCGGAGGTGTAGATCAGGGTGGCCAGGTGGTCCGGGCCGATGCCGGCCACCAGCATGTCGATCAGCTCCGGCTCGGCGGCCAGCGCCTGGGTGCCGCGCTCCTCCAGGTCGGCCAGCGTCAACTGCGCGATGGCGGCGTTCGGGTCGACGGCGCCGTCGAGGAGCACCACGTGGGTGAGCGCGGGCAGGGACGCCCCAGCGATCTTCGCCGCCTGGGCCGGGTTCTCCGCGAACAGCACCTTCGACCCGGAGTCGGCGATGATGTACGTCGCGTCGGCCGGCTCGGTGGTGGGGTAGACGGTGGTGGTCGCGCCGCCGGCGCACATGATGCCGAGGTCGGCGATCACCCATTCCAGCCGGGTGTTGGCGAGGATCGCGACCGGGTCCTCCTGGCCGACGCCGAGGCCGTGCAGGCCGGCGGCGACCGCCTTGGCGCGCTGGCCGACCTGCGCCCAGGTCAGCCAGACGGGCCCCGAGTCGTCGGGGTTCGGGGACGCGAACGCGTTCCGGTCGGGGGTGGCCGCCACGCGCTTGAGGAACATGTCCGGGATGGAACGGTACGGTACATCGAGAGCCATCGCTGTAGCCGCCTTCGGGGGTGGTGGCGTGACGGTCGTCACGTCATGATGGTTACCGAAGAGTATTGCCTGTTGCCGTGCATCGGCTAGCCCTGGTGATCGTCCGGCCGGCCCATCCCGCCAACCGGTACGGCCGATCAGGCGTACCGGGCAGCCACCACCGACCAGTCGTAGGTGGCCCGGACCCAGTTGCGCCGGGCGGCCAGGGCGTCGCGGATCCCGTCGTCGCCGGCGGCGCGCAGTGCCTCCTCAGCGTCCAGGTACGCCGCCAACCCCTGGTTGAACCGGTGTGCCGCACTCCGCAGCGCTGTCACCTCGTCCGCGTCGCTGCCCTGGGCGATCACCGTGACGAGGTTGTGCGCGTCCGGGTCGGCCTGGCTCTCCTTGCCGTAGGAGAAGAGGTCGTTGCACCAGCAGACCAGGTCCACCGCCAGCAGGTCCAGGGCGACCAGCCCCGGGTTGGCCCGCTGAGCTGGCCCGGAGGGCCGCGTCGACGCCAGGTCGGTCAGGGTGAGGCAGGGGTGCACGCCGCCGATGTGCCGGCGTAGCTGCACGTACTCCGCCACCTCGGGCACGCGCCGACGTTCCCGGTTGCCCGCCTCCCAGAGCAGCGCCAACAGGTACTCGCGCATCTGGCTGACGAACCGCAGCAGCAGCCCTGCGTGATCGTGCAGTCGGGTCCGGCGGCAGAGGTCGTGCAACGCGTCACCCAGTGGCCCGACGGCGGGCGGTACGACGTACGGGTCACCGCAGCGGTCCAGCACGTCGAGCAGGGTGCTGATCGCCGGACCCAGTCGGACCGGGTCGGCGCCGAGGCCGTCCTCGTCGCAGGCGTCGTCCATCACGAAGAGCCAGCTGATCAGGTCGGTGAGCAGCCGCAGGCCGTCGACGGAGCCGTCCGGGCAGGCACGGCCGGCCAGTCCGGCGGCGTCGGCCCGTTCCAGGCGTCGCACGCGTTGGCTGGAATCGACCAGCCCGAACGTGCGCGCCCACTCCACGCTCTCACCCGCCACCTGGTCGGTGGCCCCGTGGCGTCCGGTGGGAAACGGGGGTTCCCTCAGCGCCGAAATCGCGAAGTCCCGCACAATGCGCCCCCACTTCGTGCCGCTCGGCGCGGAGCGGCGCGGTGAAGCGTACGGGAGGAGGTATCAGCGTCCTTCGCTGGGTGTGGGCAACTCCACAGTTGTTCGGTGACCGTTTACGTACAAACAGTCACATGCCCAGGTTGGCGGTGCGTAGCCGCCGAGCCGCCTCGGTCGAGCCGTTCAGTTGGACCCGGGCCACCCGTTGCCGGCCGGAGACGAACAGCACCAGCTCGGCCGGAGCGCCGACCAGGCGCAGTGGCTCACCACCGCGTCCGAGGGAGATCTCACCGTGGCCGGGCGCCTGCACGTAGAGGTCCGCCGGAAAGCGGCGCAGTGCCAGCCGGACCATCGGGGCCGCGCGTTTCCAGAGCGCGCTCTGCAGGCCGGTGGGCAGATCGCGCGGCTGCCACCCGGAGCCGGCCCGCCGGACGTCCTCGTGATGGATGAAGAACTCCATCGTGTTTGCCAACTCGTCGGTCAGCGGGTTGCTGACCGGGCTCCACAGCGGCGGTCGGCGCACCTGGGCCACCAGCTCGGGGTAGGGCCGTGCGGCGAGTCGCCGACGGACCCGTTCGGCGTAGCCGCGCAGCGGCGGCAGCAAGATCCCACCCGCCGCGTCCGGACGGCGCTCCCGCAACACCAGATGCGCGGCGAGGTCACGGGTCGCCCAGCCCTCGTTGATGGTCGGGGCGTCCGGCCCGAGGGCCAGGAGAAGATCGGCGAGCGCCTCGCGCTCGGCTCGGGCGTACCGCGGCATGGCCCGATCGTAGGCCCGGCGGCCCGCAGGCGCGCGACAGCGGAGGCCGATCGGCCGGCGCGGGACAGCGGACGTCGGTCGGCCGGCGCGTGACACACGACGCCGGTCGGCGCCTGCGGCACGCCGCCGTCCGGTACGTGATGGTCGACATATCCAGTCAGGGTCGGCGGCACTGGCCCCGACCGGTAAGGATGAGGGAGATAATTGCGGCTTACGGCGGGGGAGAGCGTGGCGAGCAAGACAAGTCGGGACGTTCTCAGTCGAGGGCTGGGGGTCCTGCGGCAGGCGATCCGTGAGCAACCGCGGATCTTCTCCGTGGCGGTCGTCGGCAGCGTGCTCTTCGGCGGGATGATCATTGTCAGCGCCCGGGTGGTCGGGTCGGTCATCGGTGAGGTGGCGCTTCCGGCCATCGAACGCGGCGAGGTGGGCGCCGGCACCCTGGCGCTGGCCGCGGCCGCGTTGTTCGGGATCAGCGTGCTGCGGGTGGCGGGCATCTTCGGCCGCCGGCTCGGCGCCGGCTACATGCAGTACCGCCTCCAGGCCTCCTACCGACGCAGGGTGACCCGTCGGTACCTGGAGCTGCCGCTGTCCTGGCACCACCGCAACTCCACCGGCACCCTGCTGTCGAACGCCAACTCCGACGTGGAGGCGGCCTGGTACCCGATCGCGCCGCTGCCGTTCGCCGTCGGCACGTTGGTGATGCTGGTCGGCGCGATAGTGTCGCTCTTCGCCACCGACTGGGCGCTCGCCCTGGTCGGGCTCGCGGTCTTCCCCGCGCTCTTCGCGCTCAACGTCGTCTACTCCCGCCGGATGGCCCCCCGGCAGGCGCGGGCGCAGCGACTGCGCGCCGAGGTCAGCGGCATCGCCCACGAGAGCTTCGACGGCGCCCTGGTGGTCAAGACGATGGGCCGCGAGGCCCAGGAAACCGCCCGGTTCGCGGGCCGCGCCGGTGAGCTGCGCGACTCGCTGATCGCTGTCGGCCGGCTGCGCGGCATCTTCGACCCGCTGCTGGAGACGCTGCCCAGCCTCGGCACCCTCGCCGTACTGGTGGTCGGGGCGTTCCGGCTGCGCCAGGGAGCGATCAGCGTGACCGAGCTGGTCAGCGTGGCCTTCCTCTTCACAGTGCTGGCCTTCCCGGTGCGGGCCATCGGTTGGGTGCTGGCCGAGCTGCCGCGCAGCGTCGCCGGCTGGGACCGGGTGCGCCGGGTGCTCGACGCCACCGGCGAGATGCCGTACGGGCAGCGGGTGCTCGACCCGGCCGGTGCCGGCCCGGCCACCCTCACCTTCACCGACGTGCACTACTCCTACCCGCCGGCCGAAGCGCACCCGCCCGGCGCGCAGGTCCTCGGCGAGGTCGGCTTCACGGTGCCGTCCGGTCGGACGGTGGCCCTGGTGGGGCCGACCGGCGCCGGCAAGTCCACAATCGCCTCGCTGGCGGTGCGCCTCGTCGACCCGGACTCCGGCACTGTGTGCCTGGACGGCGTGGACGTGCGCGAGCTGACCTCCGCGTCGTTGGCCGGCACTGTGGCCCTGGTCGCCCAGGTGCCCTTCATCTTCGACGACACGGTCCGCGCCAACATCGCCCTCGACCGGCCCGGTGTCGACGACGAGGTGGTCTGGGCCGCGCTGCGGCTGGCCGAGGCGGACGGGTTCGTCGCCGCGCTGCCCGATGGTCTGGACACCATGGTCGGCGAGCGGGGCACGTCGCTCTCCGGCGGTCAGCGGCAGCGGCTCACACTGGCCCGCGCGCTGGCCGGTCGACCGCGCCTGCTGGTGCTCGACGACGCGACGAGCGCTGTCGATCCTCGAGTGGAGGCGGCCATCCTGGCGGGGCTGCGGTCGTCAACCACCCAGGCGGGAGTTCCGGCCGCGTCGATCCTGGTGGTGGCGTACCGCCGGGCCACCATCGCGCTCGCCGACGAGGTCATCTACGTGGAGCAGGGACGGGTGGTCGCCCGCGGCACCCACAGCGAGTTGTTGGCCACCGTGCCCGGCTACGTCGACCTGGTCACCGCCTACGAGCAGGCCGAGGTGGAGCGGGCACAGGAAAGTTCCTACGGCGACGACGTGGCGCCGCTGCCGTCGGGCCTGGAGATCGAGGCGGGACCGGTGAGCGCGAGGAGTGCAGCGCAGCGGAGCTCCGCAGTCGCGAACGAAAGGCGGGACCGGTGAGTACGACGACTACGGGAACCGACGAGCAGGAGGCCCGGCAGGAGACGACCTGGCAGACCCTGCGTCGGGGCCTGGCGCTCTCGCCGGAGCTACGGATCGGTCTGGCCGGCACGTTGGCACTGGCGTTGGTCTACATGGTCGGTCGGGTTGCCGTGCCGGTCGCCGTGCAGCAGGGCATCGACCGGGGTCTCGTCGGTGGTCTGAATCTGAACGTGGTCTGGACGGTGGTGGCGGTCACCGCGGCGATCCTGACCATCACCACGATCTGCGGCTACCTGATGATGCGCCGGCTGTTCACGGTCAGCGAGACGGCGTTGGCCAATGTCCGGACGCGCGCGTTCCGCCACGTGCACGACCTGTCGATGTTGCACCAGCAGTCGGAGCGGCGCGGTTCGCTGGTCTCGCGGGTCACCAGCGACGTGGACCAGATCACCCAGTTCCTCCAGTGGGGCGGGGTGATCCTGCTGGTCAACCTCGGTCAGCTGGTGGTCACCACCGCCGTCATGCTGGCGTACTCCTGGCAGTTGACAGTGGTGGTGCTGGCCGCGTTCCTGCCGGCGGTGTTCGTCATCCGGCAGTTGCAACGTCGCCTCGGCAGCGCGTACGCGACGGTGCGCCAACGCACCGGTACGTTGCTCGGCGCGATCGGCGAGAGCGTGGTGGGCGCGCCGGTGATCCGGGCGTACGGGATCGCCGGGCGCACCGAGCGGCGGCTGGACGAGGCGATCGACAGGCAGCGGCTGGCGCAGCAGCGGGCGATCCGGATCAGCATCGTGGGCAGCTCGGTCGGCGAGTTGGCGGCGGGGCTGGCGCTGGCCGGCGTGGTGGTGCTCGGCGTGCTGCTGGGGGTGGACGGCACGCTGTCGATCGGCCAGCTGACCGCCTTCCTCTTCCTGGTGACGCTCTTCATCCAGCCGGTGCAGATCGCCACCGAGGTGCTCAACGAGGCGCAGAACGCGATCGCCGGCTGGCGTCGGGTGCTGGACGTGCTGGACGTCGCCCCGGACGTGGCCGACCCGGGGGAGCAGGGGCGGGAGCTGCCGGGCGGGCCGCTGGACATCCGGTTCGCCGGAGTGCGGTTCGCCTATCCGGGTGGCCCGCCTGTGCTGCACGACATCGACCTGGAGATCCCGGCGAAGAGCCGGGTGGCGGTGGTCGGTGAGACCGGCAGCGGCAAGACCACGTTCGCCAAGTTGCTGACCCGGCTGATGGACCCGTCGGCCGGGGCGGTGCTGCTGTCCGGGGTCCAGTTGACCGACGTCCGGTTCGACTCGCTGCGCTCCCGCGTGGTGATGGTGCCGCAGGACGGGTTCCTCTTCGACGCGACGGTGGGGGACAACGTCCGGTTCGCTCGGCCGGAGTTGACCGACGAGCAGTTGAGCGCAGCCTTCACCGAGCTGGGCCTGTCGGACTGGCTGGAGGGTCTGCCTGCGGGCCTGGACACTCCGGTCGGGGAGCGCGGCGAGGCGCTCAGTGTCGGGGAGCGGCAACTTGTCGCGTTGGCCCGCGCGTACGTGGCCGACCCGGACCTGCTGGTGCTCGACGAGGCGACCAGCGCTGTGGACCCGGCGACGGAGGTGCGGTTGCAACGCACGCTGGACGCTGTCACCCGGGGGCGGACCACCCTCGCCATCGCGCACCGGCTCTCCACGGCGCAGGCCGCCGACGAGGTGATAGTGGTGGACCGGGGTCGGGTGGTGCAGCGCGGCCCGCACGACGAGCTGGTTCGCGACGCCGACTCGGTGTACGGCCTGCTCTACGCCTCCTGGCTGGAGCAGACCCGGTGAGGTGCGGCGGTGTGGTGGACGCCGACGGGCGGGTGCTCTAGGCTCCGGGTTAGGTAAGCCTAACCTCAGAAGGAGGTCGCGCCCATGCGGCCCAACTCCGCCGAGACCGTCCGTACCCTCGTCGCCGGCCGCCTGCCCGGCCTCGTGCACCTGGCCCACCGGCCGGGTCCGCACCACGCCCGGCACGTCACCGACTCGGACGGGCGGGTGCTGTTGCTGGTGCCGGTGGCCAGCCACCTGGCCGCCGCCCTGCAACCGGCAGCCGGAGGCAGCGACGTCGCTGTGGTGCTCGACGTGCTCGACCTGCCGCCCGCCGCCGGCGCGCCCGGCCTGGGTCGCGCCTGGGTGTCCGGTTGGGCGGCCGAGCTGCGCGGCGACGAGGCCCGCGACGCGGCCGTCGAGTTCGCCGCGGTGGAGCCGACCGGCGACCTGCTCGACCTGGGCATCCGGTTCCGGCTGTTCCGCTTCGAGGTGGTCGAGGTCCGCTGGGAGCGGGCCGGCGTCGTGCACCGGATCGACCCGGTGGAGTACGCCGAGGCCGAGCCGGACCCGGTGCACCCGGTCGAGGCCCGCCTGCTCGCCGACCTCGCCGAGTGCGACGGCGCGCAGGTGACGGAGTATCTGCGCCGGCAGCTCGGGTTGGCCGGGCAGACCCCGGACGGGCCGCCCCGGGTGGTGCGCATCGACCGCTACGGGCTGGTGGTGGCCCTCGGCCAACCCGGCGCCCGGCGTCGGGTCCGGCTGGCCTTCCCGGGCCCGGTGGCCGACCCGGCCGAGCTCCTGCGGCTGCTGCCGCCACTGCCCCTAACGGCCCACGCCCACCCGCCGCGCTAACCGCCCCGCCCCGCCCCGCCCTGGCCCCGCTCCCGCGCCCCGTCCCGCCCCCCGCCCCGCCCCGCCGATCTTGCACTTTCGGTCGTCGGGTTGCGTGGTATGTCCCTTTGGTCGGGGCAGAAAGTGCAAGATCGCGAGGGGCCCGGGGAGCGGCACCGTGGGGTCAGGTTGGGAGCGGGCCGGTGAGGTACCGCTGGATCGTGGGACCGATCGCGGCCACCAGGGTTTCCGGGTCCGCCGAGGCGACCGGCTCAAGGCGCACCACGTGCCGCATCATGGCCAGGCCGATCATCTGGGTGGCCACCAGCGAGCCCCGCAGCGGTAGCTCGACCGGGTCGACGTCGAGGTTTTCCAGCACCCGGCGCAGCACCTGTGTGGTGACGAACTCACGCAGTAGTCGAGCGGTCCACTCGTTGCTCACCGCGGAGCGCAGCAGTGCCTGTGCGGCGCTGCCGGTCGGGGAGTCCCAGACGCCGAGGAAGATGCGCACCATCCGCTCACCGACGCCGTCCCGGTCGCCGGCGAGGACCCTCGGCACCAGCTGACCGGGGTCGACCGGAAAGTTCATCGCGGCAAGGAAGAGCTGGTCCTTGCTGCCGAAGTAGTGGTGCACGAGGGCCGGGTCGACCTGCGCCGTACCGGCGATTCCCCGGATCGAGGCGGCGTCGTAGCCACGTTCGGCGAACGCCGTCCGCGCCGCGTCGAGAATCGCCTCCCGGGTGCCCGGGTTGCCGGGTCGCCGGCCGGTCCGCCGCGTCATCGCCGCCCTTCGTTCGTTCGCCTCGGCCCGTCGTGGGCCGGCCCGGCCCGCGCCGGGGTCGGCTGCCGCGCTGGCCGCCGCCCCCGGCGCTGGCGGTCAGCCGCTGCGTCGGCGCAGGGTGGCCGCCGCGAGCACCAGCGCCAGCACCACCGCGCCGAACACCACACCGACGTCGCGCCACATCCGGCCGGTCGGTTCGGCGTGGGCACCGACCTCCTGCAACGCCTCGATGGCGTACGACAGGGGGAAGGCGTCACTGAGCGCCTGGAGCCAGCCGGCCATCTGGTCGCGAGCCACGAACAGCCCGCAGAGCAGCAGTTGGGGGATCACCACGACTGGCAGGAACTGTACTGCCTGGAACTCGGTGCGCGCGAAGGCACTGCACAGCAGCCCGAGGGCGACGCCGAGCACGGCGTCGAGCACGGCGATCCCGAGCACCAGCCCGATGCTGCCGGCGGTGTCCAGATCGAAGATCCAGTACGCCACCGCGGCGGCGACGGCTGCCTGCACGGCGGCGGCCAGCCCGAACGCGATGCCGTACCCGAAGAGCAGATCGAGCTTGCCCAGTGGCGTGGTGAGCAGCCGCTCCAGCGTGCCCGAGGTGCGTTCCCGCAGCATGGCGATGCTGGTCACCAGAAACATGATCACGAAGGGGAAGATGCCGAGCATCACCAGCGCGATCCGGTCGAAGGTCGTCGGCTGGCCGGGCGGGGTCGGTTGGTCGGCGTACATGAAGTAGACAAGGGTGAGCAGGACGGCCGGCACCACCACGAGCAGCGCGATGGTCCGCCGGTCGTGCCGGAGCTGACGCAGGATGCGCCCGGTGGTGGCGGCGAGAATTCGCGCGTTCATGCTGTCTCCCGTGCGGCTGTCGCGTCGGTGCTGGTGGAGGCGGCCTCGCCGGCCCGGATGAGCCGCAGGAACGCCTCGTCGAGGTCGTCCACACCGGCGGCGGCGCGGACCGCGGCGGGGCTGTCGTCGGCGATCAACCGCCCCTGCCGGATCAGCAGCAGCTGGTCGCAGCGTGCTGCCTCGTCCATTACGTGGCTGGACACCAGCAGGGTGGTGCCGGCGGCGGCCATCGCGTGGAACCGGGCCCACAGGTCGGCGCGCAGCACCGGGTCCTGGCCGACTGTCGGCTCGTCGAGGATGACCAGCTCCGGCTCCCCGACCAGGGCACATGCCAGCGAGGCCCGGCTGCGTTGACCGCCGGAGAGGGTGCCGACCAGTTGACCGGCGGCCTCGGCCAGCCCGACGTCGCTGATCGCCCGGTCGGCCTCGGCCCGCCCACGTCCGTACAGGGCCGCGAAGTAGCGGGCGTTCTCCCGGACGGTGAGGTCGGCGTAGACGCTCGGGGCCTGGGTCAGGTAGCCCACCCGGTGCCGCAGCGCGGGGGTGCCCGCCGGTTGACCGAGCACGGTGACCGTCCCGCCGCTGACCAGCTGCACCCCGACCACCGCGCGCATGAACGTGGTCTTGCCACTGCCGCTGGGGCCGAGCAGCCCGGTGACCGCGCCGCGCGGGACCCGGCAGCTGATGCCGTCCAGCACCCGCCGCCCACCCCGGTCCACGACCAGGTCTCGGACGGCTATCGCATCGTCCATCACGCACCTCCACAGAAAGTCATCACCTGTTGAACTCAACGCTAGATGAAATACCGCGCCGGGCGCAACGCCGCGCCGGTGTCCGGCTGGCCAACCGTCGCGCGGAGCGCGAGAACGGGCAGTAGGCTCCGGACCGGACACGAAGTCCGCCAACGGGCATTGCGCGCCGATCGGACGTACGGCACGATGGCGCGGTGGGTCACGCTCCGTTACCGGATAGCGGTTTTCTTGAGGATTGGGCCGCGCGGTTGCGGCAGGCCGCCGAGCGGCCGGTGGTCGGCATCGTGTTGCGCGGCAGCCACGCTCGCCGCGCCGCCACCGCGCACAGCGACGTCGACCTCGACGTGTTGGTCGGCGGCGCCCCGTACGCGGCCCGCCGGGCCTACCTGGACGAGTCCGCAGGCCAGGTCACTCACGTTTCGGTGGCCGCCCGGGACATCCGGTCCTGGGTGCACCGGCTGGGCGAACCGGCCGACTGGGCGTTCGGGCTGCCTGTCACCGCGCCGGCGCGGCTGCTCTGGGCCGACCCGCACTGGCGGCCCCGGATCGACCTGCCGGTGCTCTGCCAGCCCGCCGAGCCACCCCGACTGGAAGAGATGATCGCCACGCTGGGTAAGGCCGCCGCCGCCCGCGCGGCCAGCGATCGTCTCGGGGTCCGGCTCGCCGTCGCCGACCTGGCGCGGCTCTGCCCCTCGGTGCTGCGACCGGCCAACCCGTCCGTGCGGGTCCACTCCCGCCGGGCGGCCTTCGCGGCGGCCCTGGAACTGCCGGTGGCGCCACCCGGCTACCGGACGGACATGCTGCTCTGCCTCGGACTCCGCCCGGGGGCCACCGGGCAGCTCTGGGCCGCCGCCGTTCGGCTGGTCGCCGGCACGCTGCCGTTGATCCGGCCGTACGCCGAGGAGATCGCCGACACGGCCGGCGCGGACCTGGCCGCCGCCCTGGTCGACGGCCGGCTGGACCGCTACGTCGCCCAGCTGGCCCGACCGGCCCGGCCCTCGTCGCAGCCCCGGCCCTCGTCGCAGCCGTTGCTCTCGTCCCAGCGCTGGCTCTCGGGGCCTCCGCCGCAGCCCTGGCGGGAGCGGTCGGCGGCGCCCGCACCGCGTGCGGGAGAATTGGTGACTGTGCCCGTACCTGACCCGCCGGTGACCGGCGTCCCCAGCGATCCGAACGAGTTGGCCGCGTCGGCGCGCCAGTCCCGGCTCGACCCGGCCATCGCGGCCCAGTTGCGCCGCACCGCCGACGGTCTGGTCGCCGCCGTGGTGCGCGCGTACGACTCCGGTGAGGTGCTGATGGTGGCCTGGATGGACGACGAGGCGTTGCACCGCACTCTCACCACCGGCCGGGCCACCTACTGGTCGCGCAGCCGCCGCGAATACTGGGTCAAGGGCGCCACCTCCGGGCACCACCAGTACGTGCGGTCGGTCGCCCTGGACTGCGACGGGGACGCGCTGCTGGTGAGCGTGGACCAGGTCGGCGCGGCCTGCCACACCGGGCACCGGACCTGCTTCTTCACCGAGCTGCCCGTCACCGGGACGGAGGCACTGTGAGCACGCGGAGCGCGGCGCGGCGACACACGGCAGTCGCTACCGAAAGGCGGGTCGGCCGATGACCGACGGCACCCTCAGCCCCGACCTGGACACCTTCACCGCGCTGGCCGCCGACTGGCGGGTGGTGCCGGTCACCCGGCGGCTGCTGGCCGACGCGGAGACCCCGGTCGGGGTCTACCGGAAGCTGGCCGGTGGGCCGGGCACGTTCCTGTTGGAATCGGCCGAGCAGGGCGTCGGCTCGGCCGGCATGGCCTGGTCGCGGTACTCGTTCATCGGCGTCCGCAGCAGCGCGACCCTGATCGAGCGCGACGGCGTGGCGACCTGGCTCGGCCAGCCGCCGGCAGGGCTGAGCACCGAGGGTGACCCGGTGCGGATGCTGCGGGAAACGGTGGCGGCGCTGGCCGGCCCGGTCGGGGACCCGTCCGACGGTCTGCCGCCGCTGACCGGGGGCATGGTCGGCTACCTCGGCTACGACCTGATCCGGCGTTTCGAGCGGTTGCCCGAGCTGACCGAGGACGACCTGGGCGTCCCGGAGCTGGGCATGATGCTCGCCACCGACCTGGTGGTCCTCGACCACTACGACGGCTCCGCGATCCTGGTCGCCAACGCGGTGCTACCGCCGTTGGACGCCCCGGACCGCGCCCCGCAGGTCGCCGCCGCCTACCACCACGCGGTGGGCCGGTTGGACGCGATGACCACAGCCCTGTCCCGGCCCATCCCGCCGATGATCTCCACGGTCGAGCGTCCGCCGGCCGGCGAGGTGCTCTGCCGTACGCCCGACGGCGGCTACCCGAAGGCGGTGGAGGCGGCCAAGGAGGCGATCAGGGCCGGTGAGTGCTTCCAGATCGTGCTCTCCCAGCGCTTCGAGCGGACGACCCACGCCGACCCGCTGGACGTCTACCGGGTGCTGCGTACCAGCAACCCCAGCCCGTACATGTACCTGCTGCGCTTCGACGGGTTCGACATCGTCGGCTCGTCCCCCGAGGCGCACCTGAAGGTCACCGGGGCTGCGGACGGGCGACGCCGGGCGTTGTTGCACCCGATCGCCGGCACCAGGCCGCGGGGCGGCACCCCCGCCGCCGACGCCGCGCTCGCCGCCGAGCTGCTCGCCGACCCGAAGGAACGCGCGGAGCACGTGATGCTGGTCGACCTCGGCCGCAACGACCTGGGTCGGGTCTGTCAGCCCGGCACCGTGGAGGTGCCCGAGTTCGCCACCATCGAGCGGTACAGCCACGTCATGCACATCGTCTCCACTGTCACCGGCACGCTGCGTGACGACCAGAGCGCCTTTGATGCCCTGGCCGCGACCTTCCCGGCCGGCACGCTCTCCGGGGCGCCCAAGGTGCGCGCCATGGAGATCATCGAGGAGTTGGAACCGGTCCGTCGTGGCCTCTACGGCGGCACCGTCGGCTACTTCGGCTTCGGCGGCGACCTGGACATGGCGATCGCCATCCGGACCGCGCTCATGCGGGACGGCCGCGCCTACGTCCAGGCCGGGGCGGGGGTGGTCGCCGACTCGGACCCGGCCGCCGAGGACCAGGAGACGCGGAACAAGGCAGCGGCAGTGCTGGCCGCGATCGCGGCCGCCGAAACCCTCCGGCCGGCGCGGTGAGCGCGAGGAGTGCAGCGAAGCGGAGCCCCGCAGTCGCGAACGGAGGGCCGGCGCGGTGAGCGCGAGGAGTGCAGCGAAGCGGAGCCTCGCGGTGAACGATGGGATGAGGTCGTGAGCGGCGGGGACCGGTCCGTCGTGGGCCGGCGCTCGTTGACGTACGCCGTGCTGCTCTGTCTGGCCGGCGCGGGCCTGGCTCTCTGGGCCGCGACGCGCAGCTGGTCGGTCGAGCTGACCGTACGTCCGGCGCCGCTGCCGCCGGTCCGGGACACCCGCAGCGGTGCGAGCCTGCTGCCGTGGCTGCCGGCGTTGGCCCTTGTGACACTGGCCGGGGGTGGCGCGGTGCTTGCCACCCGGGGTCGCCTGCGTCGGGTGCTCGGGGCGCTGCTCGGCGTGCTCGGCCTGGCCGTGGCGGCCGGCGGCGGGTACGGGCTGGTAGCCGATGTGGGCGGCGTCGCGAGCCGGCAGTGGCCGGCGCTCTGCCTGCTGGGCGGCCTGCTGGCCGCCGGCGGTGGCTGGTGGACGGCGGTGCGCGGCGGTGACTGGCCGGCGATGGGCGCCCGGTACGAACGTCCGGCGCGGACCGCGCCGCAGGCCGCGCCGGCGCAGGGCGAACCGGTTGTGCCGCCGACACCGTTGGCGGGGCGGCGGACCACCGAGGCGTGGGACGCGCTGGACCGGGGCGAGGACCCGACGGACGACTGACGCGGTGGCCGGCCAATGCGACGGCCGCGACTGCCGGCTGCCGCGGTGGCCGGCGAACGCGGTGGCCGCGACGGCCGGCTGACGCGGTGGCCGCGACGGGCGGTCAGCCGACCGGCTGGCGCTCCCACTGGGCGCGGCTACTGGCGGCGCGGGCGGCGGTCAGCTCGGCGACCAGGCGGTTCAGCTCGGCCCGTTGGTCGGCGCGGGCCCGGTCAGCGCAGACCGCCTCCCAGGCGTTGCCCCGTGCCGTCCGCATCCGTCCCTCGCCCACCACTGCCCGTTCAACTGTGTGCACCACTCCGACGGCGAGCGATGCCACGGTCCGCGAGATGGTGGTCAGTCCGATGGTCGGGTTCGGCTCGGAAATGCTCATGGTCACCTCGCACGAGGAGTTGCTGCGGTCGGGGCAGGCGCGCCATCGAGTCTGCCCGAGGACGATGCTCGCCCGTCGACGTTTCGTCGCGGTGACCGCCCGGTCAACTGTCTCGCCTCGGCCGTGACCAGGCACCGTCCGTTCGGCCTTGAGCTTGCTCACAGCATCGACTGGCATCGCTGCCACCGGGCGGCGAGCGGAAACTGGTGGCATGATCGATGGATCGGCCCGGTCTGACTGTGGCCGCCAGGCTCCATACCGCGTGACGGTGGTCGATACCGGAGGTGGCGCTGCGTGACAACCCCTTCACGGCAAGTCGGCCATTATGCCGCAGCCCTTTTCGTGAGCAGCGCCATACCCCCGGCATTCGGCGTCGGTCGGCTGCCCCTAGCATCGGCCCATGACGCCCGGAGAGGGGAGTCCGTTCGTGACTGCTGAGCATGCGCACGCGGAGGGGGACGAGGCCGGCCAGGCAGCGTCCGTAAGCGTGCTCGACGAGATTCTGGCCGGCGTGCGTGAAGACGTCGCCCGACGCCAGGAGCAGGTTCCGCTGGAGCGGATCCGTGAACTGGCAGCGGCGGCGCCGCCACCCATGGACGCGTACGCCGCGCTGCGCAAGCCCGGCGTGGCCGTGATCGCCGAGGTGAAGCGTTCGTCGCCGTCCAAGGGCCGGCTGGCCGAGATCGCCGATCCGGCTGACCTCGCTGTCGACTACGCGGCCGGTGGGGCGCGGGCGATCAGCGTGCTGACCGAGGGGCGCTGGTTCGGCGGTTCGCTGGACGACCTGGCGGCCGTCCGTGCGGCGGTCACCGTGCCGGTGCTGCGCAAGGACTTCGTGGTCTCTAGCTATCAGATCCACGAGGCCCGCGCGCACGGCGCCGACCTGGTGCTGCTGATCGTCGCCGCACTTGAGCAGAACGTCCTGATGGGGCTGCTGGAGCGGATCGAGTCGCTGGGCATGACAGCTCTGGTCGAGGTGCACGACGAGGAAGAGGCCGACCGCGCGTTGGAGGCCGGCGCGCAGGTGATCGGGGTCAACGCCCGTGACCTGCGTACCCTGGAGGTCGACCGGTCGGTGTTCGAGCGGATCGCGCCCGGCCTGCCCAGCAGCGTCGTCAAGATCGCCGAATCTGGCGTTCGTGGCCCGCACGACCTGATCCGGTACGCCTCCGCGGGCGCCGACGCGGTCCTCGTGGGTGAGGGCCTGGTCACCCAGAAGAGCCCCCGCGAGGCGGTAGCCGAGTTGGTCAACGCCGGCAACCACCCGGCAACGCCCCGGCCGGTGCGCTGACCCCGCCCCCGGTCTGACGTCCCACCGAGAGGATTCCCGATGAGCGCCGACGCGCTGGCCCCGGTGGCCGGCCCGCAGCCCGACTCCGCCGGCCACTTCGGCCGCTTCGGCGGTCGGTTCGTTCCCGAGGCCCTGGTGGCCGCGCTGGACGAGCTCGACGGGGCGTGGCGTACGGCGATGGCTGACGAGTCCTTCCGGGCGGAGTTCGGCGCGCTGTTGCGCGACTACGCCGGCACGCCGTCGCTGCTCTACGAGGCCCGGCGGTTCTCCGCGAAGGTCGGCGCGCGGGTGCTGCTCAAGCGCGAGGACCTCAACCACACGGGTGCGCACAAGGTGCGCAACGTGCTCGGCCAGGCGCTGCTCACCAAGCGGATGGGCAAGACCCGCGTGATCGCGGAGACCGGCGCCGGCCAGCACGGTGTCGCCACCGCGACCGCCGCCGCCCTGTTCGACCTGGAGTGTGTGGTCTACATGGGCCAGGTCGACACCGAGCGGCAGGCGCTCAACGTGGCCCGGATGCGGATGCTCGGCGCTACCGTCGTCCCCGTCACCAACGGCTCGCGCACCCTGAAGGACGCGATGAACGAGGCGATGCGCGACTGGGTGGCGAACGTCGACGAGACGCACTACCTGATCGGCACCGCCGCGGGCCCGCACCCGTTCCCGGCGATGGTGCGCGACTTCGTCCGGGGCATTGGTGACGAGGCACGTCAGCAGTGCCTGGACCTCACCGGTGGGTTGCCGGACGCCGTCACCGCGTGCGTCGGCGGCGGCTCCAACGCGCTGGGAATCTTCCACGCGTTCGTGGGCGACGAGGCCGTGCGGCTGTACGGCTTCGAAGCCGGTGGCGACGGGGTGGCCACCGGCCGGCATGCGGCGAGCATCACCGGCGGGTCGGCCGGCGTGCTGCACGGCACCCGCACCTTCGTCCTCCAGGACGCTGACGGGCAGACCCTGGAGTCACACTCGATCTCCGCCGGCCTGGACTACCCGGGCGTCGGGCCCGAGCACGCGTGGCTGCACGACACCGGCCGGGCGAACTACCTGCCGGTCACCGACGACGAGGCGATGGCCGCGTTCGAGCTGCTCTGCCGTACCGAGGGCATCATCCCGGCGATCGAGAGCGCACACGCGCTCGCCGGCACCGTCGCGCTGGCTCCCAAGCTCGCCGCGGAACTGGGCCGGGACCCCACGATCGTGGTCAACCTCTCCGGGCGGGGCGACAAGGACGTGCACACCGCCGGTGACTACTTCGGCATCCTCGACAAGGAGCGGTGAGATGAGCCGGATCGGGGTGGCCTTCGACAAGGCCCGCGCCGACGGACGGGCACTGCTGGTCGGCTGCATGCCGGCCGGTTTCCCCACCGTCGAGGGCAGCATCGCCGCGATGACCGCCATGGTCGAGGCCGGCGTCGACGTGATCGAGGTGGAGATCCCCTACTCCGACCCGGTGATGGACGGGCCGGTTATCCAGCGGGCCAGCGACATCGCGCTGGCTGGGGGCGTACGCACCGCGGACACGATGCGCATCATCGAGGCGGTGGCGGCCACCGGCGCTCCGGTGGTCACCATGACCTACTGGAACCCGGTCGAGCGGTACGGCGTGGACGTCTTCGCCCGTGACCTGGCCTCCGCCGGCGGCACCGGTCTGATCACCCCGGACCTGATCCCTGACGAGGCCGACGAGTGGCTGGCCGCCTCGGAGGCGCACGGGCTGGACCGCACGTTCCTGGTCTCGCCGTCGTCCACCGACGCCCGGCTGGCGATGACGGTCCAGCACTGCCGCGGTTTCGTCTACGCGACAGCGGTGATGGGGGTGACCGGCGCCCGGGCGCGTACCTCCGACGCCGCCCCGACGCTGGTCTCCCGGGCCCGCGCGGTCACCGACCTGCCGATCGGCGTCGGCCTGGGTGTGGGTACCGGCGCGCAGGCCGGCACCGTCGCCGGTTACGCCGATGGGGTGATCGTCGGCAGCGCGCTGGTCCGGTGTGTGCTCGACGCGCCCAACGAGGCCGACGGGCTGGCCGCCCTGCGCACGCTCAGCGCCGAACTCGCCGAGGGCGTCCGTAACCCCACCCGCTGAGCCCGGCGCTTGCTGGGCCTTGCCGCGCCGAGCCCTCGGCGTTCGTCAGGGGTGCAGCGACGGGTCCACGGCCTCACCGCGTTGCTCCGGTGGCTGCCCCGCTCCCGGTTGGCATACCTGGCCGGTTCCGGGCTGCCGCCCGTTGTGCCCGGCGGGCTGCTCGTGGCTGGTCGCGGGCCGCTGTGTGTCCTGGCCGGTCCCCGGGCGCTGCGTGTCCTTGTCGGTTGTCGGCCGGCCGTGCTCGGCTGGGCGAGCCGCCGGCAGCGGCGCGGAGGCGCTGGTGTCGGACACGCAGGCGACGTCGCGGAGCACGCCGGAGCGGCCGGCTGTCGCGTCGGTGACGGCGGCCCGGGTGAGCGGTGTGACCACCTCGGGCAGCGCGTCGGGGGAGTGCCAGGACAATCGGCAGCCCGGCGGTGGGTCGGTGGCGGGTCGGACACCGGCAGCGCGGGCCCGGAACACGTGCACGAGGACGTCCGGCAGCGGGCCGGCGCGTCCGGCGGCGGCCTCTCCTGGGGGGCCGCTCACCTGGTAGATGCCGACGAGGTCGGTCAGTTCGATCTCCCAGCCGGTCTCCGCGCGAATGTCCCGTAACGCCGCCCGCACCGGGCCCTCGGCCGGGCGCAGTCGTCCGCCGGGCAACGCGTAGCGGCGGGCACCCCGACCTTGCTGGCAGAGCAGCACCCGACCGGTGTCGTCGGTGACGACCGCGGCGACCGCCCAGGTGAGCGCGCTCATGGACAAAGAGCCTACGGCGGTGCAAACCAGAAGTCACCGGGATGCGCCCTCCAGCGGCCCGGGGTGCCGCTGTGGGGGTGTGCAGCGGTAGCGTGTGCACCCGTGACCCTCGCCTCGCTCTCTCCCCAGGCGGCCCTGCCCAGCCCCAGCACCGCGGTCTGGCAGCTCGGGCCGGTGCCGATCCGGGCCTACGCGCTCTGCATCATCGCCGGCATCGTGCTGGCCTGCTGGGTGACGGAACGCCGGCTGCGGCAGCGCGGCGTCGCGCCCGGCGCGGTGCTCGACATCGCCGTCTGGGCGGTTCCCGCAGGCATCATCGGCGCCCGGATCTACCACGTGATCACCTCACCGGAGAAGTACTTCGGCGCCGGTGGGGACCCGATGAAGGCGTTCGCCATCTGGGAGGGCGGTCTCGGCATCTGGGGCGCGGTCGCCGGTGGCGCGGTCGGTGCCTGGATCGCGGCCCGACAGCTCGGCATTCCGTTCGGTGTGCTGGCCGACGCGCTGGCCCCCGGGCTGCCGCTGGCCCAGGCCGTCGGCCGGATCGGCAACTGGTTCAACAACGAGCTCTTCGGTGGCCGGACGACAGTGCCGTGGGGTCTGGAGATCCACCGGATGGACCCGGACAACCCGGGGCACGCCCTCCGCGACGACGCCGGGCAGCCGATCCTCGAACCGGGTCTCTACCAGCCGACCTTCCTCTACGAGGCGCTGTGGAACCTCGGCGTCGTAGCTCTGGTCCTGATCCTCGACCGCCGGCTGAAGCTTGGCCGGGGCCGCGCGTTCGCGCTCTACGTGATGGGTTACACGGTCGGCCGGTTCTGGATCGAGCTGATGCGCACCGACGAGGCCAACCAGATCCTCGGCGTCCGGCTCAACGTCTGGACGGCCGCAGTGGTCTTCCTCGGCGCCCTGATCTACTTCGTACGGGTGCGTGGCCCTCGGGACTACCTGATCCCGCTCGGCCCGGCAGCGACGACGACCCCGCCCCCCACGTCCGACCTGTCCCAGGTCGACCTGTCCGAGCGGGAGACCCCCACGCGGGCTGCCGCGCCGGAGGGCTACCGGGTGGTGAGCGAGGAGCAGTACGCGGTCTGGCAGGACACCGGCGTCGTACCGCCGGCGACCGACGACGACTCCCGGCCCGAGGATGACCAGCCGTCCGACGACACGGCATCCGCCGACCTCACGTCGAGCGATGACGAGCCGGTGGACGATCCGTCCGCCGCCCGCACCGACCGGGCTGACGCTACCGGCGCGCGTCCCGCCGACCGGGACAGCTGAGCGGCACCGATGCGAAGCGCGGTGGTGGTCGGCGCAGGGGTGGGTGGCCTCGCGGTGGCCGGCGCGCTGGCCCGTTCCGGCTGGCAGGTCACAGTGTTGGAACGCGCCGAACGGATCCGCCCCGAGCCGACCGCGGTGGTGCTCTGGCCCAACGGCGTCCGCGCGCTCCAGGCCCTCGGCCTCGGCGCCGGCCTGGCCGCCATCGCCACCCCGTTGCCCGACGGCGGGGTCCGTCGCCCGGACGGGCACTGGCTCGTGCAGCCCCGACCCATCCCGGCCGACCGGATGCCGGTGGTGGTGCACCGGGAGGATCTGCACGACGCGCTGATCGCCGGCCTCGGCGAACGGGTCGAGTTGCGGACCGGGGTGACAGTGCGCCACGTCCGCGTCGAGCCGGGCGAGCGGCCGGGAGTCAGCGACGGGCGGCACACCATCGAGGCCGATCTGGTGGTGGCCGCCGACGGCACTGACAGCGGCATCCGCCGCCAACTCGCGCCCGAGTCCCGGGTGGTCAGCTCCGGATGCGCCGCCTGGCGGGCTGTCATCCCGTGGTACCAGGCACCTCGGCTCCCCGACGATCAGCCGCTGGCCGGTGAGATTCTCGGCGCGGGTTACCGGTTCGTGGCCGCGTCGCTGGGTGAGCGCGGCTCCTCGGGCGGGTCCACCAGGGGCGGCATCTACTGGGTGGCCACCGCCGCCGGCGCGCCCCGCCCGGAACCACCGGAGACCCAACTCGCCCTGCTGCGCCGCTGGTACGCGGGCTGGCCCGCGCCGGTCGGCGCGCTGCTCGACGCCACCGACCCGGCCGACCTGGTCCAACAGGAGGTTCGTGAGCTGCGCCCGCTGCCCCGGGCGTACGGCTTTCCGGTCGGGCCCGGTGGGGTGGTGCTGCTCGGCGACGCGGCGCACGCCATGCCGCCGCACCTCGGGCAGGGCGCCTGCCTCGCGTTCGAGGACGCCGCGACGCTCGCGTCGCTGCTGCGGGAGGCCCGGCTGCCCGACGCCGTGCAGACGTACGACCGGGTGCGCCGCCCCCGGGCCGCGACGGTGGTCCGCCAGACCCGGCGGATGTCGGCGGTGCTCCAGACCCGGGGCCGGTTGGCGCTGCGCGCCCGGGACGCCGCGCTGGGCACGATCAACTCCCGGCTGCTCTCCAGCGCCGCCGCCTCCGCCGCCCAGTGGCGCCCACCGACCTGACCTCGGCCGCTAGGCAGGTCAGCGCAGTGGGGCAGGTCAGGGGATGAGGGCGGCGGGTTCGGCGATGCAGGCGGTGCCGATTCGGCGGAAGCCGACCCGCAGGTAGACCCGCGCGATCTCCTCGCTGCCCGCGGAGAGGAAGACCAACTCGGTGCCGGCGGCCAGCAGTTCCCGGGCCAGGGTGGCGGTGAGCGCGGCGCCCAGCCCGCGTCGCCGGGCGGACGGCAGGGTGGCCACCCCGGCGATCTCCGCGACGTCGTCCACCCGCATCGCCATGCCGCTGGCCAGCGCGCCCTCGGTCGGCGTGCCGGCCAGCGCGGAGATCCGTCGCCCGTCGGCGATCCGGGCACGCTCCTCGTCGAGCGCGGCCAGTTCGAGTTCGGTGACGGCGGCGTCGCGTTCGGCCGGGCCCGCCTCGCCGGGCGCGGTGCCGGCGGCGGCGAATGCCACCGCTGCCACCGCACGTCGTGCGGCGACATCGGCGGCGAAGCCGGGGGAGTCAGCTGCCAGCACCCGCACCGCCGCGTCGGAGAGCGTCGCCGGGTCGGGCAGCGCGCTCGGGTCGAGCACCATCAGCGGCGCCTCCAGCACGCTGAGCCCCGCCGAGCGGGCCACCGCCAGCAACTCCGGGGTCGTCTCGTGCACCCACTCGAATGCTTCTGGCAGGCCCAGCTTCCGCTGGCGTTCGCGAACCGAGACCACGTCGGCCAGCGACGGCGGCTCAGTGGCGTCGATCCGGGGACGGGCGTAGAACGGCCACCCGGCGCCTTCGCGGACGAACAACACCAGCGCGCCATGCTCCTCCGCACCGGCGACGTCGCGGGGCACCGCGTCGTAGAAGCGTTCCAACCGGTCGAAGACGTGCTTGTGTAGCGGATCCACCGCGCGAGACTACACGTCCCAGCCAGTGGACGGTGTGATCAATCTCGGGTGGCCGTGCGACCCCGGCCCTAACGTAGACTCAATAGACCCACGGGCCGACGTCGTCCCCACCATGATCCAACCTGAGTGACGACAGGAGGCCCGGTGGCTCAGCCGTACGCGGACACAGAACAGCCGCACCCGCACAGCCCACAGGCGTCCCCGACGCCCCACCCCCATCCGTCCGCCCAGGGCCTCTACGACCCAGCGCAGGAGCACGATGCCTGCGGCGTGGCCTTCGTGGCGGACCTGCACGGCCGGCGTTCACACTCGGTCGTCGCCAATGGGCTCGGCGCGCTCTGTCGGCTGGACCACCGGGGCGCCCGTGGCGCGGAGCCGAACACCGGCGACGGCGCCGGCATCATGATCCAGGTGCCCGACGCGTTCCTGCGCGCGGTGGCCGACGTCGCGCTTCCTCCGGCCGGCGAGTACGCCACGGGGCTGGTCTTCCTTCCCGACGACGATGCCGCCGAGGCGCGAGCCCGCCGGGTGGTCGAGAAGTACGCACTGGTCGAGGGCGCCGACGTGCTCGGCTGGCGGGACGTGCCGACCGACCCGAGTGACCTGGGCGAGACCGCCCTGGCGGCGATGCCCCGGGTCCGGCAGCTCTTCCTGGCCGCGCACCGCCTCACCGACGCGCCCGACGGACCGGCCGGCTCCCCGCTGCGCGGCCTCGACCTGGACCGGGTGGCGTTCTGCCTGCGCAAGCAGGCCGAACGGGAGACCGCCGAGCGTGGTGTTCCGGCGTACTTCCCGTCGCTGTCCAGCCGCACCATGGTCTACAAGGGCATGCTCACGCCCGACCAGTTGCCGGCGTTCTACCCGGACCTGCGCGACGAGCGGGTGGACAGCGCGATCGCGCTGGTGCACTCCCGCTTCTCCACGAACACCTTCCCGTCCTGGCCGCTGGCGCACCCGTACCGGTTCATCGCCCACAACGGCGAGATCAACACGATCCGGGGCAACCGCAACTGGATGCAGGCGCGCGAGGCGCTTCTGCGCTCGCCGAACGTGCCGGGGAACATCCGGCGGGTCTTCCCGGTCTGCACCCCCGCAGCCTCCGACTCGGCGAACTTCGACGAGGTGCTGGAGCTGCTGCACCTGGCCGGGCGGAGCCTGCCGCACGCGGTGCTGATGATGATCCCCGAGGCCTGGGAGAACGACCCGGGGATGGACCCGGCCAAGCGCGCCTTCTACCGCTTCCACGCCAGCCTGATGGAGCCGTGGGACGGCCCGGCGTCGGTGGCCTTCACCGACGGCGAGATCGTCGGGGCGGTGCTGGACCGCAACGGGCTGCGCCCGGGGCGCTGGTGGCAGACCGACGACGGGCTTGTGGTGCTCGGCTCCGAGGCGGGCGTCCTCGACCTCGACCCGGCGCACGTGGTCGCCAAGGGGCGGCTCCAGCCGGGCCGGATGTTCCTGGTCGACACAGTGGCCGGGCGGATCGTGCACGACGAGGAGATCAAGTCCGAGTTGGCCGCGGCCCAGCCGTACGGCGAGTGGCTGCACGCCGGGCTGATCGAGCTGAACGACCTGCCGGCCCGCGAGCACACCGTCTACACGCACGACTCGGTGCGCCGTCGGCAGCAGACCTTCGGCTACACGGTGGAAGAGCTGAAGATCCTGCTCGGTCCGATGGCCCGCACCGGCGCCGAGCCGCTCGGTTCGATGGGTACGGACACCCCGATCGCGCCGCTGTCCACACGGCCGCGGCTGCTCTACGACTACTTCCACCAGCTCTTCGCCCAGGTCACCAACCCGCCGCTGGACGCCATCCGCGAAGAGTTGGTGACCAGCCTGGCGTCGACGATCGGGCCGGAGGGCAACCTGCTCGACCCGGGTGCCGCGAGCTGCCGGCAGATCGTGCTCCCGCACCCGATCATCGACAACGACGAGCTGGCGAAGATCCTCTCCATCGACGAGGACGGCGACCTGCCCGGCTTCAAGGCGGTCCGGGTCTCCGGGCTGTACCGGATCCGGGAGGGCGCCGCCGGGATCAAGGCGCGGCTGACCGAGATCTGCCGGCACGTCTCCGAGGCGATCGAGGACGGCGTGCGCATCCTGGTGCTCTCCGACCGGGACTCCAACGCCGACCTGGCCCCGATCCCGTCGCTGCTGCTCACCGCGGCCGTGCACCAGCACCTGGTCCGCGAGCAGACCCGTACGCGGGCGGCGCTGATCGTCGAGTCCGGGGACTGCCGGGAGGTGCACCACGCGGCGGTGCTGATCGGCTACGGCGCGGCGGCGGTCAACCCGTACCTGGCGTTCGAGTCGGTCGAGGACATGATCGCCACTGGCACGTTGGCCGGGGTGGAGCCCGCCGCGGCGGTGCGCAACTACGCGAAGGCGCTCGGCAAGGGCGTCCTGAAGATCATGTCCAAGATGGGCATCTCGACGGTTTCCTCGTACTGCGGTGCGCAGGTCTTCGAGGCGGTCGGCCTGGACAGCCGGCTGGTCGAGCGCTACTTCCGGGGCACCCCCAGCCGCATCGGCGGGGTGGGTCTCGCCGGCGTGCACACCGAGGTGGCCGCCCGGCACGCGCTGGCCTGGCCGCCGGCCGGCACCGCCACCTCCGACCGGTTGGAGGTCGGTGGCGAGTACCAGTGGCGTCGCGAGGGTGAGCTGCACCTGTTCAACCCGGAGACGGTCTTCCTGCTCCAGCACGCCACCCGCAGCCGGCAGTACGACGTCTTCCGGCAGTACACCGCCAAGGTCGACGCGCTCGCCGCGCAGGCCGGCTCGCTGCGCGGGCTGTTCACACTGCGTACCGGGGTCCGTCCGGCGGTGCCGATCGAGGAGGTCGAGCCGGCCACCGAGATCGTCAAGCGCTTCGCCACCGGCGCCATGTCGTACGGGTCCATCTCGGCGGAGGCGCACGAGACGCTCGCCATCGCCATGAACCGCCTCGGCGGCAAGTCCAACACCGGTGAGGGCGGCGAGGACGTCGAGCGGCTGCACGACCCGGCCCGCCGGTCGGCGGTCAAGCAGATCGCCAGTGGCCGCTTCGGTGTGACAAGCGAATACCTGGTCAACGCCGACGACCTTCAGATCAAGATGGCCCAGGGCGCCAAGCCGGGCGAGGGCGGTCAGCTGCCCGGTAACAAGGTCTGGCCGTGGATCGCCCGGACCCGGCACGCCACCCCCGGCGTGGGTCTGATCTCCCCGCCGCCGCACCACGACATCTACTCCATCGAGGACCTCGCCCAGTTGGTGCACGACCTGAAGTGCGTCAACCCGGCGGCCCGGGTGCACGTCAAGCTGGTCAGCGAGGTCGGCGTCGGCACCGTCGCCGCCGGGGTGGCGAAGCTCAAGGCGGACGTCATCCTGATCTCCGGCCACGACGGCGGCACGGGCGCCTCCCCGATGAACTCGCTCAAGCACGCCGGCACCCCGTGGGAGCTGGGGTTGGCCGAGGCGCAGCAGACGCTGTTGCTCAACAAGCTGCGCGACCGGGTCACTGTGCAGGTCGACGGCCAGCTCAAGACCGGCCGGGACGTGCTGGTCGCGGCGCTGCTCGGCGCGGAGGAGTTCGGCTTCGCGACAGCGCCGCTGATCGTCGAGGGTTGCGTGATGATGCGGGTCTGCCACCTGGACACCTGCCCGGTCGGCATCGCCACCCAGAATCCCGTGCTGCGGGAGCGCTTCACCGGCAAGCCGGAGTTCGTGGAGAACTTCTTCCTCTTCCTCGCCGAGGAGGTCCGGGGGTACCTGGCCGAGCTGGGTTTCCGGTCGATCGAGGAGGCGATCGGGCAGTCGGAGCTGCTCGACGTGGCCCCCGCGGTGACGCACTGGAAGGCGCACGGGTTGGACCTGACGCCCGTCCTGCACCTGCCGGAGCTGCCCGCCGGCGCGGCCCGACGCGGGGTCCGCGCCCAGGATCACGGCCTGGAGCAGGCGCTCGACAACGAGCTGATCGCGTTGGCCCGTCCGGCTCTGGCGGACGGAGCGCCGGTGCGGGTCGAGGTGGCGGTGCGCAACGAGCACCGCAGCGTCGGCGCGATGCTCGGCGGTGAGGTGACCCGTCGCTTCGGTGGCGCCGGTCTTCCCGAGGACACCATCGAGTTCGTGCTGCACGGCACGGCTGGGCAGTCGTTCGGCGCGTTCCTGCCGCGCGGGGTGACACTGCGCCTGCACGGCGACGCCAACGACTACGTGGGCAAGGGCCTCTCCGGGGGTCGGCTCATCGTCCGTCCGGACGCCGCCGCGCCGTTCCTCGACCCGGACGCCGAGCCGGGGCAGCGGGCCGAGGACCAGATCATCGCCGGCAACACCATCCTGTACGGGGCCACTGCGGGCGAGGTCTTCCTGCGCGGCCGGGTGGGGGAGCGGTTCGCGGTGCGCAACTCCGGCGCGGTCGCCGTTGTCGAGGGCGTCGGTGACCATGGTTGCGAGTACATGACCGGCGGCACTGTGGTGGTGCTGGGCGCGACCGGCCGGAACTTCGCCGCGGGCATGTCCGGCGGCACGGCGTTCGTGCACCACCTGGACCGGGCCCGGGTCAACGCGGAGCTGGTCGACCTGCTGCCGCTGGGCGAGCAGGAGCAGTCGCTCCTGCACGAACTGGTCCAACGGCACGTGGCCGAGACCGGGTCGGCTGTCGCCGAGGAGCTGCTCAAGCGGTGGCCGGAGGCGGTGGCCGAGTTCACCGCTGTGGTACCCCGCGACTACCGCCGGGTGCTGGAGATCATGCGGGCTGCCGAAGCAGCCGGCCGCGACGTCGACGACGCGGTCATGACGGAACTGACCGCGCCCGCTGTGCCGGCGATGCCGGTGCCGCCCGCCCCGCGGGTGGCTGCCCAGGAGGTGGCACGTGCCTGACCCGAACGGTTTCCTGCGCTACGACCGGCGGCTGCCGGCCCGCCGGCCGGTGCCGGTGCGGATCAGCGACTGGCGGGAGGTGTACCCGCCGGCCGGCGAGGAGTTGGTCCGTGAGCAGGCCACCCGATGCATGGACTGCGGCATCCCGTTCTGCCACGACGGCTGCCCCCTGGGCAATCGCATCCCGGACTGGAACGACCTGGTGCGTACCGGCAACTGGGACGCCGCTGTGGAGTCGCTGCACGCCACCAACAACTTCCCGGAGTTCACCGGCCGGCTCTGCCCCGCGCCCTGCGAGGCGGCCTGCGTGCTCGGCATCTCCGGCGGTCAACCGGTGACCATCAAGCAGGTGGAGGTGGAGATCGCCGACGCCGCCGCGGCGCGCGGGTTCACCCCCCACCCGGTGCCGGCGCCGTCGGGCCGGTCGGTCGCCGTCGTCGGCTCCGGGCCCGCCGGCCTCGCCGCCGCCCAGCAGCTGGCCCGCGCCGGTCACGCGGTCACTGTGTACGAACGCGACGACGCGATCGGTGGCCTGCTCCGGTACGGCATCCCCGACTTCAAGTTGGAGAAGCGGCACATCGATGCCCGGCTGGCCCAGCTCACCGCCGAGGGGGTGCGCTTCCGCACCGGCGTGAACGTCGGGGTGGACGTCACCGCCGAGCAGTTGCGCGCCGAGCACGACGCGGTGCTGCTGGCCTGTGGGGCGTTGCAGGGCCGGGACACCCCCGAGACCCCGGGGCGGGCGCTTCGGGGCGTACACCAGGCGATGGCGCACCTGGTCGCGGCGAATCGCGCGGTCGCCACGGCGGCCACCGACCAGGCCGGCGTGGTGGCCACCGCCGAGCGTCGGCTGGCGCCGGCGGTGTTGCCGGACGGCACGCCGATCGACGCGGCCGGCAAGCACGTGGTGATCATCGGCGGAGGTGACACGGCGGCCGACTGTCTCGGCGTCGCGCACCGTCAGGGCGCTGCGGGCGTGCACCAGCTCGACCTGTACCCGCAGCCGCCGCAGGAGCGCGACGAGGCACGGGATCCGTGGCCGACCTGGCCGTGGGTGCTGCGCAGTTACCCGGCGCACGAGGAGGGCGGCGAGCGGGTCTTCGCCGTGGCGGTGCAGGAGTTCGTTGACGACGGTGCCGGCCAGGTGCGGGCGGTGCGGATCGCCGAGGTGACAGTGGAGAAGCGCGACGGCCGGCGGGTCGTCACTGTGGTGCCGGGCTCCGAGCGGGAGTTGCCGGCCGATCTGGTGCTGTTGGCGATCGGCTTCGAGGGCACCGAGCAGCAGCCGCTGCTGGCCCAGTTCGGTGTGGCCCGCAACCCTCGGGGCGCGATCGACGCTCGCGACGACTGGCAGACCGACGCCGACGGGGTGTTCGTGGCTGGTGACATGCACCGGGGCGCTTCGTTGATCGTCTGGGCCATCGCCGAGGGGCGGGCGGTCGCCGCCGCCATCCACGGCTATCTGGGCGGTGTCGGTGCGTTGCCGGCCCCGGTGGGCCCGGCCGCGCAGGCCCTCGCCGCTCGCTGAGGTGCGGTTGTCTGGTCGGTGCGGCAGGTCCGCCGCCGCACCGGCCGGGCATTCCCGCTGGTGAAGCCGCTCACAAATGTGGGCAAAGAGGTTTAAGCCGGCAAGACTTGTCGGCTGCCGAACCGCGCCGCGATCGGTCTGAGTGAGCATGCTGCCGATTGCTGGAGGTTCGTCGTGGCCAGAGGTGCCACCTTCGCCGCGTTGCGCCACCGCAACTACCGGATCTGGGCGCTCGCCGGCTTCGTCTCCGTCATCGGCACGTGGATGCAGGTCCTCGGGGTCAACTGGTATGTCCTGAAGGAAACTGGCTCGGCGACGTCGATGGGCTTCGCCGTGCTGCTCCAGGCGGCGCCCACGCTGCTGCTCAGCGTCTGGGGTGGCGTGCTGGCCGACCGGCTGCCCGCCCGCCCGTTGCTGATCGCCGCCCAGGGCGCCCACGCGGCGCTCGCCGCCGGACTGGCGGCGGTCGCCCTGACCGGGGTCGGCGGCCTGCCGCTGATCTTCGCGATCTCGCTGGCCACCGGTGCCGTCTCGGCGATCGAAGGCCCGGTGATGGGGCGCTGGGCCGCCAGCCTCGTCGACCGGGAGACGCTGGGCAACGCGCTGGCGCTCGGTTCGCTCACCAACTCCGCCGGCCGCATCCTCGGCATGAGCCTCGGCGCGGTGGTGGTGGCCGCCGTCGGACCCGCCCTTCTGTTCGGCATCAACGCGGCCAGCTTCGCCGCCGTGGTGGTGGCGCTGTTCGCCGTACGCCCGGGAGCGGTGCCCGGCCTCCCGGTGCCGGACGCCGGGCGGACCCGGGGCGGTGTCCGCGCCGGGTTCGCCTACCTGCGCGGGCAGCCGGTGCTGCTCCTCGCGCTCGCCCTGTCGTTCGTGCTCGGCAGCCTGGGCCGCAACTACCAGGTGACCATGGCCGCGATGAGCGACGGGCCGCTGGACGCCGGGGCCTCCGGGTACGGCCTGCTGTCGACGGTGTTCGCTGTCGGCACCGTGGTGGGTGCGCTCGTCGCGGCCCGGCGGCGTTCGCTGGGCTACCGGACGCTTGTCGTCGCGGGCCTGCTCGCCAGCGGGTTGCAGATCGTCGCCGGCCTCGCACCGGGCACCTGGAGTTTCGCCGCGGTGATCCTGCCGATCGCCGCCGCCGCTGTGGTCATCGACACCACAGTCGGCACCCGCGCCCAGCTCGACACCGACGGCGCGATGCGGGGCCGGGTGCTCGCCGCCCTGGCTGTCACCGGCTCGGTCTCCGCCGCGGTCGGCGCCCCGCTGCTCGGTTGGCTCGCCGAACACGCCGGGCCCCGGCAGACGCTCGTCCTCGCCGGCGCCGCGGCGGCGATCGCCACGACGGCGGCGGGCGTCGCCCTGGACCGGCAGCGCGGCCGCGCGGCGACCCTCGCGCTCGTCGTTCCGCGACCTCGTCATCCGGTACGACGAGCGGCGTTCCGGGCCGCCCGCATGGTCCGGCCCACCGGTGCGGTCTGCGTCATCGCGCCCGCCGAAGCCGGTGCGGTGCGGTCGGGCGGGGTGCGGCTCCGGGAGTTGGTCACCGCCGGGCCGGTAACGAACCGCTGAGACAGCTGTCACCCTCGGCGGCCGGCTTCCGGGACAGGGCGACACGAAGATCATCGTTACGCTGCGATCATGGAGATCGAGGAACGCCTACGGCGGACTCGCCGATGGCTGTGGGTCGTGCTGATCGGGCTCTTCCTGAGCGGTGTCACAGCGTTTCCGCTGGAGATCGAGGTGCGCTGGCTGCTGCGCGCACTGGACCCGCTCGCCGGCCAACTGCCCGCGCTTGTCGCCTGGATCGAGCGGGTGCACACCGGGCTCGTGACGGCCGGCGAGGACTACCCGTTCCTGCTCTACGGCACCGACTGGTTGGCCTTCGCCCACCTGGTGCTGGCGGTGGCCTTCTGGGGGCCGCTGCGCGACCCGGTGCGCAACGTCTGGGTGGTGCAGGTCGGCATGATCGCCTGCGCGGGCATCATTCCGCTGGCGCTGATCTGCGGCCCGATCCGGGACATCCCCTGGTTCTGGACTGTCGTCGACCTGTCCTTCGCGGTCGGGGCGTTCCCGCCGCTCTGGTTCGCGTACCGGCACATCCGCGCCGTCGAAGAGGCAGGAGCTTCAACCCCGTAAACCCTGCCGCCGGCCAGGCTGCTCCGACCCCGCCGGTCGATCATGGAGTTGTGGTGGGCAGAAGGTACGCCCTTGCCTCATCTGTGAGGCACCACAAGTCCATGATCGACGCGGGCGGGTGGGGCTAGTGCGACATCAGGTGGTGCGACTCGCGGATCTTGTCCCAGGACCTGGGCTCGGTCGGCGGAGCGGCCTTACGGGCGGCGCTGGCCACGTCGGGCCGGCCGGCGGTGAACAGCCAGGTGGTGAACAGGTCGTCAAGGTCCAGTCCGGAGATCCGCTCGGCCAGTGCCTGGAACTGCTCGATGGTGCCGTTGCCGTACCGGCGCTCGGCCGTCCACGTCGGCAGGATCTCGAAGAACGCGTCATCGCCGACCGCCAGCCGCAGCTGGTGCAGGGTCATCGCGCCCCGGTCGTAGACGGCGTTGTCGAAGATCCGAGCGGCGCCCGGGTCGCCGGGCAGCACCTGCCAGAACCCGTCGTCGGCCGGGTAACTGGCGTAGGCGAAGTCGAAGACCTCCTGGGCGGTGCCCTCGCCCTGCTCCTCCGACCAGAGCCACTCGGCGTACGAGGCGAAGCCCTCGTTGAGCCAGACGTTGCGCCAGTCGGCCACCGATACCGAGTCGCCGAACCACTGGTGGGCCAGCTCGTGCGTCACCACGTAGGTGTTGGCGCCGCGTCGCCAGAAGCCCGGCCCGTACACCGGGCGGGTCTGCGTCTCCAGCGCGAAGCTGATCCCGTCGACCGGCCCGGCCACGCCGCCCTGCGCCTCGAACGGGTACGGGCCGAAGAGCCCGCTCTCCCAGTCGACGATCTCGGCGGTCCGTTCGATGCTGGCCCGCGCGGCCGGCCCGAGCGCCCCCAGCGACGTGCTGTACGCGTTGATCACCGGCTGGCCACTCGGGGCGGTGTCGGTGACGATGTCGTACTGGCCGATGGCCATGAAGGCCAGGTAGGTGGTGGTGGGGGAGGTGGTCCGCCAGATCCACCGGGTGCGGTTGCCGGCCTCGGCCAGCGGCGGCCTCGGCTGCACGCCGTTGCTGATCACCTCGACGCCGGTGGGCACCGACACCGAGATGTCGTAGGTGGCCTTGTCCAGCGGGTGGTCGTTGCTCGGGAACCACCACCACGCCGACTCGGGCTCGCCGACGGCGAGGGCGCCGTCGTCGGTACGCGTCCAGGCGGTGTAGCCGTTGACCAGGGCCTCCGACGGGACACCGGAGTAACGCACGACGATGGTGAGCTGCTGGCCCCGGGTCACGGTGCGGGCCGGGGTGACCACCAACTCGTGCGCCCCAGCGGTGCTGGTGCTCGCCGCCCAACCGTTCACCCGGACCGACTCGACGTCGAGCAGGAAGTCCAGATTGAACGTCGAGAGGTCCTCAGTGGCGGTGGCGAGGATGGTGGTGGTGCCGGTGAGCAGGTCGGTGGCCGGTTCGTAGCGCAGCCGGACGTCGTAGTGCTCGACGTCGTAGCCGCCGTTGCCGTAGTCGGGGAAGTAGCTGTCGCCCAGTCCGGGCGCGCCGGGTTGCGGCGCTGCGGAGACGACCGGACGGCCCCAGCCCGTCGGGGCGGCCTGGCCGGGGGTGCCGGCGAGCATGGTGCCGGCGGTGGTGAGGGTCAGGGCGGTGGTGGCCGCCGTGAGGACTCGTCGCACGGGGTGGACTCCCTCCATCGGGTGTTCGCCAGGCCAACTTAATCGACAACTGTGAACGTCGCCGGTCGCCACACCCATCGTCGGTCGTCGCCCCCTGGCGTGCGTTGCACCGCAAGGTCACACTGTGTTGATCGGAGGTGACACGTGCGGCGCTCGGAGTTGCCCAGGCGAGAGGTGATCGGCCAACGGCAGGCGACAGCAGGTCGGGAACGGCTGCCGGCCGGCGGCCTGGAGTTGTTCGCGCTGCTCGCCCGGCTGTTGCGGCGACCCCGTCGCGGCGACCGCCGGCTCCCGCTGGTGTGGCTGGTCCGCTCCGACACCGCGGATCTGATGGTGCCGCTGCGCCGGTTCCTCGGCCAGGGCCCCCGGCGGCGGGTCCCGCACGCCGTGCTGGACGCCGACGCGTCGCCCGGCGCGGGGGACGTGCCGGCGCTGCTGCGCGAGCTGCACCGGCAGCTCTCCCTGGAGGCCTTCGGCGCCGCCCGGCTGCGCTTCCGGCACTATCCGCTCGCCGACTGGCTGATGCAGCAGAGCCTCAACCTGGGCATCGACGCCGACGACAGCCGCGCGGCACTGGTCCGCCGGCTGCGCGACCGCAGGGGCCCGCGCACGCCGGAGGCGTTGCCCTCCGGCGGCGACGCGGTCAGCATCGCCTCCCAGGTGCTGCTCTGGCTGGTCCGTCGCGCCGTGCCGGGGGTGGTCTTCCGGGCTGCCGTCTCCGGTCGGGTGCCGGTGCTCGGGCGGCACTACAACTGGTTCATGCGCCAGCAGTATCTGGCGCCCCGGCAGTCGGTCACCTTCCTCGGCTTCGCCGAGCGCCTCACCGCGGGCTGGCGCGACGGGGAGCAACCCGACCAGGTCAACAAGCTGCTGCTGCACGCGTTCCTGGAGGACCTGCGGCAGGCGTACCGGCGTCGGCCCTGGCGCCCGTCGGACTGGCGGCGCACCGCGTACCCGGCTCTGCTGATCGATCACGTCGCCCCCGGCAACGTCGGCGGGGAGCTGGTCCGCCTGCTCGGCGACGTCCGCACCGAGACCGGCCGCAACGACCCGCTGCTGATCGTCGCGTCCGGTGGGCAACCCCCACCGGACCTGCCGGAACCGCACCCGTTGACCGAGGCCGACGAGGCGTACGACGAGTGGGCCGGGGCGCTGCCGGAGATGCGACGGCTGCGCCGCCCGGCCACCTGGCTGGTGGCGCTGCGCCCCGACGAGACCGACACCGGCCCACCGTCACGTGGCGGGCTGCGGCCCTTCTCCGCGCCCGACCCGCCGTGGTGGTCGCGGCGCTTCCTACCGACGGCGCTGTGCCTGGTGCTGGTGGCGGTGCTCGGCCTCTGGGTGGCCAGCCGCTGGGGCCGGGCTGTCACCCCTCGCTCACCGGAAAGGTCTCGGTCGAGGTGGTCGGCAGCGGCGAGTGTGTCGGCTACAGCGACAGCGCGGCCCAGGTGTTCAACAACGACCCCGGCCAGGACCGGCTGCGCACAGTTCAAGAGCGCATCTTCGCGCAGAACCGCGCCGCCGAGGAGGTCTGGCAGCGCAGCGACCGACGACGGCCCTTCCTCACCCTGGTCTACCTCGGCACCCTCACCGGCAACCGGACCCGCGCGGACGAGGAGTCGTACGTCTCCGAGCGCGAGGAGCTCGAAGGGATGGCCACCGCCCAGTACGCGTTGCTGAAGGAGTCGGCCGGCGCCGACGGCGCGGCGCTGCTGCGGATCGTGGTGGCAAACGGTGGCCGCCAGATGATCTACGCCGATCGCGCCGTGGCGATGCTGGCCGAGCTGGCCCGGGACGACCCCACTGTGCTCGGGGTGGTCGGGCTGGTGGAGAGCCGCACCAGCACCGCCCGCGCGCTGCGCGAGCTGAACCAGGTCGGGCTGCCGGTGCTGGCGCCCACCCTCTCCGCCGACAGGATGGACGCCAACTCCCGCCTCTACCTCCAGATCTCCGCACCGAACAAGGACCAGGTGAAGCTTGTCGACGCGTACGCCAAGCAGGTGCTGAAGGTCAACGACGCGCACGTCTTCTACACCACCCTGGAGGGCAGTTCGCTCACCGAGGACCTCTACGTGGGCACCCTCGTCGACGGGCTCCGACAACAGTTCGGCACCCGGATCACCCGCCTAGACGAGTGGCGCACCGGGCAGCGGCTGACCGACGAGTGCGGCTACCCCGGGATGCTCTTCTACGCGGGCCGATGGACGGAGTTCGACGGTTTCCTGCGGGCGTTGCGCGAGTGCGGCGGCAACCCGCCCCGACACCTCGTCGCCGACGACTCGGCCAACAGGTACATGGCCAACCCGGGTCTGCGCGCCGCCGCGCCCGGGAACCTGCCCGTCACGTACGTCTCCAAGGCGGCCCTGGCCACCTGCGCGGCGCTGCGGGCCGCCCAGGACCGGCGCGACGACGACGCGCGGGCAAGCTTCCTGTCCTGGATCCAGGCCGACGACCTGCTCGACCCGCCGCGCTGCCGGCCGGGCTCGGAGGAACAGGTCGGCGAGCGCGTCAGCCTGGCCTACGACGCGTCGATGATGCTGGTCCGGGCGGTGGAGAGCCTCGCCGCCCGACTGCACCACGCCGACCCCCGGCAACGCTGGGAGCCGGAGTCGGTGAACCCGGTGGGCGTGCACGCGGAGGTGCTCCGGCAGAACGCCGGTCAGGGCTACCCGGGGGTGGCCGGGCTGATCCGGTTCACTCCCGACTCGGGGGAGCCGGTCGACAAGCGGCTGGCCCTGATGCGGGTGGAGCAGGTGCCCGACGTGGCGACGGCACCGGTGGAGGTGTTCCGCTGCGGGGCCGCCGACGGGTCCGGCCCGGCGGCGTGCGGCCCGGCCTGACCGGTCCGGCGTGACACGTCCTCGCAGGACTGTCCGCGTGCCGTCGGTGTCCGTTAGGGTTCCTGGGACCAGGCGGCCGTGGCGTTGGGGGCAGAGGGTGGGCAGGCTCGCGTCGGCGTACGGGCAGGCGGTCAACTCTCACCGGGCGGCCCGGGCACATCTGGACACCGCCCGCAGCGTCCTGGGGGCGGCGCCGACCGCCGTCGCGCCGGTCGGCGCCGACGACCTGGTGACCCGCCTCGCCCGCCTCGGCGGTGCACTGGCAACCCCTGCCCCGGGCGTCACCCCGCTGACCGACGAGCCGGCCGCGGTGCGGATCGGCGAGGCGTCCACAGCGGACGGCACCTTTCCGGTGCTGGTCCCGCTCGGCGGCGGCCACCACCTCGCAGTGGACACCGACGCCCGGGACCCGCAGGTCGCCGGGTTGCTGCGGGCGCTGGTGCTGCGGCTCGTCGCCACCGCACCGGCCGGTCAGGTCCGCGTCGCCGGCATCGACACCGCAGCGCTCGGCGCCACCTTCGGCCCACTGCGACCACTGCTCGACGCCGGGGTGCTCGACCCGCCGGCCACCGGCGAGGCCGAGGTTGCCGCGCTGCTGGACGCCGCCGAGCAGCACGCCCGCGCCGCGCAGCACTGTCAGCCCGCCGCCCGTCGCCTGCTGGTGGTGGTCGCCACCGCCGCGCCGCCGCCGCGCGAGCTGGCCCGGCTCGCCGCGCTCACCCACGCCGGCCCGGCGGCCGCCGTGTGCGTGCTGCTCGCCGGCCATCCGTCCCGGCTGCCCGGCGAGACCGCGCCGCCGCTGGGCGGCACCACAGCGGTGCGGCTCAACCAGGGGTACGCGCACGTCGGCGACCCGCCCGGCACCCCGTTCAGCGCGGACGGCAGCGGGCTCGCCGTACCCGTCCTGCTCGACGGCGACCCGCCGCCCGCCTCGGTACGCGCGCTCGCCGAGCACCTCGGCACCGCCACCCGTCGCGCCGACGCGTTGCCCTTCACCGACCTGCTGCCCGAAGGGCGTTGGGCCGAGTCCGCCGGCAACGGCCTGCGCACGGTGATCGGCCGGGCCGGCGGCACCGCGCTGACGCTCGCCTTCGACGACGCCACCCCACACTGGCTGGTCGGTGGGCGCACCGGCGCCGGCAAGACGGTCTTCCTCCTCGACGTCCTCTACGGGTTGGCCGCCCGCTACTCGCCGGCCGAGTTGCAGCTCTACCTTCTCGACTTCAAGGAGGGCGTGAGCTTCACCGAGTTCGTGCCCACCGGTCGGGATCCGTCCTGGCTGCCGCACGCCCGTGCCGTCGGCATCGAATCCGACCGCGAGTACGGTCTCGCCGTGCTGCGTGAGCTGCGCCGGGAGGCGCAGCGCCGGGCCACAGCACTCAAACGGCACGGCGTCACCAAGCTCGCCGACCTGCCCCGGGACAATTCGCTGCCGCGCATCGTGACGGTCATCGACGAGTTCCACGTGCTGCTCGCCGGCAACGACCCGCTGGCCCGCGAGTCGGTCGACCTGCTGGAGGAGTTGGCCCGCAAGGGCCGCTCGTACGGCATCCACCTGGTGCTCGCCAGCCAGAGCATGACCGGCATCGAAGCCCTCTACGGTCGGGCCGAGGCGATCTTCGGGCAGTTCGCGTTGCGGGTGGCGCTGCCCGGCGGTGGTGGAGTGCTCGACCAGCTCAACGCCGCCGCCGCGGCCCTACCGGTCGGCTCCGCGGTGGTCAACACCGCCGCCGGCGCGGTCGGCGCCGACACGGTGCTGCGCTTCCCCGACGCGCACGCCGCCACGGCGGACCTCGCCGCGTTACGCCACGACCTGTGGCAGGCCCGCCCGCCGGGCTCGCGGCCCCCAGCGGTCTTCAAGGGGTACGAAGCCGCACGGATCGAGGACGACACCACGTTCGCCGGGTTGCGTCCCGGTGGTCGACGCCCGATGGCCCTGGTCGGCCGAACCGTCGACGTGCACGGCACCACGGCACTGTTCCTGATGGACACCACCCCCGGCCGGCACCTCGCCGTGGTGGGCACCGCACCGGCCGGCGCGGACGTGCTGCGTGCCGCGACGCTCAGCCTGGCCCGCCAGCACACCCCCGGCGACGCCCGCTTCCAGTTGGCCTGCCTGGTCACCGCCGCCGACCCGGTCGCCGACGACACCGAAACGCTGCTGCGGGCCGCCGGCCACCCGGTGCAGCGCCTCGACGCCGCCGGGCTGCGCGACCGGATCGCCGCGCTGGCCGCCGAGCCCACCGGCCGCGAATACCTTGTGGTGTTCGGCATGGACGCCGCCGCGCCCGTCCTCGGGGCCACCGACCCCGCCACGTTCCGCTCCGGCCTTGACGACCTGCGTACCGTCCTGCGTCAGGGCCCCGGCCAGGGGGTGCATCTGCTCGGCTGGTGGCGGGGGCTGCGCCGGCTCGCCGACGACCTCGGCGGCACCCAGAACCGCGACGACGTCGCCTGCCTGGTCGCGCTCAACGTGCCCGGCGCCGAGCTGGCAATGCACCTCGGAGCGCACGACCTGGCCTACACGCCCCGCCCCGACCGGGCGCTGCTGATCGACCGGCACGACCAGCGCACCCGGCTGATCGTTCCGTTCGTCGGCGACGGGCACGACCCGGACGGGGAGCGGTGACAGTGTCCTTCGAGGAGTACGCGGCGCTGGCCCGACAACTCTCCGCCCAGCACCGCGCCGGGGAACAGCACGCCGCCGCCGAATCCGCGCGCCGCCGCGACCTGCACGCCGCCGTCGACTACCTCCAGCAGCGGCTGACCGCCCAGGGCCAGCGCCTCGACCAGCTCGGCCGCGCCATCGGCATCGACCAACCACCCCCTGCCCCTGCCCCGGCCCCGGGGACGCCGGGTGAGACCGCCGCCTGGCCCAGCCCGCCGTCCGGCGCCGGGGTGCCCACCGCTCCCAGCTCCGGCCCGCCCTTCGCTGCCGGCGCTCCCACCGCACCCGGAACCGGGGACGGGGAAGTCGCCGGCGCAGCCGGCGCGCCGGGGCGGGCGGGGGTCGGGGCGTACCCCCAGTTGGCGGCGGGGGAGGCGCGGCTGGCGCTGCCGACGGCGGGGAGCCCGGCGGGCGGCGGGGTGCCCGCGCAGCGCGTGGCGGCGGCCGACCCGGCGGTGGAGTTGGAGCTGGCCCGGCGGATGGCCGACGAGGCCGACCGGCATGGGCAGCAGACGGAGTTGCTGGCCCAGCGGCCAGCGCTGCTGCCGACGTGGTCGCCGCTGGCGCGGGCGGTCGCCGTCTACGCCGCGTGCGGCGCGGCGGCCGGGGTGCTCGTGCTGATCCTGGTGCTCGCCTCCGGGGTCGGTCTGGTGGACGGGTTCACCCTCGGCGCGTGGATCTGCGCGGGGTTGCCGGCGGTGGCGTTCTTCGGCGGCTACCTGGTGCTGGGCCGGTGGGGGCGGCCCGCGATGGTCGCCGGCACCCCGCCGCGATATCTGCCGCTCGGTTTCCTGATCTGTTTCCTGGTGGTGCCGATGGCCTACTGCGCGTACCTGCTGATGGTCCGTGGCCTGCGCTGATGACTGACCTGACATCCGGTCTGCGCTTCGCCGCGCAGCCGGTCGTCAGCGTGTTCGTGCCGGGCAGGCCACCTGGGCACACGACGCCGCCATCCATTGTGTCCGCCTCGGTGCCGTAGTCTCGCGCCCCGAGCGCTATCGGTGCGCAATGCGCTTGCCGGGGCTCCGGATCGTCACACCTCGGCGTCTCCTGAGCGGTAGGTCGAAAGGTTGGTCAGGGAATTGCAGGGACACACGTCCACCGAGGTTGAGCCGATGCCGGCAGGGGGCGGGATCGCCGTTTCGCCGCCGGTCAACGCCGAAGCGGCGACGCCTCGCTCCGAACAGGAGTCAGGGCCGTCGGTCGTCACGGCATCACAGCAGGCCGGCCCGGGCGCGGTGGTCGCCGGTTTCGGGCTGATCGCCGTCGGCGCCGTAGGGGGCTGGCTGATCTGGCGCAGCGGCGCCTCCGCGGCGAAGATCCAGCCCGAGGACACCACAGGTGTCTTCCTCACCCTGTTGGTCTTCGCCGCAGCGGTCGAGCGGATCCTGGAACCGTTCTCGCGGTGGCTTCCCGGACGCGCCGCCGAGGCCGCGCTCTCCCGGACGGTGGCCGACGTGACCAGCCGGGCCGACGGCCCCACCGAGGCCGACCGCGAGGCGATCGCCGTGGCCACCGCCAAGGTCGCGCGGGCGAAGGCGAACCGCACCATCGTCGCGTGGGGCCTCGCCAGCGGCCTGGCCACAGTGGCGTCCAGCGCCGGCGGGTTCTACGTTCTGCACGCGGTCGCCGGTGCCGACTGGAACGGAGTGGCAGTCTGGGTCGACGCCGTGGTGACGGGTGTGATGGTCGGCAGCGGCACCAAGCCGCTGCACGACCTGATCAGCCGGGCGCAGAGCGGCCCGCCGTCGGCGTAGCCCCCTGCCTGGCCGTCCGGGCCCGCCGGAGGGCATGATCCACTCGGTTCCACGGAAGTCGGGGTATCCGTGCCATCGGGATACCCCGACCTCAGCTGTCCCGCGTCGCTCCAGATCTTGGACAGTTTCCGTTACGAGCTAACGGAAACCGTCCAAGATCTCGGTCGCCACACGGACTCGGTCGGGGCACGGTTGCTCGCGTGGAGGGACCACTGCCCACGAGGCGACGCGGGAGCGGGCGGCCGGTCGCGCTGGGTGCGCGGATCTCGTACGCTCCCATGTGGTCTCTGCCGGTGCGGTGGCGGAGGCGATGGTCGATCACGGGGAGGTGCGCGTGAGCGCAGCACAGATCATCGCGAGGTTGGCGGCGGCGTCGCAGAAGCTGGACGAGGCGAAGGCCAAGACCGCAGCGGCAGCACAGGACGCGGCCGAGGCGCGGGCACTCGTCGCCGGTGCGCTGGAAGGCGTGGCCGCCGGTCCGCTGATCAGCATGATCGACTCCTACCGTCAGGCGCTCGCGCAGGCGTCCCAGGGTGGTGACCCCGCGAAGCAGCATGTGCAGGAGACGATCGCCAAGGTCCGAGCGCTGGGCAATTGACCACGGGTGGTGACAGAGCAACCCACCAACCACCAGTGCGACGTGCGATTCCGCTCGTCACAGACGCCCTGGTCGCACGGCTCGAATCCGCCGCTGATCGGCGCGACACCCCCGTGCCGGACCAGAGGTGTCAATCCATGGCGGGTTCGCGTTCGATGACGACGACCGGGATCTCGCGGTCGGTCTCCTTCGCGTAGCGGGCGTACGTCGGGAAGACCTTCGTCATCACCGGCCACAGCCGGACGCGCTCGTCGCCGGTCGCGGTCCGGGCCCGACCGACGATCCGCTCCGCGCCGACCTGGATCTCCACCGCCGGGTCGGCGCTCAGGTTCAGGTACCAGGCGGGGTGCCTGGCCGCGCCGCCGTTGGACGCCACCAGCACATAGTTGTCGCCGTCGCGCCCGTACATCAGGGCCGTGCGGCGCAGCGTGCCCGATCGGCGTCCCCGGGTGGTGAGCAGCAACGAGGGTACGCCGTGGAAGGTGCCCCCGTCCGCGCCGTCGGTCTTCACGTAGCGCCGGATGTGGCTGGCGACCCAGCCGACAGGGCTGTCCTCGACCGTCTCGTGCTGCTCGTGTGTGGTCACGCCATCGCCTCCATCGTCGAGCCCGGACGGTCGAACGGGGTGTCGATCATACGCGGGGCTCATGCGGTGGCCGGCGCGCAAGAGGGTGCCGGCGGTTGTGGTCGAACGTGATGCCTGTGAGTCATCGTGATGACTCACAGGCATCAGGCTCTCCAGGGACATGGCCTCCCGGGGCCGCAGGCACCCGGGGCCGCAGGGACCGAGCCGGCGGGGGAGGATCAGCCGCGCGAGCGCGGCAGGCAGCACTTCTTGTACTTGGCGCCGGAGCCGCACCAGCAGGTGTCGTTGCGGCCGGGTGGCCAGGCGTTCACGCCGGCCTCGTCCAGGCTGTCGGCGTACTCGTCGAGGGTTTCCTCGCTGGTGGGGTCGCTGTCGGTGCGTTCGGCGAAGGCTGCCAGGTCGGCGACCGTGCCGACGACCACGCCCAGGTCCGCGCCGCCCATCCCGGAGGCGTCGACGAGGGCGCGTTCGATCTGGGCGCGGTGCTCGTCCCAGGTGGCGGGGTAGCTGTCGACCAGGGTGGGCCAGCGCAGCAGCAGCGCGGTGAACTCCGCCTGCGGCCAGAACAGCAGCGTCGCCGGGCCGTCGTCGAGGGCGTCGAGCGCGTGGGTGCTCGCGGCGCGCAGCCGGTCGGCGAGGTTGTCGTACTCGTCGTGGGGTAGACCCTGCTCTTCGCGCAGGTCGTGGCGTCGCTGGGCCAGGCCGTAGATCATGGCGGCGGCCTCGTCCTGGGCGTCCTCGGATTCGTGCTGTTGGGTGCGGGTCCGTTCCAGGATGGCGTCCAGTGCCCCGGTGAGCCATTCCAACGCCGTGTCGCCGTGGCCGGACTCGGCCAGCTCGTCGATCAGGTACGTGGCCGCGGGATCGGTCTCCAGCAGCGGACGCAGGGCGGTCAGCTCGGCCATGCCCTCGTCCGAGCGGTCGAGGCGCAGCAGCAGACCGCCGCGCACCGCTCGGGCGTACGCGTTGTCGTCCGGCTGTTCGGCGATGGCGCGGGTGGCCAGGGCGAGCGCGTCGGCCAGGTCACCGGCCTGTTCCAGGATGTCCGCGGCGACCAGCAGGGCGTACCCGGTGTCGTCGGGGTCCGCTACCCGACCCTCGTCGACGGCACCTACCAGTTCGGCGACGAGCGCGGCCGGGTCGGGGCTCTCGAAGCCGAGGGCGCCGATCTCCTCGATGCGGTCGGCGGTGAGCAACTCGGACATGGGCGCATCCTGAAAGACGACTGTCGGTGGGTGGGGGAGCGGCCAGCGTACTCCTGGACGTGGAGCAGCCCGGGCGGCGAACCGCCCGGGCTGCGACACGTTTCCTCAGCGGGTCGCCGGCATGGTGGCGAACTCGCCGGCTAGCTCCGACTCGACGATCGTTGCGGCGGACGGCCGGCGACCGGCCGACGGCCGCCGGGCGGACGGGACGGCGAGGGCCGCGAGCGCGGCTGCCAGGGCGATCGCCGTGAGGACGAGAAACCCCATCGTGAAGCCGGCCTCCCTGGGCAGGCCGTTGGCCTGCGGGTTGGCGGTGATCACGCCGCTGACCACTGCGGCGCCGATCGCGCCGCCGATGGTGCGGATGTTGGCGTTCATGCCGGTCGCCACGCCGGTCTGGCTGGCGGGCACGCTGGCCACGATCAGGTTGGCCATCGAGGCGAAGGCCAGGCCGATGCCGAGGCCGACCAGGCCACCGGCGATGGCGACCTCCCAGCGGGTGTCGTGTGCGGTGGCGAGCATCGCGGAGGCGGCCACGTTGAAGGTGGCACCGGTGGCGAGTTGCGCCTTGGCGCTGAAGACGGCCTGGAGTCGCCCGGCGATGACGCCGGCGACGAACATCGCACTGACCATCGGCAGCATGAGCAGACCAGCCTGGCTGATGCTCGCCCCGAAGCCGTAACCGGCGGCGGTAGGGGTCTGCAGGAACTGCGGGAGGAACGCGTACATGGAGAACATCGACGCGCCGTAGAGCAGGGCGACCAGGTTGGTGGTCCACACGCCGGGCAGGCGCATCATCCGCATGTCGATCAGCGGGTTGCTGGAGCGAAGCTCGGTGACCAGCCAGCCGACCAGCAGGACCACGGCCAGCGCCAGTAGACCGAGCACCCGGGTGGAGGTCCAGCCCCAGGTGGCGCCCTGGCTGATCGGCAGCAGCAACGCGACCAGCCAGCCGGAGAGCAGCACTGTGGCGCGCCAGTCGATGCGACCGGGGGTACGGACCGGCGACTCGGGCACGAACAGGTGCGCGGCCACCGCGGTCAGCCCGACCACGATCATCGGGATCCAGAACAGCCAGCGGTAGTCCAGCGTGCTGACGATCGGGCCGGCCAGCACGATGCCCAGACCGCCGCCGACGGCGACGATGGCCGAGATGGCGGCCACCGCGGTGGAGACCCGCGCGGCCGGGAACTCGTCGCGGATGATGCCGAACGACAGCGGGAAGACCGCTCCGCCGATGCCCTGTACGACCCGGGCGAGGATGAGGATGCCGATGTTCGGCGCGATGGCGGCGAGCAGGCAGCCGAGGGCGAGGGCGGCGAGCGAGACGACGAGCATCCGCTCCTTGCCGATCATGTCGCCCACGCGTCCGAGGATCGGCGTGAAGATCGACGCGCTGAGCAGGTAGGCGGTCAGGACCCAGGTCACTGTGTTCTGGGAGGTGTGCAGGTCCTGCTGGATGGTCGGCAGCACGGGGGTGATCAGCGACTGGAGCATCGCGAAGAACCCGGCGCCGGCCGCGAGCACGGTGAAGGTGAGCCGACGCGAGCTGCGTCGGGAGGTCACTGCCACGAGAGGAAACTCCCTGATTACGTACGGGAATGAAGGCTTGTCGTCCGTCGTCGGACGGGGTGGTCTGTCGGGGTCCGGGCGATCGGGGTGGCCAGGCGGCGATCGGGCGGGTCCCGAGGTAGAGTAACCGGAGGCACCCCTCCGGGATTCCGGAGGGGTGCCTCCGCTAAGCTAGCGGAGGGCGTCCTCCGGATGCAAATAGAGTGAGGTGACGCACGTCATGACCAGCGCGGGGCAGGCGCCCGAGGTCTTCGCCCAGCGGCCCAAGCGGGCCGACGCGCGGCGTAACTACGACGCCCTGATCGTGGCGGCACGCGAGGCGTTCGCCGAGAACGGCGCCGCCGCCTCCCTGGAGGACGTGGCCCGCCGGGCCGGCGTGGGCATCGGCACGCTCTACCGCAACTTCCCGACCCGCCGGCACCTGTTCGAGGCCGTCTACGTCGAGGAGGTCCGGGCGCTGTGCCACTCCGCCGAGGGCCTGGCCGAGCTGCCGCCCTGGGACGCGCTCGTCGCCTGGCTGCACCGCTTCGTCGCGTACGTCGCCACCAAGCGGGCGCTCGCCGAGCAACTGCTGCACGACTCCGAGATCTTCACCAGCTGCCGGGCGGAGATCTTCTCCGCCGGTGAGCCGCTGATGCGTCGCGCACAGGACGCCGGTGTGGTCCGTGGCGACATCGGCTTCGACGACGTGGTGCGGCTGATCAGTGGTCTCACCATGGCCCAGTTCCCGTCACCCGAGCAGCGTGACCGGGTGCTCGGCGTGGCACTGGACGGCCTGCGTCCACCAGCCACGCCGCGCTGACGGCCCAGTCGGCCGCGCCGCGCTGACGACCGTCCGACCGGTCAGCGGTCGACCAGCAGCAGCCACTCGTCGTCGAGGCGTTCCACTGTCGTGTCCGCCGGCCAGCGGTGGCCGGGATCGGCCACCGCCCGGGCCTGCTCTACCTGCGGCGGCCGGCTGAACTGCGTGTCGCGGAAGCTGGCCATGCTGTGGAACCGGGCCCGGCCGAAGTTCGCCGCGTCGAGAAAACGGGCCCTGTCGAACAGCGCCTCCGCGCCGAACACCGTCCAGCGGAACAGCGCCATGTTCGTGAAGCGGACGGCGTGGAAGCTGGCCGACCGGCCGAACTCGGTGTGCTCCATCGACAGGGCGCCCTCGAAGACGGCCTCGCGGAACGAGGTGACGTCCTCGAAGCGGGTCAGGTCGAAGCTGGTCGGCTGGCCGAAGGTCACCCGGCGAAACGAGGTCGGGCCGGTGAAGCTGGCTCGCCGACAGGACAGACCGCCGGGAAAGGCGGCGCCGTCGACGTTGGCCGCGCCGCCGACGCGGACGCCGTCGAGGACGACCTCGCCGTCGGCCACGAGCCCGTCGAAGACCACGTCACCGAAGGTCGCCGCACCGAACAGCAGCCGCCCCCGCGACGTCGCGCCCGCGAAGGTGGTCGAACCGGTGAACACCGCCGCCGTGAAGTTCGCGTCGACGAGCGTACAGCCGGCGGCGTCGAAGTCGATGAGCGTGGCGCCGGCCAGGTCGAGCGTCAGCTCCGGCCAGTGGGCCGCGTCGTCAGCGCGCAGGTGCCGGGTGAGCACGCGCTGCGCGCTGCGCCGGACCTCCGTCTCGCGCGGCTCGCCGTCGGACGCCGGCATCCGCAGGTACGCGCAGAGCACCGCCGCGATCGTCGGGCGCTGCCCCGGGTTGTCCTGACCGAGGCGCTCCAGCGCGTGCAGACCGCCGAGGCGTACCGCCGCGCTGTCGTTGCCGAGCAGCTCGACCGCCCGGGTGTACAGCTCGGTCAGTCGACGCTCCGCCGCGTCGTGCTCGGCGGCCCCGGACTGCCGCTCCTGGTGGCGCTGCGCGGCCTCGGCCACCGCCTCGGCGTGTGCCTGTACCCGGTCCCGGTGCACCTGGTCCCGTGTGGCGACGTTCTCCTGGTGCCGCTGCGCGCGTTCGGCGATCCACTGGCGGCGGGCGGCCAGCAGCAGCGCGAGCCCTCCGCCGGTGCCGGCGACGACGGTCAGGCCGGTGCGGATCGCGTCGATGCGCAGCGTGGCGCGGGTGTCCGGTTGGCTGGCCCGGTCGGCCTCGGTGAGCAGCAGGTCCAGCACCAGCCAGCCCAGGGCGACGGCGACGAGCAGGCCGACCAGGACCAGCCACCACGGCATCACCCTCAGCTCGCGCTCGGTGGGTTCGTCGACAGCCACGGCCACAGCATGCCAGGCAGCGCCGGTGTCCGATATGGAGCGTGGCGGTATGACCGTTTACGCCTCCGTCGGAACAACGGGTTACCGACGCGTAACAAGTCATTGACGTTTCTGAATTGTTGCGGGGATGATCGTCGCACGGTCGACCGGACACCCCCACCCACCTGCCCGGTTCGCCGGGCGCCTCCCCCCGGAGGTGCAGCGATGCTGCTCCGAAAGACCGCCCTCGTCCTGGCCCTCGCCACCGCCGCGCTGCTCACGTCCACCGCCACGGCGAACGCCGCCCCCGCCCCGGCCACCGCCGCCCCCACGACACCCTTCGCCGCCGCCGCGGCGGCCAACCCCGTCATCGTGGTCGGCGGGCTCAGCGGCGTCGCCGTCGCGTACGAGCCGATCGCCGCCCGCCTGCGCGCCGACGGCTACCGCGCCTTCATCTACCAACTGCCCGGGCTGGGCCTCGGCGACATCCCCACCTCGGCCCGCGCGTTCGCCAGCTACGTCAACCAGGTCCGCGCCAACACCGGCGCGGCGACGGTGGACGTCGTCGCCCACTCCGAAGGGGGTCTGGTGAGCCGGTACTACCTCAAGCGGCTCGGCGGCACCGCCACCGTCGGCCGCTACGTCAGCCTGGGCACACCGCAGTACGGCACGTACGTCGCCAATATCGTGGCGTTCCTGGGCCTGGGCAGCTGCGCCGGCGTGGTGGCCTGCCAACAGATGAGCATCGGCTCGGCGTTCCTCGCCGACCTCAACGACGGCGACGACACCCCGGGCGCGGTGCGCTACACCACCATCCGCACAGTGCAGGACGAGTTGGTCCGGCCGACCGGGAACGCCGCCGTCAACGACGGTGCGACGAACGTGCTGATCCAGGCGTACTGCCCGCTGCGGGTGGTGGGGCACCTCGGCCTGGTGCTCGACGGCACGGCGTACACCATCGTGCGTGGTGCCCTGGTCGACGGCCCGGTGCGACCCAACTGCCTCGCGCTCTGACCCGCTGCGCTGCGGCGGTCCCGGAGGGGACCGCCGCACCGGGCCCGCGACGGTGAGTGTCGGGTGCGCGACGATTCCCCCAAACGGTGTGGCAGACATCAGATGCCCTCGATAGCCTGCTCCGGCTGTCCATTCCCGACAGTGGACGCCATCCTCCGAGAGGGAGCAGCGCTCATGACCGAGCCGCCCACAGTGCCGCCGGAGAACACCCCGCCGACAGTGCCGCAGCTCGACGTCCGGGCCGCCCAACCGCCGTCGGCCGACACCCCGCCGCCCACCGGCGGGTTCGCCGACCGCCCACCGGGCTATCCCAGCGCGCTGGTCTGGCTGCGCGCCGGGATCCTGCGGGACTGGCGCGGCGTGCTCGGCGCGTTCCTCGCGACCTGGTTCTACCTGCCGGTGGCGCTGCTCCTGGCGTTCTGGGGCGGCCTCACGTTCGGCATCGTCGGGCTCTTCGCCGTCGGGACCGGCGCCGACGACCAGCTGCCCCAGGTGCTGCGCGACGCCCCGCTCATCGGCTCGCTGACCGAGGCGTTCCTGACCCGCTCCGGCGGGTTGCTCGGCGGCATCGCCGGTTTCGCCATCGGCTTTTTGGTCGGCTTCCTCGCCGTGCTGGCCCTGCCCTGGATGGGCGTAGCCGACGAGCCCTTCGCGCTGCTCACCGGCCTGATTGGCACTGTCGTCGCGGCGGCGCTGATCGGGGTCCTCTACACGCTGTACCGGGTGCTGCTCGAACCCCGTCTGCTTGTCGTCTCGGGTGCGCGCCAGCCCAGCCGCCGCGAGTACGCGCGGCTGCGCCCCGTGCTCGACGACTGCGCCCGACGGCTCGGCCTGCCCAGCGTGCCCAGGCTGCTCATGGAGGACGACCCGGTCCTGAGCAACGCGCGCACGTACGCTCGGCACGTGGTGGTCACCACCGCCGTGCTGGGCGAACCGGACGACGAGGTGGCCGCGCTGCTCAGCCACGAGCTGGTGCACTGGCGCACCGGGGACGAGATCACCAGCGCCTTCGTCCGCGGTGTCGGCCTGCCACTGACCCTCGCGCACGCCCTGCCGACCTGGCTGATGCGGACGTTCCCACACCCGGGCACCAACTTCGTGGTCTTCGTGTTCTTCTGGCCGGTGCTGCTCACCATGCGGTACGTGGTGCTGCCACTGCACGCCCGTGACGTGCGGGCGGCCGAGTACCGGGCCGACCTCGGCGCGGTGCTCACCGGGCACGTCGACGGCCTGCGGCGCATCCTGGAACGACGGCTGTCCTTCGAGACCGGCCGCAGCGGCTGGGACGAGGCGGTCTGCGCCACCCACCCGCCGCACGAGCTGCGGCTCGACGCGTTGGAGCGGGCGCCGCTGGCGGGTTCGCCCGCCGGGGCGGGTCAGCCCGTCACCGTCGACGGGCTGTTCAACAGCTCCGGTCCGGTCGGCACCCGCCGCACCTGGCTGCTGGTCGGCGCCCTCACACTGGCCGCCTGCCTCGGCACCAGCGGACTCGGCGTGGTGCAGTGGGCGTTCTTCCGGCCCCAGGCGGCGATCGACGGCTACTTCTCCGCGCTCGCCGATCGGGACAGCGAGGCCGCGCTCGGCTACCTGACCGACCAGGGCAGCGACACCGACACCAAGCTGCTCGCTCAACTGCTGCGGGGCAAGGGCTACCAACCACCGACCGACGTCGAGATCAGCTCGTTGGAGCGCGACGGCGACAGCGCCAGAGCCACAGTGGCGTACCGGCTGGGTGACGCGCGGGAGACCGCCGCCCTCACCCTGCGCCGCGAGGACGAGACCACCGCCGGGCTGTTCCACGGCTGGCGGTTGAGCGGCGGGCCGACCCCGCTCAACGCCGCGATCGCCGACCCCGGGGTACGGCTCAACGGGGTGGAGCTGCCTGTCGCCACCGAGGGTGCCCCGCTGGTGCTGTTGCCCGGCGGCTACACAGCGACCGGCCCGTCCAGTGCGCTCAGCGAGACGCCGAGCACGACGATGCTGGTCGGCCCGGGGGAGACCGCCGCCGTCCTGCAACTGGCGCCGGTGCTCAAGCCGGCGGCGACCGAGGCCGTCGAGGCGCAGGTACGCGCCTGGTTGGACGAGTGCGCCAAGCAGAAGGTCGCCGCCCCGCCGGGCTGCCCGTTCCGTTACTACGGCGGCTCCACCCAGAAGATCACCTGGAAGATCCTGGAGTATCCGAAGCTCGCCGTGGAACTCACCGGCCCAGCCAGCGCCCAGGTCTCCACCCCGACCGAGACCCAGGGCAGGGTGGAGGCCAGTGGCACCACCACCTACTTCGGCGGCAGCTCACCGTTCACTGACGACACCGCGTTCACGGTCACGGGCGTCGCCACCGCCGACGGGGACAACGTGACCTTCCGACCCGCCGCCGACTGACCGGGAGACAGACCGTGACCGACAGCGACACCGCAGCCCGGCTACCCGTCCGGCTGACCATCAGCCCCCGGCAGCGCCAGCCTCCGTCGGTCGACCTGCTGACCTGGATCCACCGCCGCCCCGAGTACCGGCCGGGAGTCCGCCCGGCCGGCGGCGGCGGGGGCCGGCCGGGATTCAGCGACGCGGTGATCATCGCGGTGCTCGCCCAGGGGCTGCTTCCCGGGCTGTTCAACCTGCTCCAGTCCTGGGTGGACCAGCAGCGCACCGAGGCCAGCATCCGGATCCAGGCGGGAGACACCGAAGTGGAGTTGCAGGTGAGCGGGCGGACCGACTCCGCTCGCCTGCTGGCCCAGGCGACCGAGGCGCTGCGCGCCGCCCGCGAGCCAGGCCCGGACGCCGCCGGGTGACCCGACGGCGTCCGGAACGGTGGGTCAGCTCGCCTTGGCGAGCGCCTCGAACTCGTCGTCGGTGAGTCGCACGTCGGCAGCGCCCACGTTCTCCTCCAGGTGCGCCACCGAGGACGTGCCGGGGATCGGCAGCATCACCGGCGAGCGGCGCAGCAGCCAGGCCAACGCGAGCTGCGCGGGCGACGCGCCGTGCGCAGTGGAGATGGCGTCCAGCGGGCCGCCCGGTCGGGCCAGCTCACCGGTCGCGATCGGGAACCACGGGATGAACGCGAGGTCGTTGCGCTCGCAGAACTCCAGCACGTCCTCGGCGCTGCGGTTGGCCAGGTTGTACAGGTTCTGCACGGACGCGATGGTGGTGATCGCCCGGGACTCCTCGATCTGCGCGACGCTCACCTCGGACAGCCCGATGTGCTGGATCTTGCCTTCCTCCCGCAGCAGGGCCAGCTCACCGAGCTGATCGGCGAGCGGCACCTTCGGGTCGATCCGGTGCAGCTGGTACAGCGGGATGCTGTCCAGACGGAGGTGGCGCAGGCTCAGCTCGCACTGCTGACGCAGGTACTCCGGGCGGCCCACCACCCGCCAGTCGCCCGGCCCGGATCGGGTGAACCCGCCCTTCGTCGCGATGACCAGGTCATCGGCGTACGGGTGCAGCGCCTCCCGGATCAGCAACTCCGACACGAACGGCCCGTACGAGTCGGCGGTGTCGATGAACGTCACGCCCAGCTCGACCGCACGGCGCAGCACGCGAACCGCCTCGGCCGGGTCCTTCGGGTCACCCCAGACACCCGGGCCGGTGATCTGCATGGCCCCGTAGCCGAGCCGGTTGACTGTGACATCGCCACCGATCCGGTACGTGCCGGACGCCTTCGCGGGCTGCTCACTGATATTTGTCGCCATTGCCCGATCCCCAATCGTCTCGTCGTGGCGGGCGTGGACAGCGCGGGCGTGAAGTGCCCACCCGCCACCGATGGATCATCCCCCGGAACCCCGCAGCCATGCCGCCGGTCGGCCGACTGTGGGCGCGGACACGCCGTCAGCGCGCCGACCCGAGTTGGCGGGAGCGCCCGGTACGACCGGGGTGGCCGTGCGACGCTGGCCGGAGCCGGTGCGTTCCGGCGCGACGGCGAGGGGAGCACCCATGGGAGTGCCGCAGGTCAACTTCGCGCTCGACACGTACGAGTGCATCGTGATCTATCCCGGCGCGGCCGGGCGGGCCCTGCCCGCGGAGACCGTGCAGCGGTTGCAGGCCGAGCACGCCGAACACATGCAGGCGTTGCAGCGCCGCGGCATCGTCCTGGTCGCCGGCTCGGTGGACGGGCCGGCGCGCGAGCCGGACCCGCCGATCGGTTTCGGGCTGGCCCGCACCGGCAGCGTCGACGATGTCCGCAGCGTGCTGGAGGCCGACCCGGCGGTGCAGGCCGGGCTCTACCGGGTGGAGGTGCTGACCTTCCTCTGCCCGGCCGGCTCCCTGGAATTTCCGCTGGTCAAGGCGGGTAGCTGAGTCACCGGTCCATCGGTGGCTGTCGTGATGGCGACGGCGCTCACCCGCCCGCCGGTGCTACGGTCGCGCCCAGCGCGGGCCGCCGCCGGGGCGTACCCGGTGTCGTGGGTCGGCCCCGGTCGAGGAGTCGCCATGATCTCCGCCGCCACCGGTGATGTCGCGTCAGCCGCCGCCCGACTGCGGGCCCTGCTCGGCGACCGGCTGCACGAGCCGGGCGATCCCGGTTACGCCGCCACCACCCAGCTCTGGAACGGCGCGGTGGCGCGCACGCCCGCGCTGGTCGCCCAGTGCCGGGACTCCGACGAGGTGGCCGAGGCAGTCCGCGTCGCCACCCGGTGCCACCTGCCCCTCTCGGTCCGCTCCGGCGGGCACGACTGGGCCGGCCGGGCGCTGCGCGACGGCGCTCTGGCGCTCGACCTGACCGGGCTGCGCGCCGTCGAGGTCGACCCCGACGCGGCCACCGTGACCATCGGCGGCGGCGTCACGGCGGCCGAGCTGCTCGCCGCGGCCCGCCCCTACGAGCTGGTGGTGCCCACCGGCACGGTTGGCGGCGTGGGAATGGCCGGGCTCACCCTCGCCGGCGGGTACGGCCCGCTGTGCGGCCGGTTCGGCCTGGCGGTGGACAGCCTGCTCGGCGCGGAGGTGGTTCTCGCCGACGGCCGCCGGGTCACCGCCGACCCCCGCCACGACGCCGAGCTGTACTGGGCGCTGCGCGGCGGCGGTGGCAACCTCGGCATCGTCACCGAGCTGCGCTTCCGCGCGCACCGGCTGCCCGGCGTGCTGGCCGGCATGATCATGTTCGCGCTCTCCGAGGCACCGGCCGTGCTGCGCGGCTACGGCGCGCTGGTCGCCGAGGCCCCGGACGAGCTGACAGTGATGACCGGCTTCCTGCCTGGCCCGGCCGGCGAGCCGGTGATCTTCGTCTGCCCGTTCTACAGCGGCCCCGACCTGGACGCCGGGGGGCAGTGGATGGACCGGCTGCGCGCGCTGGGCACCCCGCTGGTCGACCAGATCGGCCCGATGCCGTACGCGGACGCGCTGCGGATGTTCGACGGCGGGATGGTCGACGGCAACCACTACCTGCTGCGGACCCGGTGGTTGCCAGCGCTCACCGACGGCACGGTGGACACGCTCGTCGACGCGGCCCGGCAGGTCACCTCGCCGTTCTCCGCGCTGGCAGTGCACCACTTCCACGGCGCGGCCAGCCGGGTCCGACAGGCCGACACGGCGTTCGGGCTGCGCACCGATCACCTGATGGCCGAGATCATCGCGGTGTGGGCGCCCGGCGACCAGGCCGGTCCGCACCGCGAGTGGGCCGAGCGGACCTCGGCGGCGCTCGCCCCGCGTGCCCTGCCCGGTGGTTATCCCAACCTGCTCGCCCCCGAGGAGACCGACCGGGTCCGGCTCGCCTACGGCGCGAACTGGGAGCGGCTACGCCGGGCCAAGCGCCGCTACGACCCCCGCGACCTGCTGCACGCGGTGCCCACCCTGCCACCCTCTGGGCATCCGGAATGAGGCGTCGCCCGCGGCCCCCGGAGCACCCGGAATGAGCCGTCACCTGCCGTGCTCGGGGCACCCGGAGTGAGCCGCCGCCGGGAGCACCCCGACAGCGCACGCCGACGGAGGCGTACGATTCCCGGCGCGCGGTCGCTGATGCCCGTCGCCACAACGTTCCCGGTGCGGTTCCGCCCGCCGGCCCGACGCGCACCGCGCGTCGTTGGACACCTGCTCCACTGCCTGCAAGGGGTCGGCCCTGAGTCCGACCTGAAGGAGAGACTAGCCTGATGGGCGTGACACGCCGCGCGAAGATCGTCTGCACTCTTGGTCCCGCCACCTCGTCCCCGGAGCGCATCCGGGGTCTCGTCGAGGCCGGCATGAACGTGGCGAGGCTCAACTTCAGCCACGGCAGCCACGCCGACCACGAGGCGGTCTACCGACTGGTCCGGGAGGCGTCGGAGGCAACAGGTAAGCCGGTCGCCGTCCTCGCCGACCTGCAAGGCCCCAAGATCCGGCTCGGTCGGTTCGCCGACGGCCCGCACGAGTGGCGCACCGGTGACTCCGTCGTCATCACCGGCGACGACGTCATCGGCACCAAGGAGCGGGTCTCCTGCACCTACCGCAAGCTGCCGCAGGAGGTGAAGCCCGGTGACCGGCTGCTGATCGACGACGGTCGGGTCGCCGTCGAGGTCACCGACGTCACCGGCAACGACATCCGCTGCCTCGTCACCGAGGGCGGCCCGGTCTCCAACAACAAGGGCGTGTCGCTGCCCAACGTGGCGGTCAGTGTGCCCGCCATGTCGGACAAGGACGCCGAGGACCTGCGCTTCTCCCTGGGTCTCGGTGTCGACCTGGTGGCGCTCTCCTTCGTCCGCTCGGCCGAGGACATCAAGCTCGTGCACGGGATCATGGCCGAGGAGGGCGTGTTCCGGCCGGTGCTCGCCAAGGTCGAGAAGCCGGAGGCGGTGGAGCACCTGGAGGCCATCGTGCTGGCCTTCGACGGCGTCATGGTCGCCCGCGGTGACCTCGGTGTCGAGATGCCACTGGACGAGGTCCCGCTGGTGCAGAAGCGCGCCGTGCAGCTGTGCCGGGAGAACGCCAAGCCCGTCATCGTGGCCACCCAGATGCTCGACTCCATGATCGAGAACTCCCGCCCGACCCGGGCGGAGGCCTCCGACGTCGCCAACGCGGTGCTCGACGGCGCGGACGCGGTGATGCTCTCCGGCGAAACCAGCGTCGGCAAGTATCCGGTGCTCACTGTCAGCACCATGGCCAAGATCGTGACGACCACCGAGGCCGGTTCCATCGGGGTGCCGCGCCTGCAGCACGACCCGCGTACCCACGGTGGCGCCCTCACCGTGGCCGCCTCGTCGATCGCCCGGGCCATCAACGCCAAGGCGCTCGTCGCGTTCTCACAGACCGGCGACACCGTGCGACGGCTGTCCCGCCTGCACTGCGACCTGCCGCTGCTGGCCTTCACGCCGGTCCCCGAGGTGCGCGACCAGCTCGCCCTCACCTGGGGCGTGGAGACCTTCCTGATGCCGTTCGTGCAGCACACCGACGACATGTTCCGCCAGGTCGACCAGGCGCTGCTCGGCCTCGACCGGGCCAACCCCGGTGACTACGTGGTGATCGTGGCGGGCAGCCCGCCCGGCACCCCCGGCTCGACCAACACGCTGCGCGTACACCAGCTCGGCTCGCTTGTCGACGCCGCGTCGGCGCGGGCCCTGCAGTGAGCGACGGTCGGGTCGCGGTCGGCCAGGCGGCGGTGGACCAGCTGCTGGAAGTGCTGGACCTCGACCCGACCGGCGAAATGACCTTCCGGGGGATGAGCCCCCCGGTCGGCCCACAACGGGTGTACGGCGGTCAGGTCGCCGGTCAGGCCCTGGTCGCCGCCGGCCGTACCGTCGACCCGGAGCGGTTCGTGCACTCGCTGCACGGCTACTTCGTCCGCCCCGGCGACCCTGTCGAACCGATCGCGTACGAGGTGGAGAACATCCGCGACGGCCGGTCCTTCTCGGTCCGCCGCGCGGTGGCCCTCCAACACGGCAAGCCGATCTTCTTCATGTCGGCGTCGTTCCAGCGGGCCGAGGAGGGCCTGGACCACCAGGCCCCGGCCCCGCTGGACGTACCACCGCCGCAGGACGTGCCGACGATGACCGACCGGCTCTCCCGCTACCCGGAGCGGCTGGGCATCTGGGGTCAGATCCCACGACCGATCGACGTGCGCTACGTGGGCGAGCCCGGCTGGGTCCGCCCCGGCGACCGGCCCGCCGACCCGCACCAGCGCGTCTGGATGCGCATCGACGGCAAACTGCCCGACGACCCCCTGCTGCACGCCTGCGCGCTCACCTACGCCTCGGACCTCACCCTGCTGGATTCGGTGCTCTCCGCGCACGGCGAGGTGTGGGGGCCGGGCGGGTTGGTCGGCGCGAGCCTGGACCACGCGCTGTGGTTCCACCGGCCGTTCCGGGCCGACGAGTGGTTCCTCTACGACTGCCTGAGCCCATCGGCGTCCGGCGCGCGCGGGCTGGCCACCGGCCGGATGTTCACCACCGACGGCCAGCAGATCGCCAGCGCCGTCCAGGAGGGTCTGCTGCGCCGCGTCGGAGCCTGACGCTCTGGCTCATCTCCGCCGCTTGATCGTCACTCGTCCCCGCCAGGCAACTGGCGGGGATGACGTGGTTCAGGCCTGGTAGATGGCTTCGCCGGCGATCTCGATCTGCACGGTCTTGCCGACCAGCACCCCGCCGCTCTCCAGGACGACATTCCAGAGCAGGCCGTAGTCCTCACGGTTCATCTCTGCCGTCGCGCTGAACCCGAAGATGTTCTGCCCGTACGGATCCTGACGAGCACCACCAAAATTCACCTCCAGGTCGACGGCCCGGGTGATCCCCTTCACCGTCAACTCACCGGTGAGGACGAATCGTCCGGGAATACCGTCGGACTGCGGCGGAACAATGTGACTTCTGCCTCGTCCGCCCAACCGGTGGTTGCGCAGACGCGCCCACTGGAATATGGGGTCCTCGTTGCCCTGCCACTTAATGCCGGTGCTTCGATATTCGAGGGTGGGAAAACGCTCCACGTCGAGGAAGTCGGCACTCTTCAGATGCGTGTCCCGGTCGACGCTTCCGGTGGTGATGCTGGCCGACATGATGGTGGCCGTCACCGAGGAGAGCAGCGGGTCCTCCGCCACGAAGATCTCCGCCGTGGCCTCGGCGAACTCGCCGCGCACCGGGCTCACCATCATGTGCCGGGACAGGAAACCGATCCGCTTGTGCGCCTGATCGAGAAGATAGGAGCCGGCCACCGGGATGGTCATGCCGTCCCAGGTGCGTGTGGCGATATCGGTCATCGTGTTGCCTTCCCCCCGAGCACACCCGGGTGTTTATCAATATGGTGCTGGCGGCCGGGTAAACGGCCAGACATTCGTAGTCACGCCCAGCATAGGGACGCTCCGGACCGGCATTTCGGCCGCCACCGTTCGGTGGATCATGACGTACTTCACCGGTCCCTACCGGCGGCCGTTCATCGGTCCCGATCGGGTGCCGGCGGCGCTACTTTCCATCGATGCGTGGCCGATCGGCCGAGGGTCGCCCGCCCGCCCGGTTGACCAGCGACTAACCTTGCCGACATGCGCCTCTCCGCTCGGGTCGACTACGCCCTCCGTGCGGCCGCCGAGCTTGCCGCGACGGCCAGCGGCCCCGGGCGCGGTCGGCCGGTGACGGCCGACCAGATCGCCCGCGCCCAGGAGATCCCGCCGAAGTTCCTGGAGAGCATCCTTCTCCAACTGCGCCGAGGCGGCATCGTGCACGCCCAGCGCGGCCCGGAGGGCGGCTACTGGCTGGCCCGCCCCGCCGAGGAGATCTCCCTCGCCGAGGTCATCCGGGTGATCGACGGGCCCCTCGCCCACGTACGCGGGCAACGCCCCGAGCAGCTCGGCTACCACGGTCCGGCACATGCCCTCCAGGAAGTCTGGATCGCGCTACGGGCAAGCGAGCGGGAGATCCTGGAACTGGTCAGCGTCGCCGACGTCGCCGCCGGCACCCTGCCCGCGCGGGTCACCGAGCTGGCCGCCGACCCGCGCGCCTGGATCTGAGCGCCGGTTCCGCTCCCGGCTTCACGCCACCTGGTCGCTGCCTTCTTCGCCTGGGTCCGCACGCCGACCAGGTTTCCGGCCTGGCGTCGCCTGGCCCCTGGCCCTGCGTGCCTGGATTGCCGCCGCTCGTTTGCCGGCCCGCGCCACCTGGCCGCTGACCCGGCGCACCGCCCGTTCGCGTCCCATCCACCGATCGGGGGCTTGACCCCGGCTGGCCCATCCCGCATTGTCGACCAAGTCGATAGGAGATGCCGAAAAGTCTGGGGGCGCTCGTGCGCAAGCTGTTGGTCCTCGCTCTGGTCGGGCTCGTCGCGCAACTGATCGATGGTTCGCTCGGCATGGCATACGGCTTGACCTCGTCCACTCTGCTGCTGGTCGCCGGGGTCGCCCCGGCCGCAGCCTCGGCCTCGGTGCACCTGGCCGAGATCGGCACCACGCTCGCCGCCGGGGTCGCGCACTGGCGGTTCGGCAACGTCGACTGGCGGGTGGTGTCCCGCATCGCCCTACCCGGCGCTGTCGGCGCCTTCGCCGGCGCCACTCTGCTCAGCTCGATCTCCACCGAGGCCGCCGCACCGTGGATGGCCGGCATCCTCTTCACGCTCGGCGCGTACCTCCTGATCCGCTTCGCCCGCCCACTGCGCACCGACCGGGTCGGCGGACGGCTCCGCAGTCGTTTCCTCGGCCCCCTGGGCCTGGTCGCCGGCTTCGTCGACGCGACCGGCGGCGGCGGATGGGGTCCGGTGGCCACCCCCGCGCTGCTGGTCTCCGGCCGCATGGAACCCCGCAAGGTGATCGGCTCCGTCGACACCGCCGAGTTCGTCGTGGCCGGCGCGGCCAGCATCGGCTTCCTGATCGGGTTGGGCTCGGAGGGATTCCTGCTCCCCACCGTCGCCGCGCTGCTCATCGGCGGCCTCATCGCCGCCCCACTGGCCGCCTGGCTGGTGCGAATCGTGCCCGCCCAACTGCTCGGCGCGGCAGTCGGCGGCGTGATCGTGCTGACCAACGCCCGCACCCTGATCCGCTCCGCCGAACTGGACGGTCCGGCCCGCCCCGCCCTGTACGCCCTGCTCGCCGCCGGCTGGCTGGCCGCCCTGGTGTTGGCCGTCCGTGCCCTACGCCGTACCCGCCGCGCCCGCGCCGAGGCCGCCGCCGCTCCCGCCGCCGCTGCCGGTGTGCCCGCCGAGGCATCCGACGCGGCGTCCGTCAGCGAGGCCCCGGCCGATCTGGCCGCAACGGGTACGCCCACCCCCCGCTGACCCCCGGGTTACGCCCACCCCCCCGCTGGCCCCCGTTGCGCCCACCCCACGCCGACCCCCCGGTTGCGCCCACCCCCCGCTGGCCCCCGTTGCGCCCACCCCACGCCGCCCCCCGGGTTGGGCTCACCCACCCACGCGCCCGCCGCGCCCCGGTCAAACGTCGCCATCGCCCAGGTTGAGTCACCAAGATCGCGCTACATCCTGGATGTAGTGGTATCCCGGCTCGTCGAAGCCACTACATCCAGGATCGAGCGTGACCTTGGCGGCGGTGGGCGCCCTGAACCCTGCCCCCGGTCGGTTGGACACGGTGTTCGTCGTCAGGATTCGCGCAACATCGGGGATGTTGCTGTCTCCCGCGCGTCGGAGGTGGCAACGTCCGGGAAGTTGCGCAGATCCCGGCGCGAGGGCGCGAGGGCGCGAGGGCGCGAGGGCGCGAGGGACCGGGGGCCCCGGGGCGCGAGGGACCGGGAGCGCGGAGAAACGGGGGAACGGGGCGTGGAACGGCGGGGCGGCGGCGGGTCAGGGGGTGAGCAGTGTGGTGGCCGCATCGGAGAGCAGGGTCCAGGCTTCGTCGGTGTGCGCTTCGGTGGTCTGGGGTGATCCGACCGCCAGCCGCAGCGTGTAGCGGCCGTCGACCCGGGTGTGCGTGAGGTGCACCCGCCCGGTGGCGTTCACCGAGGCCAGCAACGCCGCGTTGGTATCGTCGTCGGCGCGCAGTCGGAAGCAGACCAGTGAGAACGGGTGCGCCGCGGCCAACTCGAACCGGTCGTCGGCGCGGACCCGCTCGGCGAACCGTTCGGCCAGCGCCACCCCGGAGCGGATGTGCGCCCGTAGCCCTTCGGCGCCGTACCAGCGCAGCACGAACCACAGCTTGAGGGACCGGAACCGCCGGCCCAGTGGCACCTGCCAGTCCCGGTAGTCGATCACCGCACCGGATTCGGAGGCCGCGTTGCGCAGGAACTCCGGCAGTACGGTCAGCGCCTCGATCAGTTCGGCCCGGTCGGCCACCCAGAACGCGTCGCAGTCGAAGCCGGTGAGCAGCCACTTGTGCGGGTCGAAGCAGTAGGAGTCGGCGTACTCCAGGCCGGCGTGCGTCCACCGGAGTTCGGGGCAGACGGCGGCGGAGCCCGCGTACGCGGCGTCCACGTGCAGCCAGATCCCGTACTCGGCGCAGATGGCCCCGATCTCCGGCAGCGGGTCGACGGCGGTGGTGGAGGTGGTGCCGATGGTTGCCACCACGATGGCCGGCACGTCACCGGCGGCCAGGTCGGCCTCGATGGCGGCCCGCAGGGCGTCCGGCAGCATCGCCTGGGTGTCCGGGTCCACCTCGATCGACCGGATTCCGTCGCTGCCCAGCCCGGCGATCCGTACCGCCTTCTCGATGGACGAGTGCCCGTGCACGGAGGTGTAGGCGCGGTAACGCCGGTCGATGCCGGTGTGCCGCCAGCGGCCGCCGCTGGCCCGTTGCAGTGCGGTCAGGGTGGCCACGAGCGTCGCCGAGGAGGCCGAGTCCTGGATGACCCCACCGCCGGTGCTGGTCGAGCGGAACCGCGGTGGCAGGTCCAGCAGGTGGGCCAGCCAGTCCATCATCACCGTCTCCAGCTCGGTGCAGGCGGGGCTGGAGGCCCAGAGCATGCCCTGGACGCCGAGCCCGGAGCTGACCAGGTCGCCGAGCACGCTCGGGCCGGAGGTGTTGCCGGGGAAGTAGCCGAAGAAGCCCGGGTGCTGCCAGTGGGTCAGCCCCGGTACGACGATCGAGTCCAGGTCGGCGAGGATCGCCTCGACCGGTTCGCCGCCGGTGGTGGGGGGTTCGCTGGGCAGGGCGGCGGCCACCGTGCCCGGGGGGTCGGCCGGGGCGACCGGGCGTTGCTCCACTGTCGCCCAGTAGTCGGCGATCCAGTCGACGACGGCGTGGCCGGCGCGACGGAATTCGGTGGGGTCCATGTGGTGAGCGCTCATCTGAACGAGTTGATCAGGCATCGATCACCGAGGCAAGGGTGGTACCCGCAGTCAAGCGATGATGGTCGATGTTGCGGACCGGAAAGCGCTTGCCTTACGATGCGCGGTGAGTCGGATCCGTGAGTTCCAGGGCGTTTCACCCCGATCAGATCGCCGTCCACCGCCGTCGCGGTGGGGTCGGTCCACTGTGCTTCCCGGGCAGGGCCGGTGGGTCGTAGCGATCATCACCGGATCCCGGAGGCAGTGCATGCACCCGTCCAGACATCGGCTGATCCTGCTCGCCGCCACGACGGCGGCCACAGTCGTGGCCGGCACCCTCGGCACGGTCGTCGCCTCGGCCGCCGCCGTCGGCTGCCGGATCGACTATCAGATCACCAACCAGTGGCAGGGCGGCTTCGGCGCCAACGTCACAGTCACCAACCTCGGCGACCCGGTCAACGGGTGGGCCGTCACCTGGTCGTACGCCGCGGGCCAGCAGGTCACCCAGGCGTGGAACGCCGCCGTCACCCAGTCCGGCGCCCAGGTGACAGCGCGCAACGTCGACCACAACACCGCCATCGCCACGAACGGCAGCGCCTCGTTCGGCTTCAACGGTTCGTGGACCGGCAGCAACCCGGTGCCGGCCAGCTTCGCGCTCAACGGCACCACCTGCACCGGCGCCCCACCCACCGACGAGCCGACGACCCCACCGCCGACGACCCCACCCCCGACCACCCCACCGCCGACCACCCCACCCCCGACCACGCCTCCGCCGTCGGCCGGGGTGTTGCAGATGGAGAAGCTGGACCGGGGGCTGGTCAGCGTCCGCTCCGGCAGTGGCAACCTGGTCTCCTGGCGGCTGCTCGGCACTGAGACCTCAGGGGTGTCGTTCAACCTCTACCGGGGTTCCACCAAGGTCAACGCCAGTCCGATCACCGGTGCCACCAACTACCTCGACAGCGGCGCGGCGGCCGGCTCGGCGTACACCGTGCGGGCCGTGGTGGGCGGCGCCGAGCAGGCGGCGTCACCGCCGGCGTTGCAGTTCGGCGCGGGTTACCTGGACGTGCCGTTGCAGGTCCCGGCCGGGGGCAGCACCCCGAGTGGCGAGAGCTACTCGTACAGCGCGAGCGACGCCTCGGTCGGTGACCTCAACGGCGACGGCAGCTACGAGATCGTGCTCAAGTGGGAGCCGTCGAACGCCAAGGACAACTCCCAGTCCGGCTACACCGGCAACGTCTACGTCGACGCCTACACACTCACCGGCACCCGGTTGTGGCGGATCGACCTGGGCCGCAACATCCGGGCCGGCGCCCACTACACCCAGTTCCAGGTGTACGACTACGACGGCGACGGCCGCGCCGAGGTGGCCATGAAGACCGCCGACGGCACCCGCTCCGGCACCGGTCAGCTGATCGGCTCGTCGTCGGCGGACTACCGCAACTCCAGCGGCTACGTGCTGTCCGGTCCGGAGTACCTGACCATGTTCAACGGGCAGACCGGTGCGATCGCCTCCACAGTCAACTACGACCCGCCGCGCGGCACCGTGTCGTCCTGGGGTGACTCGTACGGCAACCGGGTGGACCGGTTCCTCGCCGGCACCGCGTACCTGGACGGACAACGCCTCTCGCTGATCATGGCCCGGGGTTACTACACCCGCGCGGTGATCGCGGCCTGGGACTTCCGCAACGGCACGCTGACCAAGCGCTGGACGTTCGACTCGAACTCCTCCGGCAACGGCGCCGCCGCGGGTCAGGGCAACCACCAGCTCTCCGTCGCCGACGTCGACGCCGACGGTCGCCAGGAGATCGTGTACGGGGCCGCCACCATCGACGACAACGGCCGGCTGCTGCACTCGACCGGCAACGGCCACGGCGACGCCATGCACGTCGGGGACCTGGACCCGGGCCGCGCCGGCCTGGAGGTGTTCAAGGTCGACGAGGACGGCAGCAAGCCCAGCTCCTATTTCGCCGACGCCCGGACCGGCCAGGTCCTCTGGTCCACGCCGGCGTCCGGCGACAACGGCCGGGGCGTCTCCGCGGACATCTGGGCGGGCAGCCCTGGCGCGGAGTCGTGGTCGTCAGCGGTCGCCGGACTGGCGAACACCAGGGGGCAGAACGTCGGACGCAAGCCGTCCTCGGCCAACTTCCTCGCCTGGTGGGACGGCGACCCGCTGCGGGAACTGCTCGACGGCACGAAGATCGACAAGTACGGCACCGGTGGTGAGACCCGGCTGCTCGACGGCAGCGGTGTGGCGTCCAACAACGGCACCAAGTCGACGCCGGCGCTCTCCGGCGACTTCCTGGGCGACTGGCGCGAGGAGGTGATCTGGCGGACCACCGACAGTCGGGCGCTGCGCATCTACAGCACACCCACGCCGACCAGCACCCGGATCTACACCCTGATGCACGATCCGCAGTATCGGGTGGCGATCGCGTGGCAGAACACCGCCTACAACCAGCCGCCGCACCCGGGGTTCTTCATCGGCAACGGAATGGGCACCCCACCGACGCCGGACATCTACCTACGTTGATGCAACCCCTGGCGGTCCCGAGCGGGGTCGCCTAGGGTGGCAGGCACCGGGCCGCAGCCGCGGAATCCGCTCAGCTCCGGCCCGGTGCGCCACACCGCGGCATTCCCAACCCGTCCCGACCGGGAATGCCGTACCACCACCGGCACCAACATTAGGCACCGTCCGGGTCGGCGGGGTGACGCTGACGTGAAGATCGTGTTTCACGCGCTCCGGCGCAGACCGCCCGCCACCTGCTCGGCGATCAATTCGTACGACCGCACCCGGTCCTGCACGTCGTACACCAGCGTGGTCAGCATCAGCTCGTCCGCGCCGGTGCGCTCCACCAGCTCGGTCAGCTGCCGACGCACCGTCTCCGGCGAGCCCATCGCCTGACCGTCGCGGCGCGCCACGACGAACTCCCGCTCGATCTCCGAGTACGGGTAGGCCGCCGCCTCGTCGGGCGTGGACAGCGGCTCCGGCCGCCCGGAACGCAACTTCAGGAACGACAGCGCGCTCGGCCCGGCCAGCCACTCGGCCCGCTCGTCGGTCTCCGCGCACACCGCGTTGACCGCCACCATCGCGTACGGCTTGTCCAGCCACTGCGACGGGCGGAAGTTCTGCCGGTACAGGGCCAACGCCGGCAGGGTGTTCTGCGAGCTGAAGTGGTGCGCGAAGGAGAACGGCAGACCGAGCAGGCCGGCGAGCTGGGCGCTGAAACCGCTGGAGCCCAACAGCCACACGGCCGGCTGCTCACCGCGGCCCGGCGTGGCGATGATCTGCCCCGGCTTCTCCCCGCTGAAGTAGTTCATCAGGTCCGTCAGCTCGCGCGGGAAACCCTCCGCCGACAGGCCCTCCATGGTGCGCCGCAACGCCAGCGCGGTCACCTGGTCGGTGCCCGGCGCCCGCCCGATGCCCAGGTCGATCCGACCGGGGTGCAGCGCCTCCAGGGTGCCGAACTGCTCGGCCACCACCAGCGGCGCGTGGTTGGGCAGCATCACCCCGCCCGACCCCAGCCGGATCGTCGAGGTGTTCGCCGCCAGGTGCGCCAGCAGCACCGCGGGGGCGGAGCTGGCGATCGCTGGCATGTTGTGGTGCTCGGCCACCCAGAACCGGTGGTAGCCCAACTCCTCGGTGCGGCGTGCCAACTCGGTGGTGGCCTGCAACGCCGCGCCAGCGGTGGTGCCCTTGGCGACCGGGGCAAGATCAAGAACAGACAACGGTACGGTGATCACACGGTCAGCCAACCCGTCACCGACCGGCTTTGTTCCAGCATGCGGGTTTTCGTCGGCCACCTCACCCGGCGCTCAGCCCATCCCACGCGCCTGTTCGAAGATCAGACTGGTCTGCGTGTGCTGCACGACCGGGTCCACCGCCAGGTGGTCCAGCACGAAGTCCCGCAACGAGTCGCCGGACGCCGCCCGCACATGCAGCACGTAGTCCTCGGCGCCGGCCACGTGGAACACCGACACCACCCCCGGCAGCCGCACCGACCGGGCCCGGAACGCGTCCACCGCCGCCCGCTCGTGCGCTGTCAACCGCACCGACACCAACGCCTGCAACGGCAGGCCTAGCGCCGCCGGATCCACCTCAGCGTGAAAACCACGGATCGCGCCGCGCTCGCGCAGCGCCCGGGTACGCGTCAGACACGTCGACGGCGCCACACCCACCCGCTCGGCGAGCGCATTGTTGGGCAACCGGCCGTCCGCCGCCAGCTCGGTCAGGATCGCGCGGTCCACCTCATCCAGGGCCTGGTACGGCCGCAGATCATTCGGCTCAGGGGGCATTGCGCCATCCTCGCCCGAACTCAACACGGAAACCAACTCATTTTGCAGAATCATCTGCCGAACCGTTGCCCGACAGCCGCCAGATGTTCGACCCTACCGCCATGACAACGATGGACACCCGGGCCGTACACGCCGGTCGCGACGACCTCCGCACCCTCGGCGTGCACGTACCACCCATCGACCTGTCGACCACCAACCCGCTGCCCTCAGTCGACGACGGCGGTGCCGCGTACGAGCAACTCGCCACCGGCGGAACCCTGCCCGCCGACGGCAGCGCCGTCTACCAACGGCTCTGGAACCCCACCGTCGCCCGCTTCGAAACCGCCCTCGCCGAGTTGGAAGGCACCGCCCAGGCCGTCGCCTTCGCCAGCGGAATGGCCGCCCTCACCGCCACCCTGCTCGCCGCCGCCCGCGCCGACCGCAGACACGTCGTCGCTGTCCGACCCCTCTACGGCGGCACCGACCACGTCCTCGCCACCGGCCTGCTCGGCACCACAGTCACCTGGACGCGCCCCGACGAGGTCGCCGCCGCCATCCGCCCCGACACCGCGCTGGTCATCGTCGAGACACCCGCCAACCCCACAGTCGACCTGGTCGACATCGCCGCCCTCGCCGCCGCTGCCGGCGACATCCCACTGCTTGTCGACAACACCGTCGCCACCCCCGTACTGCAACAACCCGCCCGGCACGGCGCCACCCTCGTCCTGCACAGCGCCACCAAGAGCATCGGCGGTCACGGCGACGTCCTCGCCGGTGTCGTCGCCTGCGACGACACCTGGGCCGTACGCCTACGCCAGGTCCGCGCGGTCACCGGCGCGATCCTGCACCCCCTCGGCGGCTACCTGCTGCACCGCGGCCTGCAAACCCTGCCGCTGCGGGTCCGCGCCCAACAGGCCAGCGCCGAGAAACTCGCCGGTTGGCTCGCCGACCACCCCGCCGTACAGCGGGTGCACCACCCCTCGGTGCACGACCCGGCGGCGCTGGTCGGGCGGCAGATGTCCGGACCCGGCAGCCTGCTCGCCTTCGAGGTACGCGGCGGCGCGCCAGCCGCGGCCGCCGTCGCCGGCGCCTGCCGCCTCATCACCCACGCGGTGTCCCTCGGCGGCGTGGACACCCTCATCCAGCACCCCGCCTCACTCACCCACCGGCCGGTCGAGGGCGACGCCAAACCCGCAGCCGCACTGCTGCGCCTCTCGGTCGGCCTCGAAGACCCCGAAGACCTGCGCGCCGACCTGGCCCACGCCCTCGACGTGATCGCCTGAGCCTCAGCGCAGCTCGCGGTTGCCCAGCACCCGCACCGGCGAACCCTGCCGAGCCACCCGCAGCATGGCCCGACCGATCCCGTCGGTGGTGGTGACCTGATTCGGCAGCAACCGACGCAGCACCGGAAACAGCGGACTGGTGACCGCGTAGCCGAACCGGTACCACCGCGTCTTCGACACCGCCCCGTACGTCGGCTGGATGAAACCCGGCCGCGCCGCGTAACCGTTGGGCAGCAGATCCATGATCGCGTTCTCGGCGCGACCCTTGACCCGCGCCCACATCACCCGACCCCGACCCGACGAGTCGGTCCCCTGACCCGAGACGTAGACGAAAGTGAGCTGCGGGCTCACCTGCGCGAACAACCGCGCCGCGGCGAGGGGGTAGTCGTAGCTGACCCGGGTGTACGCGGCCTCGTCCAGACCCAGCGAGGACACCCCCAGGCAGTAGAAACACGCGTCGACACCGGTCAACTCGGCCCGCACCGCTTCCAACTCGCCCACGTCCGCGACGGTCAGCTCCCGCAGCTTCGGATCCTGCCGGCCGGTCGGCCGACGACCGACGGTGAGCACCTCCGTCACGTCATCGGCGAGCAGGCACTCGCGCAACACACCCTGGCCGACCATCCCGGTCGCACCGAAGACAACCACCCGCATCAGATCGCACCCCTGTCGCCGCCACTGCCACCGGCCATCCGGCCGCGCGTCAGTCAGGCTGCCACGGTCGGCGTGATCCGCGCGGTACCGCTCAGGACTTGGGGCCGACGTGCCGGTCCAGTGTGGCGACGGCGTCGCGTCGCGCCACCGACAGCGAGTTGCGTCGGTTCATCCGCCAGGTGACGCCGAGCAGGTCGAGGCTCCACTGGCAGAGCCGCATGATGTCGGCCGACTCGTTGACGAACATGTACCGCGGGTAGACGTAAGCCTTGCCGCGCACCGTCACCCGGTTGGCGAACCGACAGCCGTCGGAGTGGAACAGTCCACGCAGGAAGTCGCCCGGGTGTCGTTCGAGGATCGGTCGCTGCCAGTCGGCCAGGACGATCGGTCGCTCGTGCTTCTTACCTGGGCCGTGCTGCGGCAACAGGCACGGCCAGTGCGCCCCGCTGCTCTCGACCGAGATGCAGCCCTGCTTGGGGATCCGCTGCACACGCGCGGCGAGCACGGCGAGCATGGCGGCCTCGCACGCGCCGGTGAGATCCGGATAGGTGGCCGTGCAAGCGATTCGGAGCACCGGGACCTTTGGTGACATGGCCAGATGGCCGTCACCCAGGTAGAGACCAAGCAGGTAGGCGTAGGCAGCGGGGTCGGTCGGATTCTCGACATCCGACCGGCACCGGAAGCACCGAAGCTCCGTGCCGCGCTTCACCGGTTCCGGTCGATCGACGCACCAGTGCCAGACCGTCGCGTACGGCAGGGAGAGTGTGCGCGCTACTGCGTGGATGTTGTGTCCGCGAGCGCGGAGGGCGCGGGCCTGTGCCCGCATCTGCGGTGGATGCACGCCCACATCGTCGAACACGTGTATGACAAAGTGCCGGGAGCGGGATTCGAACCCGCAAGCCCTTTCGGGCAGAAGTGTTTGAGACTTCCGTGTATGCCGTTCCACCATCCCGGCGGGTGGCGCCTACTGTACCCGACTACTCTCATGCGGGAGCATGGGTGGTAGCCGTGCAGTGATCGATGGTGGGGGTAGGGCTGGTGGCTGAGACGCCGACGGATGCCGAGCGTAGGCGCGTACTGATCGCCGAGGACGAGGCGCTGATCCGGCTGGACCTCGCCGAGATGCTCGTCGAAGAGGGTTACGAGGTGGTGGGGGAGGCCGGTGACGGCGAGACAGCCGTACGCCTCGCCGAGGAGCTGAAGCCCGACCTCGTCATCCTCGACATCAAGATGCCGATCATGGACGGGCTGGCCGCCGCCGAGCGCATCGCCGGTGCCCGGATCGCCCCGGTGATCATTCTGACCGCGTTCAGCCAGCGTGATCTGGTGGAGCGGGCGCGGGCGGCTGGCGCGATGGCGTACCTGGTGAAGCCCTTCCAGAAGAGCGACCTGGTCCCGGCGGTGGAGATCGCGCTGTCGCGTTACTCGGAGGTCGCGGCCCTGGAGGCGGAGGTCGCGAGCCTGACCGACCGGCTGGAGATCCGTAAGTCGGTGGAGCGCGCCAAGGGCGCGTTGATGACCACGTACGGCATGACCGAGCCGCAGGCGTTCAAGTGGATCCAACGCACGGCGATGGACCACCGGATGACCATGAAAGAGGTTGCCGAGCGGATCCTCGCGGAGACCGCCGGTGGCGAGGTGACCCTGCCGGCACCCTGACCGGCATCGATCCATGCGGCGGCGGGTGGGGGCAGTGCTCGGCGTTCTCGCCGTGCTGGTGGCCGCCTGTGAGGTCTCGGCCTGTCCCGACTGTGCGGAGCCGCTACCGGTCCGGCCGGCCTGGCAGTCGGTGGTCCTGCCGGACACGCCGGGTGTGCCGGGTCGACCGGTGCTGCGCGACGCCACCGCCTGTGCCGACCGGTGGTACGTGGTCGGCGGCGTGGTCGATCCGGCCGGGGGGACCCGCCCGGCCGCCTGGAGCAGCACGGACGCCAATTCCTGGGTGCCGCTGCCGACGGAGCCAGTGACGTTCTACGGGCAGCAGCACGTGCTCTCCGCGGCGGCCTGCCGGGAGGGACGGCTGGCGGCGGTCGGGGCGAAGAGCGGGGGCGTGCACGGCAATCCCCGCACCGGCACCTGGAGGCAGGCGTCGGACGGCGCGCTGCACGAGGTGGACGCGCCCTTCGAGCGGTATGCCGGGCCGCGCGCAGTCAGCGTGGCCGGGCTGGCGGCGGGGCCGCGGGGCTGGTTGATCGCCGGTAGTCGGATCGACGGTGCGGCGGTCTGGATCTCCCCGGATGCGGCCGGGTTCGCGCTGGTGGAGGGCGCACCAGAGCTGGCCGGTGACGAGCGGGGGCGGACGGCGGCGTACGACGCGGTCGCCGTGCCGTCGGGCTGGCTGATGGTGGGTGCGCTGCTGCCGCCCGGGGGTACCGCGCTGGTGCCGCTGGCCTGGTCCTCGGCGGACGGCCGGAGCTGGCGGCGGTCCGCCCTGCCGGTGGTGGACGGGCGGGGGCAGGCGCAGCGGGTGGCGGTGCTTGGCGACGTGTCGGTGGCGGTCGGGCCGGTGCGGGCTGGATTCGGCAGTTGGCGGCTGACCGCGCAGGGCTGGCGGCCGGCGGGCAGGTTCGGGGCGGCCGGACCGGGTGTGGCGTCGGCGGCGGGGCTGGTGGCCGTCGGGCAGAGGTTGGTGGCGGTGACGAGGGACGGGGACCGTCACGCACTGTGGCTCTCGGTCGATGCGGGCGAGTCGTGGCGGGCGATGACCATGCCGCAGCCGGTACCGGACAGCGGAGACACTGCGGTCGCGGTGACCTCGACGGGAGATCGACTGCTGTTGGTGGCGGACGATGGAAAAACGTCGCGTGCCTGGTGGGCGGGGGTTTCAGACCTCGATCGGCAGCTGACGGAGGCCCACTCGCCGGCCCCGAAGAAACGAAGGTGAAAAAGCTTCACGACCGAAGGTTCTTACAGGGATCGTTTCCAATCCGCCACGGCGTGTAACGGTTCGGTCAACCCGCTCGCTTGGGTCTTACGTCACAGCTCCACGGTGGGATAACGTCCGGCCCCAGACCGGCGACGACGGTCTGGTTCGTCCGCCCCCCGCAAGGGCCAATAGCCAGCGGGTGGTTCGGACCATGGGACGAGGAGGGTTCGGGCCTTGAGGCAAAAGCTCGCGCGCGTTATCGGTGGGGTCGCCATGGTGGCGCTCGTCGCCGGCGGAACCGCATGCTCCAGTGGCGACGATGCGGCAGGCGGGGGCGGTGACGCCTGCGGCAGCAAGATCGCATTCTTCGGCGCGCTGACCGGCAGCTCGGCCGCGCTCGGCATCAACGAGAACAACGGTGTCAAGCTCGCCGTCGACAAGTACAACAAGGAAAACGCCGACTGCAAGGTCGAGCTGGCCTCCCTGGACTCGCAGGGCAGCCCGGACCAGGCGCCTGGTCTGGCACAGAAGGCGATCGACGACACCAAGATCCTTGGCGTCGTCGGCCCGGCCTACTCGGGTGAGTCCGAGGCTGCCGGCCCGCTGTTCAACGAGGCCGGCCTGGTGACCATCACCCCGTCCGCCACCCGGCCGAGCCTGGCCGAGCAGAAGTGGAAGACCTTCTTCCGCGCGGTCGGCAACGACTTCAGCCAGGGCCCGGCGGCCGGCAACTACATGAAGAACGTGATGAAGGCCGACAAGGTCTACGTCATCGACGACCAGTCCGCGTACGGTGCCGGCCTGGCCGACGAGGTCAAGAAGCTGCTCGGCTCGGCGGTTGTCGGCTCGGACAAGGTCCAGGGCGAGGGCAAGCAGACCGAGTTCTCCGGCGTGGTCACCAAGGTCAAGGCCGCCAACGTGAAGGCGATCTTCTACGGCGGTTACTACCAGGAGGCTGGCCTGATCCGTAAGCAGCTCACCGCTGCCGGGGTCACCGCGCCGCTGGTCGCTGGCGACGGCGTCAACGACGGCGCGTACATCACCTCCGCTGGTCAGGCGGCGGCCGAGGGCACCATCCTCACCTGCCCGTGCCAGCCGGCCGCTGAGGCCCGGGGCACCTTCGTGCAGGAGTTCAAGGCGCTCAACGGCACCGACCCGGGCACCTACAGCGACACCGCCTACGACGCGGCGAACATCCTGCTGGCCGGTATCAAGGCTGGCAAGACCACCCGTGAGGGCCTGCTGGAGTTCGTGAAGGGCTACAGCGGCGAGGGTGTCGCGGCGAGCTACAAGTTCACCGAGACCGGCGAGCTGGACCCGGCTCAGGTCAAGGTGTGGGCCTTCAAGGTCACCGGCGGCAAGGTTGTCCCGGACCAGGAGATCCCGAAGTCCTGATGTTGGTCGCTGCTTCGGCGATTGAGTTGTGATCGCGGGTGCGGCCGGGAGCTGCTCGCTCCCGGCCGCACCCCAATTTTCTCTCCAGACGTGATGGAGCGTCCCTCCCTTGGACTTCAATGGACTGTTCTCCAACTTCGGGGAACTCACCACGACCGGCCTGACGCAGGGCGCGATCTACGCCCTGGTCGCGCTCGGCTACACGCTGGTCTACGGCGTGCTGAGACTCATCAACTTCGCTCACTCCGAGGTCTTCATCGCCGGCGCGTTCGCGGCGATCTGGACCTGGAACGGCTTTGGACTCGACCAGAACTCACAGGTCAGCGGGGTTGGATCGATCCTGTTCTACCTGCTGGTGGCGATGATCGTCGCCGCCATCGCTTCGGCGGGCACGGCGACGGTGATCGAGCGGGTGGCGTACCGGCCGTTGCGTAAGCGCAACGCCCCGCCGCTGGCCTTCCTGATCACCGCGATCGGCGCCTCTATCGCGATCTCCGAGGCCTTCGGCATCTGGACCCGCCGACTGCCCGAGGGCGCGCCCAGTCTGGTGAGCAGCAAGCCGCTGTTCCACCTCTTCGGTGTGCCGATCGACTCGGTGCAGCTGCTGACGATTGGCGCGGCGCTGCTGATGATGGTCCTGCTGGACCTCTTCATCAACCGCAGCCGTACCGGCCGGGGCATCCGGGCCGTGGCCCAGGACGCCAACACCGCCGCGCTGATGGGCGTGAACAAGGACCGGATCATCCTGATGGTCTTCATCACCGGTGGTTCCATGGCCGGCGTAGCCGGTCTGCTCTACGACGTGCGGATCCAGACCCTGACCTACAGCGTCGGCTTCCTGCTGGGGCTCAAGGCCTTCACCGCCGCGGTGCTGGGTGGTATCGGCAACCTGCGCGGCGCGCTGATCGGTGGCCTGCTGCTGGGCGTGGTGGAGAACTACGCCGCCGGTCTGTTCGGCAGTCAGTGGAAGGACTTCGCTGCCTTCGCGGTGTTGGTGGTGCTGCTGATGTTCCGGCCTACCGGTCTGCTGGGCGAATCGCTGGGGAGGGCACGGGCATGACGACCGTCCTGGAGAGGGTGCGCTCCGGCCGCGAGGCGGCCGGAGAACGGTGGCGCGGGGCGCCGCGCTGGGTGCGTTGGGCGCTGCTGGTCGCGGTGATCGCGTTCTTCTACGCGCTGCCGAACAGGGAGTTCTACCAGTATCTCGGGCCGATCCCGACCCCCGGTGCGAACTTCACACAGGTGCTGTTCACCGTCTCGATCTACGTGCTGCTGGCCGTCGGGTTGAACATCGTGGTCGGTTTCGCCGGCCTGCTCGACCTGGGCTACTTCGGCTTCTTCGCCGTCGGCGCGTACACCGTCGCGGTGCTGACCTCGCCGAGCAGCAACCTCAAGACCCTCTGGCCGTGGCTGCTCGTGGTGCCGCTGGCGATCGGGCTGACAATGCTCTCGGGTGTGATGCTCGGTACGCCGACGCTGCGTCTGCGCGGTGACTACCTGGCGATCGTGACGCTCGGCTTCGCCGAGATGATCCGGATCGCCGCGGTCAGCTCGGAGTTCCTCAAGGGCCAGCGGGGTTTCAACCAGATCCCGCACCCGCCCGGCAAGTACGCCGACGGCAAGCCGTTCTTCGGCGTGCTGGACGCCCGGCCGTACTACTGGCTGGTGCTCACGCTGATCATCCTGGTGGTGATCGGTGTGCGGAACCTGACGCACAGTCGGGTCGGTCGGGCCTGGATCTCGATCCGGGAGGACGAGGACGCCGCGCAGCTGATGGGTGTGCCAACGTTCAAGTTCAAGCTCTGGGCGTTCGCCTCGGGTGCCGCGATCGCCGGTCTGGCCGGCGCGCTCTTCGCCGGTAAGCAGAACTTCGTCAACTCGCAGAACTTCGAGCTGCTCAACTCGATCATCATCCTGGCGGCGGTGATCTTCGGTGGTTCGGGGAACATCGTCGGCGCGATCGTCGGTGGTGGCCTGGTGGCGTACATGATCGAGCGGTTCCGCGGCATCGAGCTGTTCGGCGTGGAGCTGTACGAGTACCGGTTCCTGATCTTCGGTCTGGTCCTCGTGGTGATGATGATCTTCCGGCCGGAAGGCCTGATTCCGAACCGACGACGGGCGGCGGAGTTCAAAGACCGTCGCAAGGAGGTGATCGTCGGTGAGTGACACCGATCAGACGCCGGCTGTTCCGGCGCAGGCCGGCGCGCCCGCGATGGAGGCGGTCCCCAGCCGGGAGCCGCTGCTGGAGGTCGACGGCGTCACGCTGCGCTTCGGCGGCGTGGTCGCGCTCGACAACGTCAACTTCACCCTCTACAAGGGGGAGATCCTTGGGCTGATCGGCCCGAACGGCGCTGGCAAGACCACCTGCTTCAACGCGATGACCGGCATCTACCAGCCCACCAAGGGTGAGATCCGGTTCCGTGGCGGCAAGATCAGCGGGAAGAAGCGCCACCAGATCACCCAACTGGGTATGGCCCGGACGTTCCAGAACATCCGCCTGTTCCCGGAGATGACCGCCCTGGAGAACGTCCAGGTCGGCGCGGACGCGCACCACAAGACCAGTGTGCTGTCCGCTCTGTTCCGGTTGCCCCGGCACAGGCGCGAGGAGCGCGAGGGTCGGGAGAAGGCCGAGCGGCTGCTGGAGTTCGTCGGCATCCGGCACCGGCTGCACGAGTTCGCCCGCAACCTCTCCTACGGGGAGCAGCGGCGGTTGGAGATCGCCCGGGCGCTGGCCACCGATCCGGTGCTGCTCTGCCTGGACGAGCCGGCCGCTGGCTTCAACCCGGCGGAGAAGGAGGAACTGCTCCAGCTCATCCGGCAGGTCCGGGACACCGGCGTGACAGTGCTGCTGATCGAGCACGACATGCGCCTGGTCATGGGCGTCACTGACCGGATCGTCGTGCTGGAGTTCGGAAAGAAGATCGCCGAGGGGCTGCCCGCCGAGGTGCGGGACAACCCGAAGGTGGTCGCGGCGTACCTGGGGGTGCCGGACGATGTTGCTTGAGATCGACGATGTGAGCCTGCTCTACGGGCGGATCCAGGCGTTGCACGGCATCAGCCTGACCGTGGCCGAGGGTGAGATCGTCGCGCTGATCGGCGCCAACGGCGCCGGGAAGTCGACCACCATGCGGGCGATCTCCGGGATTCGGCCGATCGCCACCGGCAGCATCCGTTTCGACGGTGAGGACATCTCGAAGCTCCGGGCGGACCTGCGGGTCCGGCGAGGGCTCTGCCAGGCGCCCGAGGGCCGGGGGATCTTCCCCGGCATGTCGGTGCTCGAGAATCTGGACATGGGGGCGTACACCCGGCGCGACCGCGCCGGCATCGCCGAGGACCTGGCCCGGGTGCTCGATCTCTTCCCCAGGCTGGCGGAGCGACGTAAGCAGGCCGGAGGTACCCTTTCCGGCGGCGAGCAGCAGATGCTGGCGGTCGGTAGGGCGTTGATGAGCCGGCCCAAGCTGCTGCTGCTCGACGAGCCCTCGATGGGGTTGGCGCCGATGCTGATCCAACAGATCTTCGACATCATCAAGGAGATCAACGAGCAGGGCACCACCGTCCTGCTGGTGGAGCAGAACGCGCAGCAGGCGCTGGCCCGAGCGCACCGGGCGTACGTGCTAGAGACCGGCAAGATCGTCAAGACCGGAACCGGCGCCGAGCTGCTGCACGACCCGGCGGTCAAAGAGGCATACCTCGGCGTGGCCTGAGCGGCCGTCACACCCCTCACGCAAGGAGTGCAGAGACATGTTCAATACCAACGGTGCCCGCCGGGCGGCGCTCGGTGCCGCCAGTGCGGCGCTGATCGCCCTCTCGCTGACGGCGTGTGGGGAGAAGGAGAACAGCGGCTCGCCCGGCGCCGGTCCGACCGTCACGGCGGCGGCCGACTCGGCGTTGGCCGGGAAGGTGCCCGACGCGATCAAGGCCGACGGTGTGATCAAGGTCGGCACCGACTCGACGTACGCCCCGGCGGAGTTCCTCGACGCCGACGGCAAGACGGTGGTCGGCTTCGACGTCGAGCTGTTCAACGCGGTGGCGCAGAAGCTCGGTCTCAAGGCCGAGTACGAGTCGTCGCCCTTCGACGCGGTCCTGCCCGGTGTCGACTCGGGCAAGTACGAGATCGGTGTCTCGTCGTTCACGATCAACGCCGAGCGGCTCAAGAGCGTCAACATGGTGAGCTACTTCTCCGCCGGTACCCAGTGGGCGACCAAGGCCGGCAACGCGGCCAAGATCGACATTGAGAACGCCTGCGGCAAGAAGATCGCCGTGCAGACCGGCACCGTGCAGTTCGACGACATCACCGCCCGGTCGAAGAAGTGCACCACCGGCGGCAAGCCGGCGATCACCATCGACCAGTACCAGGCGCAGAGCGACGCCACGGCCGCGGTCTTCAGCGGCAAGAACGACGCCATGCTGGCCGACTCGCCGGTCGGGGCGTACGCGGTGAAGCAGAGCAACGGCGCGCTGGAGCTGGTCGGCGACATCTACGAGTCCGCCCCGTACGGCTACGCCGTCAAGAAGGACCAGACCGCCTTCGCCGAGGTGCTCAAGGAGGCCGTCCAGGCGGTCATCGCTGACGGCTCGTACCAGACCGCGTTGAAGAAGTGGGGCGTCGAGGGCGGCGCCATCACCTCCTCGGCGCTGAACCCCGCCAGCTGACGCATGTCGTCGGAAACGGACACAACCGAACGGGCACGGCCGGAACCCATCCAGGCCGTGCCCGTCCGGCATCCCGGACGTTGGGTCGCGGTCGCCGTGATCGGGGTGCTGGTGGCCATGTTTGTCCACCTGTTGGTGACGAACAAGGCGTTCAACTGGGCGTTCATGGTCGACGAGATGTTCCGGCCGCCGATCATGGAGGGTCTGCGCGGTACCCTCGCGCTGACAGTGCTCGCGATGGTGATCGGGGTCAGTCTCGGCGTTGTCGTCGCCATCATGCGGTTGTCGGAGAACCCGATCCTGCGGGGCGTCTCCTGGGCGTACACCTGGTTCTTCCGGGCGGTGCCCCGGCTGGTGCTGGCGATCCTCTTCGGCAACCTCGGCATCCTCTGGGCCCGGATCGAGTTCGGGCTCCCGTTCGATCGGCAGATCGGCGCGCTCTTCGGAGTCGACGACTTCGAAGCACGCCTGTTCGGCTTCTCCGCGCTGGAGATCCTCACCGGATTCGTCGCCGGCATGCTGGCCCTCGGGCTCTCCGAGGCGGCGTACATGGCCGAGATCGTTCGGGCCGGGATCCAGTCGGTGGATGAGGGGCAGACCGAGGCGGCGCAGGCGCTGGGCCTGAGCCGTACCCAGATCCTGCGCCGCATCGTGCTGCCGCAGGCGATGCGGGTGATCATCCCGCCGACCGGCAACGAGACCATCGCGATGCTCAAGGACACCTCGCTGGTGGCCTTCGTGCCGGTCTCCACCGAGCTGTTCTTCCAGCTCAAGGCCGTGGGTAACCGGACCTTCCAGGTCTTCCCGATGTACGTGGCGGCCTGCCTGTGGTACTTGCTGCTGACCAGCGTCCTGCTCGTCGGGCAGTACTACCTGGAGCGGCACTTCTCCAAGGGGTTCGGCCGGAGCGCCCAGGCGAAGATCAGACTGCGCGGGATCACCGCGGAGGCGGGCGGTAGCACGAGCGAGGCGGGTCGGTGATGACGCAGGTGACGACACCGGCGGAGGCCGAGGGAACTGCGGGCGACGGCGTGATGGTCCGTGCTGAGCAGGTGCACAAGTCGTTCGGGTCGGTGGAGGTGCTCAAGGGCATCGACCTGGAGGTCCGCAGCGGCGAGGTCTGTTGTCTGCTCGGGCCCTCCGGCTCGGGCAAGTCGACGTTCCTGCGCTGCATCAACCACCTGGAGAAGATCAACGCCGGCCGGATCCGGGTGGACGGCGACCTGATCGGCTACCGGGAGCGCGGCGGCAAGCTGCACGAGATGCGGGAAAAGGAGATCGCCACCCAGCGCCGCGCGATCGGCATGGTGTTCCAGCGGTTCAACCTCTTTCCGCACATGACCGCCCTGCAGAACGTCGCCGAGGCGCCGGTGCTGTTGGGCCGGGAGCGCAAGGCCGCCGCCCGGGACCGGGCCGCCGCGCTGCTCCAGCGGGTCGGGCTCGGCGACAAGCTGGGCAACTACCCCGGTCAGCTCTCCGGCGGGCAGCAGCAGCGGGTGGCCATCGCCCGGGCCCTGGCCATGCAGCCGAAGCTGATGCTCTTCGACGAGCCCACCAGCGCGCTCGACCCGGAGTTGGTCGGCGAGGTGCTCGACGTGATGAAGGACCTGGCCCGCGACGGCATGACGATGATCGTGGTGACCCATGAGATCGGCTTCGCCCGGGAGGTCGGCGACTCGCTGGTCTTCATGGACGACGGTGTGGTGGTGGAGTCCGGCGCGCCGCGCGAGGTGATCGCCAACCCCCGGCACGACCGGACGAAGGCGTTCCTGGCCAAGGTGCTCTGAGCCGGTACCCGGCGCGGCCGATCTGTTCGGCCGCGCCGGGCGTCGTGCCGGTGTCCCGTCCTGTCGTAGCGGCGGGCTAGAGTCGCTGCCGTGACAGCTACGACACCGCGCCTGCTTCTCGTTGACGGACATTCCATGGCATACCGGGCGTTCTTCGCCCTGCCTGTGGAAAACTTCTCCACCACGACGGGGCAGCCGACCAACGCGGTGTACGGCTTCACCTCGATGCTGATCAACGTGCTGCGCGACGAGCAGCCCACCCACATCGTCGTGGCCTTCGACGTCTCCCGCCACTCCTTCCGCACCGACAAATACGCGGAGTACAAGGCCGGCCGCAGTGAGACCCCGACCGACTTCAAGGGCCAGGTCAGCCTGGTCAAGGAGGTCCTGGCCGCGCTGCAGATCCCGGTGGTCGAGAAAGAGGGCTTCGAGGCCGACGACGTCATCGCCACGCTCGCCTCCCAGGCCCGCGACCAGGGCATGTCGGTGCTGATCAGCAGCGGTGACCGCGACGCGTTCCAACTTGTCGACGATCAGATCACCGTCCTCTACCCGCGTAAGGGCGTCTCCGACCTGGCCCGGATGGACCCGGCGGCGATCGAGGCGAAGTACGGCGTTCCGCCACAGCAGTACCGGGACCTCGCCGCGCTGGTCGGCGAGACCAGTGACAACCTGCCCGGCATCCCGGGCGTCGGCCCGAAGACCGCGGCCAAGTGGATCACCACGTACGGCGGGGTGGAGGGCGTGATCGCCCGGGCCGACGAGATCAAGGGCAAGGCCGGCGACAGCCTGCGGGAGCGGCTCGCCGACGTGATCCGCAACTACGAGATCAACTGTCTCGTCTCCGACCTGGAGCTGCCGCTGCGCCCGGAGGACAGCCGCTGGACGGGTTGGGACCGGGAGGCGGTGCACCAGGTCTTCGACACCCTGGAGTTCCGCATCCTGCGCGACCGTCTCTACCAGTACCTGGAGGCGGTCGAGCCGGAGGCCGAGTCCGGCTTCGACCTCACCGGCGAGGTGCTCACCGAGCCCGGCGCGCTGGCCGGGTGGCTGACCACGCACGTTCCGAGCGGCACCCCGGTCGGCTTGGCGGTCAAACTCGACACCGGCCCCAACCGCCGGCACACCGCCTCGATCACCGGTCTCGCGCTGGCCACCGCCGGTGGCGCGGCGGCCTGGGTCGACCCGGCAAGGCTCGACCCGACCGACGAGGGCGCCCTGGCTGCCTGGTTGGCCGACGAGCAGCGCCCCAAGGTGCTGCACGACAGCAAGCCGGCCGTGCTGGCCTGCGCCGCGCACGGCTGGCAGCTCGCCGGCATCGTCCGGGACACCCAGATCGCCGCGTACCTGGCCCGCCCCGATCAGCGGTCCTACGACCTGACCGACCTGGCGCTGCGCTACCTGCACCGGGAGCTGCGGGTGGACGTCCCGGAGTCCGGCCAGCTCACGCTCGACGGCCTCGGCGACGAGGGGGTGGTCGAGCAGAACCTGATGCTCCAGGCCCGTGCCACCCTCGACCTGGCCGACGCTATCGACGCCGAGCTGTCCCGCGACGGAGAGCAGTCCGCCCGGCTGATGGCCGGCGTGGAACTGCCGTTGATGCGGGTGCTGGCCACCATGGAGAGCACCGGCATCGCCGCCGACACCCACTATCTCTCGGAGCTGGAGGCCCACTTCGCCGCCGAGGTGAAGGCCGCCGCGCAGGGCGCGTACGAGGCGGTGGGTCGGGAGTTCAACCTCGGCTCGCCCAAGCAGTTGCAGGAGATCCTCTTCACCGAGCTGGGTCTGCCGAAGACCAAGAAGATCAAGACGGGCTACACCACCGACGCCGACGCCCTGCAGTGGCTCTACGCGCAGCAGCCACACGCGGTGCTTGCCCACCTGCTGCGTCACCGGGACGTTGCCAAGCTGAAGTCGACAGTCGACGGGCTGCTGAAGTCGGTCTCCGACGACGGCCGGATCCACACCACCTTCAACCAGACAGTGGCGGCCACCGGTCGGCTCTCCTCCACCGAGCCCAACCTGCAGAACATCCCGATCCGCACCGAGGAGGGCCGTCGGATCCGTCGGGCCTTCGTGGTGGGAGACGGCTACGAGTGTCTGCTCACCGCCGACTACAGCCAGATCGAGATGCGCATCATGGCGCACCTCAGCTCGGACGACGCGCTGATCGACGCGTTCAACTCCGGCGCCGACTTCCACGCCGCCACCGCCTCGTCGGTCTTCGGGGTGCCGCTCGGCGATGTCACCCCCGACCAGCGCCGCAAGATCAAGGCCATGAACTACGGCCTCGCGTACGGCCTGAGCGCCTTCGGCCTGTCCCAACAGCTCAGCATCAGCACCGAAGAGGCACGCGGGCTGATGGAGAACTACTTCGCCGGCTTCGGTGGGGTGCGCGACTACCTCCAGCAGGTGGTCGCCCGGGCCCGCCAGGACGGCTACACCTCCACCATCCTCGGCCGACGCCGTTATCTGCCCGACCTGGTCAGCGACAACCGGCAGCGCCGGGACATCGCGGAGCGGATGGCGCTCAACGCCCCCATCCAGGGCTCCGCCGCCGACATCATCAAGGTGGCGATGCTGCACGTCGACACCGCGCTCCGCGAGGCTGGGCTGGGCTCACGGATGCTGTTGCAGGTGCACGACGAACTGGTCTTCGAGGTCGCGCCCGGTGAGCGGGAGTCGTTGGAGGCCCTGGTCCGCCAGGAGATGGGCGGGGCGTACCCGTTGTCGGTGCCGCTGGAGGTGTCCGTCGGTCTGGGTCGGGACTGGAACAGCGCCGACCACTGATGTGGTTGCGGTGTGGGGGTTCCGGGGCAGCCCGACCCACTCCGTGCGGTCAGGCTTGACCCCTGCGTGGGTCGGGCTGCCCCGGAACCCCTGACCGGGTTGCCCTGGTCGCGGCCGTGACATGTCGAATCAGGGTGGTAGTGCTGGTCCTGCTGGACCAGCCGGTTACTTCAGGGGGTCGTGGCCCCAGTTCATGAGCGACCAACGCCACTTGGTGTCGCGAACGTTGCCAGCGGGGCGCTGCGCCATGTGCCGGCGCACGTAGCCGACGACCTTGCGCATGTGCTTGTAGTCGCCGTCGGACAGGTCACCGCGTTTGCGGCGGAGCAGATTGATGATCTTCCGCCCGGATTCGTGTCCGACGGACTCGCCGCCACCAGCACGACCACCCTTGTGCCAGCCGACCTGCTTCGACTCGTCGGTCTCCAGCCATGTGGACAGCTCACCGGGCTTCATGTTCACCGCTTCGGTGAACTCCCGGTAGGTGTCCCGGCCGTCGTCACCTCTGCTCATGGCGCAGCGCCTCGGGCCGGTGGGCCACGTCGCGGCCCGTGCCGCCACTGCGGACCCGGTACTGCGGGTCGTCAGGGGCCGCGTTCACGGCCCGCCCGCGGATCCGCGTCCGCTCGGTGATCGTCCCTTGCACCACGCCGTACGCGCGGCTGCCGTGGGCCGACCAGGAGACATGGTCGCCCTTGTGAAATCTCGGTTCGGCCATGGCCCTCGGCTACCCGGGGCGGCCAAGCCGAAACGACTACGGCGTGATCTCGGCGACCGGCAGCTTGATGTCGAACGGCTCGGTCAGCTCGATCACGTCGGCGCCGTCGGCGACCAGCTCGTACTGCCGCTCACCGCCCGGCCCCACCCGATCGCCGATCCGGTACGCGTACACGTGCACCGGGTCCTGCTCGATCCGCCAGTAGAACGGGATGCCGGCGGCGGCGTACTCACCCGGCTTCGCGAACCGGTCGATCCGTCGCGTGCCCGGCGAAACGATCTCGACGGCGAGAACGACGTCGGCGGGCCGCAGGATGGAGTGAGCGGACGCCACGTCGGCCCGGTGTAACAGCACGTCGGGCTGTCGGCTCGTGTTGTGGCTGAGCTTGACACCGATGGCCTGGGCAGCGCCGAGGTGCTGCGGCGCGTGGTTGTGCAGCCAGAGCCACAGCAGGCTGGAAATGTTCTGGTGGCCCAGGGTGGGGGAGGGTGTCACCTGGATAACTCCGTCGACGAGTTCGACGCGGGGGGCGTCGTCCGGCAGAGCGAGCAGGTCCTCCAGCGTGTAGTCGGCACGCTGCTGCCGCATCGGGTCCGGACACCAGGGGCCAGGTGATGTCGGGATGGGCTCGGCGCTCATGGGGCCGAGCCTACCGGCGATCGATGGCTCGCACCTCGGACAACGGGTGCGGCGCGCTCACCCGGCGGGCTTCTCGGTGACGAAGATGGCGGTGCCGGGGAAGAGTCGTCCGCGCAGCGGGCTCCACTGCCCCCAGATCCCCTCGTGTCCCTGCGGCCACTCCGGCTCCACCAGGTCCAGCAGCCGGAACCCGGCGCCGACCAGCTCGCGGATCCGGTCGCCGAGGGTGCGGTGCTGCTCGACGTAGGTGGCCACGCCGCTCTCGTCCTGCTCCACGTACGGGGAGCGGTCGAAGTACGAGTGCACTGCCGTCAGGCCGCCCTCGCCGGGGTCGTCGAGGAAGATCCACCGCATCGGGTGGGTCACCGAGAACACCCATCGGCCGCCGGGGCGTAGCACCCGGTGCACCTCGGCGAGCAGCGCCGCCGAGTCGTCCACGAACGGGATCGCGCCGAACGCGGTGCAGGCGACGTCGAACGACCGGTCGGCGAACGGCAGGGCGAGCGCGTCGGCCTGCACCAGCGGTACGCGTACCCCGGTGCGGTCGGCGGCCTCGGCGGCGTGCCGCAACATGCCGGCGGACAGGTCGAAGGCGACCGGCCGGGCACCCTGGGTGGCGAGCCAGCGGGCGGCGGCCGCGGCGCCGGCGCCCACCTCCAGCACCCGCCGCCCCGACACGTCGCCGAGCAACCGGGCGTCGGCCTCGCGCAGGCCCTCGGGGCACCACACGAAGTCCACGTCGCCGAGGAACGCGCCGTGTTCGGCCTGGTAGTCGTCGGCGTCGGTGTCCCACCAGCCGCGGTTGGCGCGCCGGGCCTCGGCGTCACCCACCCGGCGCCGGGTAACCCGGCTGTCGTCATCCACGCGCTCACGCTAGGCCCCTCCCACCCCATCGGGTACGGCGGCGCGTCCACGATCCACGCGACTCCTCGCGGGCGGGCGCGGCGGCGGGGCCGGAGGGGCCGTTGTGACGCAGGAGACAGCAGGGGTCTTTTCCGGGCGATTGTTCGGCTTTCGCAGGTCATCGCACGAAGAGAAGCCGGGAGGGCTTGCACGCTGTGGTAATGCGCACGGTAGGCTAGACGATGCGCTCGCGGATCGCGTTGCCTCGGCAGGGAGCAGGTGCGCGGTCGACGGAGCCACATCATGATCTCACTAGGCGATCGTTCGGTGTGCCCGGCGACGGATCCGCTGGCGCGAACAGGTCACTGCGACACACCAGCCTGCTGTGACAACCCACCGACCGGAGCAACCGCCCACATGACGAGCAGCATCGAGGCCCCCTCGAGCGCCACCCGGGTCACCCACGACGATCTCGGTTCCGAGGAGGCATTCCTCGCCGCGATCGACGAGACCATCAAGTACTTCAACGACGGCGACATTGTCGAAGGCACCGTCGTCAAGGTCGATCGGGACGAGGTCCTGCTCGACATCGGCTACAAGACCGAGGGTGTCATCCCCTCTCGGGAGTTGTCGATCAAGCACGACGTGGACCCCGCCGAGGTTGTGACGGTTGGCGACCACATCGAGGCCCTGGTCCTCCAGAAGGAGGACAAGGAGGGTCGTCTGATCCTCTCCAAGAAGCGGGCACAGTACGAGCGGGCCTGGGGCACGATCGAGAAGATCAAGGACGAGGACGGCGTCGTCCGCGGTTCGGTCATCGAGGTGGTCAAGGGCGGCCTCATCCTCGACATCGGGCTGCGCGGCTTCCTGCCCGCGTCCCTGGTCGAGATGCGTCGTGTGCGCGACCTGCAGCCGTACGTCGGGCGGGAGCTCGAAGCCAAGATCATCGAGCTGGACAAGAACCGCAACAACGTGGTCCTGTCCCGCCGGGCCTGGCTGGAGCAGACGCAGTCCGAGGTGCGCACCGAGTTCCTCAACAAGCTGCAGAAGGGCCAGGTCCGCAAGGGCGTCGTGTCCTCGATCGTCAACTTCGGCGCCTTCGTGGACCTGGGCGGCGTCGACGGTCTGGTGCACGTCTCCGAGCTGTCCTGGAAGCACATCGACCACCCGTCCGAGGTCGTCGAGGTGGGCCAGGAGGTCGAGGTCGAGGTCCTGGACGTCGACCTGGACCGCGAGCGGGTCTCGCTGTCGCTGAAGGCGACCCAGGAAGACCCGTGGCGGCAGTTCGCCCGCACCCACGCGATCCAGCAGATCGTGCCGGGCAAGGTCACCAAGCTGGTTCCGTTCGGTGCGTTCGTCCGCGTGGACGACGGCATCGAGGGCCTGGTCCACATCTCCGAGCTGGCCGAGCGCCACGTGGAGATCCCGGAGCAGGTCGTCCAGGTTGGCTCCGAGGTCATGGTCAAGGTCATCGACATTGACCTTGAGCGTCGCCGGATCTCGCTGTCGCTCAAGCAGGCCAACGAGGGCTTCGTCGAGGGCGAGGAGCACTTCGACCCGACCCTCTACGGCATGGCCGCGACGTACGACACCGAGGGCAACTACATCTACCCCGAGGGCTTCGACCCGGAGACGGGCGAGTGGCTCGAGGGGTACGACAAGCAGCGCGAGACCTGGGAGAACCAGTACGCCGAGGCTCGTCTGCGCTGGGAGGCCCACACCAAGCAGGTGCAGACCTCTCGGGCCGCCGACGCCGAGGCTGCCGCCAACCCGACCCCGGCCGTTCCGGCCGCTGGCGGCGGCGGTGGCGGTGGCACCACCTCCTCGTCCAGCCCGGCCCCCAGCCGGCAGGCCGAGGAGCCGGCCGGCACGCTGGCCACCGACGAGGCGCTCGCCGCACTGCGGGAGAAGCTCGCCGGCGGTAAGTGACCCGCTGAACGACGACGGGCCCCGTCCCCGCGATCTCCGGATCGCTGGGGGCGGGGCCTTCGCCGTACCCGCGGTCCGCCCTCGGGTGGCGAGGTGCGCCCCGCGTTGAGCCGCGGCGGGTGCGGCGCACCAGGCGGCCGGCCGGTGGCCCGTACGGACGGCCAAGATCGCGCTCGATCCATGTTGCAGTGGCATCCCGGCCACCGCACACCACTACATCCTGGTTCGAGCACGATCATGCCGGCGTGGGCGTGGGCGTGGGCGTGGGCGTGGGCGTGGGTGTGGGTGTGGGTGTGGGCGTGCGCGTGGGCGTGGGCGTGAACGTGCGCGTGAACGTGGGCGGGTTTGGCGGCGGGAACGTCGATCCGGTTGACTGTTCGGGTGCTGAAGGTGGGGTTGACCGGCGGGATCGGGTCAGGCAAGAGCGCGGTGGCCGCGCGGCTCGTCGAGCGGGGCGCGGTGCTGATCGACGCCGACCGGGTGGCCCGGGAGGTGGTGGCACCGGGGACGGACGGGCTGGCCGAGATCGTCGCAGCCTTCTCCGACGCGGTGGTGGACGCCGACGGGGCACTGGACCGTGCCGCACTGGGAGCTGTGGTGTTCGCCGACGAGACCGCCCGCCGTCGGCTGGAGGCGATCACCCACCCCCGGGTCCGGGCCCGCACAGCGGAGCTGACCGCTGCGGCGGCACCCGAAGCGATAGTCGTCAACGACGTACCGCTGCTGGTCGAGGTGGGTCTCGCGCCGACGTACCACCTGGTGGTCGTGGTGCAGACGGCCGTGTCGACGCGACTGGAGCGGCTGGCGCGCGACCGGGGGATGGGTCGTGCGGAGGCCGAGCGGAGGATCGCCGCGCAGGCCGACGACGCCCGCCGCCGGGCGGCCGCGGACGTGGTGCTGACCAACGACGGGAGCCTGACGGCGCTGCACGACGCCGTCGACAGGCTCTGGAAGCAGCGGCTGGTGCCCTACGAGGACAACCTGCGCCAGCGGCGGGTGGTCCCGCCGGACGCGGCCGAGCGGGCCGGGGCCGACGCGAGCTGGCCGCAGCAGTACGCGCGGCTGGCCGCCCGGATCCAGCACGCGCTCGGCTCGGATGCCCTCCGGATCGATCACATTGGTTCGACGGCGGTGCCCGGCCTGGCCGCCCAGAACGTCATCGACGTGCAGGTGGCGGTCGCCAGCCTCGCCGACGCGGACGGGCCGTTGGCCGATCGGCTGGCGAGCGCCGGGTTTCCGCGGGTGCCGGGGCACTGGTGGGACGACCCGCGCCCGGCCGGCCGGGGCCGGTGGGAGAAGCGGCTGCACGGCAGTGCGGACCCGGCCCGCCCGGTTCGTCTGCACGTGCGGGTGGCCGATTCACCGGGTTGGCGGTACGCGTTGCTGATGCGTGATCACCTGCGTGCCGATCCGGATCAGCGGGCCACGTACCTGCTGCTCAAGCGGGATCTGGTCGACGCGGCACCGGAGGCCGGCGATTCCGGCACGGCCCGCAACCCGTGGTTCGACGAGGAGTACCTGCGGGCCGAGCAGTGGGCCGCGCAGACCGGCTGGCACCCCTGAGGCATCAGCGGGCACCCGGCCGAGGGGTCGGAGACCGAGGGGAGGGCGGCCGAGGGTTGGCAGCCAGTCGGGGCACGACGGCGGGCCAGAGATCCAGGTGTGCCCACGCGCCGCCGTCGGTCTGCAACTCGAGCCGGCGCAGCGACCCGTCCCGGTCGAGCCAGTAACGCAGCCGCGCGCCGGCCGGACCCGACTCGATGACGTCCACGGCGCGTCCGGCGGCAACGTCCTCACGTACCCGCACGGCCGCGCCGCGCTGCCCGACCGACCCGGCGGCGATTGCGGCGTCGACCAGCACACTCAGGTCGTCTCGGGCGGACCGGGAGACCCGCCATCCCCCGGCCGGGGGCGGCAGCGGCGGCCGGGCCGGCGCCTCCGCGGTGCCGCCACCGGCATCGGCCGCCGGCAGGTCCGCCCGGGCCAGACCGGCGGCGTCGCGGCGCAGCAGGGTCCGGCGATCTGGTACGCCCAGGTCGGCGACCGAGAGGTACGCGGTGCCCGCGGTCCAGCTCAGCCAGCCGGCGCCCCGCAGGTTCGTGTCCGTGCCCACCGGTGCGGTCAGCGTCACAGTGGCACCGCCGTGGGCGCGGAGCCGGGCCGGCAGCCGGTCGAGCCGACGTTGCTCGGCGTCGGTCAGCGCGCGGGGGAGACCGGGGCGGCCGCCGAGCGCGTCCACCGGTCGTAGTGTCGGCCGGTCCGCGCGGTTGAAGATCATCGTGACCGGACCCGCGCCGGGCAGCCGGGTCACCAGCTTGTGCAGCCGGGCATCCTGATCGAGCCAGTACCGGGTCTGCCCGTCCGGGGCGGGCATCGCGGCGCTGGGTGTGCCGATGGCCGTGCTGGCGGCCGGCGCGCCGGTGGGCAGTGGCGCCTGTATGACGTCCAGTGGGCCGGCCGGCACTGTCTCCCGGGCGATCCAGCGCGCCCCGTCGGACGGCGCCGTCCGGGTCGTGGTGTCCGGCCGGTCGGCGGCAAGATCGAGGAGCAGGTCGAGCACCGGTGCCAGGTGCGCCCCGGGTGCCAGTCGGTGCAGCCGCCACCGGTCCGCCGGGGGCATCAGTGGTGGGGAGGCGGGAGTCGGCACCGCCGCCGGATCGGGCCGGATCACCAGCACCGGACCGCTCTTCTGCAACAGCCCGCGCTCGGCGCCCGCTCCCGGCCCGCCCACGTCGAGGTAGAGCAGTGACCGGGACCAGTCCACCCAGCCCACCAGTTCGATTCGGGCGGCGTCGGTGCCGGCCGTGACCCGTACGCCGGCGCGCAGGTCCCGCAGGTTGGTGACCCGCACGGCGGCCAGCCGCTCGCCTTCCGTCACTGTCAGCGGCCGGGCCGGCTCGGGCGGGTCGGGCGCCCAGCTCAACAGCCCGAGCACCAGCGCCGTCGCGGACGTCACCGCCGTCAGGCCGAGCAACAGCAGCACCGTACGTCGACGACGGCCGGCCCTGGGCGGCCCGGCGGTGTCGCTGGTGTCGACGGTGTCCGGGGTGTCGTCGCGTCCTGTGGTGTCGCGGTTCTCCGCGAGGCTTCGCTCGGCGGCGGCCCGCCGCGTTTCGGCGGTCTTGCGGCCGGCGGTGGCTCGCCGCGCGCCGCCGGCGGACCGGCCGGCTGTGGACCTGTTCCCGGTGTCGTTGGTTCGGCCGGCCTTGGACATGTTCTTGATGTCGTTGGTTCGGCCGGACGCCGAGGCGCCAACGGCCGAGCCGGTGCGGTGCCGCCCGCTGCCGTTGGCCGGGCCACTGCCGGGGCTGCCGGCCTCCGGTCGGGGCGTCGCGGTGCGGGCGGCGTCGGGCGCCGGGGTCGGAGAGGTGTCCACGGAGATGAAACGGGCGGGGAGGCATCGGGGTGACGAGCAGGGGCGCTCGCGGCGGCCGGTCTGCGCCTCGAGCGCGACCACACGGGTGCGCACGCCGGACGAGCCGGGTGCTGCGACCGCAGTGCCGGGGGCGACCGGCCGTGATGTTGGCCTGGCCACCGGCCCGGTCGGCCGCCGCGAGCGGCCTACATGAAGAGGGTAGTCCCGGTGACATGGGCCACACAATGGGAATATTGAAGCCGATCACGTACCTGGCGTGACGGCCGTTCCTGTCGGACCTCCGGCGTACCGTTGACGGCATGGCGCTCGACATTCCCCGGCTGGACAGCCGCTTCCAGGTCGTCAGTGACTTTCAGCCGGCCGGCGACCAACCGGCGGCCATCGATGAGCTTGAGCGTCGGGTGCGACGCGGCGACCGCAACACGGTGCTGCTCGGCGCGACCGGCACCGGCAAGAGCGCCACCACCGCGTGGCTGATCGAGCGGCTGCAACGCCCCACCCTGGTGCTCGCCCCGAACAAGACGCTCTGCGCGCAGTTGGCCAAGGAGTTCAGCGAGCTGCTGCCGCACAACGCCGTCGAATACTTCGTCTCGTACTACGACTACTACCAGCCCGAGGCGTACATCCCGCAGACCGACACGTACATCGAGAAGGACTCCTCGATCAACGAGGAGGTGGAGCGGCTGCGGCACTCGGCGACGATGTCGCTGCTCACCCGCCGCGACGTGATCGTGGTGGCCACCGTCTCGGCGATCTACGGCCTGGGCACCCCGGAGGAGTACCTCAACCGGGCGGTGAAGATGCAGGTCGGGCAGGAGCTCGACCGCGACCAGTTGCTGCGCCGGCTGGTCGACATCCAGTACACCCGCAACGACATGGCCTTCCAGCGGGGCACCTTCCGGGTCCGCGGCGACACGCTGGAGATCATCCCGGCGTACGAGGAGCTGGCGATCCGGATCGAGCTGTTCGGTGACGAGGTGGAGAAGCTCTACTACCTCAACCCGTTGACCGGTGACGTGGTCCGCGAGGTCGACCAGCTGGTGATCTTCCCGGCCACCCACTACGCGGCCGGTCCGGAGCGGATGGAACGGGCGATCCGTGACATCGAGGTGGAGCTGGCCGAGCGTCTCGCCGAACTGGAGCGGCAGGGCAAGCTGCTGGAGGCGCAGCGGCTGCGGATGCGCACCACCTACGACATCGAGATGATGCGGCAGGTGGGCTTCTGCTCCGGCATCGAGAACTACTCGATGCACATGGACGGGCGGCTGCCCGGCAGCCCGCCGCACGCCCTGCTCGACTACTTCCCCGACGACTTCCTCACAGTGGTCGACGAGTCGCACGTGACCATCCCGCAGATCGGCGGCATGTACGAGGGCGACGCGTCCCGCAAGCGGATGCTCATCGACCACGGCTTCCGGCTGCCCAGCGCGGCCGACAACCGGCCGCTGCGCTTCGACGAGTTCCTGGAGCGGGTCGGCCAGATGGTCTACCTCTCCGCGACCCCCGGCACGTGGGAGATGGAGCAGGCCCAGGGCGAGTTCGTCGAGCAGGTGATCCGCCCCACCGGGCTGGTCGACCCGGAGGTCGTGATCAAGCCGACCAAGGGTCAGATCGACGACCTGATGCACGAGATCAAGCTGCGGACCGACCGGGACGAGCGGGTGCTGGTCACCACACTCACCAAGAAGATGGCCGAGGACCTGTCCGACTACCTCCTGGAGAACGGCATCCGGGTGCGCTACCTGCACTCGGAGGTCGACACGTTGCGCCGGGTGGAGCTGCTGCGTGAGCTGCGCAAGGGCGACTACGACGTGCTCGTCGGCATCAACCTGCTCCGGGAAGGTCTGGACCTGCCCGAGGTGTCGCTGGTGGCGATTCTCGACGCCGACAAGGAGGGCTTCCTGCGCAGCGGCCGGTCGCTGATCCAGACCATCGGGCGGGCCGCCCGTAACGTCTCCGGTCAGGTGCACATGTACGCCGACAAGATCACCCCGTCGATGGCGGCGGCGATCGACGAGACCGATCGGCGTCGGGCCAAGCAGATCGCGCACAACGAGGCGAACGGCATCAGCCCGGAGCCGCTGCGTAAGAAGATCCACGACATCCTCGACGACATCTACCGCGAGGCGGAGGACACCGAGAACTCCCGGGTCGGCGGCGCGGTGCGTCAGCTCTCCCGAGGCAAGGCGCCGGTCAAGGAGACCCGCAGCCGGAGCCGGTCCGCCGCGACCACCACCTCACGGGAGGGGATGGCCCGCGCCGACCTCGCCCAGCTCATCCAGGAGCTCAACGACCAGATGTTGGCCGCCGCCCGCGAGCTCCAGTTCGAGTTGGCGGCCCGGATCCGCGACGAGGTCTCCGACCTGAAGAAGGAGCTGCGCGGCATGGACGCCGCCGGCGTGAAGTGACGGCCACCCGGTCGGCCCCCCGCAGCGCACCGCTCGGGCCCGGCCGACCGGGGCACGCGAAGGGCGGGCACTGTTGACGGCGGTGGCGCCGATCGGCGAGATGGTCCTCGGGCTGCCCGACGCCAGCCTGCGTCCGTTCATCGACAGGTACGTGGGCTATCGGGAACGGGCGGACGTGCCACTGGTCCGCCGGGAGTCGGCGGGCGTCTTCGTGGTGCTGATCCTGGGCTGGGGCGCTCCGCTGGACGTGACCGACCCGCGCAGCGCGTCGCGTGGCGTCACCGCCGTCGACTCGTTCGTGGCCGGCACCTTCGACAGTTGGTGCACCACGCGCACCGTGGGTGTGGGGGAGGGCGTCGAGTTGGTGCTCGCCCCGCTGACCGCCCGCCGGCTCCTCGGTCTGCCCCTGAGTGAGTTGACCAATCGGGCCGTCGGCGTCGGGCAGCTCCCGGGCCGTTGGCTGGATCGGCTGCGCGGCCGGCTCGCGGAGGCCCCCGGCTGGCCGGAACGGTTCGACCTGCTCGACCGGGTGCTCGCCGCCCGGCTGGCGGCGTCCCCGCCGGTGGACCCGCGGCTCGACTGGGCGTGGCGGTGGCTGACCGCCAGCGGTGGGCGGGGGAGCGTCGGTGTGCTCGCCGACGAGTTGGGCTGGAGCCGCCGGCACCTCGCGTCCCGGTTCCGGCGGGAGGTCGGGCTGCCGCCCAAGATGGCGGCCCGGCTGCTGCGTTTTCAGCAGGCTCACGCCGCGTCGAGCCAGGCCGGCGGGGCCGGGCGGGGAGTCGACTGGGCCGCCGTGGCTGCGGGCTGCGGCTACTACGACCAGTCCCACCTGATCCGGGACTTCCACGAGTTCGCGGGGGCCACACCGGCCGCGCTGCTCTCCGGCCCCTGACGACCGCCGGCCGCCCGGAGCCGGGTCGGTGACCCGCTGAGCCGACCGGAGCCGGGTCGGTGACCCGCCGAGGTCACATTCGTCCAATCCGGATCCGCGCCGCCGCGCACAGAATGGGTCATGCGAACCATCTATCCGATCTTCCGCTATCCCGATCCGCGCATCGCGATCGACTGGCTCGGTGCCGCCTTCGGTTTCCGGGTGCATGCCGTGCACGAGGCGCCGGACGGTACCGTCGCGCACGCCGAGCTGGTCCTCGACACCGGCATGATCATGCTCGGTGGTCGGGCCGACGCCCGGCCCCGGCCGGCCGACGACGACTGGTCGGTCTACGTGGCAGTCCCGGACGTCGACGCCCACTGCGCCCAGGCCCGCGCCGCCGGCGCCGAGATCATCCGCGAGCCGTTCGACACCGACTACGGCTCCCGGGACTACGCAGCCCGCGATCTGGCCGGCAACGTCTGGTCCTTCGGCACCTACCGACCCTGACCCCGGCCACGCCGACCGGGGAGGGGTGGCCCGCCGGGATCAGCCTCAGCGGCTCTGGACCGTACTGACCTGCGGAAATGGTGTGCTCGGGCTGGCCCGGCCGGCCGGCGGCGGCGAATGCCCTGATTGCGGTGTGCGAGCGAGCTATTGCACTGGGTGATCGTCCTGCGTAGTCTCCCTCGGTGGGGAGGCCGGGATGCCGCTGCCAACAAGTCCTGTCATTCGACGTGCACGTCTCGGCGCAGAGCTGCGCCAACTCCGTCGGCGCGAGTCGCTGACCCTGGAGCAGGTCTGCGAACGGCTGGGCTGGGCCTCGACGTCGAAGCTGTCCCGCATCGAGCTGGGTCAGAGTCGCCCGGACCTCGCCGACGTGCTCGATCTGCTGGATGTCTACAAGGTGCCCACGCCCGCCCGGGAGGCGCTGATCGTCATCGCCCGGGACGCGGCGACCAGTCGAGGCTGGTGGAAGACGCTGGGCGAGATGAGCGAACGGCAGCGCACCTACGCCGAGTTGGAGGCGGGCGCCGCCGACATCGTCGAGTACCAGCCGTCGGTGGTTCCGGGGCTGCTCCAGACGCCCGCGTACGCCCGGGTGTTGGTCGCGGCCGGCGCCCAGCTCACGCCGGAGGTCGATGTGGAGGCCGAGGTGCGCGCACGGGCACTGCGGCAGGAGGTGCTTCGGCGGGCCTACCCGCCGCGCTACACGGCCGTACTCGCCGAGGCCGTCTGCGACCCGGGTGACCTGCCGGTGGCGGTCTGGCGTGAACAGCTGCGTCATCTGGTCGCGGTGACCGGCCTGTCCCACGTCACGGTGCGGCTGTTGCCACGCGGGGCGGCCGGTGGCGGGCTGCATCCGCTCACGCCGTATTCCTGCTACGCCTTTCCCGACCCGGCGGACCCGCGCACCGTCATGCTCGAGGCGCTGACCACCGACGTCCGGTTGGCCACCGTGCTCGACGTGGACCGCTACGAGCGGATGACGGCGGCGCTGCTGGCCGCGGCGCTGTCACCGGAGGAGACGGTGACCGTGCTGGCCCGCCGCGTCGGTGAGTAACGGTTGAGGGGTGCCGACGGTGACGCGCCGCGCGGCCACCGGGCCCGGCGCCCCCGAGCCCGTCGGGACCGGCGGCCGGCGCGTGCGTCCGGCACGATAACCGTGGGGTACGACAGCTCGGCTCAGGCCGGTACGTCGAGGAAGTGTTCGACAACGGGCGGTCCCGCGAAGTGCGGCCCGATCAGCGCCCGCCACTTGTCGAACCGTTCGGTGGCCCGGAAGTTCTTCTCGTGCGCCTCGACCGAGTCCCATTCCACCAGCAGCACGAAGCGGGTCGGCGACTCGATTCCTCGGGTCATCCGCACCGACCGGCAGCCGGTCGCCCCGGCGAGCACCGGGTGACCCTCGGCGTACGCGGCGGCGAACGCGTCCTCGTGTCCGGGTAGTACGTCGATCAGCGCGACCTCAAGCACCATGTCGGACAGCCTCCCACGGCTGTCGGGGCAGTCGGCGTCGCGGGGTCTGTTCCGATGTCGGCGACACCCCTAGGGTCTGTGTCGTGATCATCGATTGGCTCACCGGCACCGCGTTTCGGGTGGCCGGTACGGGCACCACCTGGGCGGAGCTGCTGGGGTTCGTGACCGGTGTGCTCAACGTGTGGTTGGTGGCCCGACAGAAGATCGCCAACTGGCCGATCGGCATCGCCAACGTGCTGCTGCTCATGGTGCTGTTCTGGACAGCCGGGTTGTACGCCGACGCGGGGCTCCAGGTCGTCTACGTCGCGCTCGGCTGCTACGGCTGGTGGCACTGGCTGTTCGGGGGCGAGCGGCGTACCCGGCTCACGGTCAGCCGGACGGGGCGGCGGGAGTGGCTGGTGCTGGCCGCCGCCGGGCTGCTGCTCACCGGCGCGCTCTGGGTGCTGCTGGACCGGGCCACCGACTCGACGGTGCCGCTGCCGGACGCGGTGACAACGGCACTGTCCCTGCTGGCCACGTACGGGCAGACCCGCAAGCGGGTGGAGAGTTGGTGGCTCTGGATCGCCGCCGACCTGATCTACATCCCGCTGTACGCGTACAAGGGGCTGCACCTGACGGCCGTGCTCTACCTGGTCTTCCTCGCCCTGTGCGTACTCGGGTTGCGGGCCTGGCGCGCCGATCTGCGTCGGGCCGCCCGGCCGGCCGCGGTCCCGCCCGGCCCGGCCCCGGTCGCCGTGTGAACGCCGAGACATCCGGCCGTGCGCCGGCGCCACGCGGGCCGGCGCGTCCGGCCGCCGCGGAGTTCGGGCACGGGATGGTGGTGGGCAAGTTCTATCCACCGCACGCCGGGCACCACGCGCTGATCCGGGCCGCCGCCGCCCGCTGCGCCGAGGTGACAGTCGTCGTGGCGCCCTCGCGTCGGGAGTCCATTGCGCTCCCGCTGCGCCTCGACTGGCTGCGGGAGGTGCACGCGGACACGCCGTGGGTCCGTTTCGTCGGCCGGTACGACGACCACCCGGTGGACTACGCCGATCCGACGGTCTGGGACGCGCACTGCGCCGTGTTCCGCGAGGCCGTCGGGTCCGCGTCGGTGGACGCGGTCTTCTCCTCCGAGGCGTACGGCGCGGAGTTGGCGCGCCGCTTCCACGCCGTACCCGTGTCGGTGGATCCGGACCGGCGGACAGTGCCGGTGTCCGGGACTGCGGTGCGCGCGGACCCGGCGGGTCACTGGCGGTGGCTGAGCCCGCCGGTGCGGGCGTGGTTCGTCCGGCGGGTGGTGGTGGTCGGGGCCGAGTCGACAGGGACCACGACGATGGCGGCGGCGCTCGCCCGGCACTACGGCACGTCCTGGGTGCCGGAGTACGGCCGGGAGTTGACGGCTCGCAAGTTGGCCCGGTTGCGGGAACGCACGCCGGGGGCGACAGTCTTCGACGTCGCCTGGGACCCTGACGACTTCCGCGCTGTGGTGCGCGAGCAGCAGGCGGCCGAGGACGCGGCGGCCCGGTCGAGTGGGCCGCTGCTGGTCTGCGACACCGACGCGCGGGCGACCGCGGTGTGGGAGGAGCGCTACCTGGGCAGCGCGTCGGAGGAGGTGCGGGCGGCGGCACGCCGTCCGGCGCTGTATCTGCTGACGGATCACCGGGGCGTGCCGTTCACCGATGACGGGCTGCGCGACGGTGAGCACCTGCGGGCCTGGATGACCGAGCGCTTCCGGGCCGAGCTGGCCGGGTGCGGGGTGCCGGTGGTGGAGTTGGCCGGGCCGCACGCCGATCGGTTGGCCCGAGCGGTGCGGGCCTGCGACGACCTGCTCGCCGGCGGCTGGTCGCTCGCCGACCCGATCGCCGCACCAGACGTGCACTAGCCTCCTAGGAAGCCCTAGCCGGTGTGACGCGTCGGGCGGTGTCCAGCGCCACCGGACGCCCGGGGTGTGATCACGGGGCGTGGTGGGCAAGAATGGTCACCGAGGAGGGGAGTATTCCCCCGCAACGGAGTCGTCAGCACGGTCGATCGCCGGAACCACGGTGCCCGACCCGGCCCCGTAGGTCGCCGCCCCTGTCCGGGGCGACGGCGGAAGAGACCTCCGACAGTCACCAGAGTGAGCGACAGCGGCACGCCGGCTCCCGCAGGGGCGTACGGTGTGCCCGACGCCGCGTGTCTGCCGGAGGAATGAACGTTGGACGTGTCCGGATTGGTGTGGGCGGGGACGCTTGTCGCACTGACTGCGGTCCTGCTCGTCGACCTGTTGATCATCGGTCGGCGCCCGCACGAGCCGAGTGTGCGGGAGTCGAGCCTCTGGGTCGCCTTCTACGTCGGTCTCGCCCTGCTCTTCGGCGCGGGTGTCTGGTTGGCCTCCGGGGCCAGCGCGGCCGGCCAGTTCTACACCGGCTGGCTCACCGAGTACAGCCTCTCGGTGGACAACCTCTTCGTCTTCGTGATCATCATGGCTCGCTTCGGTGTGCCTCGGCAGTACCAGCAGAAGGTGCTGCTCGTCGGCATAGTGCTGGCGCTGGTGATGCGCGGCGGGTTCATAGCCGCGGGCGCGGCGCTGATCACGCAGTTCTCCTGGGTCTTCTACATCTTCGGCGCGTTCCTGATCTACACCGCGGTGAACCTGGCCCGGCAGGGTGAGCCGGACGAGGACGAGTTCTCCGAGAACGTGCTGATCCGGTGGAGCCGTAAGGCGCTGCCGATCTCGAAGGACTACGACGGCGCGAAGCTCACCACCCACGCGGCCGGGCGGCGGCTGTTCACCCCGATGCTGATCGTGATGATCGCGATCGGCACGACCGACCTGATCTTCGCGTTGGACTCGATCCCGGCGATCTTCGGCATCACCCAGGAGCCGTACCTGGTCTTCACCGCCAACGTCTTCGCGCTGATGGGCCTCCGGCAGCTCTACTTCCTGCTCGGTGGCCTGCTGGACCGGCTGATCTACCTGAGCTACGGCCTGGCCGTCGTGCTCGGGTTCATCGGGGTCAAGCTGGTGCTGGAGGCGCTGGCCGACAACAACCTGCCGTTCATCAACGGTGGCGAGCACGTCGGCTGGGCGCCGCACATCCCGATCTGGTTGTCGCTGCTGGTCATCATCGGCACCCTGGGCATCGCCACCGCCGCCAGCCTGATCAAGTCCTCCCGGGACCGGCGTCGCGAGTTGACCGACGCCCGACACTGACCGGTCACCGGCCGGGTGCGGACACGCGCCCGGCCGGTGCGGGGCGTGCTCCGGAAGTGCTGCCGCCTCGGGGGCAGACACTTCCGATCTGCGCTAGACCCGGTGCGCGCCCACCAGCGTGGCGGTGCGGTCGGCCGGCAGTTCCTCTTCGATGACCCGCCGCCGCCGGTAGCAGGCGTGCAGCATCCGGCGCTGGCCGCCCTCGCCGGGGGCGGCGGTGACGATGCCGATGTGGTGGATCTTGCGGCCGGGTCGGGCGAAGAAGTAGAGATCGCCGGGGCGTTCCGCGCCCAACGACAGCCGAGTGGTGGCCACGGCCTGATCGTCGGCGTCGCGCGGCAGCAGCACCCCGAACCGCCGCCAGGCCAGATGAACGAGCCCCGAGCAGTCGATGCCGTGCGCGGAGAGACCGCCCCAGATGTAGACCACGTTCAGCAGGCGCTGTGCCACCGCGAGCGCCTGCGCGGCGGCCGGCGACGCGGCCGCCGACGGCACCAGGTGGCGGTCGGGCAGCCAGAGCGGGGTGGCCCGACCGGGGACGTGCACCGGCCGCCAGTCGTCGAGCGCGGGGCCGGCCGGGACGAGCCGGGTGCCGACGACGACGCCGGGCAGCACCACCGGCCCGTTCGGGGTGGCGTGCAGCCCGGTGACAGTGGCGTCCACCACCAGCGGGTGGTCGGTGCTGGTGTGGGTCGGGTCGAGAACGGCCAGCTGCTCGGCGGGGAGCCAGCCCGGATAGCCGCGGGGATCAAGCTTGGCGGCTGGTTGTTCGACGGCGACGACCCGGGCCCAGCCGTCCGGGCGCAGCTCGCTGACGAGGACCCGCTCGCCGAGCAGGAGCTGGCTCAGCACACAGTCGCCGACCTGCTGGTCGGTGTCCAGGCCCGAGACCCAGGTCGGAATGTCGGCGCCGGCGGTCAGCGCCGGACGGTCGACCGGGCGGACTGCCTCGGGGGAGGTCCACAGCGTCGCCACGGCGACCCGGACGACGGCCTCGCGGCCCGGTTGCAGCTCCACGTCAACCCCCAGATCGTGTCGGCTGTCCTGGGGAACCCTATGAAAGAAACCGACGGCCATCAACCACGAGCCTGCACTTTTGCTTCAGCGATGCCGGAGATGCCCAGGCCAGGGGAGTCCGGCAGCACCACTGTCGCCCCGTCGTAACGGATGCCACCCTGCACCGGTGACCAGGCCAGCCACCAGGCCGCGTCCAGGTCGGGGACCGCTGTGGTGCCGTACGCGGCGACCAGGCTCGCGGCCGCCCCGATGCCTACCTGACTCTCCATCATCGAGCCGACCACAGTGCCGAGCCCGTGCGCGGTGGCCAGGTCGAGGAGGGTACGGGCCGGGTGCAGTCCACCGCACTTGGCCAGTTTGACGTTGACCAGGTCGGCGGCTCGGCGGCGGATCACCTCCACCAGGTCCCGGACCCCGAAGACCGCCTCGTCGGCCAGGATCGGCACTGACACCCGGTCGCTGACCCAGGCCAGCCCGTCCAGGTCCCAGCGGGCCACCGGCTGCTCGACCAGCTCCACGTCGAGCCCGGCGTCCTCGATGCCGCGGATCACCCGGACCGCCTCCCGGGGCGTCCAGCCCTGGTTGGCGTCCAGCCGGATCCGGGTGCCGGGGCCGACGGCCGCCCGTACCGCGCGCACCCGGTCCAGGTCACCGGCCGCGTCGGTGCCGACCTTCAACTTGAGCACGCCGAAGCCGTCGGCCTGCCGCTGTCGTGCCGCTGTCGCCAGGTCCACCGCATCGCCTGCCGCCAGCGTGACGTCCGTCGGAACCCGCAGCGTGGTGCCCCCGAGCAACCGCACCAGGGGTACGCCCAGTCGCCGCGCGGCGAGGTCGTGCAGGGCGACGTCCACCGCCGCCTTCGCCGCCTCGTTGCCGACCACGGCGCGCTGCACCTCGGCGCAACGGGTCACCAGGTCGTCCGGGTCACGGCCGACCAGCTGTGGGCCGAGCAGCTCGCGGACGCACGCCTGCGCGCCGGCGACCGACGCGCCGGTGACCTGCCAGACCTGCGGCGCCTCACCGAAACCGGACCGACCGTCGCTGTCGACGAGCTCGACGACAAGCGTGTCCACTGTGGTGGTACGACGCAGCGCGGTGACGAACGGGGTGTGTAAGGGGGCGGAAACCCGGTGGGTGCGTACCGCCGAGATCGTCATGTGAGGCACCCTATACGGAGGTTCACGGTGGGAGGGGAGACCGGATGACCGGGCAGGGCTGGGAGCTGGTGGGTGCACCGAACGCGCGTGACCTGGGCGGGCTCGTCGGCGCGGACGGGCGGCGGGTCCGGGTCGGCCAGTTGATCCGCACCCCGGCGCTGGGACGGCTGACCGACGAGGACCTACCGGTGCTGGCGAAGCTGGGGCCGGCGTGCGTGGTGGATCTGCGTGACGGCTCGGAGATCGCGGTCGCGCCGGAGGACAGGTTCGCCGGTGAGCCACGGGTGGTGCGCCTGCCGGTGCACGACGCCGAGCACCCGGTCTTCACGTACGTCTCGGCGGTGCTGCTCGGTCACGACCTGAACGCGTACGCGGAGCTGGCCCGGCAGGGCACGGCGGGGGCGATGGCGGCGATCTACCGCTGGTTCGTCACCGGTGAGTCGGCGCGGGTCGGTTTCGCCGAGGCGGTGCGGCTGGCGTCCCGGCCGGAAAATCTGCCGCTGATCTACCACTGCTCCGCCGGCAAGGACCGCACCGGGTGGCTGACCGTCATCCTGCTGACGGCGCTCGGGGTCGACGAGGCGGCCATTCGCGCCGACTACCTGCGCAACAACGCACTGACCGACAGCCTGCGAGCGGTGATCGTCGAGGCGATGCGCCGGCGGAACCCCGAGGTGGACGTCGACGCGGTGTTGCCGGTGCTGGAGGTCCGTGCCGAGTACCTCGACGCCGGTTACGCCGAGGTGCGTCGGGTGCACGGCTCGTTCGACGCGTACCTGCGCGACGGGTTGGGGCTCACCGACGTCGACCTCAGGGAGTTGCGGGCGCAGTTGCTGGAGTGACAGGTGCGTCGGTGGGTGTGCTGGTGCGGGCGGCCCGACCGGTGACGATCAGCGCCTGGCCGGCGGCGTAGGTCGCCATGACCAGCACCGGCGCGCCGGGTGGCTGGGCCACCTCTGCCACCCCGGCGGCGATCAGCAGGTCGGAGCCGAGGAAGAGCGCGGCGCCGAGACCGACCCGCCAGCCCTGGGTGGTGGCGGTGCTGGCCATGGCGGCCAGCGCGATCGCGTAGCCGGCCACCGGTACGGCCAGCCCGGCGTCGGTGAGCCCGTTCCACATCCAGGTGAGGGCGATGACGGTCAGCATCGCGTACCCCAGGGGGACGGCGACCAGCGGCGTGCGGCGCAGCGCGGTAGCCGCGCCGTGTCGGGTGAAGGCCGCGAGGTAGCAGAGGTGCGTGCCGAGGAAGCAGGCCATGCCGGCGAGGAACCAGTAGGTGCCGTCGATCATCAGGGCGACGTCGCCGCCGGTGGCGAATGCCAGCGCGGCGAGCAGCAGCCGGTCCGGTCGGGCCGCGCGTTCGGCGCTGACCCGCCACAGGTACGCGGCCAGCAGCGGCATCAGCAGCGGCTTGGTGAGCAGGAAGGCCAGGCCGCCGCCGGTGGCGTTGGCCAGCAGGTTCGCCGCCGTCACGACGAGGAAGGCGATCAGCACTGTGCGACTGCGGGGCATCGGCGGCTCCGGGGTGGGGGTGCGAGCAGCGTAGCCGCAGTCTGCGGCGCTGTCCTCGCCGCCGAGGCTGTCGGGTCAGAGCTGGTGGCGGGCCGCCCAGACCTGCGCCGAGATGTGCGCGAGCAGCAGGCAGGCGTCGTCCTCGACCTGGTCGTCGCCCCCGGCCAGTTCGGTGGTGGTGCAGACGGCGATCAGGTACGGCGGGGCGTCGTCGGGCAGCACCAGGCCGGCGCCGTGGCGGACGCCGTGTACCCAACCGTTCTTGTGCGCGATGCGGGTGCCCGCAGGCAGTCCGGCGGCGAGGTCCTCGCGGTGTTCCTGAGCGAGCAGGACGTCCAGCATGGTGGCGCAGGCGGCCGGTGAGGCGAGTGGGCCGGGGGTGTCGGCCCCGGTGGCCAGGGCACCGAGCAGGGCGGCCAGATCGGCGGCGGTGACCGTGTTGGTGATGCCGGCCTCACGGGCGGCGAAGTCCTCGATGCCGCGGCCGGTGACGCTGTTGCGGGCGCCGGCGAGCGCCCAGATTTCGGCTACCGCGGGCAGCCCGACGTGGCCGAGGACGAGGTTGGTGGCGAGGTTGCTGGAGCGCACGATCATCCGGTCGGCCAGCCAGCGCAGCGACGCGGTGCCGCCGATGCGGTCCCAGACCGCGTCGTCGTTGTCGTAGGGCTTCGCGTTGGCGAACCGAGGTGCGCCGGGCTGGGCGGAGTCGAAGTCGTTGACGACCGGGACCGGGGCGTCCAGGTCCAGGGTGCCTGCCTCGGCGGCGCGGTGCAGCGCGGCGAGCACCGCCACCTTCATGGTGCTCGCGGCGTAGTGGCCGGCGTCCGCGTGACGGGTCCAGGTCGGCGGCGCGTCGGGCCGCCCCACGTACGCGGAGACGGTGCCGGGCACCTGGTCCAGGTGGGCGTCGAGATCATCCCAGGTCATGCCGGTGACCGTAGCGGATCAAGCGGGGGCGGGCTCGCGTACCCGTCGGGGGAAAGACGACGGGCGCGCCGGCCGCAAGCGGCCGACGCGCCCGGTGTCGGGTGCTGGTGAGATCAGCCGGCGTGCTTGCGGCGGGCGGTGGCCCGGCCCCGCAGCTGCTGGTCGAGCACCACCTTGCGGATACGCACAGTGGCCGGGGTGACCTCGACGCACTCGTCCTCGCGGCAGAACTCCAGGGCCTGCTCCAGGGTGAGCTTGCGCGGCGGGACCAGCTTCTCGGTCTCGTCAGAGGTCGACTGCCGCATGTTGGTGAGCTTCTTCTCCTTGGTGATGTTGACGTCCATGTCGTCGGAGCGGGAGTTCTCCCCGACGATCATGCCCTCGTACACCTCGGTGGTGGGCTCGACGAAGAGCTGACCGCGCTCCTGAAGGTTGGTCATCGCGAAGGCGGTGACCGCGCCGGCCCGGTCGGCGACCAGCGAACCGTTGTTACGGGTGCGCAGCTCGCCGAACCACGGCTCGTACGACTCGAAGACGTGGTGCAGGATGCCGGTGCCCCGGGTGTCGGTGAGGAACTCGGTGCGGAAGCCGATCAGGCCGCGCGCCGGCACCAGCCACTCCATCCGGATCCAGCCGGTGCCGTGGTTGACCAGCTGCTCCATCCGGCCCTTGCGGGTGGCGAGGAGCTGGGTGATCGCGCCCAGGTATTCCTCCGGGGCGTCGATGGTCAGCCGCTCGACCGGCTCGCAGGTCTTGCCGTCGATCACCCGGGTGACCACCTGCGGCTTGCCGACGGTCAGCTCGTAGCTCTCCCGGCGCATCTGCTCGACCAGGATGGCCAGCGCCAGCTCGCCGCGGCCCTGCACCTCCCAGGCGTCCGGCCGCTCGGTGGGCAGGACCCGCAGGGACACGTTGCCGATCAGCTCCTTGTCGAGCCGGTCCTTGACCATCCGCGCGGTGACCTTGGAGCCCTTGAGCCGGCCGACAAGCGGCGAGGTGTTGGTGCCGATGGTCATCGAGATGGCCGGCTCGTCAACGGTGATCAGCGGCAGCGCGACCGGGTTCTCGACGTCGGCGAGGGTCTCACCGATCATGATCTCGGGGATGCCGGCGACGGCGATGATGTCGCCCGGGCCGGCGGTCTCGGCCGACGTGCGCTCCAGGCCCTCGGTCATCAGCATCTCGGAGATGCGGACCCGCTGGGTGCTGCCGTCGGTGCGGCACCAGGCCACCGTCTGACCCTTGTTGATGGTGCCCTGGCGGACCCGGCACAGCGCGAGCCGGCCGAGGAACGGCGAGGCGTCCAGGTTGGTGACGTGGGCCTGCAACGGCGCGCCCTCCTCGTACGAGGGTGCCGGGATGGTGTCCAGCAGGGTGCGGAACAGCGGCTCCAGTGAGGTGCTGTCGTCGGGCACCGAGCCGTCGGCGGGCTGGGTCAGCGAGGCGATGCCGTCGCGGGCGCAGGCGTAGACGATCGGGAAGTCGATCTGCTCCTCGTCGGCGTCCAGGTCGAGGAAGAGCTCGTAGGTGTCGTCCACGACCTCCTTGATCCGGGCGTCCGGACGGTCCACCTTGTTGATCACCAGGATGATCGGCATCCGGGCCCGCAGCGCCTTACGCAGCACGAAGCGGGTCTGCGGCAGCGGGCCCTCGCTGGCGTCGACGAGCAGCACCACGCCGTCGACCATGGTCAGGCCGCGCTCCACCTCGCCACCGAAGTCGGCGTGGCCGGGGGTGTCGATGATGTTGATGGTGACCGGGTCGGAGCCGTCCGCCGGCAGGTAACGCACACCGGTGTTCTTGGCCAGGATCGTGATGCCCTTTTCCCGCTCCAGGTCACCGGAGTCCATCACCCGCTCGGTGTTCTCGCCGCGTGCGCCGTACGCGCCGGCCTGCCGCAACATGGCGTCGACCAGGGTGGTCTTGCCGTGGTCGACGTGAGCGATGATGGCGACGTTGCGGAGGTCGGTGCGAAGCTGCATACCCTCTATCCTTCCGCCTGCGCTCGCGCAGGCTGCGTCGGGGTCACCCCCAGGTGCCCCTGATCTATGGTGAAACGGCTGTGCCGGTGGTTCCCCCGGCTGGCATGCTGGCACCCGTGTCCCGGGGGCCTGAGTGCACGACCTGCTGACCTGGGTGCAGGGTCTGCCCACCCTGTGGATCTACCTGGTCGCCGCGCTGATCGTGGCGGGCGAGACCGCGGTGATCTTCGGCCTGCTCGTGCCGGGTGAGGCTACCCTGCTGCTGGTCGGTTTCCTCACCTACAACGGTACCTTGCGGCTCGGGCCGGCGTTGCTCGCGATGATCGTCGCGGCGGTCCTCGGCGATGGCCTGGCCTTTCGGGCCGGACGGCGGTACGGCTCCCGGCTGCGCGCCGGGCTGGGGCACCGGGTCGGGCCGCAGCGGTGGGCCCGGGCCGACGCCATGCTCGCCCGCCTCGGTGGGCGGGGGGTGTTCGCCGCCCGATGGGTGGCTTTCGCCCGGACCCTGGTGCCTCGGCTGGCCGGTGCGGCCGGCATGCCGTACCGGCGGTTCGCCCTGTGGAACCTGGCCGGGGTGGTGACCTGGGTGGGCGGCTCGGTGCTACTCGGTCACCTCGCCGGTGAGTCGTACGACACTGTCTCCCGCCTTCTCGGCCGGGCCACCGGGGTGGCGTTCCTGCTGCTGGCCGGCCTGGTGGGTGTGGTGCTCGTGGGTCGGTGGCTGGGCCGTAACCCCGACCCGGTGCGCGCGCTGCTGTCCCGGGCCGGCGCGCTGCCTCCGGTGCGGTGGCTCACTGCCCGCTACGGGGTGCTGTTCTTCCTGGTGGCCATGCGGATCGGCCCGGCCTGGACGCTGCTGCTCAATCTGGCCGCCGGGTTGCTGCTGCTGTTCGCCGCCGGGCTCGCCATCGCCGGTCTGCTCGCGGTGGCGGTCCGCAACAGTGGGCTGGCCGCGCTGGACGGCGCCATCGCCGGGTGGTTCGCGGCTCGGCGTACCCCGGACGCCGCCGACGCCACACTGGTGGTGGTGTCGGTGGTACGCGGGTCGGTGCTGATTCTGTTGGTGGCGCTGGTGGCGGCGGTGCTGGCGTGGCGGAACCGACCCTGGCGGGCGGACCTGCTCAGCGTGGTCGGCACGGTGGGCGCGTTCGTGCCGCTGGTGGTGCTGGCGGTGGTGGCCGAACTGACCGGCCCGAACGGGACCGCCCCGGGCGGCGGTGAGGCGGCTGCGCTCTCGACCCAGAACGCTGTGGTCGCGGCGAGCTTCTGCACCCTGGCCTGGCTGGTGTCGCGCAGCGCCCGCTGGCCGGTGGCGGTGGCCGCCTGGACCGCCGCGGCGGCGGGGGTGCTCGGGATCGGCGGCGCGCGGCTCTACCTCGGACTGGACACGGCGAGCGGGACGGCCGCGGCGGTGCTGCTCGGGGTGCTGTGGACTGTGGTGTTCATGGTCGCCTGGGCGACCCGGGACCGGGCGGTGGACAATGGTCAGCCCCCGGTGGACCAGGCCCCCCGGCGGCCGTCGCAGGGGCAACGCCGCCCGGTCGAACCTTGTTAGGGTGCGGCGACAGTCACACGGGGGAGGCAACGGCATGGTTCGACGCATCGATCGGCTGGGCGCTGCGGCGCTCGCCGGGCTTCTGCTGGCGGGCGCGCTGGTCGGCTGCGCCGCCAAGGGGGAGACCCCATCGGGCCTGGCCGCGCCGGTCGCCGTCACCGACGGGCCGACGGATGCCCCGTCCGACGAGGTCGACGGGGAGCCGAGCCCGTCGGTGAGTGCTGTGGAATCGATGGGTTCCGCGCCGAGTCGTAGCGCGACCCCGAAGCCGAAGCCGACGAAGAAGCCGACCCGGGCGGCGCCGAAGCCGCGCACGGTGCCGAAGCCGCCCACCGAGACCGAGGTTCCGCCGGCGCCGCCGAAGCCGGCGCCGAGCTCCTGCAAGCCGACCTACAAGGGCAACCAGGCGAGCCGGTCCGAGGTGAAGGCGGCGCTGACCGATGCCGCCAACCGCACCTACTGGCCGGTGTCGGCACCGGACATCAAGATCCCGCTCAATCTGCTCAAGGCCACCGCGTGGCAGGAGAGCGGCTGGCAGTCCAACATCTACGCCTGCGACGGCGGGGTCGGGCTGTTGCAGGTGATGCCGGAGACCGCGACCTGGATGAACCAGCGGTTCGAGAAGAGCTACGAGATCGACGCCTACCAGGACAACGCCTACCTCGGCGCCACCTACCTGGCCTGGGCGACGAAGTACATCGGCGACATGTACTTCGAGTCCGACTTCCGGCTCGACCCGGCACTGTGCACCAGCGAGCTGAACTCCTGCCTGCTCAACGCCGTCATCGCCGCGTACAACTTCGGGCACGGTGCGGTGGCTCAGGAGGGGAAGCCGTTGGCCATCCCCAACCCGTCGTACGTGCGCAACGTGCGGGCGCTGATGAGCGAGTGCGTCTGTCTGGCGTACTGACCTCGACGGGGGCCGTGGCGAGATTCACCACGGCCCCCGTCGGGTCGGTCAGTCGCGCGCGGCGACCGGCTCGGGCGCGCTCGGGGTGGCCTGCACCGGGTCGCGCGTGATGCGGCTGGGCCACCAGAAGCGGTCACCGAGCAGGAACGCCAGCGCCGGCACCAGGACCGTACGGACCAGCAGGGTGTCGAGCAGGACGCCGATGCAGACGATGATCCCGATCTGGGTCAGGGTGATCAGCGGCAGCACACCGAGCACGGCGAAGACCGCGGCGAGCAGCACCCCGGCGCTGGTGATCACCCCGCCGGTGACCCGTAGGGCGGAGAGCATCCCGGCGCGGGTGCCGGCGCTGCGGGCGTCCTCCCGGGCCCGGGTGACCAGGAAGATGTTGTAGTCCACCCCGAGCGCCACCAGGAACACGAAGGCGAGCAGCAGCACACCGCTGTCCAGGGCCGGGAAGCCCAGCACGTGGTCGAAGAGCAGCCAGGCCGCGCCGAGGCTGGCGAAGTAGGACGCGATCACGGTGAGCACCAGCAGCAGCGGCGCGAGCAGACCGCGTAGCAGCAGCACGAGCACGGCGCCGACCAGCAGCAGGATGATCGGCAGGATGAGTCGCAGATCCCGGTCGTTGGCCTCGTCGGAGTCGTAGGTGGCGGCCACGGAGCCACCGACGATCGCCCCGGACGGGGCGTCGGCGCCGGCGGCGGCCGGCGGCGCGGAGTCGGGAACGGCGGCGACCGCCGCGCGCAGCGCCTCGATCGCGCGGTCCGAGGCGGTGGTGCCGGGTTCGGCGTCGAGGACCACGTCGACCTGGGCGACGGCGGTGCCGGCGTCGCCGGGGCGCGCCGAGGCGACACCGGGTACCGCGGTGGCGGCGTCGGTGACCGCCCGCACCGCCGCCGGGGTGGTGATCACGGCGACGGGTTGGGTGCTGCCGGCGGGGAATGCCCTGGCCAGGGTCTGTGCCCCGGTCACCGCCTCGGGCTCGGCCCGGAACTGTTCGGTCTCGGACAGGCCGGTACGGATGCCGAGCCCACCCAGTGCCAGGCCCCCGAGCAGCACTGTGGCCAGCGTCGCGACCACCACCGGGCGGCGTTGCACGGCAGCGCCGAGTCGACCCCAGAGCCGACCCTCGCGCACCGGGCCGCCGACGCGGGGTACGAACGGCCAGAACAGGCCGCGACCGAAGAGCACCAGCACGGCGGGGAGCACGAACAGGGCCGAGAGCATGGCGAAGACCACACCGGTGGCGCAGGCCACGGCCAGCGCGCGGTTGGTCTCCTGCTCACTGAGCAGCAGTGTCAGCACGCCGAGGACGACGGTGCCACCACTGGCGAGGATCGGCTCCGCGGTGCGGCGCAACGCGGCGCGCATCGCCGCGAACCGGTCCTCCTCGCGGCGCAGCTCCTCCCGGTAGCGGGCGATGAGCAGCAGCGCGTAGTCGGTGGCGGCGCCGAAGACCAGCACGCTGGCGATGCCGGTGACCTGACCCTGCTGGAGGTTGATGCCGACGCCCGGCACGATGACGTCCACCGCGCGCAGGGTGAGCTGCTCGGTGGCGGCGACCACGACCAGCGGCACGATCCACAGGAACGGGCTGCGGTAGGTGATCAGCAGGAGCAGCGCGACCACCGCGGCGGTCACCACGAGCAGTGTGACGTCGGCGCCGTCGAACACCGAGGAGAGGTCGGCGGTGAAAGCCGGGGCGCCGGTCACCTCGGCGGTCAGCCCGTCGGGCAGGTCGGCGAGGGTGGCGCGCAGCTGGGTCACCGCGTCGGTGACGACCTCCTGCCCGCCGGCGGTGTCCAGCGGCACGACGACCAGGGCCACCGCGCCGTCCGGGGAGACCTGGGCGGGGCTGACCTGCCCACCCACCGCGAAGCGGCGCAGACCCTCGGCGCGAGCGCCGACCGTCGCCCGGTCGGTCGCGCTCAGCGCGCCGCCGTCGCCACGACTGATCACCACGATGGCCGGCTGCACGTCGCTGGAGGGCAGTTGATCCTGGAGACGTTGCACCTGGGTCGACTGCCACTGCACCGACAGGCCGGTGGCGGAGACCGGCGCCGGATTGTCCGGCTGGGGTGTCCCGAAGACGGCAGCGCCCACGACGATCGCGGCGGCCACGGTGAGCCAGGCGGCCAGCCGGCCACGAGCGACTCTGGTGAACACAGACATCAGGTGACCTCAAGGTCCTTCGAAAGACAAGTATCTTGATAACCGAGATTATCCGGGGCTGTTCTATGCTGCAACCCGGGGGACCGACGACGAGAAGAGCGGCGCGAGGTGGCGACTCACGGCATGTACCGACGGCGCGACACGCGCCGCGAGCAGCTGGTCGCGGAGATCACCAACAACCTCCGGCGGTACGCGGTGGACGCCCAGCAGGTCGGCCACGCCTTCGCCAACCTGCACGGTCTCAACCCGACCGACCTGCAGGCGCTGATCGCGGTGATGGACGCCGAGCTGCTCGGTGACCCGATCACCCCCGGCCGTCTCGGCGAGCAGCTGAACCTCTCCTCCGGCTCGGTCACGGCCCTGATCGACCGGCTGGAACGGGCCGGGCACATCCGCCGCGACCGGGACACCGTCGACCGGCGCAAGGTGCTGCTGCACTACGCCGACCAGGGCGCCGCCCTGGCCATGGAGTTCTTCCGGCCGCTGGGCGCCCGTACCGACACGGTGATGGCCCGCTTCAGCGAGGACGAGCTGGAGGTGGTGCGGCGGTTCATGGCGGAGATGAGCGAGTCGCTGCGGGGGCACCGCGACGCGGTGCGCGCCGCCCGGCCGGAGTCACCGCGCCGCCCCACGGGCTGACCGGTGCCGGACCTCGTCACCCGCCTCGCCAGCGCCGCGCTGCGCCTGCCACCGAGCCGCCCCGGCCCGGTGCGGGTCAGCCGCGACCTCCCGGTGCGGGCCCGCGACGGTGTGGTGCTGCGCACCGACCACTACGCCCCGGCCGTCCGCGGCGCGCCGACCGTGCTGATCCGCACCCCCTACGGGCGCGGTGGACCGCTGCGGCTGCTCGGTCGGCTGCTCGCGGCCCGGGGTCGACATGCGGTGATCCAGTCGTGCCGGGGCACCGGCGGCTCCGGTGGAACGTTCGCCCCGCTGGTGCACGAGCGCGACGACGGCGCTGACACACTGGGCTGGCTGCGCCGCCAGCCCTGGTGGTCCGGGCAACTCGGCATGTTCGGTGTCAGCTACCAGGGCTTCGCCCAGTGGGCACTGGCCGCCGACGCCGGCGAGGAGCTGCGCGCGATGGTCGCCGTGGTGACCGCCTCGGCCACCCGCGACTCGACGTACGCGGGGGAGTCCTTCGCCCTGGACACCGTGCTGACCTGGGCGGAGCTGCTGCACGCGCAGACAGTGCCGTGGCTGGCCCGGCAGTGGGAACTCAAGCGCGGGCAACCCCGGCTGGCCGCCGCGCTGGAACACCTCCCCCTGGCCGAGGCCGACCGGGTGGCCACCGGCGTGACCATCCCGTTCTTCCAGGAGTGGCTGCGCCACCACACACCGCAGGCCGCGTACTGGCGGACCCGGGTCTTCGCCGACCAGGTCGCGAAGGTGCGGGCGCCGGTGGTCATGGTCACCGGGTGGCACGACATCTTCCTGCCCGCCCAGCTCGACGACCACGCCGTGCTGCGCGCCGCCGGCACACCGCCGCGCCTGGTGATCGGTCCGTGGACGCACGGCAGCCCCGGACTGTTCGTGGCCGCGCTGCGCGAAGGGCTGGCCTGGCTCGACGAGCATCTGCCGGCCGCGCCGCGATCGCCCGTCCCGGCGGGACCAGCACGGCCGCCCGTACGCATCTACGTCAGCGGCGCCGGTGGCGGCTGGCGGGACCTGCCGGACTGGCCACCCCCGGCGGTCGAGACCGCCTGGCACCTGCAACCCGGTGGCGAACTGGCGGCACGCCCACCTGTCACGTCGACACCGGACGCACTCCGCTACGACCCCGCCGACCCCACCCCGTCGCTGGGCGGTCCGCTGCTCGTCGCCCAACGGGCCGGCCCGGTCGACAACCGGCGTGTCGAGGCCCGCCCCGACGTGCTGACCTACACCAGCGCCCCACTGACCGCGCCGGTCGAGGTGATCGGTCCGGTCCGCGCCGAGATCCACCTCCGCAGCGACCTGCCGTACCTGGACGTCTTCGTTCGTCTGTGCGACGTGGACCGCCGGGGTCGCTCGTGGAACGTGTGCGACGGCCTGGTGCGGGTCACGCCCGAGCGCTTCCCGGCCGACCCTTGCGGGGCGCTGCGGATTCCGGTGCCGCTCTGGCCGACCGCGTACCGGTTCGCCGCCGGGCACCGACTGCGGGTGCAGGTCTCCGGCGGCGCCCATCCACGGTGGGCCCGCAACCCGGGCACCGGGGAGCCGCTCGCCACGGCGGTGACGCTGCGTGCCGGTTGGCGGCAGGTTCTGCACGATCCGACGCACCCTTCGGCGCTGCTGCTGCCGATCGTCCACTCTGCCCCGCCACCACGTCCAATCTGAACAGACCCATCCTGAGCTGGGCGTTTGTCGAAAACGCGGGCTATGGTTGAGTCAACGCCCGGCGCCGTGCACCAGTAGGCCGGGCTCGCCCGAAGCCCAGCACCGCGTACGCGGTGTGACGTCGTGCCCGGTCCCCGCCTCTCGGAAAGGGGGACCCCATGACCCGGGCCCCGGCTAATCTTCTCGCCGTCCGAAGCCTGCTCCTCACTCACCTCGACAACGCCCCCGGGCCGGACGACCTGGATCCGGGCGAGGTCGGCATCGTCGGCGACTCGGCCCACCGGGGTGGCTACCACTGCGGATCGGATCGGGTGGTCCGCAACGACTACTCGGTGGTCGAGTCCCCCCGCGACCGGGCCGGACTGACCCTCGACGCGGCGGCACTCGACGTCGGGCAGTTCAATGTCCGCTCCGGCGGTCGGGCCAACACGCTGCCCAGCTTCTCGGTCTGGTGCGTCGCGCAGTGCGCCGCGAACGCCGCCGACACCCGGGACATCCGGGAGATCATCTACAGCCCCGACGGCACCACCGTGAGGCGGTGGGATCGCCTCGGCAAGCGCACCAGCGGCGACAGCTCCCACCGCTGGCACACCCACTTCAGCTTCTTCCGCGACGCCATCAAGGCGGGCCGCGACCAGCGGCCCCTGTTCCGCCGCTACCTCAGCTCCATCGGACTCCTGGAGGACGACGACATGACCCCCGAAGAACACAACTGGCTGGCCACCGTCCACAAGAACCTCACGATGCTGGACGGCCGCAACCCGGTCGGGCAGATCTACACCCGGATGGCGATGGGCGAGGATGCCACAGTCCCGAACTTCGTCTCGGCGCACCCGACGCTGACGTCGCTCGCCGCCCAGGTGAGCGAGTTGCAGACGGCGCTGACAGCGCTGTCCAGCCGGGACTTCACCGACGAGCCGGCGATCGTCCAGGGCGTCCTGGCCTCGCTGACGCCGGAGAAGATCGCCGCAGCCATCCCGCCCACAATGGCCAAGCAGGTCGCCGACGAGCTGGCCCGCCGGCTGGTCGCCTGAGCGAGGGGCGGCCCGAGGCCGCCGGGCCGCCCCTCTTGGCGCATTCCGCAACGACTGTTGAGCAATGATTGTTGCGCAAGAGTCGTTGCGGATGCCATTCTGTCGGCATGGACAGCTCCGACGTACGTCAGATCACCGACTCCCGGGTGCTGGCCGCCATGTCCCACCCGCTGCGCCGCCGGCTGATGGACGTGTTCAAGGTCCACGGGCCCTCCACCGTCGGGCTGCTCGCCGAGCGCACCGACCAGGCCCCGGCGAACGTCAGCCACCACCTCAAGGTCCTCGCCGCCGCCGACCTGGTCACCGAAGCCCCCGAGTTGGCCCGGGACCGGCGCGAGCGGTGGTGGCGGCTCGTCACCCGAGGGGTGCGCTGGTCCAACACCGACTTCGACGCCGACCCCGCCGCCCGGGCGGTCGCCGACGCCGCCACCTCGCTCAACCTGGACCGGCACGTCGCACTGGCCCGCGCATGGCACGCCGCCGACGAGGCCGAGCAGGCATCCTGGCAGGACGCGGCGTTCTCCACCGACCACTGGCTGCGCCTCACGCCCGAGGAACTGGCCGAGCTGAGCCGCGAGATGATCGGCGTCCTCAAGCGCTGGGCCGACCGGGAGTCACCCGACGACGACGCCGACCGCAGGCCGGTCTTCGTGTTCGTCCACGGCGTGCCGGCCCGACCGTGACCGCCGCCACCCGCAGCGACCCGACCCCCGTCCGCCAGGCCGGCGGATTGCTGCGGCACCGCGATTTCCGGTTGCTCTGGACCGGCCAGACGGTCAGCAGCATCGGCAGCAACGTCACCACTGTCGCGCTTCCGCTGGTTGCGGTCGCCGTCCTGGACGCCGGCACCTTCCAGGTGGCGGTGCTCACCGCCGCGGCCTGGCTGCCCTGGCTGCTGATCGGCCTGCCTGCCGGCGCGTGGGTGGACCGGCTGCCCCGCCGACCCGTGATGGTGGCGTGCGACCTGTTCCGCGCGCTGCTCTTCCTCAGCGTGCCGCTCGCCGCCGCACTCGACCGGCTCACCGTCTGGCACCTGCTCCTGGTGGCGCTCAGCGCCGGCGTCGCCCGGGTCTTCTTCGAAACAGCCGACCAGGTGTACCTGCCGGTGCTGCTGCGGCCCGAGCAACTGCCGGAGGGCAACGCCAAGCTGCACGCCGCCCAGACCGCGAGCTATGTCGTCGGCCCCGGCGTCGCAGGTCTGATCGCCCAGGTCATCGGTGCGGTCACCGCTCTGCTGCTGGACGCGATCAGCTTCCTGGTCTCCGCGGTGTGCCTGCTGCGGATCCGTACCGTCGAACCGCGCGTTCGCCGAGTGGACCAGTCGCGGTCACTGCGCCGCGACATCGCCGAAGGGGTGCGCTTCGTCGCCCGAGACCCGTACCTGCGGGTGCTGACGGTCTTCGGCGCGGCCAGCAACATCGGGCTGACCGGCTACCAGGCCGTCCTGGTGGTCTTCCTGGTCCGTGAGTTGCGCCTCGAACCGGGCCTGGTGGGCGTGCTGATCACCGTGATGAGCGCCGGGGGGATCATCGGCGCGCTGCTCGCCACCACCGTGGCCCGGCGCTGCGGCACTGCCCGGGCACTGCTGATCGCGGCGGCGCTCACCGGCCCGCCCGCGCTGCTCATCCCGCTCGCCGCGCCCGGCGTCGGGCTGGCCTGGCCAGCCCTCGGCGGGCTGCTGATCGGTCTCGGGGTGGCCATTGGCAACGTGGTCAAGGGCGCCTTCCGGCAGACCTACACGCCGCACCACCTGCTGGGCCGGGTGACAGTGAGCATGCATCTGCTCAACTACGGCACGATCCCGCTGGCCGCCGTGCTGGCCGGTGCCATTGGCGCGCGTTACGGCGTCCAGACGGCAATTGTCGCGATGACCGCCTGGTTGGCGTTCACCCCGTTGATTCTGCTGATCGGGCCAATCCGGAGGCGGCGGGACCTGCCCGCCGCCCCGGCGGCGTCTTGAGTGCGCTGCGACGGCGGCCGGAGACCGGCCGCCGTCACCGGCACGGAGCTACATCGGGCGGACGTTGTCCGCCTGCGGACCCTTCTGCCCCTGGGTCACCTCGAACTCGACCTTCTGGCCCTCGTTGAGCTCCCGGTAGCCGCTCGAAGCGATGGCGGAGTAGTGGACGAACACGTCCGGCCCTCCACCGTCCTGCTCGATGAAGCCGAAGCCCTTTTCCGAGTTGAACCACTTAACCGTGCCGGTTGCCATGCATCTCTCCCTGTTCAAAGCGGCTGACCCTCGGCCTCTGGCCGATGATCGCCCGTACCTGTTCGACAGTAACGGGCAAAACCCCGATCCGCTGGCCGAAGTGCCGTAGGTATTTGACTGAACTCGGGTGAACTCTGCGCGGCGGCATGCGAAACCCGCCCCGACCAACCGTCGCTGGGGCATGCTTGCGCCGATGAAGGATGCCCCAGCCGACGCGCTGACCGAGCTGGAACGCGAGATCCACGCACCCGGCGCCGGTCTGGACCGGCTCCGGTTGATGCCCACCCCGTTCGTCCCCGAGGTGCGGCTGCACCTGGCCGAGGACGCGATCGTCTGGTGGGCCCGGATGGAGGCAGCCGCCGGACACGCGCTGCCGGCACCGTACTGGGCGTCCGCCTGGGCCGGGGGACAGGCATTGGCCCGCCACCTCCTGGACCACCCGGAGCTGGCAGCCGGCCGCCGCGTGCTCGACCTCGCCGCCGGCTCCGGACTGGTAGCCATCGCCGCCGCGCTCGCCGGCGCCGCGGAGGTGATCGCCAACGACATCGACCCGTACGCCGTCGCCGCCGTCACCCTCAACGCGCGGGCCAACCACGTCACCGTCGACGCCACCGGAGACGACCTGCTCGACGGCACCGAAGCGAAGGTCGACCTGGTCGTCGCCGGAGACGTCTTCTACGACCGCGCGATGGCCGACCGGATGCTGCCCTTCCTGCAGCGGGCCGCAGCCGCAGGTGCCGACGTGCTGGTCGGCGACCCCGGCCGCGGACACCTGCCGACGGACCGCCTGACCGTGCTGGCCGACTACCCGGTGCCCACCACCGAACCGTCGGTCGACTCGTCGCTACGCCACGTGCAGGTGCTGCGCCCCGACTGAGGCGGACCCTGACTCAGGGGCGACCCCGAGGCGGATACCAGGGGTCACTGGGGGCTACGACCCGATGTCCGAAGTGGCGCTACGGCCATAGCGTCGACGCATGACGCAATGGCTGGCCCAGATCGGCGAACTACCGATTCTGCTGCTGATGGGTGCGCTCGGGCTCGTCATGCTCTTCGACGCCGTACCCCTGCTGGGTGTCCTGGTCCCCGGCGACGTCGCGATCCTCGCCGCCGTCGGCGTCGGCCGCCCGAGTACCGGGCTGGCGACCTTCACCGCGGTGCTGATCGGCTGCCTGGCCGGCTGGTCGCTGAGCTTCCTGGTCGGCCGTCGCTACGCCGAACGACTGCGCGACAGCCGCGTCGGCGGCTGGATCGGCGAGGCACGCTGGACAGCGGCCGAAGGAATCCTGCGTCGCGGCGGCGGCCGGATGATGGTGGTCGCGCCGTTCCTGCCGGTCTTCAACGCGCTGCTGCCACTGGCCGCCGGCGGGCTGCGGATGTCGTACCGCCGATTTCTCGGCTGCGCGACGATCGGCGCGGCCGCCTGGGCCGGTCTCTACCTCGCCCTGGGCACCGCGTCACGGTCGGTGGCCGGGCTGCTGCCGGGCGACCCCAGCCCGCTGCTGGTCACGATGGGGGTCGGGCTGGTGCTGGCTTCCGTCGCGTTGCTGGGGGCGCGGCGGCGGTTGTTCTCCGTCGTTGGCTGAGCTTTGTTCGCGCTCTGGGGGGGGCTTGGGGCCGGGCTGCGGTGGGTGGGGGCGGGGGCCCGCCGCGCCCGGCTCCCGCGGGTCAGGGTTGATGCCTTCG
>NZ_JBFASO010000008.1:0-403883 GCF_040677775.1 Micromonospora sp. NPDC053740
GTGGGGGTGGGGGTGGGGGTGGGGGTGGGGGTTGGGGTTAGACGGGGGTGGGGGCCAGGCCGTAGGTGAGGGCGTCCACCAGGGCGTGCCAACTGGCCTCGACCACGTTGGGGTGGACGCCGACAGTGGTCCAGTCCCGGCCGTTGTCGTCGGAGGTCTCCAGCAGGACCCGGGTGACCGCGCCGGTGCCGTGGCTGCCCTCCAGGATGCGCACCTTGTAGTCGGCCAACTCGAAGTCGCGCAGCTGCGGATAGTGCCGCGCCAGCCCCACCCGCAGCGCCTCGTCGAGGGCGTTGACCGGGCCGTTGCCCTCGGCGGTGGCGATCACCCGCTCACCGCGAACCCGGATCTTGACGGTCGCCTCGGAGACCACAGCGCCGTCCTCGCGGTGCTCGACCAACACCCGGTACGACTCCAGGGTGAACGGTCGGGCCGGGCTGCCCTCCGGCAGCTCGGAGCGGACCAGCAACTCGAAGGACGCATCGGCAGCCTCGAAGGACCAGCCATCCGCCTCCAGTTCCTTGACCCGCTTGGTGACCCGGGTCAGGGCGTCCGGGCTGGCGGCCAGGTCCAGGCCGAGCTCACGACTCTTGAGCTCGACGCTGGCCCGACCGGCCATCTCGGTGATTAGGATCCGCATGTCGTTGCCTACCACCGACGGGTCCACGTGGTTGTAGAGCAACGGGTCGACCTTGATCGCGCTCGCATGCAACCCCGCCTTGTGGGCGAAGGCAGCGGCCCCGGCGTACGCCTGGTGGGTGTCGGGGGCGATGTTGGCGATCTCGGCGATGGCGTGCGAGACCCGCACCATCTGCGCCAGGCAGCCCTCCGGTAGGACGGGCATGCCGAGCTTGAGTTGGAGGTTGGCGACGACCGCGAAGATGTCGGCGTTGCCCGGGCGTTCGCCGTACCCGTTGGCGGTGCCCTGCACGTGGCGGACGCCCGCCTCCACGGCGGCGATCGTGTTGGCCACCGCGCAGGCGGTGTCGTTCTGGGCGTGCATACCGAGCAGCCCGGCGTCGATCCCCAGCCTGTTCGTCAGGTCGTTGATCACGGCGCTCACCTGGGACGGCAGCATGCCGCCGTTGGTGTCGCAGAGCACCATCCGCTCGGCGCCGGCGGCGAGCGCGGTCTGCACCACGGCAGCGCCGTACGCGGGGTCGTGCCGGTAGCCGTCGAAGAAGTGTTCGCCGTCGACGAAGACCCGTCGCCCCTCGCGGACGAGGTGGTTGACGGTGTCGTGGATCATCGCGAGGTTTTCCGCGCCGGTGGTACGCAGCGCGCGCTCGACGTGCCGGGTGTCGGCCTTGGCGACCAGGGCCACGGCCGGGGTCTGCGCGTCCAGCAGGGCGCGCACCTGGGGGTCGTCCGCTACCGCGACGCCGGCCTTGCGGGTGGCGCCGAACGCGACGAGTACGGCGTGCCGCAGGTCCAGCTCGGTGCGGGCGCGACGGAAGAACTCGGTGTCCTTGGGCACCGCGCCCGGCCAGCCGCCCTCGATGAAGCCGACGCCGAACTCGTCGAGCAGCCGGGCCACTGCCAGCTTGTCGACCACCGAGTAGGTGAGCCCCTCGCGCTGAGCGCCGTCGCGCAACGTGGTGTCGAAGACCTGGAACGTCATCAGGATCCTTTCTCGGAGCAACAAAAAGACCTCCCGCGGATGCGGGAGGTCTGCGCGCTCGGCAGAGGGGAGAGCCGGCGCGCTAGGTCGCAATAATCAGGGCGGTGCTGGTCACGATGGCCACTCTGCCACCTCTCCCCCAAATTTGGGAGGAACAATCCACATCGCGGGATGGTGACGGAGGGTTCGGTCGCCTCGAACCGCTGCTCGTGATCGGCTTCACAAGCCACCAGGCCACTCATCGGTGAAAACAGCCATGCGGAAGCATCTGAACGGATCCGATGATGGCCACCGTGCCGTCTGCAAGGAGGACCTGTGCTCACCGTCAGTGACCGCTTACGTGAGCACGGACTCGCCGCCTGCGTATCGCTGGGCGCCAACAACGCGTCCGAGACGATCGACCACACGTCCCACGAGGGCACGTGGTGTGTGGTCTTCGTCGGGCCGATGGATTTCACCTCCATCAGCCCGGCGGAGATCGCCGACGAGACCCCCGCCTCCGAAGTCTGACCATGGGCCTGGACGCGATCAGGGCAGCCCTGCCGGAGTACGCCAGGGACATCAAGCTCAACCTCGGCTCCACCGTCGGTTCCGCTGCGTTGACCCCGACGCAGACCTGGGGCACAGCGCTGGCCTGCGCGGTGACCGCTCGCAACCCGCTGGTGTTGCGGGAGATCGCAGCAGAGGCGCTCGGGCACCTCGGGCCGGAGGGGGTCGAGGCGGCCAAGGGCGCTGCGGCGATCATGGCGATGAACAACATCTACTACCGGGCCAAGCACCTGATCGGCGACGAGCAGTACGCCTCGATGCCGGCCCGACTGCGTATGCAGATCATCGCGAGGCCGGGGGTGGACAAGGGCGACTTCGAGCTCTGGTGCTTCGCCGTGTCGGCCATCGCCGGCTGCGGGGTGTGCCTGGAGTTGCACGACAAGAAGCTGCGCGGCAGTGGCTACACCCGGGAGCAGCTGCACGAGGCCCTGCGGATCTCCGCAGTGGTGCACGCCGCGGCGGTCACCCTGGACGCCGAGGCCGCACTGGCCTGAACGCGTACGCCCCCACGGGCAGACGCCGCACCTCGCGGCCTCGACCCCTCCCGTACCGCGCAGCGGCCCGTCGCCGTAGCGCGGCCTGTCGCCGTAGCGCGGCCTGTCGCCGTAGCGCGGCCTGTCGCCGTAGCGCGGCCTGTCGCCGTTTCCGGCCCCCGACGGCCGGGTAGCTCCTGCGGGGAAGCACCCACCTACGCCGAGACGATCGGCGACAGTCAGGAGTGAACGGCATGGACAGGATCGATCCGCACGCCACCCACGCCGGGCCGGACCCGCTGCGCGGCGGCGACCAGGGCACGGTGCCCGGCGGCGCGCCGGCCGGCACGTTCGACCCCTGGCGCTACCGGGACCAGGCCGGCGTGGCCGACGTCGACCTGGTCGGCTACAAGGTCGAGGCCACCGACGGTGGAATCGGCAAGATCGACAGCGCCAGTCACGAGGTCGGCGGCAGCTACCTGGTGGTGGACACCGGGCCGTGGATCTTCGGCAAGAAGGTGATGTTGCCGGCCGGCACCGTCAACCAGGTCGACCACGACGAGCGCGTCGTCTCCGTCGACCGGACCCGGGACCAGATCAAGGCCGCCCCGGAGTACGACGAGACCAGCCACAGCGACCCGAGCTACCGGGATCAGCTGGGTGGCTACTACGACGAGACGTACGGCGCGCTCCCGCCCGGCACCGCACGGTGAGCGATCGACCCGACGGCCGGTGGGGCACTGCCCCACCGGCCGTTACCGTGTGAACGTGGACGCCACCGGGAACAACCCCCAGCTCTCGCTCCCCGCCACCTTCAACTTCCGCGACGTCGGTGGCTACCTCGGCCACGACGACCGGTCGGTACGCCGAGGTCGGCTCTACCGCTCCGACTCACTGCACCGCCTCACCGAGCAGGACCGGGACGCGTTCGCCGCGATCGGGATCCGCACCGTCATCGACCTGCGCCGCCCCACCGAGGTGGAGCGCGACGGCCGGGTGCCGGAGTACCAGGGGCTGACCTACCGGCACATCCACCCGGAGCACGCCGACTGGGCGGGTACGCCGCACGAGGAGGGCGCCGACCTGGCCCGGTACCTCGCGGACCGGTACGCCGACCTGGCCCAGACCGGCACCGCCGGGCTGGCCGAGGCGGTCGGACTGATCGCCGACTCCGCCAATGCCCCGGTCGTGGTGCACTGCGTCGCCGGCAAGGACCGCACCGGCATCGTGTGCGCGCTGACCCTCGCCCTTCTCGGCGTCGACGACGCGGACATCACAGCGGACTACGCGTTGAGCAGTGCGGCGTCAGCCCGGTACAGCGCCTGGTTGGCTTCGGTCACCCCGGGCGGCGTGGACGTGCCGGCGCCGTTCCTGAGCTCACCCGCGGAGGCGATGCAGATCTTCCTGGACGAGCTGCGCGCGGGGCACGGTTCGGTCGAGGCGTACCTGCGCCACGCCGGGGTGACCGACGAGCAGCTCGCCGCGCTCCGCGACCACCTGCTCGACGCGCCCACCGAGGCGCGGCCCACCGACGCGTAGGGCCGACTGCGCCGGCCCGTCCCGGGTGGACGGGCCGGCGCAGCGACGAAGATCAGAAGACCCGCTGCACCCAGCCGTGCGGGTCGGCCGCCTTGCCCCGCTGGATGTCGACCAGCTGCTGACGCAGCGCCATCGTGACCTGACCGGGCTCGCCACCACCGATAAGGAACTCGCCGTCCGGGAAGCGGACCCCACCGATCGGGGTGACCACCGCGGCGGTGCCGCAGGCGAACACCTCCTTCAGGCGTCCGCTGGCGGCGTCGGCCTGCCAGTCGGCGAAGCTGACCGGCCGCTCCTCGACCCGGTGCCCGGCAGCGCCGGCCAACGTGAGGACGGCGTCGCGGGTGATGCCCGGCAGGATCGTGCCGGTCAACGGTGGGGTGACCACAGTGCCGTCGTCGTAGACGAAGAAGACGTTCATGCCGCCCAGTTCGTCGACGAACCGGCGCTCCACCGCGTCCAGGAAGACGACCTGGTCACAGCCGGCCTCGATGGCCTCCGCCTGCGCCGCTAGCGACGCGGCGTAGTTGCCACCGCACTTTGCCGCGCCGGTGCCACCGGGCGCGGCCCGGGTGTAGTCCGGGGACACCCAGACGGTGACCGGCTTGACGCCACCGGTGAAGTACGCCCCGACCGGTGAGGCGATCACCATGTAGAGGTACTCGTTGGCCGGGCGGACGCCGAGGAAGACCTCGCTGGCGAACATGAACGGCCGCAGGTAGAGGCTGCCGTCCTCGCCGGTGGGGATCCACTCCCGGTCGATCTCGATGAGCTTGTGCAGCGAGTCGACGAACACCTCCGGCGGCAGCACCGGCATCGCCATCCGCTGCGCGGAGGTGGCGAAGCGGGCCGCGTTGGCGTCCGGCCGGAACATCGTCACGCCGCCGTCGGCGGTGCGGTACGCCTTGAGCCCCTCGAAGATCTCCTGCGCGTAGTGCAGCACCGCGCTGGCCGGGTCCATCGGGATCGGGGCACGGGCTTCCACCCGGGCGTCGTACCAACCCTTGCCGTCGGCGTAGCGGACGGTGACCATGTGGTCGGTGAAGACCCGGCCGAACCCCGGGTTGGTCAGCAGTGCTGCCCGGTCGGCGGCGGATACCGGCGCGAGATTCGGACGGATCTCGAAGTCGAGCTTGTCACCACCGCTCATCGCGCTGACCTCCCTGCGGAACAACGGCATGCGGGACCGCACACCGACATGGCTGTGCCAGAAACTTACCCCGAACGGTCGTTAAGCGGGTAGCGCCGGTCGGGCTGCCCGTGGCAGACCGGCCCCGGGGCCGGTCGTCACTCGGGCCGGGTGATCAGGCTACGGCGTGGGCGGCGAGCCGGTCGCCGACCTCTTCGGTACGCAGCGTTACGCCCGGAACCCGGCTGGCCAGCTCGGCGGCGACCGCATCGTTGACCCGAGCGGCCGACTCGCTGTGCCCGAGCTGCTCCAGCAGCAACGCGGCGGAGAGCACCGCGGCGACCGGGTCGGCGATGCCCTGCCCGGCGATGTCCGGCGCGGAGCCGTGCACCGGCTCGAACATCGAGGGGTACGCCCCCTCGGGGTTGATGCAGCCGCTGGCGGCCAGCCCGATGCCGCCGGTGACGGCCGCGGCGATGTCGGTGAGGATGTCGCCGAAGAGGTTGTCGGTGACCACCACGTCGTAGCGCTGCGGCTGGGTGACCAGGAACATGGCCGCCGCGTCGACGTGCTGGTACTCGGTTTCGATGTCCGGGTGCTCGGCGGCGACCGCGTCGAACGTGCGCGCCCAGAGCGACCCGGCGTGGGTGAGCACGTTGGTCTTGTGCACGAGGGTGACCTTGCGCCGCTCCCGGCGGCCGGCGCGGGCGAACGCGTCGCGGATCACCCGCTCCACGCCGTGCCGGGTGTTCAGGCTCTCCTCGGTGGCGACCTCGGCCGGGGTGTCCCGGTGCAGGGAACCACCGGCACCGGCGTAGAGCCCCTCGGTGCCCTCGCGCACCACCACGAGGTCGACCTCGCCCGGCTTCACATTGCCCAGCGGGCCGGCGACCCCGGGCCAGAGCCGGGACGGGCGCAGGTTGACGTACTGGTCGAAGGCGAAACGGAGCTTGAGCAGCAGCCCTCGCTCCAGCACACCCGGCGGGACCGTCGGGTCACCGACAGCGCCGAGCAGGATCGCGTCGTGCCCGGCCAGCTCGGTCAGCACCGAGTCGGGCAGCACCTCTCCGGTACGGTGCCAGCGGGCGGCGCCGAGGTCGTACTCGGTGGCCTGCACGTCGGGCAGCACCGCGTCGAGGACCTTGCGGGCCTGCGCGACCACCTCGGGCCCGATGCCGTCTCCGGCCACCACCGCGATCCGCGCCACGACCGCACTCCTCTGCTCAACGGGTCCGTTCGGGCAACGGTACGTCGCCGTCCCGCCTCCCGGTACGTGACGTCCAAATTGTGGGATTTGCAATGCACAGCACCCTCTCAGCTGGGACTCATGAGGCGGTCATGTCCGCTGCCTAGGGTGGTGGTCGGTGGGTCACGGGGCCCTACTGATCGCCGGGTCGTGACGACTCGGCACCGAGCGCGAGGGGGCAGATGCGATGCGCATCGACGAGCAGCCGCGGACCCGCTGGCCGGACCCGTCGGCGTTCCGCAACCGTCGGCCCGACCTCCGACTCGGCAGCCGTCGGCACCGGATCGACCCCACCGCCGCCACCGAGGGCCGGATCGCGGTGCAGCACACCGTACGTACCGCGACCGCCGAGTACACACTGCTGCTCAACGCCCCCGAGTGGCTCGGCCGCCGGGGCGTGGGCGAGGCGCTGCGGGACAGCGTCGCCGAGCTGCGCGCCATCGACATCACCTACGGCCCCAACCGACCGGAGAGCCTGGTCTCCCGGCTACGTCGGGGGGAGATCAGCCCGGAGTCGTACCCGCCGCTCGCCGATCTGGTCGACCGCTGCGCCGCGATGCGCGCGGCCACCGACGGGTGGTTCGACGCCTGGGCGGTGCCCGGCGGCTTCGACCCGGGCGGCCTGCTCGGCGGTTGGGCCGTGGAACGCGCCGCGGAGCGGCTGCGCGCCGCCGGCATCCACGACTATGCGGTACTCGCCGGCGCCGACCTCGTCGTCAGGGGCCGCGCGCCACACGGCGGACCCTGGCGGGTCGCGGTACACCACCCGACAGCACCCGAGCGCGCGCCGCTGGTGCTGGAGATGACCGCCGGCGCGATCGGCACCTCCGGGGTGACCGGGCGGCAGGGGCACGTGGTGGACCCGCACACCGGCGAGCCGGCCGATCACCTCGTCGCCGCCACAGTGGTCGGCCCCGACCTGACGATCGCCGACGCCTACGCCACGGCGCTCTACGCCGCCGGCCCTACCGGCCTGGCGTGGTTCCGGGGCAACTCCGACTATCGCGCGCTCTTCGCGCACCGTCGCTGAGCCGGTCGGCCCCCACGGTCTCGGCAACGACAGTGGGGGCCGGTCAGCGACGAGTGCGCGTGGCTCGCACAACCGAGGGGTGCGGACCGGTCGGGCCGGACGTCGACCGCGCCACCCGAAGACGGGCCGGCGCCTCGAACTCGGCCAGTGACCGCAGTGCGTACGCTAGCGAATCGACGCAACTCGACGCAAGAGTCTCCACACCGGACCGTCGTGGCCGGAGACTGCGGCGATCGGTGGTTGACCGGCGGCGAGGCAGTTTCGACATGCTGAACGGCGGATGGCACGCTATCCGCCGTGAGTTTCGATCTGAGCGTGTGGGCCCTGGAGGACGGGGCGACGCCCGAGGACGTGCGGACAGCGGTCAACGGTTGCCGGCAGGGGCGGCACGTGGACCGCTACCCCGATCCCCGGGTGGTCAGCTTCTACCGGGCGATCACCGCCTCCTATCCGGACCGTCACCCCGGCCCGAACAGCCCGTGGGCGGTGGCGCCGCTGCACGCGGCCCACGACCACGTCGAGCTGAACCTGCACCCGACCTGCGCGGACCAGGTGCTACTGGACATCGAGCGGCTGGCCGGCGAGCACGGGCTGATGCTCTTCGACCCGCAGGACGGCTCGGTCTACCCGCCGCCGGCGCGGCTGCACGGCTGACCTGACCGGCGGCACGGACGGGAAATGACGAGGGGCCCGGCGAATCGCCAGGCCCCCCACGGTGTTTGTCGTCTACTACTCGTCGCGCAGGTCGGCGGCGCTGGCCGCCGTGGCGCCGATCGACTCGGCGGCCGAGGTGAGCAGGTCGGCGCCGAGCGCCTGGTCGACGGTGAGCGTCATCAGCGTCTCACCGCCCGCCTCCCGACGAGCCACCTGCATGGCGGCGATGTTGATGCCCGACTCGCCGAGCAGGGTACCGACAGTGCCGACCACACCGGGCCGGTCGGCGTAGCGCAGGAAGAGCAGGATGCCCTCCGCGCCGATCTCCACGTCGAAGCCGTCCACCTCGGTCAGCTTCAGCACGTCCCGAGCGCCGGAGTGGGTGACAGTGCCGGAGACACTGACCGTCCGGCCGTCCGGCAACGCGCCGCGCACAGTGACCAGGGTCGGCTGCTCGGCAGTCTCGGCCAGAGTGGCCAGGGCGACCTCGACGCCACGCTCGGCGGCCAGGTGCGGGGCGTTGACGTAGGTGACCTGCTCCTCGACCACGGAGCTGAACAGGCCCTTGGTGGCGGCGAGCTTGAGCACCGACACGTCGTGGCTGACGATCCCACCGCGAACCTCGACAGTGACGCTGGCGGCGACCCCACCGGCGACAGCGGTGAACGCCCGACCCAGCTTCTCCGCCAGCGGCAGCAGCGGCCGAACGTCCTCGGCGACCACACCGCCGGCCTGCACGTTCACCGCATCCGGGACGAACTCGCCCTGCAACGCCAGCTTGACGCTCTTCGCCACGGCCAGGCCGGCCTTGTCCTGCGCCTCGTGGGTGGAGGCGCCCAGGTGCGGGGTCGCCACCACGTTGTCGAAGGCGAACAGCGGCGACGAGGTGCACGGCTCCTTGCTGTACACGTCGACACCGGCGCCGGCGACCCGGCCCTCGGCGATCGCGTCCGCGAGCGCCTGCTCGTCGACCAGCCCACCACGGGCGGCGTTGATGATGCGGACACCGGGCTTGACGAGCGCCAGCTCCTTCTCACCGATCAGACCCACCGTCTCCGGCGTCTTCGGCAGGTGGATGGAGATGAAGTCGCTCTCCCGCAGCAGCTCCTCCAGGCCGACAAGGCGGACGCCGAGCTGCGCCGCACGGGCCGGCTGGATGTACGGGTCGTACGCGATCAGCCGGGTGCCGAACGCGGCGATGCGCTGTGCGAAGAGCACCCCGATCCGACCGAGCCCGACCACGCCGACGGTCTTGCCCTGCACCTCGACGCCGGTGTACTTCGACCGCTTCCACTCCCCCGCCTTGAGCGCGGAACTGGCGCTCGCGGTGTTGCGGGCGACGGCCAGCAGCAGCGCGACGGCCTGCTCGGCTGCGGAGACGATGTTGGAGGTGGGCGCGTTGACGACCATGACGCCCCGCGCGGTGGCGGCCGGCACCTCGACGTTGTCCAGTCCGATGCCCGCCCGGGCGACCACCTTCAGTCGCGGCGCGGCGGCAATCGCCTCGGCGTCGATCTGGGTCGCGCTGCGCACGATGACGGCGTTGGCCTCGGAGAGCGCCGAGAGCAGGGCCGGACGGTCGGTGCCGTCGACGTGACGGACGTCGAAGTCGTGGGCGAGCACCTCGATGGCGGCGGGGGCGAGTTCTTCGGCGATCAGTACGACAGGATTCATCGGTCCTCGTAGAGGTCGTGTTTGCGATCGGCCCGGGCGGCCGGGCGCCGCACTGCGCCCTGCGCTGATCCGTGCCGTGGCCGTCAGGTGCCGGCTGCTGCACCTACAGGCGATCGTAGGGGCCGCGCTGGTCGGCGTGTTCCGGTCTTCGGGGTGAGTGCCCTCACACGCCCGGTCGGGCGACGGACATCGGTCGTTCACCGCACCGACACTGTTGCTCCGGCCGCGCCGAGCACCCGGCGGCGTCGGTCACCCGGTCACTGCGGGAGAGTCGTGGCGCACGAGCACTGCCGCCCGACGTATCGACGGGCGGCAGCATGCCGGGCAGCCCCGGGGCGGCGCTGGGGAGAGCGCCGGCCCGAGGGCTGTCGGTGGATCGTCGTTCGGACGGGTCAGGCGGTCTCGGTGATCGGACGGTCGACCCAGCTCATCATGCCGCGCAGCTTCTTGCCGGTCTCCTCGATCGGGTGCGCCGCACCCTCGGCCTGCCACTTGGTGAAGTTGGGCCGGCCGGCCTCGTCCTCGGCGACCCACTCGCGGGCGAACTCGCCGGACTGGATCTCACCCAGGATCTTGCGCATCTCGTCCTTGACCCGGGAGTCGATGATGCGCGAGCCACGGGAGAGGTCGCCGTACTCGGCGGTGTCGGAGATGCTGTAGCGCATCTTCGCGATGCCGCCCTCGTACATGAGGTCGACGATCAGCTTCAGCTCGTGCAGGCACTCGAAGTAGGCGACCTCCGGGGCGTAGCCCGCCTCGGTGAGCACCTCGAACCCGGTCTGCACCAGCGCCGAGGCGCCGCCGCAGAGCACCGCCTGCTCGCCGAAGAGGTCGGTCTCGGTCTCCTCGGTGAAGGTGGTCTTGATCGCGCCGGCCCGGGTGCCGCCGATCCCCTTGGCGTACGCGAGAGCGAGCGCGAGAGCGTTGCCGCTGGCGTCCTGCTCGACGGCGACGAGACAGGGCACGCCCTTGCCGTCGCTGTACTGGCGGCGGACCAGGTGGCCGGGGCCCTTGGGCGCGACCATCGCCACGTCCACCTCGGCCGGCGGCTTGATCAGGCCGTACCGGATGTTGAAGCCGTGGCCGAAGAAGATCGCCTTGCCCGGGGCGAGGTGCGGGGCGATCGACTCCGCGTAGATCCCGCGCTGGGCGGTGTCCGGTGCGAGCACCATGATCACATCGGCCTCGGCGGCGGCCTGTGCGGGCGTGACCACCCGCAGGCCCTGCTCCTCAGCCTTGGGACGGCTCTTCGAGCCCTCCGGCAGACCGATCACCACGTCGACGCCGGAGTCGCGCAGCGACAGCGCGTGGGCGTGGCCCTGGCTGCCGTAACCGATAACCGCGACCTTCTTGGCCTGGATCAGGCCGAGGTCGGCATCGTCGTCGTAGTACACCTCAACGCTCATGAGAACTTCCCTTTCGTACGACGGCCGGGGCGGCCCGTCGTGGTCTGTGCGGATGAATTCGCCGGACGGCCGGCCGAGGGCCGACCAGCGGCGGGTCAGGCGGCCCGTAGCGCGGGACCGGCGGTGATCGAACGCGAACCGCGCCCGATGGCCACCAGCCCGGACTGCACCATTTCCTTGATGCCGAAGGCCTCGAGGTCGCGTAGCAGCGCGTCGAGCTTGTCAGGAGTGCCGGTGGCCTCGATGGTCAGCGTGTCCGGTGCGACGTCGACCACCCGGGCGCGGAACAGGTTGACGGTCTCCAGCACCTGTGACCGCGCGGACCGGTCGGCGCGAACCTTCACCAGCAGCAACTCCCGGGCGACCGAGACCTGGGGGTCCAGCTCAACGATCTTGAGCACGTTGACAAGCTTGTTCAGCTGCTTGGTGACCTGCTCCAGCGGGGACGACTCCGCGTTGACCACGATGGTGATCCGGGAGACGTCCGGGTTCTCGGTCTCGCCGACGGCGAGGCTGTCGATGTTGAACCCGCGCCGGGAGAACAGGCCGGAGACCCGGGCGAGCACGCCCGGCTTATTCTCCACAAGCACGGACAGCGTGTGCATCGTCATTAAATGTCATCCTCGTCGAAGGCCGGGCGGACGCCACGGGCGAACATGATCTCGTCGTTGCTGGTGCCGGCGGCGACCATCGGCCAGACCATCGCGTCCTTGCCGACCACGAAGTCGATCACCACGGGCGCGTCGTTGATCTCCATGGCGGCGGCGATGGTCTTGTCCACGTCATCCGCGCTCTCGCAGCGCAGCCCGATGCAGCCCAGGGCCTCGGCGAGCTTGACGAAGTCGGGGATGCGGTGCTTGTGGGTGCCGAGTTCGGTGTTGGAGTAACGCTCGTTGTAGAAGAGCGTCTGCCACTGCCGGACCATGCCGAGATTGCCGTTGTTGATGACGGCGATCTTGACCGGGATGCCCTCCAACGCGCAGGTGGCCAACTCCTGGTTGGTCATCTGGAAGCAGCCGTCCCCGTCCACCGCCCAGACCACAGAGTCCGGCTTGCCGACCTTGGCGCCCATCGCCGCGGGCACCGCGTAGCCCATGGTGCCGAGGCCGCCGGAATTCAACCAGGTGTACGGCTTCTCGTAGGAGATGAACTGCGACGCCCACATCTGGTGCTGGCCCACCCCGGCCACGAAGATCGCGTCCGGGCCGACGATCTCGCCCAGCCGCTTGATCACGTACTGCGGGGACAGGGTCCCGTCGACCGGCTCGTCGTAGCCCAGCGGGTAACGGGTGCGCAGGTCGTTCAGCTGCGTCCACCAGTCACCGAGGTCGGCGGTGCGCCCCGCCGCCCGCTCGGCGGTCACCGCGGCGATCAGCTCGTCGATGACGTGCTTGGCGTCGCCGACGATCGGGACGTCCACGTGCCGGTTCTTGCCGATCTCGGCGGGGTCGATGTCCGCGTGCACCACTGCCGCGTCCGGGGCGAACGAATCCAGTTTGCCGGTGACCCGGTCGTCGAAGCGTGCGCCCAGCGCGACGATCAGATCCGCCTTCTGCAGACCGTAGACAGCGGCGACAGTGCCGTGCATGCCGGGCATCCCCAGGTGCTGCTGATGCGAGTCGGGGAACGCCCCGAGCGCCATCAGCGTGGTGACGACCGGGATGCCGGTCAGCTCGGCCAGCCGGCGCAGCCCGTCGGTGGCACCGGCCTTGAGCACCCCGCCGCCGACGTAGAGAACCGGCCGTCGGGCCGCGGCCATCAGCCGCGCCGCCTCCCGGATCTGCTTGCCGTGCGGGTGCAGGGTGGGCCGGTAGCCGGGCAGGTCCAGGGTGGGCGGCCAGGAGAAGGTGGTCGGCGCCTGGAGCACGTCCTTGGGGATGTCGACCAGCACCGGGCCGGGTCGCCCGCTGCTGGCCAGGTGGAACGCCTCAGCCAGCACCCGGGGGATCTCCTCGGCGTTCTGCACGAGGAAGTTGTGCTTGGTGATCGGCAGGGTGATGCCCTGGATGTCCGCTTCCTGGAAGCCGTCGGTGCCGATCAACGGGCTGGCCACCTGCCCGGTGATCGCCACCATCGCCACCGAGTCCATGTACGCGTCGGCGATCGGGGTGACCAGGTTCGTCGCGCCCGGGCCGGAGGTGGCGATGCAGACGCCGACCTTGCCGGTGGCCTGCGCGTAGCCGGTCGCCGCGTGCCCCGCGCCCTGCTCGTGCCGGACCAGGATGTGCCGGACCGTCGAGTCGTAGAGCGGGTCGTACGCCGGCAGGATCGCGCCGCCCGGAATGCCGAAGACGACGTCGACCTCGAGCGCCTCAAGGGACCGCACGAGCGAGCCGGCCCCGGAGATCGGGGTCGCGGCGGCGGGCCGTACCGCCGGGGCGGCCGGGGTGGCCGTGCGTGTGGCGGCCTGGTCGACGTCGAGGGTCGGGTCGGCGGCCGCGCGGGCCCGGCGGGCGGTGTGGGCGAGGGTCTCGGGCGTGGGTCTCGTCATGGCGGTTCTGGCCTTCGGCTGGAGTGGCTGGTGGCTAGTCAAGCGATGCGACGCGGGCGGGGCCCGCCTCGCCAGGTTCCGATGGCAATAAAAACGGCCCTCGTGCAGATGCACGGGGCCAGCGCACTCTCGGTGAGGGAGAGTGCGCTCAGGTAAGTACTCGCAGCGACCGGTACGACGACATGCGGCTAAGCCTGACGCATCTCACGCGATGAGTCAACTGATCCCACATGTTGGTTAACGGGGGTCGGCGCGTCGGCCTGCGACGCGCCATCGCCAGGCGGGGGTGAGCTGCTCGGACCCACCCGCAGCACGCCGTGGCGCGGGCACCGGAGCGGGACGCGCGCCTGGTGACGTGGCCGCCTCCAGCATCGCCTCCAGGTGCTCGGCCGGCACTCCCCAACCGAAGAGCGCGCCCTGGCCGAAGCGGCAACCGGCCGCCACCACCGCGGCCAACTCGGTCGGGGTGGTCACCCCCTCGGCGATCACCTCCAGCCCCAACTGGTGACCCAGGCGCATCACGATGTCGACCATCGGGGCGAACGCCGGGCCGTCCTGGCCGACCGGGCGGACCGGCTCGTGCTCGGCGACCAGACTGTGGTCGATCTTGAGGATGTCGATCGGCAACCGGCGCAGCTGCCCCAGCGACGAGTAGCCGGCCCCGAAGTCGTCCAGCGCGATCCGGACACCTGTCAACCGCAGCGCGGTGAGCCGTCGGATCAGCTCGTCCAGGTCGGTGGCGACAGCGTGCTCGGTGACCTCCAGCACCAGCCGCTGCGGCGGCACGTGGTGGGCGCGCAGCGCCTCGGCGACCTGGACCACGTACTCCGGGGCGTGCAGCTCGCGCGGGGAGACGTTCACCGACACCCAGACGTCGTGCCCGTCCGCCAGCCACCGGGAGAGCTGGTAACAGGCCTGGTGCAGCACCCAGGCGCCGAGCGGGGCGATCATGCCGCACTCCTCGGCGAGCGGGATGAACTCGTCCGGACGCACGTTGCCCAGCTCGGGATGGTGCCAGCGGAGCAGCGCCTCGGCGCCGACCGGCCGCACCGACGGCAGCGACGCCACCGGCTGGAACGCCAACCGCAGCTCGTCGCGGTCGATCGCCCCGCGTAGCTCGTGCTCGACAGTCGTACGACGGCGCAGCAGTTTGTCGTACGCGGCGTCGTACCGCTCGATCCGGTTCTTGCCACGCTGCTTGGCGTAGCGCAACGCCAGGTCGGCGTGGCGCAGCAGCAACTCCACGTCGGGCTCGTCGGCCCAGTCGGCCACCCCGATGCTCACCGACAGGAAGACCGGCCCCTCCGGCTGGTCGTAGGGTCGGTTGAGCACCCCGAGGAGCCGTTCGGCGACGCGGTCCGCCTCGACCGGCCGGCCCTGCATGAGTACGGCGAACTCGTCGCCACCCAGCCGGGCGGCCACGTCGCCGGGGCGCAGGTTGCCGCGCAGCCGCCGGCCCACCTCGGCCAGCACGGCGTCGCCCACGTCGTGGCCCCGCATGTCGTTGACGTTCTTGAAGCCGTCCAGGTCCAGACCGAGCAGCACACACGGGTTGTGGTCGGCGGCGTTGCGGTGCAGCGCCCGGAGCAGCCCGCGCCGGTTGGCCAACGACGTCAGCGGATCGGTGTGCGCCAGCTCCCGGAAGTGCGCCTCCCGCTCGACCAGCCGGCTCGCGTAACCCCTGACGTCGCGAAGGGTGAGGTACTGCCGTGCCACCAGGGCGAAGCCCTCCACGCTGCCGGCCACGATGCCTGGCGCTGTGAACCGGCCGTCCTGGGCGAGGTGGTACATGGCCGAGGCGGCCATCGCCAACATCGGGGCGATCGCGTACTCGCCGTCGCTACCGACCAGGTCCAGGTCGATCTGCCCCGGCCGGTCGGCCCGGTACACAGCGAGCGCGATGGTCAGCAGACCGGCGGCGAGCACCGCCGCACCGGTCAACGCCATGGTCGGTCCGGCCTGGCAGAGCCCGGCGCTGAGCCCCAGCCCGCCGCAGGTCACCGCGCTGATGCCGGCGCCCAGCGCGGCGAGCCGTCGACGTGGCGCGGCGGCCCGGAAGACGACGATCACGACGAGCCCGGCACCGAGCGCCGCACTCACAGTGGCCACCAGGATCGCCGGGCAGGCCATCGGGGTGGCGGCACCGAGCAACCGGGTGGGCTCGGAGAAGAGCACCCAACCGACGAACCACAGCGCCGCCGCCATGACCAACCCGTCCAGGGCGAGTCGAGCAGTTCCGGCCGCTGTGGCGGCCACCCCCGGCAGCCGGAGCAGACCAGCGGCGAAGGCCAGCCCGCTCACCGCCGTGCCGATCGCCACCACTGTCGCCCAACCGGTGCGCTGCCCCTGCTCGTGGGCCCAGTGGTCGTTCGCGCTGAGCGCGGCGACGACCCCGGCCAGGAGGCTGAGCACTGCCACACCGGCGGCCGCCGCGAGCAGCACGTGTGCCGGCCGACGCGGCACCGTCCGCCGCCGGGCGACGAGGGTCAGCAGCACGGTGGCCACCGCGGCGACGAGCCCGCTGAGCGCCGCGACAGCGACCATGCCCGGTGGAAGATGCACGCCTCCAAGAGTGCCGGATGGGCGCACGTCATGGGGGGCTGAGTGTGCATCTGTTGGGACACGGCAGATACCCGGGTGGGTCCGCGCGCCGACGGTGTCATGCTGGTATGCATGCCTGAGCTGCGGTCGAGGACCTCCACACACGGTCGGACGATGGCCGGCGCCCGGGCCCTCTGGCGGGCCACCGGGATGACCGACGACGATTTCGGCAAGCCGATCGTCGCCATCGCCAACAGTTTCACCCAGTTCGTGCCTGGTCACGTACACCTCAAGGACATGGGTGGCCTGGTCGCCGACGCGGTCGCCGAGGCCGGCGGGGTGGGCCGGGAGTTCAACACCATCGCTGTCGACGACGGCATCGCGATGGGCCACGGCGGCATGCTCTACTCGCTGCCCAGCCGTGAGCTGATCGCCGACGCTGTCGAATACATGGTCAACGCGCACTGCGCGGACGCCCTGGTCTGCATCTCCAACTGCGACAAGATCACCCCCGGGATGCTGCTGGCCGCGTTGCGGCTCAACATCCCGACCGTCTTCGTCTCCGGCGGCCCGATGGAGGCCGGCAAGACGATGGCGATCGAGGGCGTCGTGCACAGCAAGATCGACCTGATCGACGCGATGATCGCCTCCTCGAACGAGGCGGTCACCGACGAGCAGCTCGGTGAGATCGAACGTTCCGCCTGCCCGACGTGCGGCTCCTGCTCCGGCATGTTCACCGCCAACTCGATGAACTGCCTCACCGAGGCGATCGGGCTCGCGCTGCCCGGCAACGGTTCGACGCTGGCCACCCACGCCGCCCGCCGGTCGCTCTTCGTCGAGGCAGGCCGGACCATCGTGGAAATCTCCAAGCGGTGGTACGACGGCGACGACGACTCGGTGCTGCCGCGTAATGTCTCCTCCAAGGCCGCCTTCGAGAACGCTGTCGCCCTGGACGTGGCGATGGGCGGCTCCACAAACACCGTGCTGCACCTGCTCGCCGCCGCCCGCGAGGCGGAGATGGACTTCGGCGTCACCGACATCGACGCGATCTCCCGGCGGGTGCCGTGCCTGGCAAAGGTCGCGCCGAACTCGCCGAACTACCACATGGAAGACGTGCACCGGGCCGGCGGCATCCCGGCGATCCTCGGCGAACTGGACCGGGCCGGGCAGCTCAACCGGAACGTGCACGCCGTGCACTCCCCCTCTCTCGCGCAGTGGCTGACCGACTGGGACGTGCGCGGAGGCTCCCCCACCCCGACGGCTGTCGAGCTGTTCCACGCCGCCCCCGGCGGGGTGCGCACAGTCGAGCCGTTCTCCACCACCAACCGGTGGTCGTCGCTGGACACCGACGCGGCCGGCGGCTGCATCCGGGACCGCGAGCACGCCTACTCCGCCGACGGTGGGCTGGCCATCCTGCACGGCAACCTGGCACCCGAGGGCAGCGTGGTGAAGACCGCCGGCGTGCCCGACGACTGCCTGACCTTCCGTGGCCCGGCAAAGGTCTACGAGTCGCAGGACGACGCGGTGACAGCGATCCTCGCCAAGCAGGTGGTCGCCGGGGACGTCGTGGTGATCCGGTACGAGGGGCCCAAGGGCGGCCCCGGCATGCAGGAGATGCTCTACCCCACCTCGTTCCTCAAGGGCCGCGGGCTGGGCCGCTCCTGTGCGCTGCTCACCGACGGCCGGTTCTCCGGCGGCACCTCCGGGCTCTCCATCGGGCACGTCTCCCCCGAGGCGGCCTCCGGCGGGCTGATCGCCCTGGTCCGCGACGGCGACGAGGTCGTCATCGACATCCCGAGCCGGTCGATCGAGCTGAACGTGCCCGCCGAGGAGCTGGAGGCTCGCCGGGTGGCCGAGGAGAAGCGCGACAAGCCGTACACCCCGACCGATCGGCAGCGGCCGGTGTCCGCGGCGCTACGCGCGTACGCCTCGATGGCCACCTCGGCCAGCGACGGCGCCTACCGCCGCGTCCCGGAGTAACCACCCGGCCCTGCCCCGCACCGGCGACGTCCGCGATGTCGGGGTGTCCTGTCGACCCGGATACCCCGACATCAACGATCGCGTCTCGATCAGGCGCGCATCGATGGAAACGCGGTGCCCACGAATCGACAACGTGGGCTAGCGTGTCGTCGGTCTACTGGGGATCGCCCCAGATTCATACGGGGGAAGGCGTGTACGTGTCATCTTGGAAGAAGTCCGCTCTGGTGGCGGTCTCGGCGCTCGCTGCGTTCGCTGTCTCCGCCTGCGGCGTGACGTCCGGCGCGTCCGAGGCGCCGAAGCAGCCCAGCGTCCTGGAACTGCTGGCCAGTGATCTCAAGGGGTCGCTGCTGAAGGCGGCCGAGACCACCGACAAGACCGACTCGGTGACCGTGACGATGACGGGCACGATGGGCGGCGAGAAGATCTCGATGCAGGGCGTCCTGGACCTGGGTGATCCGCTCAAGGCCGAGATGAAGATGACCAACAAAAAGGGCGTCACCACCCTTCGGATGATCGGCGCCGTGATCTTCACCGAGATGCCAGCCGAAGCCCGCACCGCCACCGGCGGGAAGCGCTGGATGAAGATGGACCTGACCGGTCTGAGTGGGATGACAGGCACGGATTTCAGCAAGCAGTTCGAGGACGCCGACCCGGTCAAGCAGGTCAAGACGTTGCTCGCCCTGGAGGGCACGACGGTGGTGGGGCAGGAGACGGTGAACGGGGTGCCGACTGTCCACTACACGGTCACCACTCCAGTGGCGACCTATCTCGCGCAGATCGACGCCGCGCGCCGTGACGCCACCGAGCAGACGCTGACCAGCCAGGGCGTCAAGGAGTTGAAGATCGACCTGTGGGTCGACGAGCAGTACCGCCCGCGTCGGGCCGGCCTGGTGATGGGCACGATGGGCGACATGGTGATCGACTACACCGACTACGGCAAGGCAGTGGCCATTGAGCCGCCGCCGCCGTCGGAGACCGCCGATTTCGCCGAGATGCTGAAGGGCCTGACCGCCGACAGCTGATCAGGACAGCAAGGCTGCCCGGCCGGCGCGAAGACGCGCCCGCCGGGCAGCGCCGTGTCCGCCCGCTCGTCGCGCTTGGCTGACAGCCGACTCCGGGTCAGCCGAGGTCGCGCAGGTCGAGGGCCTCGGCGAGGAGGCGTACGCCGTCGTCGTCGTGCAGGTGCACGGTGCAGCCGGCGCGGGTGAAGCGAACGGTGACCACATGCCCGGCGTGCTGGGCCGCCAGGCGTAGCAGTTCCGGCTCGGGATCGGCGACGTGACGCGACCCGGATCAGGGCAGCGGGATGGGCGCCGTCGGGTCGGTTCGGGCGGCCCGGCGACGGCGTCGGTCAGGCACTCGACGCACCAGGAGAGCGCGGCGGCCAGACTCGGCCGGTAGGGGAAGTCGTCCGGGCGGACAGGTGCGTGAAGCGGCTTCACCTCGACCGACCAGCGCAATCCGTCGGCCAGCAGTGGGTCTGCGGCGTTGCGCCGCAGGTCGCACACGGCCACCACGAGGGCCAGGTCGAGGCCGAGGGCGAGCCGCAGCAACTCGGCCAGCGGCGGCGCGTCGGGAGGCGTCGCCACGACGATCAGCCGGCCAGCCGGCACACCCCTCGCCGCGCTACGCACGTACTCCCCGACCGGGTCGGCCCCGACCCAGGGCACTGTGACGTAACCGTCGCGGAGGTCTTTGCTGATCTGCTGCCCGCCATCGGCGTCGGCCAGGTCGTCGGGCCGCGCGCCTAGCACGGCGGCCCAGGAGCCGAGCCGGTAACGGTCCGGAAGCCGGACGACGGGCTTGCCGCCCGGTTGGGTGGCGACCAGCGGAGCGACTTCGGGCGTACCGGCCTGCCAGGCCAGGTGCACCACCCGGTGCCGCAGGTCGGTGATCGTGACCACCACCGTCCGGTGCAGACGGTGGGTGTCGCCGCAGGTGAAGCAGTGCAGCGCGGACGGGCGCAGGCCGGCGCCGCAGCAGTGCGGGCAGTCGGGGTCGGCCGCGCTACCGCCGAGCCGGCAGTCGCAGGCACGTAGCCGGCTGTGCGGTCGGCAGTCCGGGCAGGGCCGCCAGTCGACCGGTCCACCCAGCCAGGGCGGGTCAGGTGGCTCGTAGCCGCGGCTCACCGGCACCCGCACACGGCGGACGACCTGGCCGGTGGGCTGTTCCGCGAGGGCCTCCACCGGCTCGCCGGCGCGCAGCGTCGTGTGCCACCAACGGCCGTCGCGCCACAGGGCCTGCGCGCCGGGCAACTCGTCGCCGTGGGCCGGGTCGACGCAGTCGGCGAGGACACGTCGTTCGAGTTGGTCGACGTCCACGGCCGGGGCGGCGGGTGGGCGCGGCGAGTCGGGGCGCAGCAGCCGGGCGGGAGCGGCCAGGCCACGCTCGGCAAGGCCGCTGAGCGCCTCGGCCACGTCGGTGCAGGCCAACACCTCCGGCAGGTCCCGGCACCAGCCGGGCGACCCGAGTAGCACCGGGGAGCCGGGCACCTCGTACCGGATGGCCCAGCAAAACCCCGCGCCCTGCCGACGGGCCTCGACGACCAGGTCGAGCAGCAGCAGGTCGGCCAGCGCGCACAGCCGGGCCAGCCGTGCGGTCGGGTCGACGCTCGTCGGGGCGGTGGATCGGCCCAGCACCAGCCGCCAGGGAGCGTGATCGGCGCGCAGAATGGCGTGGGCCTCCAGCTCGTACCGAAGCGCTGCGGGCAGGTCGGGCCGCCACTGCCGGTCCAGCCACAGCGAAGGCGCGTCGGCCTCGTCCGGGACCGCGCCGACGGTGGCGGCGAGTTCGCGTACCCGGAAAGAAAGGTCGACCACCCAGTGGCCCGCCGGGTCGCGGTGGGGGTCGAGGCCGCCGGGCACGACCTGGAGGGAGGCGACAGCGCCGGTGTCCAGGTTCGCGACGGTGACCACGAGCTGCGTCCGCCGCCGGCCGCGCCGGCCGCAGCGATAACAGGGGTACGCGACGCTGCCCGCGCCGCGACACTGCTCGCACCTCCGGTACGCCTCCCGGCGCGGCCCGAGCACGTCGGCGTCGGCGAGGAACCGGTCGCCGTAGGTGGTGCACCGGCACGGTTCCAACGTGAAGGTCATCCCGTCGCAGTCCGGGCAGACGACGACGGGCACGGCGGTCACCGACACCGCCGGGCCGCGCAGTCGCCGTCGTGCTCGACGCGTCGCACGCACCGCCGACCGCCGTCGAGCGGTAGGTCGCAGAACACCCGATGGCGTACGCCCTGCGCGTCCTCGGCGGACACCGTGGTCTCACCGGCGTCCACTTCGGTGAGGAAGGTCAGGGAGCGGGCCAGGGTGCCGGCGAAGTGCTGGGCGGCCGGCAGGTCGGCGGCGGTGAACGGCAGGTGCGCCACCCAACGGGCGCTCACCGGCGGGCCGCCAGATCCTCGCGGGCCCGCCGTGACTGCCAGCACTTCAGCGCATCCTTGATCCGCTCGGTCTCCCGCCGGCTGCTGCCCAACGCCGCGTACACCTCGGCCAGATCGTGGGCGACGCGGTCGAGGAACTCGGCGACCTCTGCGGCGTCCACGCCACGCCGGCCGCGTCTGGTGAAGGTGCGCTCACGGACCTGCCAGGGCTTCAGGGGTACGTAGTTGGCCGCCCGATAGGGCGCCGGCCGGGGTGGCTCGGCCCGGAGATGACGGAGAAACGCGCGCACGAAGCAGCACCACCCTTCCTCATATTTGATCGACGATCACCGGCGCGGTAATTGCGCGTCCATCGCTGATGTCGGACCAATCTTGTAAGGTCGGAAGCACCATCGCAATGAATGTCGACTCACACTGTTCCGCTATTTTTGGGCAACATTCCCCTGTTGCAGAACGGCTGTTGGGATGTTGCAAAACTCAACAGGAAGGAGAGCCGGGTGGCCGATGACATGGGCTCGACGGTGCCCCGACGCCAGCTCGGCAGGGCGCTACGTGACCTGCGCACCGAGGCGGGGGCGACCCTCGACGCGGTCGCCGAGGCGCTGGAGTGCAGCCGCCAGAAGGTGTGGCGAATCGAGAGCGGGCTCGGCTCGGTGCGCGGCGTCGACGTTCGCGCGATGTGCGAGCTGTACGGGGCGACGGGCGAGCTGACCCGGGCGCTGATCTCTCTAGCCGGCGAGACGAAAGCGAAGGGCTGGTGGCACGCGTACGGCGATGCCGTCCCGGAATGGTTCGAGCTGTACGTGGGCCTCGAATCCGCAGCCTCAAAGCTCCGCTTCTACAAGAACAGTCTCGTGCCCGGCATCTTGCAGAGCCGCGACTACGCCCGAGGCATCTACCGCATCGATCAGCCCGACATGAGCGAGGACGACCGGGAGCGCGCGGTCGAGCTTCGACTGCAACGGCAGTCACTGCTGACCCGTCGCCTGCCACGGGCTCCTCAGGTGCAGGTGGTGCTCTGCGAGTCGGTGATCCTCCGGCCGGTGGGTGGCCCCGAGACCATGGCGGATCAACTCCACAACCTGCTACGGCTGACCCGCCTACCGAACATCTCGATTCGCGTGTTACCCCTGATCGCAGGGCCTCACCACGGGACCGTTGCGGGTGAGTTCGTGCTCCTTGATTTTCCGCTCGGCAACCGAAGCACGCCTGAGCCGCCGTTGGTCTACAGCGAGGCGATCACTGGCGCTCTCTACCTCGAGCGTCCCAACGAGTTCGCGACCTATGAGAAGGTCTGGTCGAGCCTGCTGTCACTCGCCCTCGATGAGGGACAATCGTTCCAACTGATCAACAAGATCATCGGGGAGGTTCACCATGGTTGACCTGACGGGCGCTTCCTGGCGCAAGAGCACCCGCAGCGCGGGCAACGGCGGTGAGTGCGTCGAGGTTGCCGACAACCTGCCCGGCATCGTCGCCGTACGCGACAGCAAAGACCCGCACGGCCCAGCCCTCACCTTCTCCCCCACCGCCTGGGCAAGCTTCGTGCGCTCGACCCACTTCTCCCGCTGAGGCTTTTCGGTGGGTGTCTCGGAGTCTCCTGGGACACCCACCCGCCGCGGGGGCTGCGCTCGACGACCGAGTTCGGTTAACGTGCGGCAGTGACCATCGGCAATGTCAAGGTGACGATCCGGAAGGGCGATCAAGCACTCGACAACGCTCGGATGAGCATCGAGAAGGCCAACGCCAAGCTCGCCGACGCGACCGCTTTGGCAATCGCAGCCCTGCACGACAGCGAACGCGGCGAGGCGAGGCGAAGCAGTCCCGGAAGGCCCTCCGTGAGGCTGCCGACTGCCATGTCGGTGCAGGCGTTCCTCTATGTCGTCGCGGTCATCCTGCTCGTGCTCGCCTCGTTGCCGGTCCCCACTCGGGGAATCTCGCTCGCCCTGCTCGGAGCGGCGTGCGCCCTGCTGGCCTATGCCTGGCCGCTCATTACCGGTTAGGTCAACCAATAGAAACGATCAAGCCCGCAACCCGTGGAGACGCCGGTTGCGGCCTTGACTTGTGCGCGATGGCCAGGGCCTGCCTCAGACCCCCCGATCGAGCACCTGGCCGAGGAAGCTCTGTGCATCGTAGGACCTCGGGCCGAGGGCATGTGCGTACGCCTGGAGGCTCACCAACTTAGTACCCCGGGTGGCCTCTCGTACCTTGCGGAACAGCGGCTCCAGCAGGCCACGGAAGTATGCGGTCGCCAGGTCCTGGCTGGTGATCAGTCCACGGTCGATCAGAAACTCGACTCCCGACCGTTGGCTGGCGTACTGCGCGTCGTTGCGGACGACGTCCTCCGACTCCGCCAGCAGTAGCCGGGTGAAGTACTCGGTGGCTCCCTCATTGAAGTCCCAGCCCATGACGGCCCGGAACGTGCGATGGGAAAGCTTGTGCATGGCCTCGTGGTACTCGGTGCCGGTGCCGAGATGGTCGATGCGTACGTAGATGTGATCGTCGAGCCGCACTCCGGGACTTGTCAATCCCTGTTGGAAGAGTTCGGGGTCGTTCTGGCGTGTCTGCTCGATCTCGCCCTCGTCGGCCGGCATCCGGCGAAGCACGAATACCGCCCCCATCTGAGTCGGTGTCGGATAGTGGAGTTGCGTGTCGGTGAGCCAGTCGGAGGCAGGGACGTAGGGCCTGACGATCGTGGCGGTGGTGGCGAAGCGGGCCCTGACTGTGGCGGCCGGCAAGCGGGTCGCCCTGCCCTCTTCCTGAGCCGCGACCACATGCGAGTCGTCGACGCCTTCGACGTCGTCGGGGGAGACGGAGACGAGCACGTCGTCGATGGGCAGCAGGATGGAGAAGGGCGCGAGTTGATCCTGCCAGGTCTCGCCGTCGACGACGATCTGCTTGGTGTACCGGCCCGCCGGGACAGTGACCACGTCAGGCGCAGCTGTCACGGTGGTGCCGTTGATCTCCGTCTTCAACACGATCTCGGCGAGTTCCGCGTAGTGCTTACGCTTCCCGGCCCAGAACGTTTTGAGAAGTTGCTGCCGCGACTGTTCCGCAAGGAGTTCGATTTCCAGTTCGGTTACCCGGTAGGCACCGTCCCGCAGGAACTCGCGGGCGGCCCACACCCGTACCTCACCGGGTGCCAGCGCGAGCACAAGTGCCTGACCGTCAGGGGCCGTCTCCCACACCGCATCGTCGACACCGGTGCTGCTCATGATGACTGGCATCAGGTAGTCGATCTGTTCGGTTAGTCGTGCGCCGACCTGGTCGGTGTCGCCCGCCGCATAGGTCGGGATCTCGTCGTACTTCTTCAGCGGCGCGCCGTTCAACGCGAATGGTTGAGGGTGGGCGGTCCAACCCTTTTCGAAGGGCACGGGGTCTCCGTTTCACTGGGGTCGCTGAGGTCGACGGGAATTGTTTCCGCAGCTCTGTCCCAAGACGCTACGCGTCACCCGCTGGCCCGTCCGTGTTCTGTAAGCAATAAGGCAGGCGCTCGTCGATTCCGCCCGCACGACGCAGCTGACGGACTCAGTGTGGGGGACGGCCGGGGGCGTCGGGCAGCCAGGAGTCGAGGGCGCTCGGATCGGCGACGGCTTCGCGCACCTGATCGCGCTCCGCCGGGGCGAGGGCGAGCGCCCGGAGCCGGTTTCCCCACTCGGGCACCCGCTCCGGCTCATCCAGCGCGGCCGACACCCCGTGACCAAAAGCGCCGCCAGCAGCAGTCTCAAGCAGGAGGCGTGGGTGCGTCCTCGGGTGGTCGTAGTGGCAGAACGCGGCTCGCCGGTCAACGTGGTACGAGGTGCGGCGCGGCGCCGCCAGCGCGACGACTTCGACGAAGCGTGGGCCGTCTGCGACGTCGATGACTTCGCCACCGAGCCGGCGTCCCGCGAAGCTGTAGACGCCGATGTCAATCTGGCCTGGTCCAATCCCTGCTTCGAGGTGTGGCTCCTGCTCCACTACGGCAACTGCACCCGTTTTGTGGACAACGCCAAGCGAGCCCGCGACCTGCTGCGGGAGCACGACCCCGCTTGGGACAAGACCAGGCTTGACTTCGGCAACTTCCGCGACCGGGTTGAGGACGCCTGTCAGCGGGCTGATCGACTCGACCCGCCCCCGGATGGCAATCCGCCTACCTCCGTCGGGCACATAATTGCTGCGCTTCGTTGAGACAGAGAAGCCAAGTCAGGATGGCGCCCACGGTCCGCTGACGAACTGTCCGTTGCCGACGAACGGGCTGACGTTCGGCACGCACCCGCTCAGGCCCATCGTCTGCGTCATCATGACCGGGGCCGGCTTGCCGCGACCGCCGCACTTCATGTGGGCGAAGCCGAGGAAGTGACCGAACTCGTGATTGATCACGCCGGCGTGGTACTCGTCGATGCTGACCGGGTATCCCGGTGAGCCCTGGAGCCACCGCCGCAGGTTGATCATGATTGTCTTGCCGTACTTGCAGGAGTAGACGCCCTCGGTGTCGACGCCGCTCGCGCCGCAGAGCCTGTCCACCGTCCTCGGCGTCGCGAGCCGCACGTCGACGTCGACGGTGGAGGTGCCGACCCGCTGGAAGGACCACGACGCCCGGGTCAGGTTCACCGCCGCGTTGGTGACCGGGTGCTGTGCCGACGTGGCCCACCCGTTCGGGGCCGCCAACACCTGCTCGATGCTCGCGGCGAACCGGTCCGGTTTCCAGGCGGGGATGTCACCCCATTTGATGCCCTTCTCCACCGAGACGCTGTAGCGCACCCGCTTCTTACCCTTGCCGATCACGCGACCGTTGCCGCTGGCGGTGGTGAAGGTGCCGGCGGCCCTGGTGGGGATCTGCGCGTCGGTCGGGATCTCCGGAGTCGGGCTGGAGGTCGGCGTATCGCTGCGGCTCGGAGCTGAGCTCTGCGCAATCGGGCCGGAGCGTGGGACTTCGGCCTGCCCGGACGCCGGTGTGGACAGGCCACAGGCGGCGGTCGTCAGCACCGCTGCCAACGAGATCGGCACGAGCAACTGTCGGCTGATCCGCACGTCGAAACCTCCAGGAGCGATCACGGTGAAGTGAGGAACACCGGGAGGCTACGTGACTGCGGGTAAGGAAATTGTCAGTAGAAAACTGCCCTACGTGATCGTCGCAGTCGGTTTGAGCGAGGTCAGGCGGCCGCTACGACGTGGTCGATCACCAGGTGGGCGGCACCGGTGATGCCGACGTCCTGGCCGGCGGCCACGCGTTCGATGAGCAGGGTCTGGGTGGCCAGTGGGAGGCACCGCTCGTAGAGGGTGGCCCGCATGCTGGCCAGCAGGGGCTCGCAGTCGGCGAGCCGACCACCGATCGCCACCACCTGCGGGTTGAAGAAGTTGACCACCACGGCCAGGATCTCGCCGACGGCGCGGCCGGCCTGCCGGGCGAGGGCGGTGGCCTGCCGGTCACCGTCGTCGATCAGGCGGATCACACCGGTCAGGTCGGAGACCGGCACACCCTGCTCCCGGAGCGCGGTGACCAGTGCGGCGCCGCTGGCCACCGCCTCCAGGCAACCGGCGTTGCCGCAGGTGCACGGTGGCGCGGGATCGGCCACCACCCGACAGTGGCTGATGTCCCCGGCCGATCCCTGCGCGCCCCGGTGCAACCGTCCACTGGCGATCACACCGGAGCCGATTCCGGTGCCAGCCTTGATGTAGACGGCGTGGTCCAACTCGGAATGCGCGGTGCGGTGCGCGCCGAGCGCCATCAGGTTGGCGTCGTTGTCCACGATGACCGGCACGTCGACACGGCCGGCGCAGAACGCGGCAACGTCGAAGCCGTTCCAGCCGGGCATCCGCGATGGGCTGACGATCCGTCCGGTGGAGTGCTGCACCGGACCGGGAATCCCGATGCCGACGCCGCGGAGCGCGCCTCCCGCGGAGCCACCGGCCACCGCCCCGTCGCCGGCCGCCGGAGCGCTGCCCACCAGCGTGGCGACCTCGGCGAGCAGCGCGCCGAGCACCGCCTCCGGGCCGTCCTCGATGCGGACCGGCAGGGTGCGGGCCTTGACCACCCGCCCGGAGAGATCCAGGGTGCCGACGCGGGCGTGATGCGCGCCGAGGTCGATGGCACCGACCACTGCGCCGCCGGTGGGCACGGCGAGTTGGCGGGGTCGCCTGCCACCCCGGGACCGCCCGGCGCCGGCCTCCTCCAGCAGCCCCTGACTGATCAACGCCTCGACCCGCTGGGAGACCGTCGACGGGGAGAGCCCGGAGAGGCGGGACAGGTCGGCCCGACTGACGGCCGCACCGGTGGCCACCCAGCGCAGTAGCTCCCGGGGGCCGCCCCGGAGGGCATCGCGTGGCGCGTCGTCAATCGTCACGTCAGCTTCTTAGCACCCGGAGTTTGTTCAAGCAACCGGTTGACTTAGTTTGCTGGCTACCTTTAGATGACGCTGTTGGTTCGATATGAAGCTGACTTAGTTTTGTAGTCGAAGGAAGTGAGGCCGTCTGGTGGCACCGGAGACGACGGGTGCGAACCGACCGATGGTGTCGGTACGCGGCCTGAACAAGTGGTTCGGTCCGCTGCACGTGCTCAAGGACATCGACCTCACTGTGGCCGCTGGCGAGGTGGTCGTCGTGGTGGGGCCCTCCGGCTCCGGCAAGTCGACACTGTGCCGCTGCCTCAACCGGCTGGAGACCGCCGGGCAGGGCAGCGTCGAGATCGACGGTGAGCCGCTGCCCGCCGAGGGCCGCGCGCTGGCCCGGCTGCGCGCCGATGTCGGGATGGTCTTCCAGTCCTTCAACCTCTTCGGCCACAAGACGGTGCTGGACAACATCACCCTCGGCCCCACCCGGGTCCGTCGGATCCCCCGACCCGAGGCGCGGCAGCAGGCGATGGCCCTGCTGGAGCGCGTCGGCATCGCCGACAAGGCGGACCACCACCCGGCCCAACTCTCCGGCGGGCAGCAGCAGCGGGCCGCGATCGCCCGAGCCCTGGCGATGCAACCGAAGGTGCTGCTCTTCGACGAGCCGACCTCGGCCCTCGACCCGGAAATGGTCAACGAGGTGCTCGACGTGATGGTCTCTCTCGCCGCCGAGGGGATGACCATGATCGTGGTGACCCACGAGATGGGCTTCGCCCGTCGCGCCGCCGACCGGGTGGTCTTCATGGACGACGGTCGGATCGTCGAATCCGGCGCACCCGACGACTTCTTCGCAGCTCCGCGCACCGAGCGGGCCCGCGACTTCCTATCCAAGATCCTCCAGCACTAGCCCCCAACGGGAGGGTGTCATGTCAATCCTCAAGATGAGCTTCACCGGGCGGCGGTCGCTCGCCCTCACCGCCACCGCGGTAGCGGTGGCCCTCGCCGCCACCGGCTGTGGCGGCGACAGCGGCGGCAGTGCTCCGGCGCTGCCCGGCAACCCCGGCCTGGGCGGCGACGGCGTGGTCGCCCAGTCGGTGTACGACGCCGCCCCGGTGGCCACCGACGCGGACATCCCGGCCGGTTCGACCATGGACGCGATCCGCAAGCGCGGCTACCTGAACATCGGCGGATCGCTGGACGCGCCGCTGCTCGCCCAGCAGAACCCGGTCAGCGGCACCATCGAGGGCTTCGACGCCGACATGGCGAAGTTGCTGGCGAAGTACATCACCGGCAAGCCCGAGGTGAAGACGACGACCATCGGCACCCAGACCCGGGAGGCCATGCTCCAGGCCAAGTCGGTGGACGCGGTCTTCCAGACGTACACGATCACCCCGGAGCGGGCCACCCAGGTCGCCTTCGCCGGGCCGTACCTCACCTCCGGCCTCGCCGTCGGGGTCCGCAAGGACGACACCTCGATCAAGAGCGTCAAGGACCTCGCCGGCAAGACCGTGATCGTCGGGGCGAACACCCCCGCCGTCACCGCGCTGCCCTCCGCCGCGCCCGGCTCGAAGCAGATCGCCTTCGGCACCGACCCGCAGGCGTTGCAGGCGCTGCTGCAGAAGCGCGGCGACGCGTACGTGCAGGACTTCACGCTGCTCGCCTCGGGCGCCAAGGCGAACCCGGGGATGAAGGTGGTGGGCGAGCCGTTCACCACCGAGGCCTACGGCATCGGCCTCAACAAGGAGGACGCGCAGTTCAAGGAGTTCGTCAACAACTGGCTGAAGAAGATCCAGGCCGACGGCACGTGGGCGAAGGTCTGGGAAGGCACCCTCGGCTCGGTGGTGGAGGGTGGGGCGCCCACTCCGCCCGCCCTCGGTTCCGCCGACGGCTCCTGAGCAGCCTCTCGTACCGATGGAAGCCCTCACCGCCCACCTGAGCGAGCTTGGCCACGGCCTGGTCACGACTGTCGAACTGACGGTCGTGACCACCGTCGGCGCGATGCTGCTGGGCATCGTCGTGGCCACCCTGCGCATCGCCCCCGTCCCGCTGCTGCGCGCCATCGGCACCGCGTACGTGGAGGTGTTCCAGAACCTGCCGCTGCTGGCGTTGCTGGTCCTCTTCGTGTTCGCGCTGCCGACCATCGGCATCACGTTCCCGCTGTTCACCTCCGCCGCGATCGTCATCGCGGTGTACGAGGGGGCGTACCTGGCCGAGGCGATCCGCGCCGGGATCAACACGGTTGGTGTGGGCCAGGCTGAGGCAGCCCGAGCCATCGGCCTCACCTTCGGCCAGTCCCTGCGGCACGTGATCCTGCCGCAGGGACTCCGGGCGGTGATCCAGCCGATCGGCAACATCTGCATCGCGCTGCTGATGAACACCTCGCTGGCCGCCGCCGTCGGCGTGGTCGAGCTGACCCAGGCGGCCAACACCGTCAACCTGGTCGAGGCTCAACCGATCGCTGTGTTCACCGGCGCGGGCCTCGCCTACATGCTGCTGGCGCTGATCATCGGTCAGGTCACCGGCCTGCTCGAACGAAGGCTGGCGATCGTCCGATGAACAAGACGCAACAGATCCTCTTCGACGAGCCCGGTCCGCGCGCCCAACGGCGGATCCGGATCGCCACAGTGCTGGGCGCCGTTCTCCTGGCCGGTGCAGTGGTCGCGGCGGTCTACCAGTTCGCCAGCCACGGCGAGTTGGCCGCCGCCCGGTGGGAGCCGTTCACCACCTGGCCCATCTGGCGGTACCTGCTCAACGGCCTCTGGGCAACGGTGCGCGCCGCCGCCGCGACAGCGGTGCTCAGCGCCGCGCTCGGACTGCTGCTGGCGCTCGGCCGGCTGTCGACGCACCGACCGCTGCGCTGGCTGGCCGGCGCGTACGTGGAGATCTTCCGGACCGTACCCACCCTGCTGCTGATCTACGTGACGCTGTTCGCGCTGCCGCAGTACGGGCTGAACTTCCCGCTGTTCTGGAAGCTCGTGGTGCCGCTGGTGGTCTCCAACTCGGCGGCGTTCGCGGAGATCTTCCGATCCGGCATCCTGGCACTGGACCGAGGGCAGACCGAGGCCGGCCTCGCGGTCGGGCTGCGCCGCGGGCAGGTGATGGCACTGGTGGTGCTGCCGCAGGCGCTACTCCAACTCGCCCCGTCCCTGGTCAGCCAGCTGGTCGGGCTGCTCAAGGACACCTCGCTCGGCTTCGTGGTCAGCTACACCGAGCTGCTCTACAGCGGGCAGGTGCTCTCCTCGTACACCCACCTGCTGATCCAGACATTCCTGGTGGTGGCGCTGATCTATCTGGTGGTCAACGCCTCGCTGTCGAAGTTCGCCCGCGTACTCCAGGCCCGCAACGGCCGCTTCGGCGGACGGCGCGGACGGCGGACCGCCGAACTGCCCCCACCACTCCTCGAAGGGAACACCCCCCGGTGACCATCTTCCGTTACGCCGAACTGGGCCGGGTCGTGCGCAACGGCTTCGTCGAGAGCCGGCACTACGGCAGCGTCGTGGTGCTCGCCCCGGACGGGACTGTCGCCCTCGCCGCCGGCGTACCCGACGAGCCGGTGCTGCCCCGCTCCACCCTCAAGCCGGTGCAGGCGCTGGCCTGCCGGATCGCGGCGGGTGACGAGCTGATCGGGCCGGCGCTGGCCCTCGCCGCTGGCAGCCACACCGGCGACGACAGGCACGTCGAGGTGGTTCGGGCGATGCTGGCCGGGGCCGGCCTGACCGAGGACGCGCTCGGCTGCCCGGAGGACTGGCCGGAGGACGAACCGACCCGGGACCGGTTGATCCGCGCCGACGGACAGCGCGACCGGATCCGGATGAACTGCTCCGGCAAGCACGCCGCGATGCTGGTCGCCTGCGTCGCCCGGTCCTGGAGCACAGACGACTACCTCGACCCGGAGCACCCGCTCCAGCGGGAAACCGCCGCCGCCGTCGCCCGGCTGGCCGGCTCGCCGATCGCGCACCACGCGGTCGACGGCTGTGGGGCACCGCTGTTCGGCCTGTCGCTGACCGGCCTGGCCCGCACCTTCCAGGCGTTGGTCACCGCGCCCGCCGGCAGCGACGAGGCGCTGGTCGCGCAGGCAATGCGCCAACACCCTGAGTACGTCGGTGGTTGGAACGGGCACCCGAACACCGAACTCATGCGGGCGCTGCCCGGCGTCCTCGCCAAGGGTGGGGCCGAAGGCGTGCTCGCGGTGGCCGCACCGGACGGTCACGCGGTGGCGGTGAAGGCGATCGACGGTTCGCCCCGCGCCACCACCGCCATCGCCCTCGCCGCCCTCGCCGCCGTGGGCGTACCGGTTGGTGGGGCCGACGCGCTGCGCCAGGTGCCGGTGCTCGGCGGCGGCGTACCCGTTGGTGCCGTCACGGCCGTCATCGACTGGACCACAGCACCGTCTCGGACCGAAGCGGCATCGCCTCGCACGGAAAAGGAAGAATCATGAACACATTCGAGATCTGCATCGACAGCGTCGAGGGAGCGGTCGCCGCAGAGGAGGCCGGCGCCGACCGGGTGGAGTTGTGCTCAGCGCTCTTCGACGGCGGGCTGACCCCCAGCCTGGGCACCATCGAGACGACGATGCGGGCGGTCAGCCGGATCCGGGTACACGTGATCGTCCGTCCCCGGGCCGGCGACTTCATCTACTCGCCGTTCGAGGTCGAGGCCATGGAGCGGGACGTCCGGGCCGCGGTGGCAGCCGGCGCGCACGGCATCGTGATCGGCGCGTTGACCGCCGAGGGTGACGTCGACGTCCCGACCACCCGCCGGCTGATCGCCGCCGCGGGCGACGCCAGCATCACCTTCCACAGGGCGTTCGACATGACCCGTGACCCGCACGCGGCGCTGGAGCAGCTGATCGAGCTGGGCGTGCACCGGGTGCTCACCTCGGGGCAGGAGGTCAGCGTGCTGGAGGGTGCTCCGCTCATCGCCGACCTGGTGCGCCGGGCCGCCGGCCGGATCGTCATCATGCCGGGCGGTGGCATCACCCCGCGCAACATCGCCCGGATCGTCGAGGCGACCGGCGCCGACGAGTACCACTTCGCGGCACTGGTCAGCTCGGACAGCCCGGCCGTGCACCGCAACCCCGCGCCGCTGATGGGTGGCAGCCTGAACCGGCCCGAGTACGAGCGTTCGGGCACCTCGGGCGCCCTGGTCGGCCAGGTGCTCGCCGCCGCCCGCGCCTGACCGGAAGCGCGCCCTGACCAGCGGTGGGGCCTGGAGGAGTTGCCTTCAGGCCCGCCGCTCGCGGGTGTCAGCCGATGGACCAGCGCCGCGATGTCACCCCGGGATGACGGCGACCGTCCTCAGTAGCCCAACAGGGCGATGAGCAGCGAGGACACCGCGGCGACCAGGAGCACTCCGCCAGTACCGAGCCCGACCACCGCGCTCACCGCCACGGCACGAGCCCGGGCCACCGGCACCGCCGCGAGGGCCACCACGGTGACGAGCGCGGCGACCAGATGAATCAACGGGTAGTCGATCAGCGCCGCAACTGGGAAGAGGTGCACGCCCACGACGAGGGCGATCCAAGGGGCTGCCAGCTCATTACGCCGCAGCAGAGCGAGCAGCCCGGCACCGACCGCGGCGGCGCCGAACTCGATGCCGACGACGATGCCGAAGGTAGGGCTGGTGTCGGCGTCGAACGCCGTACCGTCCGACCAGTGACGCCAGGCGAGCAGGGCCCCAGCGGCCGCCGTGAGCAGGGACAGAACCGAACCAGCGATGAGCACCGGCCGCCATCGCTTCGGGGGTGCCTCCTGCGCCCAACCGAACCAACTGGTGGCGAAGAAGCCGAAGACGAACGCCGTCGCCGCCGCATCCCGGACATGTTCGGTGATCATTGCGCTCCCCGCGATACCACTGGTTCGACGTCGGACTTCGCCGCTGTCGGGGGCGCTGTCACCACCGGCCACGACGCGGTAATACTGCCCTGACAGGTGTGTTCGAGGAGCGCGTGGGGTTGCGGTCGCTCACGCCGCGGCCCGCTATCCGGTGACGAGGTTGATCGCGACGCCGATCGGGACCGACGCCGCCAGACCCGCGACCAGCCACCACAACTGCTCACGCCGGGATCGCTGCTGCCCCGTATCGATCAGATGCTGAATCTGGGCCACGTTGGCCGCCACCATGGTCAGCTGATCAGCGTCAGGCGACGGCTCGCCCGCGAGGTGCCTGCGCCCGCCGGAGCGCCGCACCCGGCTGGTCGCCGACAACATCAGCCGATGCCGGCGACGCTGTTCGACGAAGACCGGCGGCACCTCACCGCAGTAGTCAGCGCTGGGGCTCGTGACACCGCTGCCCGGCGTCAGGGTGCCGGGCACGCCGCTGCGCCTGAGGCCGAGCCAACGGCGTTTCCGGTGGAAGTCCAGCCACCACAGAGCACCGCCGCCAGCAAGCAGAAGGAGGTTGGCGACGATCGCGGCGACCGCCCACGGCTTGGCGACGAAGAAGCCGACACCACCGATGGGAATGGCGGCCAGGATGAGTACCTTCGCCGTCGCCGTGCCGTTGAATCCCCGCATACCTGTCATTGAACCGGTCGTACCGTCTCGGCGAAGCCCCTGCTGACCAGAAGGCGACACAGGGGCGGCCTACCGCTCAGTCGGCGGGTACGACCGTCGGGTGGTCCGCCGCGGGGAGCGCGACCGTGCGGGCGTACCGGATGGCGGCGGGCGTGTCCGGGAAGAGCAGTTCCTCGCGGCGCAGGTCGTCAGCCACACCCAGTGTCGCCAGCACCTGGTCGTGTGCGGGGGTGATGCCGGAGAGCAGGACGGTGATCCCGCGTCCGCGTAGCCGCCGGATCGCATCGCCGAGGACGTGCGCGCCGGTGGCGTCCATGGTGGTCACCCGGGACATTCGCAGGATGACGACACGGACGTCGGTGACCTCGGAGAGTTCGAGGAGGAAGGTGTGGGCCGCAGCGAAGAAGAGCGGCCCGTCCAGCCGGTACGCGACGATGTGTTCAGTGAGCAGCGCGTACTCCTCGGCGCTGTGTTCGCCTGGGTCGAGGGGCACCTGTTCCAGCCGGGCGCTGCGGGCCACCGCGCGCAGGGCGAGCACCACGGCGACGCCGACGCCGACCGCGACGGCGGTGACGAGGTCCCAGATCACCGTGACGGCGAAGGTGAGTACCAGCACGACGGCATCACCCCGGGTGGCCCGGGCCAGCGCCCACAGCGAACCAGCCTCCACCATGCGGACGGTGGTGGCCAGCAGCACCCCGGCCAGGGCGGCGAGTGGGATCCGGCCGACCAACGGCGCGGCGGCCAGCACGATGGCGGCGAGGGCGACGGCGTGGGTGAGGGCCGCCAGTTTCGAGGCCGCCCCGGCGCGGACGTTGACAGCTGTCCGGGCGATGGCGGCGGTCGCCGGGATGCCGCCGAAGAGGGGGGCGGCGAGGTTGGCCATCCCCTGACCGAAGAGTTCCCGGTCCGGGTCGTGCCGCTCGCCGACGGTCATGCCATCGGCGACGGTGGCGGACAGCAGGCTCTCCAGGGCGGCGAGCGCGGCGACGGCGAGAGCGCTGGGCAGCAGCACGCCCAGCGCGCCGAGGTCGAGGAAGCCGAGCGAGGGCGCGGGCAGGCCCTGCGGCAACGCGCCGATCCGGACCAGATCGACCGGGACGACCTCGGCGACGACGGTGGCGGCCCCCACGCCGAGCAGCGAGAACGGCAGGCCGGGTCGCCACCGGGCACCCAGCAGCATCAGCGCCGCGACGGCGACGGCCACCGCGAGCGCGGCCGGCCGCGGGTGTACGACGAAACGGGCGACCGCGTCGAAGGCGACGGCCCAGACCTTCTCCCCGTGCGCGTCGCTGACGCCGAGTGCGGCGGGCACCTGTTGCAGCGCGATGACCACGGCGATGCCGGCGGTGAAACCCTCCAGCACCGGGGTGGGCAGGTAGCGGACGTACCGGCCCAGGCGGGCCACGGCGAGCGGGATCAGCACCAGGCCAGCCATCGCCCCGACCATCAGCACGCCGGTGGCTCCGAACTGCTGCACCACCGGCACCAGCACCACTGTCATCGCTCCGGTCGGCCCGGAGACCTGGAGGTTGGAGCCCCCGAAGACAGCGGCCACCGCACCGGCGATCACGGCGGTGATCAACCCGGCCTGGGCGCCCAGCCCGGAGGTGACACCGAACGCCAGGGCCAACGGCAGCGCCACGACCGCCACGGTGAGCCCGGCCAGCAGGTCCCGGCGCGGTGAGCGGTGGACCGCGGCCCAGTCGGCCCGCCCGGGTAGCAGCCCGAGGAGTCGCTCTCGGACCACCGGGATGGCGTCGCTCACCTGTCCGCGCCGGTGGCGCGCAGCTCCCCGAGGAGGCCGTCGCGGTCGGTGAGGACCGCGCCGAGGATCCGCCGCCCGGCGGCCAGCAGGTCGGCCACGTCCGGGGTGCTGAGCGCGTACATGACGAGGGGACCGTCGCGGTGTGAGGTGACCATTCCGGCGCGGCGCAGCACCGCGAGTTGCTGGGAGAGGTTGGAGGCCTCGACCTCGATGACGGCGAGCAGGTCGCGGACCGGCTTCGGTCCGTCCTGGAGCAGTTCGAGGACCCGGATGCGCACCGGGTGCCCGAGGGTGCGGAAGAGTTCCGCCTTCGCCTGGTACAGCGGGACCGACATGAGGTTCCTCCCCTCGACACGAAGACTTTAGCACTTGAACAAATCTTCAACTCGATGCCGAGACGTCGTCCCACGCACCACCAGCCGGGTGGCGGGTCAACCCGTGCTGGATCTCTGGACTCCTGGTAGATCAACGTGTGTCGGGTGAGAAGATCGCGCCGATCTTGCAGTTTCGGTTGTCGATATGGGTGGGATGCCCCTTGCGTCGGGACAGAAGGTGCAAGGTCGCGGAGCAGGGGCGGTCCCGCCCCGCCGATCATGGAGTTGTGGTGCCTGGTTTGGTGCTATGCGGGCACTTTGTCACCCACCACAACTCCATGATCGACGAGGCGAGGCGAGGCGGTGCAGGGCGGGGCGGGGCGGGGCGGGGCGGGGCGGGGCGGGGCGGGGCGGGGCGGGGTAGGCGGACAGCCACGCCGTCTACGGCAACGGTTTTGACTTCATAGATCGAGCACGATTATGGGACCGTGAGCTGACTCGACGCGATGTCGTTGACGCAGCGCAGCACCGGACGGCTGGCCAGGGCCGCCGGGTCCAACGCCGTGTCGGCGCGCACTGTGAAGGTCGTCGACTCGCCCGGCAACAGGGTGACCAGGGCCTTGTCCACGGTGGCGGTGCCGTCCAGCCGGTCCGCGAACAGCGTCAGGTCGCGCAGCACCGTGCGGGCCGTGACCCGGACCCGCTGCCCACCGTCGACAGGCTCGACGGTCGCGTCCCACGCCGCCGCCGGCCAGTCCACCTCCCGGTCCTCGGCGAAGAACCACAGGGCGCGCTCCGCGGTGCCACCGGCCTCCGCGACCAGCACCTCGCGCCGGGCATCCTCCGGCCGTGCCAGGTCCGCCGGCAGCGCCACCACCACCGAGGAGTACGCCGGGACGTCGAGGTCGACCGAGGTCTTCGCCCTCGGCTCCCCGGTGAGCGTGAACCGGGTGACAGCGGCTGTCGCGGTCCACGCCTCGGCGGTCTCGTTGACCGCGACCACTGCCAGCCCGCCGTCGCGGGGCTGCACGGTGAGCAGCCGGTCGGCGTACGCGCCGCGCAGCGCGAACCACAGGGGTTTGCGGCGGCCGTCGCCGTCGACTGCCGACCAGGAGGTCACCGGCCAGCAGTCGTTGAGCTGCCAGACGATCGTGCCCGCGCAGACGTCCCGGTGGGAGCGGAAGTGCTCGACGCCGAGCTGGATCGCCCGGGCCTGGTTGAGCTGCGTCAGGTAGTGCCAGTCGTCGAAGTCCGCCGGGGCGGGCAGGTGCGCGTCGAGGCCCCGCTGGAGCTTGGCGTCACCGCCGGCCGCCTTCTGGTGGTGCGCCATGCCCGGTGAGTCGTGGGCCAGGGGTTCGTCGCTCAACGCGCGACGCAGCGTGGCGTACGCCGGTGGGGCCTGGTAGCCGAACTCGGCGACGAAGCGCGGGACGTACTCCCGGTATCTGGTGTAGTCGTCGGTGTTCCACACGTCCCAGATGTGGGTGGTGCCGTGCGCCGGGTCGTTGGGGTGGATCGCCTCCGTTCCCGACCAGGGGCTGCCCGGCCAGTACGGGCGGGTCGGGTCCAGCTCGCCGACGATCCGGGGCAACACGTCAAGGTAGTAGCCGCGCCCCCAGGTGCGCCCGGCGAGGGCCTGCTGCCAGTCCCAGTCGTGCCAGCCCCAGATGTTCTCGTTGTTGCCGGTCCAGAGCACCAGCGACGGGTACGGCGCGAGCCGGGTCACCTGCTCGGCGGCCTCGGCGGCCACCTCGGTGCCGAACGGCTCCTCCTCCGGGTACGCGGCGCAGGCGAAGAGGAAGTCCTGCTGGACGAGGAGACCGCGCTCGTCGGCGAGGTCGTAGAAGTCGGCCGACTCGTACCGGCCGCCGCCCCAGACCCGCAGCAGGTTGACGTTGGCGTCGATCGCCTGGTCGAAGCGCTCGGCCAGCCGGGTCCGGGTGATCCGGGTGGGGAACGTGTCGTCCGGGATCCAGTTGACCCCGCGGACGAAGACCGGGACGTCGTTGACCGACAACGCGAACGGGGTGCCGTGCTCGTCGGGTGTGGTGTTCAGCCGTACCGAGCGGAAGCCGATGCGGTGCGACCAGTCGTCCACTGTGTCGCCGTTCGGTGCGTGCAGTGTCACAGCGATCGGGTGACGGGTCTGCTCGCCGTACCCCCGGGGCCACCACAGCGCGGGATCGCGGACGGTGAGGGTCAGCACGGCTGTGCGCTGCCCGGCCGGGACGATCACCTCGGCGCGGACGCCGGCCACGGCGGCGCGCACGGTCAGCGGGACGTCAGCGACCCGCTCGACCTCGACGTGCACCTCGACCCGCCCGTCGCGTCCGTCCATCGTGACAAGTGGACGGACGGTCGCCAGTCGAGCTGTCGACCAGGCGTGCAGGCTGATCTCCTGCCAGATGCCGGCGGTGACCAGTGTCGGCCCCCAGTCCCAGCCGAAGTTGCAGGCCATCTTGCGGATGAAGTGGAACGGCTCCGGGTAGGCGTTCGGCCGGTCGCCGAGCCGCTCCTGCTGTGCCTCGGCGTAGCGGTACGCGGAGTCGAACGTGACGACCAGGTCGTTGTCCCCGTCGCGCAGCAGTGGTCGGACGTCGAAGCGGTAGCCGCGGTGCATGTTCGCGGTGCGGCCGACCTCGACACCGTTGACTGTGAGCGTGGCGACAGTGTCCAGGCCGGCGCAGACCAGGTCGACGCGCTCGTCGTCGCCCGCCCGGTGGAGGAATGTGGTCTGGTAGACCCAGTCGGTGCGCCCGATCCAGGCCAGCGCCCGCTCGTTGTCGTCGAGGTACGGGTCGGGAATCAGCCCGGCGTCGAGCAGATCGGTGTGCACGCAGCCCGGCACTGTCGCCGGCACGGACCGGTCGGCGACCTCCTCGGGCACCTGTGCTCCGGGGGCCGCTCGCACCGTCCAACCGTCGTAGAGTGCCTGTCGGCTCACGATTTCACCGCACCTTCCCGCATCGAAAGATGCCGAACTGAACCGGATAAGCTGAGCCACCGTACGGTCCGGAAATCCGGGCTGTCAACGGCCAGAGAGCGAAGGAGCACGCCGGTGAAGCGGCCGACAATCGCCGACGTCGCCCAACGCGCCGGGGTGTCCAAGGGCGCCGTGTCGTACGCGCTGAACGGGCAGCCCGGCGTCTCCGAGGCCACCCGGCAGCGCATCCTGGCCATCGCCACCGAAATCGGGTTCAGCCGCAGCAGCGCCGCCCGCGCCCTCTCGGCCGCCACTGCCGGCGCGATCGGCCTGGCCCTGTGCCGACCGGCGCGGACCCTCGGCGTCGAGCCGTTCTTCATGGCGCTGATCAGTGGCGTCGAGGCCGAACTCTCCGCCCGCTCGTACGCGCTGACCCTCCAGGTGGTGGCCGACCCGGACGCCGAGATCGCTGTCTACCGGCGCTGGTGGGGCGAACGACGGGTGGATGGGGTGCTCGTCTGCGACCTGCGCACCGACGACAGGCGCATCCCCGCACTCGAACAGCTACAACTGCCGGCGGTGGTGATCGGCGGCCCCGGCGGCACCGGTGAGCTGGCGAGTCTCTGGTCCGACGACGCTGCCGCGTTGACCGAGACGGTGGAATACCTGGTCGCGCTCGGGCACCGGCGGATCGCGCGGGTCGCCGGCCTGCCCGACCTGCGGCACACCGAGATCCGCACCGACGCCTTCGCGGCGGTCCGCGAGCGGCTCGGCCTGGTCGACGCTGTCACCGTCTGGTCCGACTACACCGGCGAGGAGGGCGGTCGGGCCACCCGCCGGTTGCTCAGTTCGGCCAGCCGGCCCACAGCTGTCATCTACGACAACGACGTGATGGCCATCGCCGGGCTCTCCGTCGCCCAGGAGATGGGTCTGACAGTGCCCGGTGATCTGTCCATCGTGGCCTGGGACGACTCGCCGTTGTGCCGCCTGGTGCACCCGCCGCTGACCGCGCTGGGCCGGGACATCCCGGCGTACGGGGCGCACGCCGCCCGGCAACTGCTCGCCGTCGTCGCCGGGCAACCGGCCGGCCGGGTGCAGGACGAGACACCCCACCTCACGCCGCGCGGCAGCACCGCACCGCCCCGGGACAGATGAACCGGTTCAGCGGGACGCTGAGGGAAACTCCTCGAAGTACGCCTCGACCCGTTCGGCAGTCGCCGGCCGGGCCAGCGCGAACCCCTGCCCGTACCGGCAACCACCCCGGCGCGCCCCCTCGACCTGGGTCGACGACTCCAACTCCTCGGCGACGATCTCGACGCCCAACCGCTCGCCCACGTTGACCACCACGTCGATCAGCGGCGGTTGCCCGTCCGGCCGAGCGCCCACCAACTCCGGGCCCACCTTGAGTAGGTCGATCGGCAGGCGGCGAAGCTGGGCCAGCGAGGCGTGCTCGGCCCGGAAGTCGTCCAACGCGGTGCGTACGCCCAACGACCGCAGCCCGGCCAGTCGGGCCACCACTGTCGACAGGTCACCGGCGACCCTCGGCTCACTCACCTCCACCACCAACCGCTCCGGCGGCACCCCGTACGCGGCCAGCACGGCCGCGAGCCGCTGGACGAAGTCGGGAGTGGTCAGCTCCCGGGTGGTGACGTTGACAGCCATCCACAGCTCCCGGACACCCACCGACCAGTCGGACAACTGCCGGCAGGCCCGGTCCAGCACCCACCACTCCAACTCGCCCACCAGGTCCAGATCCTCGGCGACCGGCAGCAACTCGGCCGGAAGCACGGTGCCGAGCACCGGGCTGCGCCACCGCAACAGCGCCTCCGCACCCACCGGCTGCCCGTCGGCCAGGTCGACCACCGGCTGGTAGACGAGGTCCAGCTCGCCGCGCGCCACCGCACCCGGCAGCTCCCGCTCCAGGTCGAGCCGGCGCACCAGTTGTTCCTCAAGGAACGCGTCGTACCACTCCACCCGGTCCCGGCCCAGCTGCACGGCCCGTCGTCGGGCCAGCTCGGCCTGCCGGAGCACATCCGCCGGCCCGGCGCCACTCACCTCGGCCAACCCGATGCTCGTCTGCACGCGCAGCATCGCGCCGGCCAACCGGTAGGGCGGGCTGAGCGCGCTCAACAGTCGGGTGCCCAGCGCGTACGCCAGCACAGGGCCGGCGGCGGTGACCACAGCGAAGCCGGTACCCGTGCAGCCGGTGACCAGATCGTCGGGGGCGATGACAGCGCGTGCCCGGTGCACCGCCTCGACCAACACGTCCTCCCGGGCCGTCGGGCCGAACGCCTCGGTGCCGTGCAGGTCCACCAGCAGCAGCGCACCGGCCGGCGCCGGAACGTCGCCGATCGCGGCCAGGGCGTCCAGCAGGGCGGCCCGGTCGCCCGGGGTACCGCTCGCCGACGCGGGTCGCCGGTTGAGCCCCGACCACGCGGAACCGTGGTCAGGCGACCAGGTCGACCCGGCACCCGTCGCGGTGGCCGCGCCGTCCGGGACGCCGAGGGCTCCCTCTGGCGGCGGCTCCGGGGTGCCCGGCCAGCGTCCCGGTGCCGCGCGGCGGTGCTGCAGCGCCCGACCGGTCGGTCGCCGATGGGCGGCCCGTCGACCGGACGTGGCCGCGTCATTCGCCCGCAGCAGCTCGCGCAACACCAGGGGCGGCACCGCCGCCAGGGCCAACAGCACGCTCGTCCGGTCCGGTGCGCGGCCGGCGCCCAGGTGCAGACCCGACGCCAGCAGCAGCACCGCCGCCGGGAGCACCGCCCTGGGCCAGGCCGCGGCGACCCGCTCCACCGGCTCCGTGTCGTCCGCCGCATCCGCCGCGCCGACCGCGACGAGCAACATCCCGAACACCAACGGGGGTACGGCCAGCAGCGCCGCCCGACCGGCCGGCGCGGACGGCAACGTGGCCAGCAGCACCAGCCCGCCCACTGTGAGCAGGACGCCGCCCCGGCAGACCGACGCACCCGAGCGCCGTCGTGGCCCCGCGAACGCGTTCAACGAGGCCATGCCCAACCCGCCGAGCGTCAACGCGGCGACCAGCCGAACCGGGACCGGTAGGCCGTCGGTGGGCAGCAGCAACCAGCCGGCGAGGGCCAGACCGACGGCCGGGCCGGTCGACTCGACCAGCCACCGCAACCGGACCGAGGCCGCCGGCCGCGATCGGCCGGGCAGCCGGTTCAGACCGGCCGTCGAGAGGACCGCCACGACCAGCGACCCGATCAGCACGGCGACGGTGTGCCCGATGCCGGCCAGGGGCACCACGACGGCGGTGAGACCCGCCGCCACCACCGCCGCGTCGAGCAGCACCCCCGCCGCACGCGGTGTCGGATCGGTGCCGCGTCGGTAGGCCAGCCGGGACAGTCGCAGCCCGGCGAGCGTGGCACCGGCACCGGCGGCCAGCGCTGTCACCACGGCCGGCGGGACCAGGTCGACGACACCGGCGAGGAGGAGCAGCGCCACCGCCACGGACGTGGCGGCCTCCGGTGCCGCACGGCGGGGGACGAGAACGCGGAACGGGTACGCGAGGAGCACGGCGGTCGCCTTCGTGAGGGGGCACGGGGGCGGTGCGGCGGTGCGGGACATCGGACGTTGCGAGTCCGCTACCCACGATTGGCAACGATGGACGGCCGAATTGGTTACTTGCCGGTCACTCAGGGGATACAACGACCTGTGTCACTGTACGGCGTACCGCAGGCCGCCGGCACCGCCCGCCGCGAGCCGAAACAACACGAAGTGGGATCATCGGAGGGTGAGTAAGCCCGACACGGTCCGCTTCCGGTACAACCAAGCCATCCTGGTGGCCGCGATCATCGCCTTCGTCGGCGCCCTGCCGCTGGCAAACGCCCGGGACTACCTGCTGCCGGTGCTGCTCGTCCCGCTCGCCGTCGCGGTGTGGGCCTGGCGGGCCGGCACCGACGCCGACGCGCGGGAGCTACGCATCCGGGCGCTGGTCGGGCAGCGTCGGATCGACTGGGACCAGGTCGTCGAGCTGACCACCGACCAGCGCGGGCGCGCAGTGGCCCGACTTGACGGCGGCCACCAGGTCACCCTGCCGGCGGTCCGTGGGGCGGATCTGCCCCGACTGGTCGCGGCAACCGGCCAGCAGCTGCCTGACGCTCCGGCGGAGACCCCCGGTCAGTAGCCGTCGACCACCGTGTTGATCAGAGGTTGCCCGGCGGCGAACCGACGGACCTGATCGCCCACCAGCCGGTAGGCCCGGGGCAACAACCCGCGCACCGACCCAGCCACGTGTGGGGTGAGCAGCACGTTCGGCATGACCCACAGCGGCGAGTCCGCGGGCAGCGGCTCCGGGTCGGTGACGTCCAACGCCGCCATGATCCGACCGGTGCCCAGCTCGGCGACGAGCGCCTCGGTGTCCGCCACCGGGCCCCGGGCGGCGTTCACCAGCAGCGCCCCGTCCGGCATCGCGGCCAGGAACGCCTTGTCGATCAGGCCACGGGTCTGGTCGGTGAGCGGCACCAGCACCACCACCACGTCCGCGTCGGGCAGCAGCCGGGGCAGCTCCTCGACGGCGTGCACCCCCTGCTCCGGGCGGGCCGTCCTGGCGACCAGTGTGAAACTCACGTCGAACGGGGCGAGCCGGTCGCGTACCGCGGTGCCGATCGAGCCGGCGCCGATGATGAGCACCCGCTTACCGGTCAGCTCGTCGGTCGGGGCGTTCCCCGCGTACGCCCAGCGCCGCTCGGCCTGCGCGCGGACGAACGCCGGAAACGCCCGCAGCTGGGTGAGGATCGCGGTGACCACCCACTCGGCGGTGGACGGGTCGTGCACACCCCGGGCATCGCAGAGCGTGACAGCAGGCGGTGTCCGGCCGGCCCAGGCGTCCGCTCCGGCGGAGAGCAACTGCACCACCGCCAGGTCGGGCAGCTCCCGCAGCACCGCCGTCGCGTCCGAGCCACCCAGGAACGGCGGCACCCAGAAGCGGACGTCGGCCGCCTCGGACGGCATCCGGTCGGTGTGCTCGAAGACCTCCACCGTCACGTCCGCGGGCAGCTCGCCCAGGAGGTTCACGCCGGCCGGGTGCGGAATCCATACCTTCACGTCCGCTGACGATAGTCCCCGCCGCCGCAGCCGGTGAGGGCACGGCGGTGAACCGGCATACCGAGCGCTGGCGCACAGGGCCGCGGCGGGCGAGACTCAGCACACCGAGGTTCGACCCGGGCCCTGGCGAGGTATAAGGAAGGGTCGGAGGGCCGTCCGCCTCCGCCTGGCAGACAGGTGCACGATGACCGACGGCTCCCCCGCCTCCCCCCGGCGTCCGATCGCGCCACCGATGGCGCTCGGCGACCCAGAACGATTGCGCTCGCTCGCCGTCACCGGGCTGGACGCCGCCCCGGACGAGGCGTTCGACAGGTTCGCCCGGCTGGTCAGCGACCTGCTGGACGTGCCTGTCGCGCTGGTCTCGTTGGTCTCCGCCGACCGGCAGTTCTTCCCGGGCGCTGTCGGGTTGCCGGAGCCCTGGTCGCAGCGCCGGCAGACCCCGCTGAGCCACTCGTTCTGTCAGCACGTGGTGGACATCCAGGTGCCGATGGTGCTGCCGGACGCCCGGCTCTACCCCCGCGTCCGGGACAACCTGGCCATCGACGACCTCGGCGTGGTCGCGTACGCCGGGATGCCGCTGACCGACCTCTCCGGCCGGGTGCTCGGCTCGCTCTGCGCCATGGACAGCAAACCTCGCGCCTGGACTGCCGCGCAGCTGCGGACCCTCGCCGACCTGGCCGCCGCCTGCTCGTCGGAGCTGCGACTGCGGATCGCGCTCGACGGCGCACAGGAGGCTCGGCGGCGGGTCGTGCAGGCGCACGAGCGGCTGGAACTGCTGGCCGGGGTCAGCGAGACCCTCGCTGGCACCCTGGACGTGGGCACCGCGCTGCGCCGGCTCGCCGCCACCATGGTGCCGCTGCTCGCCGACTGGTGCCTGCTCACCCTGATCGGGCCGACCGGCCTGCCCCGCGAGGTGGTCTCGGTGCACCGGGACCCGGCCCGCACGGCGGACGTCGACCGCTTCGGCGAGCTGCTGCGCACCGGGCTGAGCCCCGAGTCGATCATCCGTGCGGTGCTCCGGACCGGCCAGCCCCGGCTCGGCAGCGTGGCGTCCCTGGCAGACGTGACCCGGGGCACCACCCACCCGGAGATGGCGCTCATCGCCAGCCGGCTGGGCATCGCCTCCTACCTGGCAGTGCCGGTGCGCGGCGTCGGCGGCACGGTGCTGGGGGCGATCACCCTCGTCAACGGCGGCCAACGTCAGCAGTTCGACGACCGGGACCTGCTCACCGCCGTCGACATCGGCCGGCGGGCCGGTCAGGCCGTCGGCAACAGCTCGATGTACGGCGAGCAGCGGCACGTCGCCGAGGTCCTGCAACACAGCATGCTGCCCCGACTACCGGTGGTGGCGGAACTGGAACTGGCGGCCCGATACCAGCCGGCGGCCGACCGGGTCGAGGTGGGCGGCGACTGGTACGACGCCTTCGTGCAGCCCGACGGCGACGTGATCGCGGCGATCGGGGACGTGGCCGGGCACGACATCGAGGCGGCGGCGACCATGGGCCAACTGCGCAACCTGGTGCGGGGCAACGCCTTCGGTCGGCCGGACGCGGTCGGGTCCCTGATGAGCGACCTGGATGGCGCCATCCGTGGCCTGCGGCTGCCGATCGCCGCCACCGCGACGCTGGTGCGGATCTGCCCGCAGCGCGCCGGTGTGCACGAGGTGACCTGGTCCAACGCCGGGCACCCGCCGGCCCTGGTGGTCCGGGTCGGCGGGGCGGTGGAGGTCCTGGAGGCGACGCCGGAGCCGCTGCTCGGTCTGGCCCGCCCGTCGCCGCGGAGCAGTCGGTCGACAAGCCTGGCCACCGGCGACACCCTGCTGCTCTACACCGACGGGCTGATCGAACGGCGGGACCGCTCCATCGACGAGGGGTTGGCCGAGCTGGTGGGCCGGCTCACCGGCGCCGACACGCTGCCCCTCGACGACCTGTGCGACCTGCTGCTCGCCTCGATCCGGCACCGCGAGGACGACACCGCGCTGCTGGCCGTACGGGCCCGCTGAGCCGGTCCACCGGAGACCATCGGTACCGGGTGCATCTCGACGGGCCCGGCCGGGTCGCGCGGCGGGCTACCCTGGGCCGGGTGAACGCCCGTCCCCCGTACCCTCGCATCCGCCGCCTCCGGGTGGCCCTCGCGGCGTCCTGCGCGGCGCTGCTGTTCACGGCCGGTTGCAGCTTCGGCGAGCCGGAACCCGACCCGGCCGGCGAACCGCCCAACCTGCCTACCCCGTCCGCGTCGGCGAGCCCCGGCGGCGCCGGCCAGCAGGCGGTGGCGACAGTGCTCGCCAAGGGTCTGCGGGTGCCGTGGGCGATCGCTTTCCTGCCGGACGGCGGTGCGTTGGTCACCGAACGGGACAACGGCCGGATCCTCCAGGTCGGCCCCGAGTCCGGCCCGGACGGGCTGCGTGTCCGCCCGGTGCAGACCGTCCCGGACGTGGCGGCGGCGGGCGAGGGTGGCCTGCTCGGCATCGCCGTCTCCCCCGACTACGCCCGAGACCGGACGGTGTTCGTCTACTACACCACCGAGCGGGACAACCGGGTCGCCCGGCTGCAACTCGGCGGGCAGCCCACCCCGATCCTCACCGGCATCCCCAAAGCCAATGTGCACAACGGCGGCGGGCTGGGCTTCGGCCCGGACAAGCAGCTCTACGTCAGCACCGGAGACGCCGGTCAGCGCCCCCTCTCCCAGGACGTGAAGAGCCTCGGCGGCAAGATCCTCCGGATCACCCCGGACGGCAGGCCCGCCGCCGGCAACCCGTACCCCAACTCCCCGGTCTGGTCCCTGGGGCACCGCAACGTGCAGGGTTTCGCCTGGGACGCCGCGAAGCGGATGTACGCCGTCGAGTTCGGCCAGAACACCTGGGACGAGATCAACCAGATCACCAAGGGCGGCAACTACGGCTGGCCGGAGGTCGAGGGCCAGGCCGGCGACAAACGGTTCACCGATCCGATCGCGCAGTGGGCGACGTCGGACGCGTCCTGCTCGGGTCTGGCCGCCACGGACCGGCTGCTGGTCACCGGCTGCCTGCGCGGCAAGCGCCTCTGGGTGATGGAGCTGACCGACACCGGCACCCTGCTCGGTCAGCCCAGTGAGCTGCTCACCAACCGCTACGGTCGACTGCGTGCGGTGGCCGCGGCACCGGACGGGTCGCTCTGGGTGAGCACCTCCAACCACGACGGCCGGGGCGACCCGGCGGGCGACGACGACCGGCTCCTGCGGGTGGTCTTCGCGGGTGGTGACGGCGGACGCAGCTGACTGCGTCACCATCCGTTCAGGTTTGCCAAGATCCTCCGACGGGCAGGTCAGACTTTCAGCATGGACGGGCAACGCGACGAGCGGCACGACGACGCCGATGACCGGGACGACCCGGTGACCGGCGGCGATCGGCCGCGCCGGACGGCTTGGTGGGTCGGCGCCGCCGGCCCACTGCGCCGCCTCGGGCTGGTCGTCGCCGTCCTCGCCGTGGCCCTGGCCGGGGCGGTGCTCGGGGTGCTGGCCGGCGGCCAGGTGAGCACCGACATCGGCCCGTTCCGGGCCAATCTCAGCATCTCCCCCGCCCGGGACGGCGGCACCACCGTCGACATCCCGCCGCTCGGCGCGCTGCTGCTCGACAGCCACGACGGGCCGACCCATCTCACCGTCCGGCTGGGCGCCCTCGACCAGGGGCGCACCGAGGCGTTGATCGACGACCCGGCCAGCATCAGCCGGGCCAGTCAGAGCGCCGTGGAGGACGTCCGCTCCGGGGTGATGCGCCTCGGCCTGCGTACCCTCGGCGCGTCGGTGCTCGTCACGTTGATCCTGGCCGGGCTGATCTTCCGCAACGTCCGGCGGACCGCCTGGGCGGGAGGGTTGGCGCTGCTGGTCACCGCCGGCAGCCTCGGCACGGCGGCGGCGACCCTTCGCCCGCAGGCCATCGAGGAACCCCGCTACGAGGGGCTTCTGGTCAACGCGCCGGCCATCGTCGGTGACGCCCGACGGATCGCCAACGACTACACGAAGTACGCGGAGCAGTTGCAGCGCCTGGTCGGCAACGTCAGCCAGCTCTACACCACAGTGTCGGCGCTTCCGCTGTTGGAGCCGACCCCGGGCACCACCCGGGTGCTGCACGTCTCCGACATGCACCTCAACCCGACCGGCTGGCAGCTGATCCGGACGGTGGTGGAGCAGTTCGGCATCGACGTGGTGATCGACACCGGGGACATCACCGACTGGGGCAGCGAACCGGAGGCCTCCTTCGTGGCCTCGATCGGCCTGCTGAAGAAGCCGTACGTCTTCATCCGGGGCAACCACGACTCCGGCAAGACCGCCGCCGCGGTGGCCCGTCAGCCGAACGCGATCGTCTTGAACAACACGACCACCACCGTCGCCGGGCTGACCATCGCCGGCATCGGCGACCCGCGCTTCACCCCGGACAAGAACACCTCCCCGGCCGGCAGCGGGTTGACCCAGCAGGTGGCCGACCAGGTGATCGCGGCCGGCAACCAGCTCGCCGCGACGGTCCGCAGCTCACCGCGACCGGTAAACATCGCGCTCGTGCACGACCCGGCGTCGGCCGGGCCGCTCGCCGGCACCTGCCCGCTGGTGCTGGCCGGGCACACCCACTCCCGGCAGGTCTCCGAGCTGCCGCAGGCGCCCGGGCAGCAGCGCACCACGCTGATGGTGGAGGGCTCCACCGGCGGCGCCGGGCTGCGCGGCCTGGAGGGTGAGAAGCCCACCCCGCTGTCGATGAGCGTCCTCTACTTCGACCAGCAGAAGCTGCTCCAGGCGTACGACACCATCACTGTCGGCGGCACCGGGCAGGCCCAGGTCAACCTGGAACGACGCCTGGTGGAGAACCCGAGCGCCGGCGTCCCCGCCACACCCACACCCACGCCGAGCGGCGGTGTCCCCGCCACACCCACGCCCACGCCGACCGGCTGAGCCGACGTCGACGCCCGCCGGCGGACCGGCGGGCGGTCGACGGCTCAGCGCAGGGCGATGGCGGCCAGCGCGGCGTTGACGATGCTGCCGGGCAGCAGGTCGTGCAGTTCGTACAGCTCGGCGACGCTGCCGGACTGGCCGAACTCGTCCACGCCGAGTGGCACCGCCGGTGCGCCGACCGCCGAACCGAGCCAGGCCATCGCGTGCGACGCGGCGTCGTGCACCGTCACCACCGGCACCCGATCGGCGAACGCGGACCGCAGCGCCCCCGGCACGCTGGGCACCGTGGCCGTCCGTACGCCCTGGCGAAGGGTGCGCTGCCAGGCCCGGTAGAGCCGGTCGAGACTCGTCACGTCGACAACGTGCGCGGCGACGCCCTCGTCGGCCAGCTCCGCCGCCGCGGCCAGCACCTCGGGCAGCACCGCGCCGGAGGCGGCCAGCTGCACCACCGGGGCGTCGACCAGGTGCGGGTACGCCTGGTGCGCGTCGACCAGCCGGTACGCCCCGGCGACGACCTGCCGGCGCAGCACCGCGTCCCCGAGCCGTGCCCGGGCCGCCTCGAACGGCGCCTGATCCAGCGGTCGGGTGCTCAACCGGAAGTAGTACGCGCCGTCCTCGGCGGGTGCTGCCGTCGCGGCCGGAGCCGACCCACCGGCGATCTGACCGAGCGCGTCGCAGAGAAGCCAGTCGAGGGTGGCCGCGTACGCCGGCTCGACGAACGTCACCCCGGGCAGCTCCAGGCCGACCGACGCGGTGATCGTGGACTGGTGGGCGCCGCCCTCCGGGGCGAGGGTGATACCGGACGGGGTGCCGGCAACCACGAACCGGGAGCCGGAGTAGGTGCCGTACAGGAACGCGTCGAGGCCGCGCAGCACGAACGGGTCGTAGACGGTGCCCACCGGCAGCAGCGGCTGCCCGGACAGGTCCCAGGACAGCCCGAGCTGGCCGAGCAGCAGGAACAGGTTCATCTCCGAGATGCCCAGCTCGATGTGCTGCCCGGCAGGGCTCTCCGTCCAGCGCAGCATCCGGTCCTCGGTCCAGGAACGCTGCTCGGTGGGGGCGAACACCCCGGTCTTGTTGATGAACCCGGCCAGGTTGGTGGAGGTGGCCACGTCCGGGGCGGTGGTGACCAGATAGCGGCCCACCTCCCGGTCCCGCGCCAGGTCCACCAGCACCCGACCGAAGACCTCCTGGGTGGAGATCGGCTTGGTTGCGCGTACTCCAGTGCTCTCCGGGACGGTGACCCCGAGCGCGCGCTCGCGCGGCGCGCGGGACAGCGCCTCCCGGCGGGCGCCGGCCTGGATCCCGGCGGGTGATGCCGGGTCGAGGCGGTCCCACTCGGTCTCGGCGGTCAACCCCTGCGCGGCGCGCAGCGTGTCGACCTGCTCCGAGCTGAGCAGCGCGGAATGGTTGCGCGGATTGCCGGCGATGGGCAACCCCCAACCCTTCACCGTGTACGCGAAGACGACGCTGGGCCGGTCGGTGACCGCGTCGCACTGGGCGTACGCGTCAAGCATCGCCTGAAGGTCGTGCCCGCCCAGGTCGGTGACGAGCGGGCCCAGCTCCTCGTCGGAGACATCGGCGATCAGCTCGGCGATGCCGGCCGGAGCGCCGTCCAGGAACTGCTTGCGCAGTGCCGGCCCGACCAGCCCGAACAGCGACTGGTACTGCTCGTTCGGCATCGCGTCGATCCAGTCGCGCAGCGCCTCACCGCCCGGCCGGGCGTACGCCTCGGCGAGCCGACGGCCGTACTTGACCTCCACGACGTGCCAGCCGGCCGCCTCGAACTGGCCCCGCCACTGGTTGATCCGGATGCCGGGGACCACCCGGTCCAGCGACTGGCGGTTGAAGTCGACGAGCCACATGACGTTGCCCAGCCCGGTGGTCGCCGGGTCGGCGACCGCCTCCCAGATGTTTCCCTCGTCCAGCTCGGCGTCGCCGATCAACGCCACGAACCGGGAGTGCGGGCGGGCCCCGAAGTGCGCGTCGACGTACCGCCGGGTGGCTGCGGCGAAGAGCGGCGCCGCCGCGCCCAGGCCGACCGAACCGGTGGAGAAGTCCACAGCGTCCGGGTCCTTGGTGCGCGACGGGTACGACTGGAGACCGCCACGGGCCCGCAGCCGGGGCAGGTAGGAGCGGTCCAGGTTGCCGAGCAGGTACTGGATGGCGTGGAACACCGGTGACGCGTGCGGCTTCACGGCGACCCGGTCCTCGGCGTCCAGGTGCGCGAACCAGAGCGCTGTCATCGCCGTGACCAGCGAGGCGCTGGACGCCTGGTGGCCGCCGACCTTCACACCGTCGCCGGTGGCCCGGTCATGGTTGGCGGCGTCCACGATCCGGGTGGCGAGCCAGAGCACCCGCCGCTGGATCTCGTCGAGGACATCGAGGTCGTGCTCGGTCACGGTGGCTCCATCCAGGCGTCGTCGTTGACGCCCTCGCGAGGGGTGCGGGGTGGCCGCGTGGGTCGACAGGGGGTGGCCGAAGGCCGCCGCCGGGTCGCGGCGGCGGCCTGCTCCGGGTGGGTCTCTCAGCCCTGGACGCCGAGGCGCTCCAGGATCAGCTCACGCAGGGTCTTCGCGTCGGCCTGCCCACGGGTGGTCTTCATGACCGCGCCGACCAGCGCGCCGACCGCGGCGACCTTGCCGCTGCGGATCTTGTCGGCGATGCCCGGGTTCGCGGCGATCGCCTCGTCCACGGCGGCGGTGAGCGCGCCGGTGTCCGACACGACCTCCAGGCCCCGGCTGGTCATGATCTCGGTGGGCGAGCCCTCACCGTCGACAACGCCCTCCAGCACCGTGCGGGCCATCTTGTCGTTGAGCTTGCCGGCGTCGACAAGACCCTGAAGCTCGGCGACCTGGGCGGGCGTGGCTCCGATCTCGGCCAGCTCCACGCCGCTCTCGTTGGCCCGGCGCGACAGCTCACCCAGCCACCACTTGCGGGCCGCGGCCGGGGTGGTGCCGGCGGCCACCGTCGCCTCGATCAGCTCGACCGCGCCGGCGTTCAGCACCGACTGCATGTCCAGGTCAGAGAGGCCCCACTGCTCCTGGAGCCGACGCCGGTGCACCCGGGGCAGCTCCGGCAGGGCGGCCTTCAGCTCAGCGACCCAGGCCGGGTCCGGGGCGATCGGCACCAGATCCGGCTCGGGGAAGTACCGGTAGTCGGTGGCCGTCTCCTTCGAGCGACCCGGCGTGGTGTCACCGGTGTCCTCGTGGAAGTGCCGCGTCTCCTGGGTGATCCGGCCGCCCGCGTCGAGCACCGACGCCTGCCGCAGCATCTCCGAGCGGACCGCCCGCTCCACCGACCGCAGCGAGTTGACGTTCTTGGTCTCGGTACGGGTGCCCCACTCCGCGCCCGGCAGGTTGAGCGAGGTGTTCACGTCGCAGCGCAGCGAACCCTCCTCCATCCGCACGTCGGAGACGCCGAGGGTGCGGATCACGTCGCGCAGCTCGGCGACGTACGCCTTGGCCACGTCGGGGGCGAGCGCGCCGGTGCCCGTGATCGGCTTGGTGACGATCTCGACCAGCGGGATGCCGGCCCGGTTGTAGTCGACCAGCGACTCCGTCGCGCCGTGGATGCGGCCGGTGGCACCGCCGACGTGCAGCGTCTTGCCGGTGTCCTCCTCGAGGTGCACCCGCTCGATCTCGATCCGCACCGTCTCGCCGCCCACCTCGACGTCCAGGTAACCGTCGACGCAGATCGGCTCGTCGTACTGGCTGATCTGGAAGTTCTTCGGCATGTCCGGGTAGAAGTAGTTCTTCCGGGCGAACCGGCACCACTCGGCGATCGAGCAGTTCAGCGCCAGGCCGATCCGGATGATCGCCTCGATGGCCGCCTTGTTGGCCACCGGCAGGGAGCCGGGCAGGCCCAGGCACACCGGGCAGACCCGGGTGTTCGGCTCGCCACCGAAGTCGGTCGGGCAACCACAGAACATCTTGGTGTTCGTGCCCAGCTCGACGTGGGTCTCCAGGCCGATCACCGGTTCGAAGCGCGCAACGACCTCGTCGTACGCGGGCAGTGTCGTGGTCATGAGACGCTCCAGGCGCGATCCGGGACAGAACCTGTCCAGCCTAATGGGGTTGCCCGATCAATCCTCGGCCGGGTTTCGTCCGGCGTGCGTGGCGTTACCGACAGCGGGGTACGGAGCGACAATGACGAATACGGGGAGAGAGCGAGGAATGCAGGCCCGGCCGGTGCTCGTCGGGGTGGTCGCGGTGTGGGCGGTGGCCGTCGTGGTGACACTGATCAGCTGGTTCGCCTCCGGGGAGGACCGCCAGCCGGACACCACAGCCGAGTTGGTGATCGGGATGCTGCTGCCCGGGGTGGTGGCGGTGGTGATCGCGTACGCAGTGGTGCACCTGCTGGGACGGTGGCGTCGGGATCGGGAGCGGCAGTGACAACCGAAGAGAGTGTCGCCGCCGACGAGCAGGTTTCGCAGGGGCGGCACCACCGCAACACGTACGTCGTCGCCGCGTTGGTCGTGGTCCTCTTCGCCGCGCTGGGCACCGCCGCCGTTGTTCGCGGCGGGCGCCGGCACCCAGGTGCTGGTCCTGGTGAGCGCCGACAGCTCGTTCACCCGGGTGCTGGCCGTGTTGCTGCTCCTGCTCTGGGCCGGGTCCATCTGGTATCGCTGGCGTGGCCTGCGGGAGGCCCGCCGCTACCTCGCCGGGCCGCCGAGCCAGCCCTGATCGACACCCCACCTGCCCGGACGCGCGATCGGCGCCGAGGGACATGTCCCTCGGCGCCGATGCGGTTCCGGTCTAGAGCGTCGGCGGGGTGAGCGTGCCGACGGCGGACTCCAACGCGGCGGCGACCCGGTACATCCGGTCGTCGGCCATCGTCGGGGCCATCACCTGCAGACCGACCGGCAGCCCCTCGGAGAGCCCACAGGGCACCGAGATGCCCGGCCCGCCGTACAGGTTTGTCGGAATCGTGTACAGGTCGGCCAGGTACATCTGGTACGGGTCGGCGGTCCGCGCGCCGATCGGGAACGCCACCGACGGGGTGGTCGGCGAGATCAGCGCGTCGACCCGCTCGAACGCGGCGGTGAAGTCCCGGGTGATGAGCGTCCGGACCTTCTGCGCCTGCCCGTAGTACGCGTCGTAGTAACCCGACGACAGCGCGTACGTGCCGATCATGATGCGGCGCTTGACCTCCGGGCCGAAGCCGGCCTCCCGGGTCAGCGACATGACCTCCTCCAGCGACCGGTTGCCGTCGTCGCCGACCCGCAGGCCGAACCGGACGCCGTCGAACCGGGCCAGGTTGGAGGAGCACTCACTCGGGGCGATCAGGTAGTACGCCGGCAGCGCGTACCCGAACGTCGGGCAGGACACCTCGACGACCTCGGCACCCATCTTGGTCAGCGCGTCCACCGACTCACGGAACGCGGCCATCACGCCCGGCTCGGCGCCCTCGCCGACGAACTCGCTCACGATGCCGAGCCGCACACCCGTCAGGTCGCCGGTAGCGCCGAGCTTCGCCGCCGCCACCACGTCCGGCACCGGCTGCGGGATGGAAGTGGAGTCGCGCGGGTCGTGCCCGCCGATCACCTGGTGCAGCAGGGCCGCGTCGAGCACCGTCCGGGCACACGGGCCGGGGGTGTCGAGCGACGAGGAGAACGCCACCAGCCCGTAACGGGAGGTGCCGCCGTAGGTGGGCTTGGCGCCCACGGTGCCGGTGACCGCACCGGGCTGGCGGATCGAGCCGCCGGTGTCCGAGCCGATCGCCAGCGGCGCCTCGTACGCGGCCAGCGCGGCGGCGCTGCCACCACCCGAACCACCCGGGATCCGGCTCAGGTCCCACGGGTTGTGCGTCGGGCCGTACGCCGAGTATTCGGTGGAGGAGCCCATCGCGAACTCGTCCATGTTGGTCTTGCCGAGCATCACAGTGCCGGCGTCCCGCAGCCGCTGCACGATCGTCGCGTCGTACGGCGGGCGCCAGCCCTCCAGGATCTTCGACCCCACAGTGGTCGGCACGCCACGGGTGGCGAGCACGTCCTTGACCGCGACCGGCACACCCGCGAGCGGGCCCAACTCCTCGCCGGCGGCCCGGCGCTCGTCCACCGCGCGGGCCGCGGCGAGCGCGCCCTCGGTGTCGACGTGCAGGAAGGCGTGCACCCGGTCGTCGACAGCGGCGATCCGGTCCAGGTGCGCCTGGGTCACCTCGACAGCGGAGGTCTCGCCCTCGGCGACCAGGGCCGCGATCTCCGTCGCGGTCATTCTGATCAAGTCGCTCATGCCGTCACTCCGCTTCGCTCCGCGACGCCATGAGGCACCACGGCGCTGCACTGCTGATTCGCTCGCTGCCGCTCGCTCATGCCGTCACTCCGCTTCGCTCCGCGACGCCATGAGGCACCACGGCGCTGCACTGCTGATTCGCTCGCTGCCGCCCGCTCATGAGGCCACATCCTCGGTCAGGATCCGCGGTACGCGGAACCGCTGGTCCTCGGCGTCGGGCGCGCCCGACAGCGCTTCCTCCGGGGTCAGGCACGGCGTGACGACGTCCTCGCGGAAGATGTTGGTCAGCGGCACCGAGTGCGAGGTCGGCGGGATGTCCGCGGCGGCGACCTCGCCGACCTGGGCGACCGCCTTGAGGATCACGTCGAGCTGACCGGCGAACGTGTCCAGCTCCTCCTCGGTGACGGCGAGCCGCGACAGGCGCGCCAGGTGCGCGACCTCCTCGCGGGAGATGGCGGCCATCAGTGCCCCCTTCTGAATTCCTGCTGGTCGGGCGGTGTGCCGGCCGCGCGACAGGTGGAGCGTGACACGCGGTGACCGGAGCGAGTCTATTGTTCCGCTCCGGTGCCGCGTCCCCGACTCCCCCTCCGGCGGCCCTCGTGCGGGGTCAGCGGGTGGGGCGGCGAGCGACATCCGGCTGTGGGAGCCCGCCGGTCGGGCGCACCGGCCGGTACCGGGCCAGCCAGGTGACCAACTCCTCGGCCGGCATCGGCCGGGCGTAGAACCAACCCTGAGCGGCATCGCAGCCGGCGGCGTGCAGCATCCGCCAGGTCCGCTCGTCCTCGACACCCTCGGCGACCACCCGCAGCCCCAGCGCGCCGGCCAGCTCGATCATGGATCGGACGATCGCCGCGTCGTCGGCGTCGTCGGCCATGCCGAGAACGAACGACCGGTCCACCTTCACCTCGGACAGCGGCAGGCGGCGCAGGTGCTGGAGCGAGGAGTAGCCGGTGCCGAAGTCGTCGAGCGCGATGGCCACCCCGATCCGGTGCAGCCGGGAGATGGTGGCCAGCACCCGACGCGGGTCGGCCATCAACGCGCCCTCGGTGATCTCGACCTGAAGGCGCTCGGCCGGCACCCCGTAGCGGGCCAGCCGATCGGCGATCTGGTCGGCGATCTCGCCGGTGTGCAGGTCGCGCACGCTCACGTTCAGCGCGGCGCGCAGGCCGATGCCGGCCGCCGACCACTTGGCGAGCTGTTCCACCACGTCGTCGACGACACGACGGGTGAGCAGTCGCATCACGGCGCTCTGCTCGGCGACCCGGATGAGTTCCTCCGGGTCGACCATGCCCCGCCGGGGGTGCCGCCACCGCAGCAGCGCCTCGACGCCGACCACCTCGCCGGTCGCGATGGCGATCTGCGGCTGGTAGTACATGGTGATTTCCCCGGCGTCGTCGGCCGGCTCATCGTCCGCGTGCGCCCACCCGGTCGGTTCCAGTGCCGGCCCGACGTCCCGCCGTCCCCCGGTCCGGCCCCTGCCCACAGCGCTCCCGTTCGGGGACCGCCGACCGACCCCGCCGCCGGCGCGCCGCTCCCGGGCCGAGCCGGAACGGGTGCCGGCGACAGTGGCACGGGCGTTGCGGCCCCGGATGGGGTCGGCTCCGGTGGCGATCCGGTTGATCAGCTCATCGGAGTGCACCAGCTCCGCGTCGGTGCGCCGACGCCGTGGCCACCACCTTGTCGCTCCCGGTGGCGCCGGGGCGAGCGTCGGCGCCGGGTCCGTCGCTGGCGCGGACCGGTCCGACGCCGCGGTGGGCAGCGCACCCTCGGCCGGGGCGCCGGTGGGCAGCGCCGCCCCGTCACCGCCGCGCACCTCGGCCGACGCGACAAGGGGTACGTCGGCAGTCCGCTCGGCTTCGCCCGGCACGCCGTGCCGGCCGTTCCCGTCCGGCTCCACACCCTGGCCCTGGCCCTGAACTGCCGACTCGGCGTCGCCGTCGAACGGCCCCTCGGCCGAAGGGCTGGTCTCCAGTACGCGGCGCAGGTCGGCGAGGAGGCCGAGTCGCTCGGCGGAATTGTGGTCGGACTCCGGGGCGTACACGGCCACCGTGTCGTTGCGGTGTTTGGCGTCGTACATCGCCACGTCGGCGTGGCGCATCAGGGTGGCGAAGTCCTCGCCGTGCTCCGGGAAGAGGGCGATCCCGATCGACCCGCCCACGTCCAGCGGCAACCCGTCGAGCGGCACCGGCTCGGCCAGCGCCTGAACCACCCGGTCGGCCAACTCCCGCGCCTGACCGACGTCGGTCAGCCCGGTCATCACGATGGCGAACTCGTCACCGCCCAGCCGGGCGATCATCTGTGGCCGGGGCTGCATGTCGGTGAGCCGGGCACTGACCTCGACCAGCAGCCGGTCGCCCACGGCGTGCCCAAGGGCGTCGTTGACGTTCTTGAAACGGTCCAGGTCGATCAGCAGGAGCGCGAGCTGCCCGTCGGGTTCACCACGGGCGGTCCGCTCCGCATGCAGGTGCACCTGCTCGGCCACCTCGGCCAGCAGGGCCTTGCGGTTGGGCAGCCCGGTCAGCGGGTCGGCGGCGGCAAGGTGCTGCTGTTCGTTTGTCAACCGCGCCATCCGGTAGACGGCGAAGAGCGGCACCAGCACCAGCGGGATCAGCGCGGCGCTGACCCGCGCCGCCGCGACCAGCACCGGGGCGAGCAGCAGCAGCGAGCCGGTGGACAGCAACTCGAAGCCGAGGCCCTGACGGACCGTGGGCCACCAGCGGTCCCCGAACCGCAGCCGCACCGCCCAGCTGACCAACCCGTAGTTGACGACGAACCAGGCCAGCACGGCACCGCCGACGGCGGCCACGTCGGTCCAGTGCAACCGCCCGCCGGAGAAGATGGTGCCGGAGCTGAGCTGGATCACCCCGTACGCGGCGGCGAGGGCACACGCGTACTGGCCGACGTTGAACGCCGTGCGCCACGCAGCGTGCCGCATCCGCCAACCCGAGACGACGACGCCCACCGCCTGCACCACCACCGCCGGGCCGAGACCCCAGCCCAGCAGGATCGCGAAGGTGAAACAGGTGGACGGAAACACCGCCGACGTCTGCCGGCGCCCCGGTGGCACGAACGGGCGCGCGTCGCAGATCACGGCGAGCGCGGCCATCGTCCAGAACGCCACCGGCAACTCGGACAACTCGCCGGGGAGCGTCGCGAGTGGAACGGCGGCGGTCAGCGCGGCGACCGCCAGGATGCCGGCGACGAAGGCGGCGAACGGTGCGACCCGTCCCGCAGGAAGCGAGTTGCGTGGGTCGGCGACCTCCACCACACCTCCCGACCGACCATCGGCGTGCCGGTGCGCGCGCCGTGACCCAATGAAACGCCCTCGGCCCCCAGTTTCCCGGTATGACAGTCACGAATCGGTCGTAGTCGTAATTAAGTTGGTATACGCGGCCAGTCGCCGTTCCCGGCCGCCGGCCGGGTCAACCCCCCAGCTGAGCGACCTCCCGGGCGGCGTCCGGGCCCGCGTCCAGCAGGAGCCGGAACCCGTCCTCGTCGAGCACCGGCACCTTGAGACTGACTGCCTTGTCGGCCTTCGACCCGGGGTTGTCCCCCACCACCACGAAGCTCGTCTTCTTGGAAACCGACCCGCTGACCTTGCCGCCCCGGCTCTGCACGGCCTCGGCGGCCTGGTCCCGGGAGAAACCGGCGAGGGTGCCGGTCACCACGACCGTCAACCCCTCCAGCGGGCGCGGGCCCTCGTCGACCGCCTCCTCCGCCATCCGTACGCCGGCCTCAGCCCACTTGCGGACCACCTCGCGGTGCCAGTCCACAGCGAACCACTCCCGGATGCTGGCGGCGATGGTCGGCCCGACCCCGTCGACGGAGGACAGCTCCTCCTCGGTGGCCGCGTCGATGGCGTCCATCGAGCGGAAGTGCCGGGCGAGCGCCTGGGCCGCGGTCGGGCCGACGTGCCGGATGGAGAGCGCCACCAGCACCCGCCACAGGTCCCGTTCCCGGGCGACCGCGAGATTGTCCAGCAACTTGGTGGCGTTGCTGCCCAGGCTGCCGTCCTTGTTGACGAAGAACGGCGACCGGGACAGCTGCTCGGCGTCGAGGTGGAAGAGGTCGCCCTCGTCGCTGATGATCTCCGCGTCGAGCAGGGCTGCCGCGCCCTTGTAGCCGAGCACCTCGATGTCGAAGCCACCCCGGCCGGCGAGGTGGAACACCCGCTCCCGCAACTGCGCCGGGCAACTGCGGGTGTTGGGGCAACGGATGTCCACGTCGCCCTCCTTCGATGGCGCGAGCGGGGTGCCGCAGGCCGGGCAACTGGTCGGCATGACGAACGGCCGGGCATCGGCGGGCCGCAGATCGACCACCGGGCCGAGCACCTCGGGGATAACGTCGCCGGCCTTGCGCAGCACCACCGTGTCGCCGATCAGCACCCCCTTGCGCTCCACCTCACGGGCGTTGTGCAGGGTGGCGAGCGCGACAGTGGAACCGGCCACGCGCACCGGCTCCAGCACGGCGAACGGGGTGACCCGGCCGGTGCGCCCCACGTTGACGTCGATGTCGAGCAGCTTTGTGGTGACCTCCTCCGGCGGGTACTTGAAGGCGATCGCCCAGCGAGGGGCACGACTGGTCGACCCGAGCCGGCCCTGGATGGAGACCGGATCGACCTTCACCACCACGCCGTCGATCTCGTGCTCGACGTCGTGCCGGTGCTCGGCGTAGTAGGCGATGAACTCCGCCACGCCGGCCAGGTCCGGGACGACCCGCCACCGGTCGCTGGTCGGCAACCCCCACGACTTGAGTGCCGCGTACGACTCGGACTGCGCCGTGGGCTGGAACCCACGGCGGGCGCCGATGCCATGCACCACCAGGCGCAACGGCCGGGTGGCGGTGACCCGTGGATCCTTCTGTCGCAGGCTGCCGGCGGCGGCGTTACGGGGGTTGGCGAAGGGCGCCTTGCCCTGCTCCACCAGCCCCGCGTTGAGATCGGCGAACGCGGCGATCGGAAAGTAGATCTCGCCCCGGACCTCCACCAGCTCGGGAACGTCCGGGAATTCGCCGGACGGTACGAGCTGGCTGGGCACGTCCCGAATGCTGCGCACGTTTGCCGTGACGTCCTCACCGGTACGCCCGTCGCCTCGGGTGGCGGCCCGGACCAGCCGGCCGTTCTCGTAGGTCAGATTGATCGCCAGCCCGTCGACCTTCAGCTCACACAGGTACGGCACCGGGCCGCCCGCGTCCCGTTCGACCCGCTCGGCCCAGGCCGCCAACTCCTCGTCGGCGAAGGCGTTGTCGAGCGAGAGCATCCGTTCGGCATGGGTGACCGCTGTGAAGTCGGTGGAGAACGTGCCACCCACCCGTTGGGTCGGCGAGTCGGGCGTCCGCAGCGCCGGAAACTCCTCCTCCAGTGCCTCCAGCTCGCGCAACTGCCTGTCGAAATCGGCGTCGGGGATCGTCGGCGCGTCCAGCACGTAGTAGCGGTACTGGTGCTCGGTCAACTCCTGGCTGAGCGCGGCATGCCGTTCCCGGGCCTGCGGCGTCGGCTCAGCCCCGGCCGCCGCCTCCTGCGCCGGGCTGACCTGCTGACCGATCTGTTCCTCGGACACACCGCCACCTTCGGACACGCCTGCGACCTCCCTGATCACGCTACTCCGGCACCGTATCGGGCCGGTGGGACAATCCGTCGCCCACCCGCGCCCGACGCGACCTCGCACTCAGCAGCGTCCGGTGATCGCGTGATGCTCAGCAGGCGTCGACGGGCCGATCCAGCTACCGACCATCAAGTGATCGAGGGCGACGGCCGCCGTGCCACCAGGTGGCCTGGCGGCCTGGCGGCGTCGGGGTGGCCTGGCGGCGTCGAGGTGGCCTGGCGGCGTCGAGGTGGCCTGGCGGCGTCGAGGTGGCCTGGCGGCGTCGAGGTGGTCGTGCATCGCAGCGGTGGGGCGGTGGTCATGCAGCGCGTCGGCGTCGAGGTGGTCATGCAGCGCGGCGGTGGGGCGGTGGTCATGCAGCGCGGCGGTGGGGCGGTGGTCATGCAGCGCGGCGGTGGGGCGGTCGCGGTGTGGTTGGCGGGCGGCACGGGCGACGGCGTGCAAGGATCGCCGGACGGTGCGACCTTGGGGTCGCCGGGACGCGGAGGTACGGATGCGCGAGGCACTGCTCTGGGCGGTGGCGATCCTGCTGGCCGTGGCCGCCGGCTGGGCGTGGAACAGTTGGCGGCACCGGGTGGCCAACCGGCGTCCGGGCACCCGGCCGGGTGCCGGCGGCACCGGTGGCCGTCGTTCCACCCCGCCGCGGCCCCGTGGCGCCGAACGGCCGTCCACCAAACCCCGCTCGCGCGACACCGACCGGCGCGCCGACGCCCCGTCGCCCGGCGAGATCTGGTGGGCCGACGTGCCGTACGCCGACGGCAGCGGGTCGAAGGTACGCCCGTGCCTGGTGCTGCGCGCCGACTCCCGGGGCGCCGACGTCCTGAAGATCACCAGCCAGGACAAGAGCGACAGGGACGACCACGTACGGATTCCCACCCGGGACTGGGATCCGGGCGCGGAGCACGACAGTTACCTCAGCCTCACCGAGCCGATCCGACTCAACTCGGCCGCCTTTGGCGACCACGCCGGCCGCTGCGACGCCGACCTGTGGCGCAAGGTCCGCAGCCTGCGCCACCTCCCCACCCCCTGACCACCCCGCGAGCACCCACGACCGTCGTCGTTGCCGCTCGCCGGCCATGATCGACTCGCCTTCCTGAAAGTCGGGGTGTTCTGAAGTCCCGGACACCCCGACTTTCAGCACCCCGAGTCGATCAAGCCGGACCAGGCCAAGCCGGACCCAAGGCCAGGCCAGGCCAAGCCAAGCCAGACCAAGCCAAGCCAGACCAAGCCAGGCCGAGCCAGGCCAGGCCGAGCCGGACCAAGGCCAGGCCGAGCCAGGCCAAGCCGAGCCAAGCCGAGCCAGGCCAGGCCCGCAGGGAGGGTCAGTCCCAGGCCGCGCCGAGCGTGGCCAGTTGGTCCGCGTACTCGATGCGACTGGCCCATTCGCGCGGCCAGGCGGCCATGCCGACGGCCGCGCCGACGAACGCGCCGGCCAGGGCGGCGATCGAGTCGGAGTCGCCGGCGGTGGTCGCGCCCCGGGCCAGCGCCGCTACCGGGTCGTCTGCGTGCCGTACGGCGCAGAGCAGCGCGGTGGCCAGCGCCTCCTCGGCCACCCAGCCCTCCCCGGTGGCCTGACACGGGTCACCACCGTCGTCCGGCCGCGTCAGGGTGTTCGTCAGTCGGCCCAGCACCGCCAGGCACTCGTCCCAGCCCTGGGCGATGAACTCCTGCGGAGAACCGGAACCGGCGTGTTGCCACAGGTCGCCCAGCCACCGCTCCCGGTAGACCAGGCGCTGGGACAGTGCCCGCTCGGTGAGCACCGCCGGCAGGTCGGTCAGCGGCGTTCCCGCGCGCAAAACGAAGACCGCGTACGCGGTGAGTTCGCTGGCGGCCAGCCCGGTCGGATGGCCGTGGGTCAGCCCGGCCTGCAACTGAGCCAACCCGGCGAGCGTGTCGAGGTCCACGTCGAGCAACCCGACCGGGGTGACCCGCATGTTGGCCCCGCAGCCCTTTGAGCCGACCACAGTCGCCTCCTGCCACGGCACCCCACGGCTCAGCTCGGCGCAGGCGCGCAGGCAGGTCATGCCGGGGGCACGGTTGTTGTCCGGGCTGACCGCCCAGGCCAGGAAGCGTCGCCGAAGCAGTGGCTCCACCGCCTCCGGCGTGAACGACGGCGCCTCGTGCAGCGCCCAACCCACAGCCAGGGCCATCTGCGTGTCGTCGGTGACCAGGGCGGGCTCGCCGGACAGTTCGCGTGGACCGGTCGGACCGTACCGGCGCTCGATCTCGGCGACGGTGAGGAACTCGGTCGGCTTGCCCAGCGCGTCACCGTAGGCGAGGCCGAAGAGCGAACCGGAGGCGCGAAGCGCAGAGGTGTGGATCACGGCGGCAATGATGCCCGGCCGCCGCAACCCACGACGAGGTCAATCCCAGCAGAGGCAGAACGGGTGGCCGGCCGGGTCGGCGTAGACCCGGAAGCCCTCGCCCTCACCTGCCAGCCGCCGAGCACCCAGCGCCAGCGCCGCCTTCTCGGCGGCCTCGATGTCGTCCACAGTCACGTCGAGGTGGAACTGCTGTGGGCGCTCGGGATCCGGCCAGGCCGGTGGGCGCAGGTTGGGCGCCTGTTGGAAGGCGAGGCGCGGCTGGTGACCGGGTGGGCCGCCCAGCACCACCCAGTCGTCATCGGAGTCACCCTCGGCGAGCGGTACGCCGAGCAGCTCGGCGTAGAACGCCGCCAACGCCCGCGGATCCGGGCAGTCGATCACCACTGAACGCAGTTGTCCAATCATGACCGTCATCCTGCCCACCAGGTACGACAGGAAACCTCACGCCTCGGCGAGGCGCCGGCCGGCGTCCCGGCACGCGGCGAGCACCGCCCGCGCGTACTCAGGGGTGGCGCCGGCGAGGCCGCAGGCCGGGGTGACCACCACCTGCTCGGCGAGTTGGCGACGCGGGAAGCCGAGGCGGTCCCAGACCTGGCGTACCCGGTCGGCGATCTGCGCGGAGGTCGGCGCGCCACCGGCCGACGGCGGCCGGGTCGGCGCGGCCCCGGCCAGCAACCCGAGGCCGGCGTCGATCGCCTCGCCCAGCGGGTCGAGCTTGGTGACCAGGTCCAGGTCGAGGGCGACAGCGACGGCGCCGGTGGAGCGGATCAGCTCCAGCGGCACGTCCGGGGCGCAGCAGTGCACCAGCGTCGGCACGCCGACCGCCTCGACGACAGTGCGCAGCAGGGCGGCGGCGTCCACCGACTCGACCGCCCGGTACGCGCCCAGCCCGCTCTCGGTCGGCACCCGCCCGGCCAGCACGGTCGGCAGTGACGGCTCGTCCAGTTGCAGCAGCACCGATGCCTGGGGCAGCCGGCGGGCGACCGCCGCGACGTGCGCGCGCAGCCCTTCGGCGAGGGAGCCGGTCAGGTCGCGGACCGCGCCGGGATCGCGCAACAGTCGGCCACCGATCGGCAACTCCAGGGAGGCGGCCAGCGTGAGCGGGCCGGCGGCCTGCACCTTGATCGGCCCGGCGTACCCCTCGGCCTGCTCGGCGAGCTGGTCCAGGTCGCGTTCCATCAGGTCGCGGGCGCGGCGCAGGTCGCGGCCTGGGCGTGGGGCGACCCGCCACCGCCCCGCGTACACCTCGACAGGCAGCTCGACGAGCAGCCCGGCGGACCGGCCGATCATGTCCGCTCCGGGGCCACGGGCCGGCAACTCGGGCAGGTGGGGCAGCTCGGGAAGCTCACCGAGGACCACCCGCTGAGCCTCGCCGATGTCGGTGCCGGGCAGCGAACCAATTCCGGTTGCCGCGCCGGCCGGCCAGGGCCACGCCTGATCTGTCACGGGCGAAGGCTATCCCGCGGACACCCAGGCCGTGCGGTCAGCCGGTGATGGTCGCGGAGCCGAGGACGACGTCGCCTGCCGGGTCCGGCCGGTACGCCACCACGGCCTGACCGGCGGCCACGCCGCGGACCGGTCGGCGCAGCTCGGCGTGCAGCCGGTCACCGTCGAGGGCGACGGTCGCGGGGACCACCTCGCCGTGCGCGCGCAACTGCACCTCGCACTCGACCGGGGCGTCCGGACGGGCGCCGCCGGTCCAGACCGGACGTACCGCGTGCACGTCGGACACGTCCAGGGCCTCGGCCGGGCCCACAGTCACAGTGTTGGTCTTCGGCGTGATGGAGAGCACGTAGCGTGGCCGGCCGTCCGGGGCGGGCCGGTCCAGGTGCAACCCGCGACGCTGCCCCACCGTGTACGCGTACGCGCCGCTGTGACTGCCGACGACCGCGCCGGTGGACGCGTCCACCACGTCGCCGGGCGCCTCACCGAGCCGGCCGGCCAGGAAGCCGCGGGTGTCCCCGTCGGCGATGAAGCAGATGTCGTGTGAGTCCGGCTTGTCGGCCACGGCCAGGCCACGCTCGGCGGCCTCGGCGCGGACCTGCGCCTTCGTCAAGTCACCGAGCGGGAAGATCGACCGGTCGAGCTGCTCGCGGGTGAGCACGGCGAGCACGTACGACTGGTCCTTGGCCAGGTCGACACTGCGCCGCAGCAGTCCGTCCGCGCCGAGGCGGGCGTGGTGCCCGGTCACCACCGCGTCGAAGCCCAGGGCCACCGCCCGGTCCAGCACCGCCGCGAACTTGATCTTCTCGTTGCAGCGCAGGCAGGGATTCGGCGTACGACCGGCGGCGTACTCGGCGACGAAGTCGTCGACCACGTCCTCGTGGAAGCGATCGGCCATGTCCCACACGTAGAACGGGATGCCGATCACGTCGGCCGCCCGCCGGGCGTCCCGGGAATCCTCCAGGGTGCAGCAGCCGCGCGCGCCGGTCCGATAGGTCTGTGGGTTGCGGGCCAGCGCCAGGTGCACACCGGTCACGTCGTGCCCGGCCGCCACCGCCCGCGCCGCCGCCACTGCCGAGTCAACCCCACCCGACATCGCCGCCAGAACCCTCACCGACCCACTCCCCTTCCCCGTTCCGCCCGTTCCCCCACGACAACCCTATCCACCAGCCCCGCAACCCCCCGAACAGCCGCGCCCACCCGCCCGCCCCGCCCCGCCCGCCGGCGCGATCTTGCAGTTTCTGCGGCGACATATGCCGCAGAAGGCGCGAACGGACAACCGAAAGTGCAAGATCGCGGGGGCGGGGGCGGGGGCGCGGGGTGCGGGGTGCGGGGCGGGGGTGGGGGTGGGGGTTAGCGGGGGGTGCGGAGGGCTGCGGCTCGGCGGGCTCGGTCGACCGCTGCCGGGAGGGCCGCGACGAGGGCGTCGATGTCGGCCTGGGTGCTGGTGTGGCCCAGGGTGAAGCGCAGCGAGGAGCGGGCGCGGTCGTCGTCGGCGCCCATCGCCAGCAGCACGTGCGAGGGTTGGGCCACGCCGGCCGAGCAGGCGGAGCCGGTCGAGCAGGCGATGCCCTGCGCGTCGAGCAGGAGCAGCAGCGCGTCGCCCTCGCAGCCGGGGAAGGAGAAGTGCGCGTTGCCGGGCAGCCGATCGGTCGGGTCACCGTTGTAGATCACCTCGGGCACCGCCTGGCGGACCCGCTCGATCAGGTCGTCGCGGAGCGCTGCCACCCGGGCCGCGTACTCCTGCTGACCCTTCACTGCCGTCTCCACCGCGACGGCGAAGGCGACGATGCCGGCGGTGTCCAGGGTGCCGGAGCGGATGTCGCGTTCCTGGCCGCCGCCGTGCAGCAGCGGCGTGGCCGGCACGTCCCGGGCGAGCAGCAGCGCGCCCACCCCGGTCGGGCCGCCCAGCTTGTGCCCGGTGACGGTCAGCGCGGCGACCCCGCTGGCGCCGAAGTCGACTGGCACCTGACCAACCGCCTGGATGGCGTCGGTGTGGAAGGGCACACCGTGTTCGGCGGCGACGGCGGCCAGTTCGGCCACCGGCTGGACGGTGCCCACCTCGTTGTTCGCCCACATCGCGGTGACCACGGCCACCTGGTCGGCGTGCGCTGCCAACTCGGCGCGCAGGGTCTGCGGGTCGAGCCGACCGACGGCATCGACCGGCAGCCAGCCGACCTCGGCGCCCTCCTGCTGGGCCAGCCAGTCGACAGCGTCCAGCACCGCGTGGTGCTCGACGGCGCTGGAGACCACCCGGCGGCGGTCGGGCCGGGCTGCTCGGCGGGCCCAGAAGACGCCCTTGACCGCGAGGTTGTCGCTCTCCGTGCCACCACCGGTGAAGATCACCTCAGAGGGCCTGGCGCCCAGCACCGCCGCCACCTGTTCGCGTGACTCTTCGACCCGGCGGCGGGCACGGCGGCCCGACGCATGCAGGGAGGACGCGTTGCCGACCTCGCGGGCGGTAGCGACGTACGCCTCCAGTGCCTCATCGAGCATGGGAGTCGTCGCCGCGTGATCCAGGTAAGCCATCGCCGTTCAGCGTACGGCCGACACCTTGGGGACCGGATGCCGGAGGGGACTGCACGCAACGGCCGGGGTGGAACTCCACCCCGGCCCGATGCGCGCGGACCTGGTCAGACGGGCACCGCGGTGACGACGATGTTGTCGCGGTACTTGCGCGCCTTGGCGTCGAACGGCCCACCACAGGTGATCAGGGTCAGCCGCGGCTTGCCGTCACGGGCGAAGTACCGGTCCAGCGGGATCCTGGTCTTGGCGTACTCCTCCCGGGCGACGACCCGGTAGCGCCTCGCCTCGCCGTCGCTGCCTGTCGCTGTCAACGTGTCGCCCTGGTCCAGCTCACGCAGCCGGAAGAACGCCCCCTTGCCCTGCTTGGCGCTGTCCACGTGGCCGGCGATGACCACCGAGCCGGCCTCCGCCTCCAGGCCGGGGCCGTAGCGGTACCAACCGATCTGATCGACGCTCGGCGGCACCTCGAACTCGTTGGTCCGCTCGTTGATGCCGACAGCGTTGACGGTGGCGGTGACGCCGATCTCCGGGATCAGCAGCCGTACCGGCGGGATGATCTTCGGACCGGCGGGCAGTTCACCCGCGGTGACCGGCACCGACGGGGCACTGGCGGCGGTCGGTGCGGGGCTGGCCAGCGTGCTCGCCTCCTCGGCTCCCACCGTCCCGGCCGGCTGGTTGGCGCACGCCACCAGAGCGGCGGCGGTGAGCGCGGCAACGCCGGCGGCCAGGGCCGCCAGCGCGCCGCGATTGCGCACCGTCACTTGCGGCCGGTCCGCGCGGTCGCCATCCGCACCCCACCGCCAAGCAGCAGGAGTACGCCGGCACCGGTGAGCACGTACCACCAGGTGTCCACGCCCGTGCCGGCCTGGCCGCCGTCACCGCTGGGCACGCCGCCCGGGGCGGAGTGCAGGCCGGTGATGGTCTGGGCCACCACGTCAAGGGTCTTGCCCTCGGCCGAGCCGATCGCGTAGACGATCGTGGCGGTGCCCTCCTTGAGGTTGAGGTCCGCCGGGCCGATGGCGACGGTGTCGGTGCCGGCCAGCACCACGTCCGCCTTCACCTCGCCCGCGTCGACGTCACCCTTGGCCTCGTTCGGGTTGGTGAGGCCCTCGAAGACCGGGGTGCCACCGGCGCGCACGTCGACCGCCGGGGCAGCGGCGGTGTGCCGGACGATCAGCCGCGCCTTGCCGGCGTCGACCTTCGACACGTCGTTCACGAACGGGGTGATCTTCGGCTTGCCGGCCGCGTCGAGGTGGGCCGCGATGCTGATGTTCGCACCGCCCGGCACCGCGGCGTTGTCGACGGTGAGGATCGCGCTGCCGATCGGCTCGCCCGGCTTGGTGAGCGCGATGTCGTAGTCGCCCTCCTCCAGGTTCAGCGGGCCGGCGACGTCGCCGGGCTTGAAGTTGTCGAGCGTCTTCTTGCCGTTGACGTAGACGTCGACCGGGGTGTCCGGAATGCCGTGCACGACGGAGACCTTCGACGTGGCGGCGTACGCGGGGCTGGCGGTGAGGGCACCGACGCCGGCGAAGGCCAGCGCGGCGACCGCGCCGCCCGCGGCGACCCGACGGAAGTACGAGAGCTGCATGTCTGCCTCCTGGTATTTGGTGCTGATTCGTCAGGCCTGGCTTGCAGAACGGGTTACGCCGGCTCTCGGACGGGCGGATGCGCCCCGGAGGCACTTTTCTTTTTTGGCCACGACCGCATCCGCAGCGGGGTCCGGGGACGAATAGCTGGTGAGATGACATCGACCGGGGAAGTGGGGCGGAGACTGTGGCAGCTACAGTCGGGCATGCCCCATCGAAGGCGAGCCGCCCGATGACGGCGCTACGACAGGAACCGGATCCTCCGGTGGACGACCTCGACCGCAGGTTCCGCGACGGTGACGACGTGGCGCTCCGCGAGGCGTACGACCGCTACGGTCGTGCCGTGCTTCACCTGGCCACGTCCATGCTGGCGAACCGCAGCGACGCCGAGGACGTCACCCAGGCGACGTTCGTCGCCGCCTGGCTGGGTCGCGACACGTTCGACCCGTCCAAGGGGTCGCTGATCGGTTGGTTGCTCGGCATCGGCCGGCGGAAGGTGATCGACCGGATGCGCGCCTCGGCCCGGGAGACCCGGGTGGTGGAGACGGTCCGACAACTGCCCGAGCCGGCGCAGACCCAGCCGGATCCGGACCGCGTGGTGGACCGGTTGGTGATCGCCGACGAGTTGGCTCGCCTCCCGGACGACCAGCGACGGATGCTGGAGCTGGCCTTCTACGACGACCTGACACACCAGCAGATAGCCACTGTGACCGGTGTGCCGTTGGGCACCGTGAAGAGTCACATCCGACGCGGCATGGCGAGCTTGAAGCGCAGATGGGAGGTGGACGGTGCAGCACCTGGACCACGACCGGCTGGTATTTCTGGCACTCGGTGAGAGCGAGGCGGACAACGGGGAGAGCACCCACCTCGGCACCTGCGCGCTCTGCCGGGCGGAGGTCGCGAGCCTTCAGCAGGTGGCGGGGCTCGGCACCGAGACGCAGGGCCTGGCCGACCTGCCCGACCCGCCGGAGCACGTCTGGCAGGGCATCGAAGCCCAGGTCAGGGCCGCGGAGGCCGGGCCGTTGCTGACCGAGACCCGTCGACACCGGGTGCCCGAGCAGGCCGACACCACGACGACCGAGCAGACGTTCGGCGCGGCGGCCGGGTCGACGGTGACCCGACTGGACCCGGCGCGGCGGTCCCGTCGGGGTCGCGGCTGGTCCGGTTGGGTGGCCACCGCGGTGACAGCGGCCGCTGCCGCGGCGGTCGGCGTGGTGGGCACCGTCTCGGTGCTCCGACCGGACGATCCGACGCCCACTCCGACGCCGGTGGTGGTGGCGAGCGCGCCGCTGGCCGCGTACGGGGCGACCCCGCCGACGGCCACTGGTGACGCCCGGGTTTTCCGGGACGGCCAACTACATCTGCATGTGGCGAATCTCCCGAGCGTCGCGGGGTACTACGAAGTCTGGCTCATCAACCCGACGACGATGGAGATGTTCTCGGTCGGCACCCTGGGTGGCGGCTCGGACGCGCTGCTACCCCTGCCCCCGAATGTCGACCTCAAGAGCTATTCGGTGGTCGACGTCTCCGCGGAGCAGTACGACAACAACACCCGCCACTCCGGCGACAGTCTGCTGAGGGGCTCCCTGACGGGCTGATCGGCGGGCCGGCTCAGCTCCCCGGCTCGCCGATCAGCTCCCGCTACGGCAGTGGCCGCCCATTCGAACGGGCGGCCACTGTCGTATCGCTGGCTTACTTGCGCTTGCGGATCTCCTCGGCGGCCTGCGGGACGATCTTGAACAGGTCGCCCACCACCCCGAAATCGGCCAGCTCGAAGATCGGCGCCTCGCCGTCCTTGTTGACAGCGACGATGGTCTTCGAGGTCTGCATGCCGGCCCGGTGCTGGATGGCACCGGAGATGCCGAGGGCGACGTAGAGCTGCGGGGAGACCGTCTTACCGGTCTGGCCCACCTGGAACTGGTGCGGGTAGAAGCCGGAGTCGACGGCCGCGCGGGACGCGCCGACGGCGCCGCCGAGCAGGTCGGCCAGCTCCTCGACCAGCTTGAAGTTGTCGGCGTTGCCGACGCCCCGACCGCCGGAGACGACCACGCCGGCCTCGGTCAGCTCGGGGCGGGAGCCCTTCTGCTCGGCGACCCGCTCGACGACAGTGGCCAGCTTGTCGGTGTCGGTGACCGACACGCTGAGCTGCTCGATCGCCGGGGTGGCCGCTGCCGGGGCGGGGGTGACCGAGTTGGGCCGGACGGTGACCAACGGCAGGCCCCTGGTGACCTTGGACTTGACGATGGTGGAGCCGGCGAAGGCAACCTGGGTCGCGGTGCCGTCGGCGTCCAGGCCGACAACGTCGGTCAGGATGCCGTTGTCGAGCTTGACGGCGAGCCGGGCGGCGATCTCCTTGCCCTCCTGGGCCGACGCCAGCAGCACGGCGGCCGGCTGCACCCGCTTGACCAACTCGGCAAGCACTGTCGCCTTCGGGGCCACCAGGTAGCCGTCGATCTCGTCACCCTCGGCGGCGTAGATCTTCTCCGCGCCGTACTCGCCCAGCTTGCCGCTCAGCGCCTCGGCGGCGCCAGCGCCGCCGAGCACCACAGCGCTCGGGGTGCCCAGCTCACGCGCGAGGGTGAGCATTTCCAGGGTGACCTTCTTGACGCCGAATTCCTTTGTGGCTTCGACGACGACGAGAACCTCGGACATGTCTGACCCCCCTCTCACACGAACTTCTCGGTGGCGAGGAACTCGACAAGCTTGACGCCGCCCTCGCCCTCATCAGTGATCTTGGCACCGCCGGAGCGCGGGGGACGCTTGGTGTGCTCGACGACGGCGCTGGTGGCGCCGTCGAAGCCCACCTCGTCGGCCGCGACCCCGAGGTCGGCCAGCGAGAGCGTCTGCACCGGCTTCTTCTTGGCGGCCATGATGCCCTTGAAGGAGGGGTAGCGCGGCTCGTTGATGGTGTCCCAGACGGAGACCACGGCGGGGGTGGCGGCGGTGACCACCTCGTAGCCCTCCTCGGTCTGCCGCTCGACGGTCAGCGTCGCGCCGTCGACGGTGAGCTTGCGGGCACCGGTGAGCGCCGCGACGCCCAGCCGCTCGGCGATCATGTGCGGCATGACCTGGACCCGGCCGTCGGTGGACTCGGCGCCGCAGATGACCAGGTCGGCATTGAGCTGACCGAGAGCGGCGGCGAGCACCTTCGAGGTGGCGACGGCGCACGAGCCGTGCAGGGCGTCGTCGAGGACGTGCACTGCCTTGTCCGGGCCCATGGAGAGCGCCTTGCGGATCGACTCGGTCGCCCGGTCCGGACCCATGGTCAGGATGGTGACCTCGCCGCCGTGCGCCTCCTTGATCTTCAGCGCCTCCTCGATGGCGTACTCGTCCATCTCGTTGATCACGTTGTTCGCCGAACCGCGGTCGACGGTGTTGTCGTCATTGCGCAGGTTGCGGTCCGCGCCCGAATCAGGCACCTGCTTGACGAGTACGACGATGTTCATCGCGCTTCGACGACCCTCCTGTGTGGTGTTGCGATTCGCTCGCCCGGTCTGGGGCGCAGCGTCGCGCGTCGGTCGACGCCAGGTCAACCGCGGGCGGTTGTGCAGTTGCCCACGGCGCAATGTTACCTGCCAGTAGGTTGCGCTCCGGCAGCACTCAGAGTGACACAGCTCACCGACGCGCCGCCGGTCAGGCCGGCTCGGCCAACGCGACCCGGATCTGGTCGATGGCCGCCGCCTCGGTGGGTGCCACTCCGTCGTGCGCGCGGGCCACCTGGTCCGCAGCGGCCAACACCAGTTCGCGGTACGCGTCCACATCCCGTGGGGACTTCTCGCGCAGGATCCGCACCGCCTGCCCCAGCGCCGGCAGCACCACCGACTCGATCTCCAGCTGCGAGTCCCGGGGAAGTCGCGGCAGCGGGCCGGTGGTCAGCGCCTCCTTGACGGTGCCACTGGCACCGGCCAACGCGCCGGACGCGGCGATGCTCTCCCGGATCACCCCCAGCACACCGGGGTCGGCGTTGGAGACCAGGAAGACGGCGCCGAAGGCACCGGTCTTGAGGGTCAACCGCTCCTCGTCCGTCAACCGCTGCTCCATGATCACGGAGTGTAGACGTACGGGGTGGTGGTGGTGACCGGGACGAGGCCGAGTCGCTGCAGGATGGGCCGGCTGTCCTCGGAACAGTCGACCTGCATGAGCGTGCGACCCCGCTGTTCGGCCAGCCGCGCCCGGTGGTTGACCAGCGCCCGGTAGATGCCCTTGCGCCGCCACTGCGGCAGCGTCGAGCCACCCCACAGCGTGGCGAAGCCGGTGTTCGCCGGGAACCGCACCCAGCCGGCGCTCACCACGGTCCCGTCCGCCTCGGCCACCACCACTGTGATCGAGTTCGGGTCGGCGTCGATCTCCTTGGCCAACCCGGTGACGAGATGTGAACGGTCCGCCTGCCAGACCTCCTCCTCCATGGCGGCGATCCGCTCCAGATCCTCCCGGGAGGTCACCTCACGTAGGCGTACCCCCTCGGGGGTGACCGGCAGCGCGGCGGCCAGCGGCGCTACCGGGCCGACCACGACGGTCTCCCGGTCCTCCGGCACGAAGCCGGCGGCGCGCAGCCGATCCGCCAGGTCCGCCGGTTCGTCGTGCTCGTTGAGCTTCCACTCGACCGACAGGCCGCGCTCGCGGAACAGCCGCACCTGCCGGGCGATCAGCTCGTCCAGCGCGTCACCGGTCAAACCGCCCAGGTCGCGGTAGGTGAGGAACCCGCCGGCGTCGAGCCCGATGATGCGGACCAGCGGCCCGTCCCGCTCCACAGTGACCCCGGCCGGAACCGGGTCGGGAATCTCCGGGCGGAGTTGGTTGTCGTAGGCGGTCCGCAGCGTCTGCACGTCGAGATCAGTCACCGGACCAGGCTAAGCGGGATGGGAAGCGGATATTCTCCCACTGTGTGGGAGGCGATCAAGCGGTGGTTCGACCCGGCGGAGCTGGGCTCGGTCGGTGAGACACCTGACTACCGTTTCTCGCTGGCCAACGAACGGACCTTCCTCGCCTGGCTGCGCACCGGTCTGGCGCTGGTCGGAGGCGGGTTGGCCGCCGCGCAGTTCCTGCCGCCCCTGCCGATGAGTCACCTGCGTGAGGTGATCGCAGTGGCGCTGCTGCTGCTCGGCGCGGCGGTCGCGGTCCGTGCGGTGGACCACTGGGCGCGTACCGAGCGGGCCATCCGGCTCGGCCAGGAGCTGCCGGCGTCCCGGTTCCCCGCCATCCTGGCGCTCGCCGTCGGCGTCGGCGCGTTGCTGCTGGTCGCCGCCGTCCTGATGCGGGCGGTCGGCGGGCGGTGAGCGCCGGACGCGACCCGGGGCTGCAACCGGAGCGGACCCGGCTGGCCTGGCGGCGCACCCTGCTCACGGTGACAGTGGTGACAGTGCTCGCCGTCCGGCTGGCGTCGACCGGCGACCCGACCGGTGCGCTGATCGCCGGTGGCACCGTTCTGGTGTGGGGCGCCCTGCTGGTGCTCTGCTGGCCTCGGGGCACCGGCACCGGTCCGGCCCGCACCGGCGGCCGGACACTTCCCCTGGTCACCGTGGGCACTGTGGTGCTGGCGTCACTGGGAGTGCTGCTGGTGCTGCGCGGACTGTGGTGACGCGCGCCGGTGCGTCATCATGGGTGCATGGCCCGGCTTGGCGTACTCCTCTTCCTGGTGCAGATTGTCCTCGCCGTCTGCGCGCTGATCAGCTGCCTCTCCGCCGAGGAGGGCAAGATCCGTGCCCTTCCCCGGATCGCCTGGGTGCTGATCATCCTGTTCTTCCCGCTGGTCGGCTCGATCGCCTGGTTCATCGTCGGCCGCGAGCCCAGCCCCGGCGCCCGCAACGGCTGGCCGGGCGGCGGCGGCGAGCGGCAGCGCCCACGGCCGGTGGCTCCCGACGACGACCCGGAGTTCCTGCGCTCCGTCGAGGAACGCGCCCAGCAGCAGGACCAGGAGCTGTTCCAACGCTGGGAGGAAGACCTGCGGCGACGCGAGGACGACCTGCGCCGCCGCGACGGTGAGCCGCCGCGGGAGGGCGACCGACCGGAGGTGTGAACGCGCCGCCGCCGCCGCAGGGGCGACGGCGGCGGCGGGTGCGACTCAGGCCAGGTTCGACGACCGGGGGTACGCGTCGGTCGGGTCGGTGAGCACGTTCACCAGGTACGGCACCCCGGAGTCGAACGCCCGCTGGAGCGCCGGGCCCAGATCGGCCGCCTTGGCGACCGTCTCCCCCGCCCCGCCGAGCGCGCTGACCACCGTGTCGTAGCGCAGCTCCGGCTGGAGGTCGGCGGCCACGTCGTAGCCGTACATGGCCCGCATCGGGTGCTTCTCCAGCCCCCAGATGCCGTTATTGCCGACGACGATCACCACCGGCAGCTTCTGGCGGACCAGCGACTCGACGTCCATCAGCGAGAAGCCGGCCGCGCCGTCGCCCATCAGCACGCAGATCTGCCGGTCCGGGTGACTGACCCGGGCGCCCATCGCGTAACCCATGCCGGTGCCCAGGCAGCCGTACGGGCCCGGGTCCAGCCACGTGCCGGGCTGGGCCGGCTCCAGGTACCGTCCGGCGTACGACACGAAGTCGCCGCCGTCGCCGATGGTGATCGCGTCCGGGGCGAGCGCCCGACGCAGCTCGCCGTAGATACGGGCCGGTCGGATCGGGTCGGTCTCGGCGGCCATCTCCGCGGCGTCCCGAGCCTTCGCCGCGTCCTCGGCGACGCGCAGGTCGGCGATCCAGTCGGCGTGGTCGGCCCGATCGCCGGAGTGATCGGCCAGCGCGGAGAGGATCAGGCGCAGGTCACCGGCGGGCGCGACGGCCGGCTGGACGTGCGTCGCCCGCTGGCTGGGGGCGTCGACGATGTGCACCACCTTGGCGTCACCGAAGTCACCGAAGCTGAGCCGGAAGTCCAGCGGGGTGCCCACCACCACGACCACGTCGGCGCCGGAGAGCGCAGCCCGTCGGGCCTTGGCGAACGCCAGCGGGTGCTCCGGCGGGAGCGAGCCGCGACCCATGCCGTTGGTGAAGACCGGCACCTGCAACGCCTCGGCCGCCTCACGCAGCGCGGCGACCGCGTCGCCCGCGTACACGTCGGAGCCGGCGATGATGACCGGCCGCTGCGCACCGGCGATGAGCATCGCCGCGCGGCCGACCTCCTCCGGGTCCGGCGCGACCGGGTCGACACCCGTCACGGTGGGCAGCTCGGCCTCCGCGACCGAGAAGACCGTCTCCAGCGGGAAGTCGAGGAAGGCCGGGCCGCGGTGCGGGGTGAGCGCCGCGTTCAGCGCCGCACCCACCGCACGCGGGATGTCGTCGGTGCTGAACACCGTCTCGGCGTGCTTGGTGACCGGGGCGACCAGCGGCAGGTGGTCCATCTCCTGGAGGCTGCCCGAGCCCCAGCGGAACGCGGGCGCGCGCCCACCGAGCACCAGCACCGGCGAGGCGTTGAAGAACGCGCTGGTCATGCCGGAGATGCCGTTTGTGACACCGGGCCCGGCGGTGAGCACGGCGAGGCCGGGGCGGCGCTGGAGCTTGGCCACCGCCTCGGCGGCGAAGACCGCGGACTGCTCGTGCCGGACGTCGTAGATCGGGAAGTCGGTCTTGTACGCGGCGTCGTAGAGCGGGAAGACGTGCCCTCCGGACAGCGTGAACATCTCCCGTACGCCGTGCGCGCGTAGTGCCGCGAGCGCCAACTCGCCGCCGTGACCCTCGATCCGCTCCGTCATGTCGCTCCCATCGTCCGTGGCCGGGATCACAGGTTACCGGCCAGTCACATGGCCCTGCGACCGTGGCCCCGGCCACCGGACGTTGCCAAGGTCAGGGCGCCGCCGGGGCGGGCGGTGTCGGATCAGCGGCCCGGGTCGGGCGGTGTCGGATCAGCGGCCGGTGAAGCGCGGCTTGCGCTTCTCGACGAAGGCGGCCATGCCCTCGCGCCGGTCGTCGGTGGCGAACAGCGCCGCGAAGAGCTGACTCTCCCAGGCCAGGCCCGAGTTCAGATCCATGTCCAGGCCACCGTCGACAGCCAGCTTCGCCGCGCGCAGCGCCTGCACCGGCCCGGTCAGGTACGGGGTGATCAGCGCGACGGCGGTGTCGTACACCTCGGCGGCCGGGACGACCCGGTCGGCCAGGCCGATGCGCAGCGCTTCCTGCGCGTCCACCATCCGCCCCGACATGATCAGGTCCTTGGCGCGGGCCGGGCCGACCAGGCGGGCCAGCCGCTGGGTGCCGCCGGCACCCGGGATGATGCCCAGCTTGATCTCCGGCTGGCCGAGCTTGGCGTCCTCGGCGACCACCCGCCAGTCACAGGCCAACGCCAGCTCACAGCCGCCACCCAGGGCGTACCCGGTGATCGCAGCGACCACCGGCTTGGGGATCCGGGCGATCGCGCCGAGCGCGCTGGACAGGTTCGCCGCCCGATCGGCCATGTCCACGTAGGACATGTCGGCCATCTGCTTGATGTCGGCGCCGGCGGCGAAGACCTTCTCCCCGCCGTACACGATGACGGCGCGGACCTCGGGGTCGGCGGTGGCCGCCGTGGCGGCGGCGCGCAACTCCTCCTGCACCTGGGTGTTGAGCGCGTTCATCGGCGGCCGTTCCAGCCGGATCGTGCCGATGCCGTCAGTGGTCTCCAGCCGAACGAAGTCGCCCACGCTGCCCTCACTTCCTCGTCGAAGTCGCGTGCCAACCTTACGACCCGGCTCGTTTGGGTAAGTAGTGTGGTGTCAGCCCCGTGGGCGGGAGTCCAGCCATGATCACGTATTACGACGACAAGTCGGTGCAGGTCACCTCCACCACCCTCCGTGTCGACGGTCGCAGCTACCAGCTGGCCGACATCACGATGATCTGGCACCGCCGTGGCACCCGTTCCTGGCGCGTGCTGGTGGGGCGGGGTGCGATCGGTGCCGCGCTCGCCGGCCCGCTGGTCGCCGCGGTGCTCGGCATCGGTGTGGCCGTCTGGCTGCACCGCTCACCCACAGTGACGATCGCGATAGTCGGCGCGTCGGTGCTGGTCGGGTTGGCCGTCGGGCCGGTCGCCGACTTCCTCTTCGAACACCTGGACCGCTCGTACGCCCGGGGCAGCCGCCAACTGGAGATCTGGGCCCGTTGGCGGGGTCAGCCGGTGCGTCTGCTGCGCACCGGTGACGCGCTGCGCTTCGGGCAGATCTACCGGGCGGTGCAGCGCGCGGTGGAGCACAGCCAACCGGCCCGCCCCGGCACCCGCCGCTAGTCAGCCTGGTTCCGCCGCACGTCCCGACCTGACCGAGGGCCGGTCCCCACCGGTGAGACCGGCACAGCGGGCGCGGCGTTCCCGCAGCGGGCGCGCGGGCGCGGCGTTCCCGCAGCGGGCGCGCGGGCGCAACGTTCCCGCAGCGCCTATGGAGCTGATATCGAAAACGAATCGGACCGAGGGCCTGCGGTGCCGCTGTGCCGTACCGCCGCAGTTCGCAAGGCCACGGCCCGGCGGGGCGGGGCGCGGCGGGGCGCGGCGGACGCGCGATGTCGCAGACGATTCAGCTCCAAAGGACCGCCGCAACACCACCGCTACCGTCGGGCGGCCCGTCGGATCCTCTGCGAGGAAGCGCCGATCTTCTGCGAAGAAGGCCAAGCGCCGCGGTCCGCGCGAGGCGAGGTTTGCCTGGCGGTGGTTAGGCTTAGTGATGACCCTCTATTACCGGGACGACGCGGTGCAGGTGACCTCCGAGTCGATCCGGGCGGGCGGTCAGGTGATCGCCCTGTCCGACGTGACGTTCGTCTGGCACGCCCGGGGGCAGAAAACTCTCGCCGTGCGCGGCCGTGTGCTGGGGCGCGGTGTCCTGGTCCTGCTGCTCTCGCTGCCGCCGCTGGTCGCCGTGGTCTGCGTGCTGTCGCTGGCCTGGTCGGCTCAGGATCGGGGCAACTGGCAGCTGGCGCTGATCATCCTCGCCGCCTGCGCGGTCGGGGCGCTGGTGTCGCTGCCGTTCCTGGAGATCCCCCTCGGCTGGCTGGACCGCTCCTACGAACGCGGCAGCCACGTGCACGAGTTGTGGGTGCAGCACCACGGCCGGGAGGATCTGCTGGTGCGCACCCCGGACGCGCTACGGTTCGGGCAGATCTACCGGGCCGTGCAGCGCGCCGTCGAACAGCAGGGGGACCATCGATGACCACCCGTCGCGGCGGCGAGGCAGTCGCGCTGGCCGGCCTGCTCGCGGCGGCCGGCGTCACCCACCTGCTGCGACCCGGCGTCTACGACCCGATCGTGCCGCGCGTCCTGCCCGGCCCGCCCCGATTCTGGACGTACGCCAGCGGCGTCGCCGAACTGGCGGTGGCGGCGACGGTCGCGAACCCGGCCACCCGGCGGGCCGGCGGTCGGGCCGCCGCCGCACTCTTCGTCGCCGTCCTACCGGCGAACGTGAAGATGGCAGTGGACTGGCGCGAGCGCCGCCCGACGAAGCGGGCCATCGCGTACGGCAGGGTGCCGTTGCAGGTGCCGCTGATCTGGTGGGCGCTGCGGGTGGCCCGCGCCGCCACCGCCGGTCGACGGCCCCGCTGACCGGCTCCGTCGGGCGGTTGTGGTGCGGCCGACGCACACTTGACCCCATGGCGATTCCCCTCCCCACCCCGGCCGCCGTGGTCGGCCTGACCCGCTCCGCTCTCGACCAGGCGCTCGGCTCCGCGGCCTCGATGGCGGCCGTGCCCGCCCGCGCGTTCGCCGTACTGGACGGGGTGGAGGTGCTGCTGGCCCGGATCAACGGCGTGGTCGACCGGATCGAAACGACACTGGATCGGACCGATCAGGTGCTCACCGACGCCGAGGCCGCGGTCCGCGAGGTGGCAGTCATCAGCGCCGCCGCGATCACCGCCATCGACACCGCGACCGAGGTGGCCACCGCCGCCGCAGTGGTGGTCGCGGAGGCCGACCGGGTCTCCCGGGTGGCAGGCACTGTGGTCGCCGAGGCCGACCGGGTCGCGAACCGCGCTGCCACCACGGTGGGCACCGCGACGGAGGCCGCCGCCACGGCGGCAGAACTGCTGGCGGCGTACGAGCCGGCGTTGCGCCGGGCCGCGCCGATGGCCGGGCGGTTCGTGGAGGAGCTGAGCCACGAGGAGATCAGCGCGGCGATCCACCTGATCGACGAGTTGCCGAAGCTCAAGGAACACCTGACGGCGGACATCCTGCCGATCCTGGCCACGCTGGACCGGGTCGGGCCGGACCTGCACGACCTGCTGGACGTGACCCGCGACCTGAAGCTCGCCGTGGCCGGCATCCCCGGGTTGGGCATGCTGCGCCGACGCGGCGAGAAGCTCACCGACGAGCCCGTCGCCTGACGACCGGCCCGCACGGGCGAGCCGGCCGGTGTGCTGCGGGTGCGGTCAGGCAGGTACGTACAGCTCGTCGATCTCGGCGCGTTGCGGTAGCGCCACCGAGGCCCCGAGCTTACGAACGCAGGCAGCGCCGGCCGCCGACGCCCAGCGCACCGCGTCGACCAGGTCGCGCCCTTCGCCCCAGCCGACGGCCAGCGCGGCGGTGAACGCGTCACCGGCGGCGGTGGAGTCGACCACGTCGACAGGTACCGCCGGCACGTGCACCTCGGTGCCGTCCCGGTCGACGTACCAGGCGCCCTCACCGCCAAGAGTGAGCACGGCCCGGGGGGTCAGGTCGAGCAGCGCGCGCGGCTCCTCCCGACCCCGGCCGGCGAGCGCCTGCGCCTCACCCTCGTTGACTACCAGCAGGTCCACGGCGGCGAGCAACTCGGGTGGGAGGTCCCGCGCCGGTGCGGCGTTCAGGATGACCCTGGTGCCGGCCTCGCGGGCGGCCACCGCGGCGGCCGCCACGGTCTGCACCGGGATCTCCAGTTGGGCGACGAGGACGTCCGCCGCACGCACAGTGGTCAGCTCCTCCTCGGTGAGGCCGACCAGGGCGTCGTTCGCGCCCGGGGTGACCACTATGGCGTTCTCCCCCTGGGCGTTGACCATCACCAGCGCCACTCCGGAGGCGCCGTAGACCACCCGAAGCTGACTGGTGTCCACGCCGGCCGCGGTGATGCGGGCCTTGAGGGTGACGCCGAAGGCGTCCGAGCCGATCGCGCCGAGGAAGGCGCAGGAGGCGCCGGCCCGGACCGCGGCCACGGCCTGGTTGGCGCCCTTGCCGCCGGGCACCATCACGAAGTCGGTGCCGAGCATGGTCTCGCCCTGTCGAGGCAGCGCGGGTGCCATCGCGACCAGGTCCATGTTGGCGCTGCCCACCACGGCAACCCGGGTCTGCGGCACGGCCGTCTCCGCCCTTCCGGCGCTCAGGCGGCGCGAGCCGTGAAGCGGTCGCCCGACCGCTCGACCACAAGTGGCAGCCCGAAGGTCTTGGAGAGGTTGTCACCGGTCAGCGTCTCGGCGAGCAGGCCCTGGGCGACCACCCCACCCTCGCGCAGCAGCATCGCGTGGGTGAACCCGGGCGGGATCTCCTCGACGTGGTGGGTGACCAGCACCATCGCCGGGGCGTCCGGGTCGTACGCCAGCTCGGCCAGACGGGCGACCAGGTCTTCCCGACCGCCCAGGTCGAGCCCGGCCGCGGGCTCGTCGAGCAGCAGCAGCTCCGGGTCGGTCATCAGGGCACGGGCGATCTGCACCCGCTTGCGCTCACCCTCGGAGAGGGTCCCGTAGCGGCGTTCGGCGAGCCCACCGACGCCGAGTTGACTCAGCAGTGCCCGCGCCCGCGCCTCGTCGCCACGGTCGTAGTTCTCCCGCCAACGGCCGACCACCGACCAGGCGGCGGTCACCACCACGTCGCTGACCCGCTCGTCGGCGGGCAGCCGCTCGGCGATCGCGGCGGTGGTGAGCCCGATCCGGGTACGCAGCTCGTTGACGTCGGTGCGGCCGATCCGCTCGCCGAGCACGTGCGCGACACCAGTGGTGGGGTGCAGCCGACCGGCGGCGAGGTTGAGCAGAGTGGTTTTGCCGGCACCGTTGGAGCCGAGCACGACCCACCGCTCGTCCAGTTCGACGCGCCAGGTCAGGTCCTGTAGGAGGGCGGTGCCAGAGCGGCGTACGCCGACGCCGTCGAGGCTGACCACCAGATCCGGGTCCACGAAAGCGGCGGCAGGCGCGGCGCCGGCAGCGCCGGGGATCAGGTCACCAGTCACCACACCATCCAACCACGCAGCGCCTCGGTGCCCCCCATGGGCGGCACCTCAGCCATAGGGTGAAGCGCCGTGTCGTTGATCACCAAGCCCGAAGGACGGCCCATGCCCCGCCGACGTACGGAGCCGCGCGGATGAGCGCGGTCATCGAAATCGAGGGTCTGCGCAAGACCTTCCACAGCCTGCGCAGCGGCCGACGGGTGGCGGTGGACGGGTTCGATCTGCTGGTCGAGGCGGGCCAGGTCCACGGTTTCCTGGGCCCCAACGGCTCGGGCAAGACCACCACCCTGCGGGCCCTGCTCGGGCTGGTACGCGCCGACAGCGGCCGGATGACGGTGCTCGGCGAACCGTCGCCGGAGCTGCTGCCCCGGGTGGCGGGTCAGGTCGGCGCAATCGTGGAGAGCCCGCAGTTCTTCGGCAACTTCACCGGCCACCGCACGCTGCGGTTGTTGGCCCGCGCCGGTGGGGTGCCGGTCTCGCGGGTGGACGAGGTGCTGGATCTGGTGGGCCTGTACGACCGGGGCGATGAGCGGGTGAAGGGCTATTCGCTGGGCATGAAGCAGCGTCTGGCGGTGGCGTCCGCGCTGTTGAAGGACCCGCGGTTGCTGATCCTGGACGAGCCGGCGAACGGGCTGGACCCGGCGGGCATCCGGGAGATGCGCGACCTGACGCGGTCGCTGGCGGCCAACGGGGTGACAGTGCTGGTGTCCAGTCACATCCTGGGCGAGATCCAGCTGATCTGTGACCACGTCACGATCATCTCCCGGGGGCGGCGGGTCGCTACCGGTCGGGTGGACGAGGTGCTGGCGGGCCACGACCGGCACGAGTTCCTGGTCCGGGTGGCCGAGCCGGAGCGGGCCGTCGAGCTGCTGCACGCGGCCGAGCTGACGGCGGTCGTGGACGGCGCAGCGTTGGTGGTGAGCGGGGTGGACGACCCGACGGTGGTCAGCCGGGTGCTCGGTGAGCAGGGTCTGTGGGTGGGCGAGCTGACGCCGCTGCGGCCGGATCTGGAGAGCGTCTTCCTGGAGCTGACCGGCGCGTACGAGCATTCGTCGGTGCCCCGGCAGGTCGGCGACTCGTCGCTGCCGCAGGGCGAAGCTGTGATCGACCTCGATCGGGGAGTGGACGCGTGAACCTGGTGCGTGCCGAGTTGGAGCGACTGTCCGCGCGTCGCTTCGTGCAGCTCATGGTCGTCCTGTTGGTGTTGGCGTTCGCCGTCACGGCGGCGACGACGCTCGCCGGTTCCCACAAGCCGACCGCCACTGAACTGAACTCGGCGCGGCAGCAGGCCGTCGACGCGCGACGGAGTATGGAGACCACGCACCAGGAGTGCCTGGCCCGCCTGCAGGAAAGGTCGCCGACCGACACGAGCGAGTATTTCGCCGACTGCGCGGACCTCGACCCGATCCGGCAGGACCGGCTGCCGATCGCCGCCGACTTCCTGCCGGGGGTGTTCAGCTTCGCTGAGCAGGCCGAGTCGTTGCTCCATTTCCTGATCGCGTTCCTGGTGCTGTTCGGGTTCCTGGTCGGCGCCTCCTACATCGGCGCGGATCTGAACTCGGGCGGTGTGGTGAATCTGCTGCTCTGGCGACCGCGCCGGTTGACTGTGCTCGCGGCCAAGTTGGGCACCCTGCTGGGCTCGGTGCTGGTGCTGTCCCTGCTGGCGTCGGTGGCCTACCTCGCCACGTTCTGGATGATCGGGCAGAGCGCCGGGTTGCCGGGCCGGCTGGACGACGGCTTCTGGCGTTCGCTCGGTGCGGTGCACGGACGGGGCCTGGTGTTGGTGCTGCTGGCCTCGGCTGTGGGCTTCGCGATCGCCACGCTGGGTCGGCACACCTCTGCGGCGCTGGGGGCAGTGGCGGCGTACGCGGTGGTGTGGGAGTTGGGCGGCCGTCTGGTGTTGGAGATCATCGACGTCCGACGGTCGGACCAACTGATGCTCTCCAGCTACATCGGGGCGTGGCTCAGTGGCGAGTCGCGGTTCTTCGATCCGCGGCTCTGTGCCGGCACCTCGGGTACCGGCTACTGCTCGGGCCTCTACAGCCTGACCTGGGGCCCGGCGCTGCTGGTGCTGGTCGCGGTGACCGGCGGGCTGACCGCGGCGGCGTTCGCCGTGTTCCGTCGCCGCGACCTGATCTGAGTTTCGGTCCGCCGGGGGGCTGACGCGGCCTTCGGGCTCCCCCGGCGGGCCGGAACCGGCAAGAGCTTGCGACTAACCATGCAGCGGTGAAATATTCCTTCATGTGACCGCCGCGACGGGCTCAGCCGACGGTGGAGCCGAACACCTCGTCGCGTACCGCGTCCAGGGCGGTGCGCAGCGCGCCGTGCAGGATCGGCTCCTCGGTCAGCCCGGTCGGCACCACTCGCGGCTGGACCAGGGTGATCGCCGCGACCTCCTGCTGCACCCGGTCGGCGAGCGCCGCGCCACCGGCCTGGCCGACCTCACCGGCGAGCACTACCAGCGGTGGGTCCAGCACCACGCAGGTGCTGGCCACGCCGAGCGCGAGCCGACGGGCCAGTTCGTCGAGCATCGGACCACCGTCGGCACCGGCCGCGACGGCCGCGCGGACCGCCTCGGCAGCGTCGGCGTCCGGGTAGCCGTGCTCGCGGGCCACAGCGCGCACCGAGTCCGCACCGATCAGCTGCTGGAAGGCCGGCTTGGCACGACGGGAGACGTCGCGCGGAATGGGCGCGCCGGGCACCGGCAGGTAGCCGATCTCGCCGGCCGCGCCGCTGCTGCCGTGGTGCAACCGCCCGCCCAGCATGATCGCCAGACCGACGCCGGCGCCCACCCAGACCAGTACGAAGTCCGACAACCCCTGCGCTGCGCCGGACTGCGCCTCGGCCACCGCGGCCAGGTTGACGTCGTTCTCGAAGACCACCGGTGTGTGCAGGTCGTCCCGCAACGCGGCGAGCAGACCGCTGTGCCAGCGCGGCAGATTGAAGGCGAAGGTGATGTCGCCGGTGCCGGGGTCGACCAGGCCCGGCGTGCCGAGCACGATCCGTCGTACGCTGCTCAGCTGCGCCTGGGCGCTGCTCGCCGCCTGCACGACGGCGTTGTGCACCACGCCCACCGGGTCGTCGGTGTCCCGGGTCGACTGCTCCACCCGGCCGATGACCGCACCGGTGATGTCGGCGCAGGCGGCCACCACCCGGTCCGGCCCGACGTCCACGCCGACCACGTGCGCGCTGCCCGGGCGGACGGCGTAGAGCTGGGCGTTCGGCCCCCGCCCGCCGGCCTGCTCGCCGACCCGCGCGACGAGGCCGCGCTCCTCCAGCCGCTCCACCAGTTGCGAGGCGGTGACCTTCGACAGCCCGGTCAGCTCGCCGAGTCGAGCCCGGGTCAGCGGGCCGCGTTCGAGGAGCAGTTCCAGCGCGGCACGGTCGTTGAGCGCCCGCAACAGACGGGGGGTGCCGGGCAGCCGGGTCGCACTCATGACACGTCCTCTAGTTTTAGTAAACTTTGCTAACTGTAAACCTACCTGCGAACGGGTAGCCGTAGCGTAACGGCCACTCGACTGTGGGACGCTCCGCCAAGTCGGCAGGGCCAGGACCCCACCGGTACGACGTTTCGTACCCGCGGGGCACCGAAGGGGGAAGATCACGTGGGGTTGGATCCAGGACTGCGCCGGCTCGCGCTGGGCACGCTGCTGGCCGCGTACCCGGGACCGGTCCCGCCCGACTGGGCGGTCGACCTGCTGGCCGACGGGCTGGCCGGGCACACCCTGTTCGGCACCAACGTGCACGACCCCGCGCAGGTGGCGGCGAGCACCGCAGCGCTGCGCGCCGGTCGACCCGACGCGCTGATCGCGATCGACGAGGAGGGTGGCGACGTGACCCGGCTGGCGCACGCCACCGGCAGCCCGTACCCCGGTAACGCCGCCCTCGGTGCGATCGGCGACGTGGCGCTCACCCGACGGGTCTACCAGTCGATCGGCGCCGAACTGGCCGCGCTCGGCATCACCGTCAACCTCGCCCCCACTGTCGACGTCAACACCGCCGACGACAACCCGGTGATCGGCACCCGGTCCTTCGGCGCGGATCCGGTGCGGGTGGCCGCCCACTCGGCCGCCGCCGTGGCCGGGTTGCAGGCCGCCGGCGTGGCCGCCTGCGCCAAGCACTTCCCCGGGCACGGCGCCACGGTCACCGACTCCCACCACGAACTGCCCACAGTGGACGCTCCGCTGGGCCTGCTCCGCCAGCGGGACCTGCCGCCGTTCGCGGCAGTCGTCGCCGCCGGGGCGCGGGCCGTGATGACCGCGCACATCCGGGTGCCGGCGCTCACCGGCGCCGACCCGGCCACCTTCAGCCGGGCCGTCCTTGTCGACCTGCTGCGCACCGAGTACGGCTTCACCGGCACCGTCATCACCGACGCGCTGGAGATGAAGGGTGCCGCGGTGGCCGCCGGCGGGGTCGGGCCGGCCGCGGTCCGGGCCCTGAGCGCGGGTGCCGACCTGCTCTGCATCGGCGCGAAGGTGGACGCCGAACTGGTCGAGCGGGTGGCCGCCGAGATCGTCGACGCGCTCGCCGACGGCCGGCTGGCAATTGCGCGGGTCGAGGAGGCGGCCGGCCGCGCCGCCGATCTCGCCGCCTGGACCCGGGCCGCCAGCGGGTCGCCGGTCACCGGCGACACCGAGCTGGGGTACGCGGCGGCGCGCCGGGCGGTCCGGGTGGACGGCCTGCTCACTGGCCTGGAGCAGCCACTGGTGGTGCAACTGCACACCGAGTCGACGATCGCCGAGGGTCGGGTGCCGTGGGGCCTCGGTCCGCACCTGGACGGGGTGCCGGAGATCCGGGTGATCGCCGCCGAGACCGACCCGGACACGCTGCGCGGATTGGCGGGCGACCGTCCCATCGTGCTGGTCGGGCGACACCTGCACCGGCTGCCCGGCGGCCCGGAGCTGATCGCCGACCTGGCCGCCCAGCACCCCGTGACAGTGGTGGAGATGGGCTGGCCGGCACAGTGGCGGCCAGCAGGCGTCCGCGCCTTCGTCACCACCTACGGCGCGAGCCACGCCAACGGTCGCGCAGCGGCCGAGGTGCTCGGTCTGGCCGGCTGAGCCACGGCGTTTTCCGGCCGGGCGGAGACGCTCGGCCGGGTGTCGCGCTCCAGCGCCGCGCAGGAGTGTCCACAGTCACTGGTCGCCACTTCTTGAACATGTTCAACAACGGCCCTAGTCTGATGACATCGGTAGTTGAACACGTTCAAGAAGGGCGTCCACATGGACATCAAGGTCTGGATGTACGTGATCTACCTGGCGGTCAGCGTCGGCCTGACCATCTGGGTGGCGCGAGCGCTGTCCCGCAACGGGCTGGTCTTCCTGGAGGAGGTCTTCGCCGAGAAGCGACTCGCCCAAGCGGTCAACAGCCTCCTGGTGGTCGGGTTCTACCTGCTCAACCTCGGCTACGTCACGGTGGCGATGAAGCACTCCGACCCAGTCGATTCGACAAGCCAGGCCATGGAGGAGCTGTCCCTCAAGATCGGCCTGGTGCTGCTGGTGCTCGGCGCGCTGCACTTCTTCAACGTCTTCGCGCTCGGCCGCTACCGCCGAAACCGACTCCGCCAGCTCGCCACCCACCCCCCGCTCGCCCCGATCGGCCGACTCCCCATGCAGTCCGCCCCTCCCGGATCGCAGTTGGTCGGCGCGTACCCGGGCGGACCACAGCCGACCGGCGCGCACCCGACCGGACCTCAGCCGGCCGGTCCGCAGCCGGGCGTCGGCCCGACGAACAACCCACCAACCCGATGACAGTGCCCCCGACCGGTGGCGGCGGTCGGCTCCCGGATCCCACCGCTCACTCCGGCGGTGGGATCCGGGGGTTCACCGTCCTGTTCGACGCGGCCTGCCCACTCTGCCGCGCCGCCCGCCGCTGGTTGTCGTCCCGCGCCCAGCTCGTACCCCTGGAGTTCGTGCCGGCCGGGTCCGCCGAGGCCCGGCGGCGCTTCCCCGGCCTGGACCACGACGCGACGCTGCGCGACCTCACGGTGATCGCCGACACCGGCGAGGTGTACGCGGGCGACGGCGCCTGGTTCGCCTGCCTCTGGGCGCTGACCGACCACCGGTCCACTGCCGAGCGGCTGGCCCGACCACACCTGCTGCCCCTCGCCCGGCAGACGGTGGCCGCCGCCTCGGCGATCCGGGAGCGGATCCGCGACCCGTGGGCCGAGCCGACCGACGAACCGGCGGGATACGGTGACCCCGATGACCGAACAGCCTGCGCAGACGACCACTGCGGGTGACCCAGCCACCGCCCGAGGCGAGCAGACCCGGCAGCTGATCCGGGACACCGCGATGCGGCTGTTCCGCGAACGCGGGTACGCCCAGACCACGATGCGGGCGATCGCGCAGGAGGCCGGCGTGGCGGTCGGCAACGCCTACTACTACTTCGGTTCCAAGGACCACCTGATTCAGGAGTTCTACGCCCAGTCCCAGGTCGAGCACCGGGCCGCCGCGCAGCCCGTGCTCGACCGGGAGGAGGCGTTCGGTCCCCGGCTCGCCGGGGTGCTGCACGCGGGGATCGACGTGTTGACTCCCTCACACGGATTCGCGGCGACCTTCTTCAAGACGGCGGCGGAGCCCACCTCCCCGTTGAGCCCCTTCTCCGCTGAGTCCTCAGGCCCCCGACAGGCGGCCATCGACCTCTTCGGCGAGGTGTTGACCGGATCGACGGCCAAGGTCGACGCCGAACTGCGCCCACAGCTGCCCGAGCTGCTCTGGCTCGCGTACATGGGCGTGATCCTCTACTGGGTGCACGACCGATCGCCGGGCCAGACCAAGACCCGCCAGCTCATCGACGGGGCCGTACCACTGATCGATCGGCTCGTGGCGCTGTCCCGGCTCCGGGTCCTGCGGCCGGTGACCCGCCAGGTGCTCGACCTGATTCGCACGCTCCGTCACTGATCCGGCCGGCTCCTTCGGCCGGCGAAGCAGCAGGTCAAGTCCACTTTTCGACACTCCGAACCGACAGCTTCAACCTTGCCCCGAGCCTGTTCGATACGTAGCGTGATCGACACGTAGCGGCACGCCGCTACACCCGGAACCGGGGCCTGGGGGGAGGTTGCGGACCGTGGATCCGGCCCGGGATCCACGGTCCGCGCCCAATGCCCGTTCAGCGCCCCGCCCCACCCCGCCCCGCAACCCCGCCCTCCCGCCCTCCCGCCCTCCCGCGCCGATCTTGCAGTCTCGGTTGCCGAGATGCATGAAATGCCCGCCATGTCGCAACAGAAAGTGCAAGATCGCGGGCCTCTACAGCTTCGGGCCTTGCTCAGCGCGGATAGACCCCGTACGCGCGCCAGCCCCGGTCCGGAAAACCGGCCGCTTCGGCGACCCGGGCCGAGGCGTGATTGTCCCGCTCGTGCAGGTAGGTGGGGACCGCCCCCTCGTCGAGCACCCGCCGCGCCGCCTGCGCCACCAGCCGACGGGCGAGGCCGCGCCCCTGGGCGGCCGGCACGGTGCCAACTGCCAACTCGTGCCCGTACGCGTCGTGCCGCTTGATCCCGGCACCGGCCAGATAGCCGCCGTCCGGGTCACGGACCACCAGCACCGGCCTGTCGAAGAGTCGCAGCCACGGCGGCAGCCCGGTGGCGGTCGGCTCGGTCCACTCCCCCACGTCGGGCAGCGGGGCGGGCGACACGCTCCACCGGAAGGGGCCGTCGTGTACGCAGAATTCGGGCCGGCCGACGGCCTCCGGCAACGCGGCGAGCAAGCGAGCCGGCGTACGGCGAACCAGCGCGCGGATCGCCGCCACACGGTCCGGCGCCACGGAGAGCACGGCACTCTGCCCGGTGTCCACGGCGAGCGCGGGGCGTAGCCGGCCGTCCCAGGCCGGTTCGGCCCGGCGCTGCGAGGCGACCACGTGCAACCCCGGCCCGGCCGGCCACTGGCCGAGCCAGGTGGCCAGGTGCAGGTGCAGTCGCCGGTCGAGCATGCGCACCTCCCCGCGTCACCCGACCCGTCGTCGATCACCGTACGCCGGACGGCGGGGCCGGGCGCAGGATACGTCAGGGCCGAACGGGAAAGGGTGCCGGAACCGGGCGGGCAGATCGACCGTCATATGTATTTCCATATCTGGACACCTTTGTTTGGGACGGTGAACGCATGCCGATTCAGCCGAGCGACCACTACCAGCAGGACCCTGAGCGACTCTGGCAGGCGGCGGAGGCCGTCGGAGGCAATCCGCCCCAGCCGCGCTACCGGAACCCTCGGACAATCGGCGGCGGTGCCCTGTCGTGGGCCGGCCTGAACAAGCTGTCCGTCGGCAGCTCCGGTAGGCACCGCCTGAACAACCACTGACGCAGCAACGAGTGGGTGGTGGCACCGACGGGCAGCCTCTGACGTTCGCCCGGGGGCCGACACACCGGAGGAGGTCCAGCGGCGGCTTTCGCACACCTGTCGGGTAATTTCTTGTGGTCCGCCATCCCGGCCTACGACAGGAGAAGCTCCGCGCATGGGCAAGAAGACGATCCACGTCTCCGACTTCACCGGCACGGTTCTGCAGCAGGACGACGAGGTGGTCCGTGTCGTCGTGCTGGAGCACCCGGACCTGGTCGCCGGGCCCGTGCAGTTGGACGCCACCCCGGGCGAGGTGGAGAACATCGACGACGCCGCGCTGGACGTGGCGGTGGTGGAGATCCACGACCGGCACGGTGGCGGCGAGCCCCGCCGGGTGGTGTTGACCGCCAGCGAGTTCGACGCGATGGCCACGGACGTGCCGATGGCGCAACTGTTGAAGACCGCCGAGCGGGTTCGCCCACCCAAGGCCCGCAAGACCACCGAGAAGATCGACTACGGCACGCTGGAGCACGCCGGCAAGCCCCACCGGGGCCGGGTCACCGAGGAGGAGGCCCGCCTGGTGCGCGAGCATCTCGACGAGGTCAACAAGCGCCTCGCCGACGCGGGCATACGCCAGATCGACACTGCCGATCCGGAGCACGCCCTGCGCTACGGCTTTCCCGAGGCGTCCTGACCCAACTGCGTCAGCACACCTTCTTCGCCCGATCGCGGAAGGCGGTCTCGATGACCGCCTTCCGCTTTGTGCCGCCGTCATTCACGAGAACCTGGTCCGGCCTGAGCCCGGTCACCTCGGCCAGGATGAAGTGGACGGGAGGGCGTTGTGCCGATCCCCGTAGGCGGCGACCGAGTGAGCGCTATCACGCGCGAGAACCCGTGACGACATTCGCACCTTTCCGCACGTCAGTCGTGCGACCGATGGCTGCCGAGGTTCCTTCCGGGTCGTGCCACCGCACCGTCCCGGAGTGGCCTGGCCACTCCAGGCCGATGCGAACGATTTCGGGATGCCTAGCCGGCGTCGTCGCCCTTTGACGCGGCGCTGACCACGGCGGCGAGGGCGGTGGCGAGGTCGGCTTCCACAGTCGCCTTCTCCAGGCCGAGGTTGGTGAGCACTCCGGCGCCGTCCTCCTGCTCCAGCAGGGCGAGCAGGATGTGCTCGGTGCCGATGTAGTTGTGCCCGAGGCGCAGCGCCTCCCGGAACGTCAGCTCCAACGCCTTCTTGCCGCGCGCGTCGTACGGGATGAGGTCCGGAACCTGCTCGGCCCGTGGTGGGAGGGCGGCAGCAACCGCCTCCCGTACCGCCTCGGGGGTGGCGCCGCGACCAGCCATCACCCTGGCTGCCAGCCCGTCCGGCTCGGCCAGCAGGCCCAGCACCAGGTGCTCGGGGCCGATCTCGGCGTTGCCGCTGGCCCGGGCCTCCTCCTGCGAGGCGATCACCACGTTGCGGGCACGTGGGGTGAACCGGCCGAAGCCGGCGTTGGGGTCGAGCGCGGCCGCCTCGGTCGCCTTCGGCACGAAGCGCTTCTGGGCAGCCTGCTTGGTGACCCCCATGCTGCGACCGATGTCGGTCCAGGAGGCGCCGGAGCGCCGGGCCTGGTCGACGAAGTGCCCGATCAGGTGATCGGCGATCTCGCCCAGGTGATCGGCGGCGATGACCGCATCGGTGAGTTGGTCGAGCGCGTCGGTGTGCGCCGTCTTGATCGCCTGGATCAGGTCGTCGAGCTTGACGGGGTTACTCATCTGGAGAGGATCTGTCATGCGTCAACCATAGGTTGACGCATTCCTTGCGTCAACCCTGAGTTGACGGTCGCCTCCGTTCAGACGGCATACTCCGGCAGGAGCTGGGCGACGGCCGCCGGCGAGGGCATGGCGGCGATCTCCTCGGCGATCAGGCGTGCAGCGTCTCGCTGCTCGACCTGGCCGTACCGCGGGAGCAGGCGGTGCGCCTGCTCGGCGATGGCAACCGCATCCACCTCGCCGGGAAGGAGCCGCAGGGTGACACCGGCGGCGGTAAGCGTGTCGGCGTTGGCGAACTGGTCGGCGCCCTGCGGCAGCAGCAACTGCGGCACGCCAGCCGCGAGGGCGCCGAGGGTGGTGCCACTGCCACCGTGGTGCACCACCACGTCGACGAGTGGCAGCAACTCCGCCTGCGACACCCACTGGTGCACGCTGACGTGGTCGGGGATCTCGCCCAGTTGTTCCAGGGGCACCCGGCCCGCCGCGACCACCACCTCGGCGTCCAGCGCTGCCAGGCCTGCGATGGCGGTGCGGAGCAGCTCCGGCGTGCCGAACGCGGTGCCGAGGGTCAGATAGATCAGGGGTCGGGACGTCCGACGGCCCACCCGTTCGGGCAGCGGGGCGGTTGTCGAGAAGGCGACCGGACGCAGCTCGATCCGGCGTTCGGTGGCGAGGAAATTCCTGTCCTGAAGGGAGGGCGGCCAGATGTCCAGGTGCGGCCGACCGATGACCTCGGCGTTCCTGGTGGGCAGTTCCAGGCCGATGCCCTCGGGAAACATCCGGCCGAACCCGTGCCACAGGCCCGGGATCCCCGCGCGGTGAGCCGCCACGGCCGCCCCCGGCAGCCCCCACTCGTGCACCACCAGGTCGGGGCGCAGCCGCGCCAGCTCCGGTGCGAGATCCTCGGCGTACACCTCGTAGAAGGCGTCGCCGGGACGGAACGGCCGAAGGCCGTGCGCGGCGAGCGGAGCGTGCACCTCCGTCCCGGCGGCGAAGTGCACCTCGTGCCCGGCGTCCCGGACGGCGATCGCCAACGGGATCAGCGGGTAGGTGTGACCGACGGACGCAAGACTGGCGAACAGCACACGCATGGCGTCGGACCCTACCCGCCGCACCGTGAGGCGGGCCGGGTCCGCTGGCCCGTATACGGTGGGCTCCGGTCGAGCGCGGTCACCGGCGGGAAGGGCGGTCATGCGTCTGCACGTGGGGTGCGCGATGTGGAGTCACAAGTCGTGGCCGGGCCACCGGCTGCCGCCCACCGAGCGCCTGCGGCACTACGCCAGTTGGTGCGACGCCGTGGAGGGCAACACCACGTTCTACGCGACCCCGGCCCGGGACACCGTGGCCTCGTGGGCCGCCCAGACGGATTCCGACTTCCGGTTCGTCCTCAAACTTCCCAAGGTCATCACGCACGAACGCCGGCTCACCAACGTCGACGAACCGCTGCGCGTCTTTCTGGACGCCATCGAACCGCTCGGCCCGCGCGCCCATGCCCTCTGGATCCAGTTGCCCGGCTCGTTCGCGCCCGCCGATGTCCCGGCCCTGGGCCGTTTCCTGGAGCAGCTTCCGCAGTCCCACCGGTACGCGGTGGAGGTGCGCCATCCCGCGTTCTTCAGCGACGCCCGCGCGACCCGGCTGCTCGGGGCGACCCTCGCCGCCGCCCGCGCCGAGTGGATCCCCTTCGACACGACCGCCTTCTTCGCGAGCCCACCGACCAGCGATGCGGAGCGGGACGCCTGGACCAAGAAGCCCCGCGTGCCGCTCCGGTCCCTCGCGCTGACCGACCGGCCGATCGTCCGCTACCTCGGTCGCGACGACCCGACGCGCACTGTCGAGGGGTGGCAGCGCTGGGTCGACGTGACTGTCACCTGGCTCCGCGAGGGGCGCTCCCCGACGATGTTCATTCACACCCCGGACAACGCCGACGCGCCGGCGCTCGCCCGCCGGTTCCACGACGAGGTACGGGCCCGGGTACCCGGGCTCGGCGCGTTGCCCGAGCCGATCCCGGTCGAGCCGCTGACGCTGTTCTGACCGGTCCGGTCAGCCCTGCTTGTCGAGCAGGTCGTCGAGGTGGGTCGCCGTACTGATCAGCGAGAGGTGGCTGAACGCCTGCGGGAAGTTCCCGATCTGCTCACCTGTCGGCGCGATCTCCTCGGAGTAGAGACCGAGCGGGTTGCTGTAGGTGAGCATCTTCTCGAAGGTCAACCGGGCGTCGTCGATCCGGCCGGCCAGGGCAAGCGCCTGCACGTACCAGAAGGTGCACATGTTGAAGGTGCCCTCGGTGCCGGCGAGACCGTCCGGCGAGGCGTTCGGGTCGTAGCGGTAGACCAGGCTGTCGGAGACCAGGCCGGTGTCCATCGCCCGCAGTGTCGACTCCCACATCGGGTCGGTCGGCGAGATGAAGTTCAGCCCCGGCATCGCCAGCAGCGACGCGTCCAGGATGTCGGACCCGTAGTGCTGCACGAACGCGCGACGTTCCTGGTTGAACCCACGAGTCATCACCTGCTCGTAGATGGCGTCACGTTCGGCGGACCAGCGGGCGATGTCGCCGGGCCGGCCCCGGCGTCGCGCGATGCGGATGGCCCGGTCCAGCGCGACCCAGGACAACACCCGACCGTAGGTGAAATCCTGCCGGCCGGAACGGGTCTCCCAGATGCCGTCCTCGGGCTGGTCCCAGTGCGCACAGAGCCAGTCCATCAGCCCAGCCGTCTTGCGCCACCCCTCGTACGGCGCGACCAGCCCGTTGCGGTCCGCGAGCTCCAAGGAGACGAGCGCCTCGCCGTAGATGTCGAGCTGGAGTTGGCCCGCGGCACCGTTGCCGATCCGCACCGGCGCGGAGCCGCGGTAACCCTCCAGGTGACCCAGCACCTCCTCGGGAAGGTCCGGTGAGCCGTCGATGCGGTACATGATCTGCAAGGGGAGGTTGCCGTCCCGTGCCTCGCGGATGCGCGCGTCGAGCCAGAGCAGATACTTCTGGGCCTCGTCGGTGAAGCCCAGGCGCAGCAGAGCGTGCACGGAGAAGGACGCGTCCCGGATCCAGGTGTAGCGGTAGTCCCAGTTCCGCTGCCCGCCGATCTGCTCGGGCAGCCCCGCGGTGGGCGCGGCGACCAGGGCACCGGTCGGTGCGTACGTCATCAGCTTGAGGGTCATCGCCGACCGCTCGACCACCTCCCGCCAGCGGCCCTTGTACCGGGAACCGCCCACCCACCGCCGCCAGTAGTCGCGGGTCTCGGCGAGCAGTTCGCACGCCTCGTCGGTGCTGAGTGCTCGGGGAGCGTGCGGGCAGGCCGTCTCCAGGACCACTCCGCCGATGTCGCCGGCGTGCAGGGTGAACGACGCGGACACGCCGTTGGCGTCGCGGCGGACGTCCCTCGTGCCGAACTGGCGCAGCGAGTTCTTGAAGGCGGCGAGGGTGAGGGTCATCGTCTGGCTGCGGAAGACGTCGCCTTCGGGGTGCACCTCCAGTTCGTACGGATCGCGTCCGTAGTTGAACCGTGGGTGGCAGTGGAAGCGGAACTGCATGCTTCCCCGGACCATCCGGACCAGCCGGATCAACCGGTGCCGGTCGGTGGCCTCCGCACCGGTGACGGGCATGAAGTCCAACAGCTCACCGACACCGTCGGCGCTGTGGAAGCGGGTGATCAGGATCGGCGTACCGGGCAGGTAGAGCTGCTTGCTCGTGTAGTCGACGCCGTCGGGCGAGAGCTGGAAGTGGCCGCCGTTGCGGCGGTCCAGCAGCGCGCCGAAGAAGCTCGGCGAGTCGAAGCGGGGCGCGCAGAACCAGTCGACAGTACCGTCCGTGCTGATCAGTGCCGCGGTCTGTAGATCACCGATCAGACCGTGGTTCTCGACTGCCGGGTAGCTGTCCACGCTGTCCCCCGCCACTCTCGTACTGGCAATGGCGGCGACTACCCGGGAGCCGACGAAAGATGCGGTCCGCGGCTCGACACGGTCGAGGCCCACCGCTCATTGCGGAAGCAAAGCTTCCGCAATCGTCGATAGCGTCGACACCAACGACATCGACGAGGGGACAACCTGATGAGCCTGCGAGGATTTGCCACACTCAACATCTGGGCGGACGACGTGGCAGCGGCCACCGCCTGGTACGCGGACTTTCTCGGCGTCGAGGCGTACTTCATGCGCCCCGGCCCCGACGGACGCCCGGCATACACCGAGTTCCGCATAGGGGACTACCAGGCCGAACTCGGCATCATCGACAGCAGGTACGCACCGGGCGGCGCGACGACCGGGCCCGGCGGCGTGGTCATGCACTGGTGCGTCGACGACCTCGACGCGACGGTCGAGCGGCTGCTGGCGATGGGTGCCACGGAGTACCAGCCGAAAACTCCACACGGGGACGAGGGCTTCATCACCGCGGCGGTGGTCGATCCGTTCGGCAACGTGTTGGGAGTCATGAAGAACCCGCACTACCTGGACGTGCTCGCCTCGCTGAAGGCGACCTGACGTGCGTGCTGGTTCGGCAGGGTGCGGGCGGGAGAGCCCGGATCAGTCCCACTCGTCCCCGTCCACCGTCCGACGCACCAGCGTCACCGCTGTGTCCATGTCCAACCCGCTGGCAACCAGGAGGTCGTGCGCGACAGTGCGGAACTCACCAGCGGCGATCATGCCGGAGTAGCCCAACCGGTGGGTGTACGGGCGGGTGGGGTCCGCCGCGGTCTCCCCCTGCGCCCTGTCAACCAGGTCGACGGCGGTCAGGATCTGCCGCCGCGCTTCGTCCGGCTCGGCCCGCGTGCGGATCGCGCACCGCAAGGTCTGCACGCTGGAGGCCAGCAGGTCGATGGCCGCCGGAAACTCCTCCGGAATCGGCTCGTCGTCCCGCAGTGCCTTGGCGAGCCGCCTGGCGACGGACCGGCAGCCGTGCAGGGCGCGCTCCTGGTTTCGGACGGCGTTGGTGTAGAAGGCCAGGGACCCGCGGTCATGCCAACGTAGTGGCGCCAGTCGCACCACTTCCTGGGCGGCGTCGAGCCCGTCGTGAAGCGCGGCCAAGCCCGGCCCCAGTTCCCGCAGTGTGCGCAGACACCGCTGGACCGCAGCAGAGTCTCGACGGCAGAGCGCCGCGGCCAGAGCGTGGAGGGAGTCGACAGCCGGGTCGAGGACGGGTTCGGCCAGACGCCGCACCGTCCGCTGCGGATGGATCGGCACCAGCAACAGGCCGACCGCCAGCCCGGCCAGCCCGCCGACCGCTGCGTCGACGAAGCGGGGCACGGACAGGTCACGCACTGGTGGTTCCAGGGTGGCGATGAGCACCGCGGTGCCGCCGGCCTGGGTGAGCAGCGCACCACCGCCCTTGAGCAGCACCGCGACGATGATCGCCAGTACGACGACCACGCCGGTCTGCCAGGCGCCAATGCCGAACAGCGGCATGAGCGTGTCACCGACGGCGAGCCCGAGAACGACCCCGACCAGCAGTTCGATGGTGCGCCGCAGGCGTGAACCCATCGAGGCGGCCACGATGCCGACCGCTGTCGTGGGCGCGAGCACCGGCGCGGGATTGTCCAGGAACTGGTACCCGACGAACCAGGCGAGCGACGCCGCAACGCCAGCCTGCACGATGAGCAGCCCGTAGAGACGCAACCGCCAGGCGCGGGCGCGCAACCCCTGCCGCACCCGCTCGGGCAGGCCGGCCCAGGCCCGGTCGACCCGTGACACCCGGTGCGGGGGCGGGTCGTGGTCAGCTGCCGGCTCCTGCTTGGCGGGCATCCGCGCCGCTTACCCAGCGGAGGCGAACCTATCCGGCGAGCGAGCCGGAGCCCGCGGGTGTCCGGTCAGTGGGCGGGGTTCGGCGTGTGCGGAAGTTTGCCGAGCTGGCGCCAGTTCGTCTCGGCGACGTCGACACCGTAGTGCTTGGCGGCGGCGAGGATGTTCTGGAAGGCCAGGTCCCGGTCCTTGTCGGTGACGCCCTGCACCTGATCGAAGCGGGCGATGGCGTTACGGACGTGGCTGGCATCGGTCATCGGTTCCTTGCGTTTGCCGGGGAACGCGAAGACGCTCTCCGGCAGCTCGCGCTTGTCCTTGTCCGACAGGCCACCGTGCTTCTCGTGGGGCTTCCAGGTTGATGTCATCGTCCGGCATTACCCGCACGCTGTCCGGCAGCACCTCCGAAGCTGACATTTTCCGAACCACTGCGGACCGCAAGATCCATATCATGCCGACACGGCGGGGTGGAGCCGAAGCCCCGCACACCCCGTCCTTTGTGGAGTGCAAGCATGGCCGACATGGATATCTATGAGGACTCCCGTACGGTGTCACGCTCCGACCTGGCCGCCTGGCTGCGCCAACTGGCGAATCAGTTGGAGGCTGACGGGCGACTCTTCTACGGCGCGGCGGGTGCGGTGACGGTCGCCGACACGGTGCGGTGCGAGCTGGAGATCGAACGGGAGAGCGAGACGGAGGTGTCCGTCGAGATCGAGTTCTCGTGGACCGAGCCCGCGCGCGTCAAGGAGGCGGACGGGGAGGAGCCCTCGAAGGACGACGAGGCCACCGAACCGACCGACGCCGCGCCGCCCGCGGCCTCCTAGCGAGGTCGGGAAGCCGGTCGAGACCACCGGATTCGGTCTACCACCGCTCGCTCGCCAAGAGCTCCAGCGGTCGGATGCCGATGCCAACGGCCTACGCATGATCTCCGGCGACGCCCAGAAACAGCCGGGGCCAGGCCCGTGTCGGCCTGGCCCCGGGGTCTGCTCGGGTCAGCTACGCAACGTCCACTGCTGGTTCGTGCCGCCGTTGCAGGACCAGAGGATGAGCTTTGTGCCGTTGGCGGTGGCGGCGCCATTGGCGTCGAGACAGAGCCCGGACTGGGCGTTCGTCACGGTGCCGTTGGCATTGATGTTCCACTGTTGGTTGAGCCCGCCGTGGCAGTCCCAGATGATGACCGCGGTGCCGTTGGCAGTGCCGGCCCCGGACGCGTCCAGGCACTTGTTGCCGTAGACGGTCAACTGCTTGCTGGCGGTCTGGGTCCACCGCTGGTTGGTGCCGCTGGAGCAGTCCCAGAGCTGGGTCTGGGTGCCGTTCGTGGTCGACGAGTTGGGCACCTCGGCACAGCGACCGGACTGGGCACCCACGAGTTGTCCGTTACCCGTACCGCTGCCACCGCCCTGCTGCTGCCTGACGATCGAGGTCGACTCGGCCGACCGGTTGCCCTGTGCGTCGACGACGTAGAGCCGGTACTCGCCCTGGGTGGCCGGCACGGCGATGGAGGTGGCGGTGCCGGTCGCCCTGGTCATCGTCGCCCCGGCGGTGAAGGTGGTGGTGCCGTACGGCGCCAACCAGACCGACTTGGTGGCGTCGCCGATGCTCCGGATCGGGATCGACGCCGTGGCACTGGTGACGAAGGTGCTGGCCGGCAGCGCATAGTTCGGCGCGGAGAAACTGCTCGCCGGAATGATGTCGCGGTACGCGTCCTCAAGGCCGGAATTCGCGGCGATGCCGTACGCCGTCGCCGGCCAGACATAGTCGGAGGAGACAAGGATGTCGGCGACAGTGCTGTTCGGCAGGTTCTTGTTGGAGACCTTGTTGATCGGGCCGTAGATCTGCGTGATGCTCAGATCGTGCTTCCGCCCGAAGTCGTCGGAGTTGATCATCCAGGTGACGTTCTTGTCGATACTCAGAACGTTGTCGCGGAAGGTGATGAACGCCGAGCCCTCGTCCGGGTGCAGTCCGTACTTGTGGCCCGACGGGACGCCCTGGAGATAGTTGTTGGTGATCATGGTGCCGGGCTGACTGCCGAGCGTGTAGATCGGAGCCGTGTCGCTGAGGCGCTGCACCGTGTCGATGATGTGGTTGTAGCTGATGGTGTTGTTTCTCGCCGTCGTGGTCGGCCGGTTGGGCACGATCGAGCCCGACGATCCGTCGAAGTTCCACCAGCCCCAGCCGAGCGTGATGCCCGACCACGGGGTCTTCTCGATCCGGTTGCGCTGGATGGTGAGGGTGTCGGCGAAGTACGCGGAGATGGGGCTGTGCCCGTTGAACAGGACCGCGCTGTCGTAGAGGTAGTTGTTCTTGATGTCGATGTTCTTCGGTAGCCCCTCGACCGACGCGGAGTACTTCTCGCGGTTGGTCGACGTGCCGTCCCCGATGTAGACGTGCTGGGGATGACCGACGGTGATGGCGGACCCGGCGATGTCGTTCGTGTGGTTTCCGATCAACTGGGTGCTCTGCACATCATTGATCATGTTGATTCCGTCGGCGCCGGTGTGCTGGATCCGGTTACGTTGCAGGAGGACCCCGTCGGCGTTCTGGATCTGAATGATGCCGGGCGTCACGTCCACATTCCGGTAGTAGTAGACGTGGAAGTTGCCCTTCGCGTACACCTGGGCGCCGAGGTTGCCCTGCTGCGCCTGCTTGAAGGACGAGCCGGCGACGTTGAACAGGTTCCAGTCGGAGTGCTGGACCGTCAGTCCGGAGAACGTGATGTTGCGCGCGTGGCTGCTGGTCGAGGTGCCGGCCACCCGGAGCAACGTGGTGACGTTGTTCGGCGCGTAGACCGTCGCGGTCGACATGTTCTCGGCGCTGGCCTTGTAGTAGTAGACCGTCTTGGTGCCCTTGTCGAAATAGAACTCACCGGGCGCGTCCAGGAACTCGTACGCGTTCATGAGTTTGTGGGTGCCGCCGACCTGGGCGTTGCCGTTGAACGCGCCCTGCGCGATGGCCGCGCCCGGTTGCTGGAAGAGGGCGACCCGGTTCGCGCCGTCGGAACTCGTGGTCACCTGGCGGACTCCCACGATGGCAGTGGTCCAGGTCGTACCCGTCTCGATCTCGATGTCGTCCTGGTTGCGCGGAACGGCGGGGAAGTCGTTCAGGCTGTATTTCGCACCGTCGCACTGCGACCCCGACTCCCAGGCCCACGAGGCCTGGTTGGCAGTGATGTTGTACGTGCCGTAGCAGCCGGCCGAGCTGATCGTCTTCGACGCCATGTACGCGCGCTTGTCGTTGACGTACAGCGCCCGCAACTTGTTGGCGCGGTCCAGTGGCGCCTTCCAGATGTTGCCGCTGTGCTGGCTCCATCCGGTCACCTGGACGCCACCGTCAAGGACCGGCTTCTCATTGGGGTAGGCCGCGTAACTGACCCGGAATCCGTTGGTGCCGGAGTCGCTCGTCCCGAATTCGATAGTGCTGCTCACCGGGTAGGTTCCACCGCGGAGAAAGACGTTGACGTCGCCGGTCATGTTCGTGGTTACCGTACGAACGATGTCCCGGGCACGTTGCAGAGTCCGGAATGGCGACTGCAGGGTGCCCGGATTGGCGTCGTTACCGTCCGGGGCGACATAGTAGGTCGCCTGGACCGCGGCCGAGGCCGGTAGTTGGTTTGTCAGCACTGCCGGCAGTGTGGCGGCGACAAGCGCCGCCACCGCCAGCACTGACATTCGAGCGGTGGATATGGCTGACTTCACGTCTGTTCCTCTCACTGGTCGTCGATGTGGTGCCCAAAGTGCGTATCGAGCGACGAGTACGGAACAGCGACGCCACTAAGGGCCGGCGGGGACTTTCCGTCGCCCCGACCGCACTCTTTGTTAACCGCCCCGAAATTCTTACTGGGAGCGTAGGTCACACGTCTGACCAATGCAACCGGCAATTGGAGGGCGTCTATGCAGAAATGCCATCGGATCGGGCAGATCAGCCATGCCGTCCGCACCCCCCTGCGTGCGTCGTCCGACGAATCCGCAGCGACGACACGGGGCTCGTCGTCGCTGCCCGCGACCACTCGCACGCACCTCGACGCGCCAGGGCACGCCGGCGGTCCGCCCGTCCTTTGGAGCTGAATCGTCTACGACATCACCGACAGCCGGCCCTCGAACCGTCCCGCGACAACGCCCCCACGCGGGTGCCCGCCCCACCACCGCCAGACAGCTCGCCCACGCGACACCGCACCACCACCGCCAGACAGCTCGCCCACGCGATACCGCGCCACCACCGCCAGGCAGTTCGTCCGCGCGGTTCGTCGCGGCGCCACCGCCACAGGCCCCCTGCCTGATTCGTTTGCGGCATCAGCTCCATAGGCACCGAAGCAGCCATCGAACCCCGCCCACAACTGGCGGTCGCGAGAAGCTCAGCGGCCACCCCAGGGCCGGACCGACGACCGTCCCACCCAGGAGCGGACGCTGTGAAGCCCGAAAGACTCCGAAAGTTTCGGCGGCTCAGCGAGCCGAGGTCGCGTCCCGGGCATGCCCACGTCAGGCGCACCGCACACCCGCCAGCCGGCCCAGGAGCCCGCACGTGTGCACAGATCACACATTGACTTGCGTTGATGTTCTGCTTACAGTCACCACCGATATACCGAAAGTTTACCGAAAAGTAGCCCGGGGGTCCGGCCACCTTCCGCAGGTCGCCACGCAGCGACGGCGGCCTGGCGTCGGTCCGCTCCGGCGGTGAACCAGGAGGAACCCCAGCGATGTCGCAGCTCGTCCTGTTCGCGATCGACATCTGCGCGGTGGCGCTGCTCGTCTTCGGGCTCTACTTCCCCCGGCACCGCCGACGCGACCTGGTCGTCGCCTACCTGGGGGTCAACGTGGGCGTCCTCGCGGTGGCGAGCGCGCTGAGCGCCAGCGACGTGGGCGCCGGGCTCGGGCTGGGCCTGGCGCTGTTCGGAGTGCTCTCCATCATCCGACTCCGCTCGACGGAGCTCGACCAGCACGAGGTCGCGTACTACTTCTCCGCTCTCGCGCTGGGGATTCTCGGCGCACTCAGCACCACGTCGGTCTGGCTCAGCGGAGGCCTGATGGCACTCATCGTCGCTGTGATGTTCGTCGGCGATCACCGACGGCTGCTCCGGCACTACCGGCACCAGATCATGGTGCTCGACTCCGCGGTCACCGATCACGTCGCTCTCGTCGCCCAGCTGGAGCAACTGCTCAACGCCCGGGTGCACAACGCCATCGTCCAGCGGCTCGACATGGTCAACGAGACCACAGTCGTCGACGTCCGATACTCGGTCGCCCGGCGCAGCACGGCGGCCGGCACCAGCAGGTCGGCACGGGCCGGGGCGCTCCGATGAGCGCGCCACAGCTGGCGACGCTGACGCCGATCGCACTCGCCGAGGTGATCGACCGGGCGGCGCTGCAGTGCAGGGTGGACCGCAAGTACGTCATCGCGGTGGACGAGTTGCCGCACCTGCTGGACCACCTCACCCCGTACGCCCGGGTGCTGGACATCGATGGTGAACGCAGTTTTCGGTATGAGTCCGTGTACTTCGACACGCCCTGCCTGGCCAGCTACCACTGCGCCGCGTACCGGCGGCGCAGGCGCTTCAAGGTACGGACCCGGACCTACCTCGACTCCGCCCAGTGCTGGCTGGAAGTGAAGATCAGCGGAGCACGCGGACAGGTCACCAAACACCGACTGCCGTATCTCGCCGAGGACCGCCGCACCGTCCGGTCCGGTCGCGGGTTCGTGAACGAGGTGCTGGACCGGGAGTCGATCCTGTCCAATCTCACCGGCAGTCCGCTCGAACCGGTGCTGGTCACCAGCTACCGTCGCTCCACTCTGCTGCTGCCCGCAACCGCGAGCCGGGTCACCATCGACACCGGGCTCACCTGGCAGGACGGTGACCGCACACTGCGACTGCCCGGCATCGCCGTGGTCGAGACCAAGACCAGCTCGGCCCCCTCGCTGGTCGACCGCGCGCTGTGGCAACGCGGGACCCGACCCGTACGCATCTCGAAGTACGCCACCGGCCTCGCGGCTCTCCGCCTGGACCTTCCAGACGTGCCGTGGCGACGGACGCTACGCCGCCACTTCCGCGCCGACCCGTCCTCGGCACTCCTGGAGTTGACAGTTCCCACCCGATCAGAACAGGAGGCATCGTGCTCATGACCACCCGCACCACAGGTCTTCCGGTGGCGGCCCTTCGTGCCGCCGGGATCGCCGCCACCGCCGTGTTCGTCGCAGGCCTGCTCGTGGTGTCTTCGCCGCCGGCCGGCGCCGAACTCCTCGCCGGCACCCCGGCCACCGATGCCGCCGCGGCGGACGACCTGGTCGGGGACATCATCTTCTCGGTGCCCAGCGGCACCTTCCAGAGCGAAGTGGCGGTGACGCTGAGCAGCACGGTCAGCGGCGCCCAGATCCGCTACACCACAAACGGGCAACCGCCCACCGCCCAGTCGTCGCTCTATTCGGGCTCGGCGCTGCGCTTCACCCGCACCACCCAGTTGCGGGCACAGGCGTTCGTCGGCCAGACACCGACGGGTGCGCCCGGCACCGCCATGTACGCCGCCCAGAACGTCACCACCGCCCACGACCTGCCGGTGGTGCTGATCGACTCCTACGGCGCCGGCCGGCCCGACCGTGAGTACTTCGACGCCACCACAATGATCTTCGAACCGACGGGCGGCGGCACCACATCGTTGGCGGCCGCCCCGACGCTCAGCACCCGAGCGGGATTCCGGCTGCGCGGCAACTCGTCGGCGACATTCGAGAAGACGCCGTTCCGGGTCGAGTTCTGGGACAACGAGGACGACGACGCCGACCACCCGGTGCTGGGTATGCCCGCCGACTCCGACTGGGTGTTGCGCGGCCCGTTCCCCGACAAGGCGCTGATCCGCGAGGCGCTCGTCTACGACCTCGGACGCGAGATGGGGCTGCCGGCTCCGCGCTACCGGTTCGCCGAGTTCTACCTCAACACGGACGCCGGCCCGGTGGGCGCCAGCGACTACATGGGCGTCTACATGTTCATGGAGACGATCAAGAACTCCAAGGATCGTCTCGACCTCAAGCAGTTGGACTCCGACGATGTGACACTGCCGAAGATCCAGGGCGGGTACATCTGGAAGTTCGAGTGGATGGCGGCCGAGGAGCCAACGTTGCCGTGCACCGGGCCGGCGGCCACCTGTTGGAACTACCTTGAGGTCGCCGACCCGTCGCCCCTGCAACCGCAGCAACGGGACTGGTTGCGCGGTCACCTCCAGGAGTTCAACGACGTGCTGCACTCGTCGAACTTCGCCGACCCGACCACCGGATACCGCAAGTACATCGACGTCGACTCGTTCATCGACCTCATGATCGTCAACGAGCTGAGCCGGGAGATGGACGCCTACGTCCGCAGCTCGCACTTCTACAAGGACCGGGACAGCAAGATCTTCGCGGGTCCGCTGTGGGACTTCGACCTCAGCTTCGGCGTCGGTGGGTTCTTCGGCAACGACCAGGTGTCGGGCTGGCAGCACCAGCAGACCCGGCAACCGTTGCCCAACGACTGGTTCGCCCAGTTGCTGCGCGACCCCGCGTTCGTCAACCAGGCCCGAGCGCGCTGGCAGACGCTGCGACGGGGCCTGCTCTCCGACGCCGCGCTCCAGACCCGGATCAACGCTCTCGCGACCCCGCTGACCAACGCGGCCCAGCGCAACTTCCAACGCTGGCCCAACCTGACGTCGCCGACCGTCAGCTTCTTCCGCACCCCGACCTCGCCCACCTGGCAGGGGCAGGTCCAGGTCATGCGGGACTGGATGCTGCGGCGCGCCGCCTGGTTGGATTCCACCGCCGGCTGGGGCGGGTCCGTCACCACGCCGCCTCCCACGACCCCACCACCCACCACGCCACCGCCCACCACCCCGCCGCCGGCGGCCGGCTGCACCGCGACGTACGCGGTGACCAGCCAGTGGACCGGCGGCTTCCAGGGCGAGGTACGGGTCACCGCGGGAACCTCGGCGATCAGCAACTGGACCGTGACGTGGACCTTCGCCGGTGGCCAGAGCATCGCCCAGGCCTGGAACGCGACAGTCACCAGCCAGGGCTCGACGGTCACCGCCCGCAACGTCGCCTACAACGGGGCACTCGGTGCCGGCGCCAGCACCGCGTTCGGGTTCCTCGGCTCGTCCACAGGCACGCCCAGCACACCGACGTTGACCTGCACGGCGAGTTGACCAGCCACAGGCCCGGGGCCGGGTCGACGATCGACCCGGCCCCGGCCTCGGTCACCTGATGGAAAACTCGGCCAGCCGCAGCGGGGAGTCGAACACCAGGTACACGTCGTGGGTGCCGACGGCCCGGGTCAACTCGGTGCTGGTGCTGACGTAGCGGTAGTCGTCGCCGGTGCTGGGCACCGTGGCCGTGCCGAGCAGCCGGCCGGTGGGCGACCCCGTCCGGATCTGGATCGTGCCGGCACCCGCACCGGCCTTGGCGACCTTCGCGCTGAAGGTGCCCGCGCCGGCACGCAGCGCGGAACCGTCGAAGGAGATCCACTGACCGGCGGCGGTGGCACCGACCGCCGTACCGCTGGGTTTCGTCTCGTCGACGAGCCGGACCCCCGCGTACCTGTCGAAGTTCTCTGCCCTGGTGGGCCGGGACAGGTCGCGGGCCGGGATGGTCTCACCGCGGACCCGGACGGCAGCGCGGGCCCGGATGTCCTCGACGGACGCCCCGACCATCAGGTCGTGGACCGACGACTCGACCACCCACCTGCTGCGGGTGACGTCCCAGTGCGCCAGGTCCGCGGCGGGCAGGCGCAGGGTCACCGTACGGGTCTGCCCGGGCGCGAGTTTCACCTGTTGGAACGCCTTGAGCTGGCGGATCGGGGTGGTGTCCCGCGAGGTGCGCTGGTGGGTGTAGAGCTGGACGACCTCGGTCCCGGCCCGGCTGCCGACGTTCGTCACGTCGACACTGGCCGTGATGGTGCCGTCGGCGGCTACCGACTGCGCACCGGTACGCAGTTGGCCGTACCGGAAGCGGGTGTACGACAGCCCGTGGCCGAACGGGTAGAGCGGCTTCGCGCGGCTGTACAGGTAGGTCTGCCCGGACGAGATGATGTCGTACTCCAGCAGGTCCGGCGGTAGTTGCGAGTCCGAGCGGTACCAGGTCTGGGTGAGCCGGCCGGACGGGTTGCGGTCGCCGAAGAGGACGTCGGCGACGGCGTGACCGGTCTCCGCTCCCGCGTGGGTGGTCCAGACGATGGCGGGTACGTGCTCCTGCTCCCATCGGATGGTGACCGGGTAGCTGGTCTGGAGCACGAGCACGGTCCGCGGGTTGGCAGCGGCGACGGCCTTGACCAGCGCCTCCTGGCCGGCGCTCAGCGCCGTCGAGGTCCGGTCGTGCGCCTCGCGGCCGTTGATGAACGGGTTGCTGCCGACCACCAGCACGGCGGTGTCGGCAGCCTTGGCCGCCGCAACTGCCCTGTCGATTCCGCTGCTGATCAACTCACGACTGAAGTGGGTCGCGGCGGCCGGGGTCGATGCGCCGAGCTTGAGGGCACCGTCGTCACCGATCGTCACGTACGTGTCGGCACCGAACCAGCTCTCCTTGGTCTCGTAGCCGACGTAGCGCAGCACCACAGTTCCGTCGGCCTGCGGCTCCAGCTTGAACTGCTGCTGGACGTACCAGCCGTTCGGTTGTTCGTCACGGGTGACGAACGGCCCCCAGTTGTAGCCGAGGTAGCGGCCGTTGGCGGCGTTGCGCAGCGTCACCACGTCCTGTCCCCAGTCGACAACGTCGAACTGGGCGACGAGCGCCGGGGTCGCGCCGGTCCCGAGGACCGGGTTGGCGTCGGTGGTGCCGGTGGCCGAGACGTACCGGCCGGTCGCCGTGTCCTTCAGGGCGATCCGGTCCGCCCCGTCGAGCCCGTTCACACTGGCCGAGCTGCCCAGCCGTTCGCGGATGCCGTCCAGCGCCGTCACCTGGTAGGGCAGGTCTGCGCCGTACCAGTCGGAGTAGAGGGTGTCGGCCAGCGGGCCGAGCACCGCCACCTTGCGGGTCCGGGCCGGGTTCAGCGGTAGCGCCTGCCGCTCGTTCTTCAGCAGCACCATCGCCTCACCGGCGGCCTGCCGGGCCAGTCGCTGGTGTTGGGGGCTGTTGATGACGTCAGGGGTGATGCCGCCGTACCGGCCGCCGCCCGGGTCGAACTCACCCAGCCGGAACCGGATGCTCAGGATGTCCCGGATCCGGGCGTCGATGTCCGCCTCGGTGAGCAGGCCGGTGGCGAGGGCCTGCTTGATGGCGGTGGCGGTGGGCTGGGCGTTCGTGTCGTCGGTGATGAAGCTGCTGAGTCCGGCCTTGATGATCGCCGCGTTCGCCTCGGCCTGGGTGGGGTAGTACTGCTGCGAGTTCACCAGGTTGTTCGGCGCCCAGGCGTCGGTGACGTTCATCAGGGTCTGGTCGGTCCAGCCGCGGACAACAGTGTCCAGGTCCGGGTCGACCGTGGCCGGACGACCGTTCACCAGGTTGTACGCGGCCATCATCCCGGTCGCCGCGTCGGCGGCGATGGCCGGTTTGAAGGCGGCGCGGTCGTACTCGTTGAGCACCCGAGGCGGCACATTCGAGGAGGTCACGTCCCGACGGACCTCGTTGTTGTAGGCCAGGTAGTGCTTGAGCGTCGGCGCGCTCTTCAGGTGGTTCGGGTCACCGCCGGTCATTCCCGACCCGTAGGCGGTGGAGATGGCCCCGGTGAGCAGCGGATCCTCGGAGTAGCCCTCCTCGTTGCGGCCCCACCGGGGGTCGCGCAGCAGGTTGACCACCGGCGCCCAGAGGTTGAGCCCCCAGACCCGGGGGTTCTGCGCGTGGTAGCCGCGCGCCTCGTCGCCGACGGCCGAACCGACCTGCCGGATCAGCTCGGTGTTCCAGGTGCTGGCCATGCCCACCGGCTGGGGGAAGGTTGTGCCGCGGGCCTTGACCACAGCGCCGTTGTTGTCGATGTCGGTGGACCAGGCCACCCCGTGCAGCGCCTCGGTGCCGGTCTTGAACAGGCCGATGCCCAGCCGGGGAACGGCCGGCTGGTACTGGTGCAGCCAGGAGATCTTCTCGTCCAGGGTGAGGCGGCCGAGCAGGTCGTCGACCCGGGCCTGCACGGGTAGGTCGGGATCTCGGAACGGGTAGGTGGGCTCGGCGAGCGCGGTGCCGGGGACGGCCGGTAGGGCGAGCAGGGCGAGCGCGAGCGCGGTGATTCCGCGCCGAAGGCGCCAGTTCCGCATGCGGTTCTCCTCATGTCGTACGACAGACGCCCAGCGGGCGCCGAGCGACAGACGCCCAGCGGGCGCCCAGACCGACGTGACCAGGCCCGACACCCGGCTGACGGGCCTGTACGACGAATCGTCGAAGCGCTTCGACGACCCCGCCGCGTCACCACGGCCATGATTGTTGTGATCCGCGCAACTATAGATGCGCACCTATGGCTCGGCAATACCGGCCGGCACCCGCCGCACCCCACCGCCGACGGCCGGGGCGACCGCCTCCGGAATACCGTCGCCCGGCAGCGCGGCGAGACGCTTGACGAGCCAGGCGGACGCACCAGAGCCAGCGGCGGTCCGGCGCCCACCCTCCTGATGGTGCGCGACGACGATGCCGCCGGTCCGGAATCGCCACGTTCGGCGGACCAGGACGCGGTCGCCGTGCGCGAGGCTGGGCACCATACTGTGCCCCACAACCGTAGGCTGCTGCTGATCATCGTCGATTCGCCGCCGCCGAGCGGGCCTCACCGTCCGGTCGGCGGCAGCATGCTGGAAGGCCACACGATGGGGGGCATGGTGCGTCGATGCTGGGGATAGCCGCGTCGCAATGGCGCGTACGGCTGCGCCGGTCGCTGGCCCTGCTCTCGATGATCGCCGTCGCGGTAGCCGGGTTCACCCTGCTCACCGGGGCCGCGGTGACGTCCCGGCTGGATGCGGTGGGCGCGGTCAGCGCCAACTACCGCCCGGTCTACGACCTTCTGGTCCGCCCGAAGGACGCGGTGCTACCGCTGGAGCAGGAACGCAATCTGGTCCAGTCGGGCCAGTTGGCGGGTATGCGTGGCGGCATCACCCACGATCAGTGGCGCGAGATCCAGGCGGTGCGTGGGGTGTCGGTGGCGGCACCGGTCGCGATGGTCGGGTACGTGATGCGCACGGTGCCCGTGACCGTCGACCTGTCGGACCACCTTGACCCGACCGCCGAGCGTCAGGTGTTGCGGGTCCAGCCGACCTGGGTGACGGACGCCGGGCTGAGCCAGATCCCGGACGGGCCGGCGTTTCTCTACGCGACGCGCAACCGGCTCGACGTGGTGCCCAACAGCGAGCTAAAGAGCGGCGGGGGCCTGCCACCACCGGAGGAGGTCGACGCCGACGGCCAGCGGGTCAAGATCTGCCCAGCGTCGCCGGCCATCGCCACGGACGACTGGCTCGCACCAACGGACCTGCGCGCCCGATCGTCGTTGACGTGCGTCGGTGGCATGGGTTCAACGGATCGCGAGGGAAAGGCGACGCGGCCGACCGTCACGTTGGCGTGGACGGTGCCGCTCCTGATGGCCGCGGTCGACCCTGAGTCGGAGGCCGCGCTGGCCGGACTGGACCAGGCCGTCACCTCGGGCCGATACTTCACCTCAGCCGAAGCGCCGACGTCGCGGCGACTGGACGGAATGCCGTACCCCTACTCGGTGCTCCCGATCCTCATCGCGGACCGACCTCAGGTCGACAGGACGCTCGACGTCACCGTGCAGCGCCTGAACCCGGACGCGACCGAACTGGTCCGGACGTCCGCCGACGACCAGCGGCTACGCGCGGCTCTCGGCGACGAGTCCGGCACCCCGATCGCCCAGAAGTCGACGCCGGTGGCGGAGCCGTACCAGGACATGGTCAACCGGATGCTCCACCCGGGAGACCTGGGCGTCGAATACGACTTGGCGACGGCGAACACCATGTGGCTCCACCAGTTCTGGACCGTCGGGCCGGCGAAGACGACGCGCGACGGGGACGGTCTGCGTGCCCAACCGGATCCGTACGACCTGAAGGTCTGGGGCCAGGGGGCCGACGACGGCGGGTCGTCCCGGCACGTACCGATGGAGTTCGCGGACACCAGCGTCCGCAGTGGCGTGGCCGCCCACCGGAACCTGGCCCACGGGTACGAGCCGCAGCCCGGGGACGTGAGCATGCCTGACGCTGCGCTGGGCGCGGTGGGCACCTTCGACCCCGCCAAGGTTTCGCTGGGCAGCGCGCTGTCGGCGGTGCCCATGGACACGTACTTCAACCCGGGCGCCGAGGGCGCCGACGAAGCGTCACGGCAGGCGCTGGGCGGCCGACGCCTGGCCCCGAATTCGAACGTCACCGGCCTGCTCAGCCAACCACCGCTGATGCTGACCACGATGGCGGCCCTGCCGGCCATCTTCGACTCCGGCGCGTACAGCACGGAGCCCAGCTACCCGGAATACCAACTCAACACCACCGCACCGATCAGCGTGGTACGCGTCCGGCTGGCCGGAGACGTCGGCATCGACCCGGTCTCCCGGGAGCGGGTCCGTGTGATCGCCGAGGAGATTGCGCAACGCACCGACCTGCAGGTCGACATCACCCTGGGGTCCTCCCCCACCGCGATGACTGTGCACTACCCGGCGGGCAACTACGGCCGGCCCGACCTCGCCGTGGCCGAGCCCTGGGTGCAGAAGGGCGTCGCGTCCGTGCTTGTCCGCGCGGCCGACCGCAAGAGCGTGCTGCTGTCCGTGCTGGTGCTCGCGGTGTGCGCGCTGGCGGTGCTCAATGCCAACACCGCCGCCATCCGCGCCAGACGCACCGAGTTCGGCATCCTCACCTGCCTCGGATGGGGCCGACGACATCTTCTCCAGCTGATGTTCATCGAGATCGTCGGCATCGGTCTCGCCGCGGGCCTCGCGGGCAGCGGGCTGGCGCTCGGGATCGCGCTCGGTCTCGGGCTGAACATCGCGTGGAGCCACACGCTGCTCGCCGTACCCTCAGCAGTGGCCCTCGCCCTGCTCGCCGGCGGCTGGCCGGCCTGGCGGGCGGCCCGCCCGGACCCCGGCGAGATCATCCGACCCGCCGTCTCGGGTCTCGCCCTCCGCCGGCAGGCGCCGCGCGGGCTGGCTACCCTCGCCCTGGCCAACCTTGCCCGCACTCCCGGTCGGACCAGCCTCGGCGCGCTGAGTCTGATGATCGGGGTGGCCGCCCTGACCATGTTGTTGGCGATCACGTTCGCGTTCCGTGGGGCGATCACCGGCACCCTGCTCGGTGATGCCGTCACCCTCCAGGCCCGCACCGTCGATCACATCGCCGTCGCGGTCACGATCGTGCTCGGCATCGTGTCGGTCGCCGACGTGCTCTATCTCAACATCTCCGAGCGCGCCGCCGAGTTCGCCCTGTTCGGTGCCGTCGGCTGGACCGACGCGATGCTGAACCGGCTGGTCGTGATCGAGGCCGTCGGCATGGGCGCCATCGGTGGCACGCTCGGTGCCGCTGCCGGCCTTGGCGCGGCAGCGGTCTTCGCCGGGGGCGTCACCGCTCCGATCCTCTGGTGTTCTGGAGCCGCCCTGGTGTTCGGCGTCGCCGTCTCCGCCCTGTCGGTGGTGGTGCCGATCGCCGTGCTCCGCCGACTGCCCACCGCCCACCTGCTCGCCGAGGGGTGAGCGGCAAAGGAGTAGGTCCGATGAAACGGACGTCAGCTGCGGCGTCGAGCACGCTCACCGTGCCGCTTGTGTGTCTCACGCGGGTACGGAAGTCGTTCCCGCTGCCCGACGGAGCACCGCTGGTCGCGGTCAACGACGTCAGCCTCGCGATCGCCGCCGGCACCGCGATCGCGTTGACCGGGCCGAGCGGCTCGGGCAAGTCGACGCTCCTGCACCTGATCGGCGCCATCGAACAGAGCGACGGTGGCACGATCGACGTCGGCGGCCAGGAGGTGACCGGCTTGTCCGGCCGGGCATTGGCGGCCTACCGGCGACGGGTCGGCTTCGTGTTCCAACGGTTCCACCTGCTGCCCACGCTCACCGCCCTGGACAACGTCATGGCGCCGCTGATTCCGTTCCGCACCGATTTCGACAAGGTCGCTCGTGCGCGTGAGCTGCTGGCGATGGTGGGGCTCGCCGACCGGGCCGCCGCCCTGCCGTCGCGGCTCTCCGGCGGGCAGCAGCAACGGGTCGCCATCGCCCGTGCGTTGATCAATCAACCTGCCCTGTTGCTGGCAGACGAACCCACCGGCAATCTCGACAGTCAGAACGGCACCGCGATCGTCGACCTGTTGCTGCGGCTGCGCGACGAGCGGGGTACGACCCTCATCATGGCCACCCACGACACCGGCATCGCCGCACGTTGCGACCGGGCCGTCCAGATGCGGGACGGGTGCCTCACCAGCCTGGACCGGTGAGGCGCGGGCCACCCCTCATTCACCAGCGGTGGAGCACATTCACCGCCAGCGCGGCCACCACGGTCACGAAGAACACGACCCAACCCACCAGCTGTCGGGAACGGTGACAGTGACGTAAGCAGCGAACACTCTTCCTCCGTTGTGGTCGTTCGCCGCATGGACGATCCAGCACGGTGGATGTGAAGAGTGCCGGGTGGTGCCGCGATCAGCTCGCTGGCCGCAGCGACCCGAACCGCACGCCGGTGGCCTGTTCGGACATCTCCCACACACGGCGGCCGTGCTCCGGGTCGATCGCCGCCGCGGACAGCTCTCCCGGCGCGGGGTGGCCGCGCAGCTCGGCTGGCCCACCGGGAGCGATGAGCCGTCCCGGTTGCGCCCCGGGGTCGGTGGCGGCGAACAGCTGCGGCCAGACACCCCGCTCGACCGGCTGGGCGAGAAGCGGGTTGCCGATCCGGCCCAGCAACAGCCGCCAGATCGGCGTGCTCGCGCTGCTCTGCAGGTTCGTCGCGGTGTACCCGGGATGGGCGAGGAAGCTGCGCAGTGGGCTGACCGCAGCGTCGAGCCGCCGATGCAGCTCGTAGCCGAAGATCGCGTTGGCCAGCTTGGACGTGTTGTAGAAACCCATCGGGGAGTAGCCCCGCTCGCCGGTCGGGTCGTCGAAGCGCACCTTCGCCTGGCGGTGGTTGACCGAGGTGACAGTGACCACCCGCGGATCCCGGCCGGCCAGCAGGAGGTCGAGCAGGAGGCCGGTGAGCGCGAAGTGCCCGAGGTGGTTCGTGGCGAACTGCATCTCGTGACCCTGCGGGCTGAGGGTGCGCGGCAGGGCCATCACCCCGGCGTTGTTGATCAGCACGTCCACCCGACGGTGGTCGGCGTGCATCCCGTCGGCGAAGGTCCGCACCGAGTCGAGGTCGGCGAGGTCGATCCGTCGGACGTCCAGGTCGACGCCGGGTCGGGCTGCGGCGATGTCGGCCGCCACCCGGCGACCTCTCTCCTCGTCGCGGACGGCCAGCACGACGCGCGCATCGCGAGCGGCGAGCGCCCGAGTCGTGACCAGGCCGAGGCCCGCTGTGGCACCGGTGACGACGAAGGTACGGCCACTCAGGTCGGGGATCTGTTCAGTGGACCAGCCATTGACAGTCATGCGACCTACTGTGCTATCGGTGACACTCAGTGTCAACCAGTGCGCGTGATGCCAACAAGGGCATGGTGTGGCACCGAATGACGTAGCATCGACGGATGAGATCCCGTGCCGACAACAGCCTGGCCGAACGCAAACGCCAGCTCGTTGCCGACGAGCTGCGCGACGCCGCCCTGATGCTGCTCGCCACAAAGGGTTTCGACGCGGTGACCGTCGACGACATCGTGGCGGCGGCCGGCATGTCGCGACGCACCTTCTTCCGCTACTTCGCGTCCAAAGAGGATGTGGTCGTCCGGTTCCTGGCCGACACCAGCGCGGACATCATCACCGAACTCGCCGCCCGGCCGCCCGCCGAGCCACCGTCGGTCGCGCTGCGCCACGCTCTCTGGGTGCCGCTCGCCGCCTGCAACGACCACCCGGAGCACTCCGAGCGAGCGCGGGTCGTCGTCCGTCTGATCCTTGACACAGCCGCCCTGCACGCCCGCTGGCTGGAACGCCAGATCGAGTGGCGAGCCGAGCTGGCCGCCGAGTTGGCCAACCGCCGTCGCGTCGACCCGCACACCGACCCCTACCCACGGATGGCCGCCGGGATGGCACTGCTGGCACTCGACACGGTGCTTCAGCGGTGGCAGCCGGGCGACGACGAGCAGCACCTGGCCGAGCTGATGGACCAGGCGTTCGCCGTCGTGGCACCGGCCCTCGACGCGCCCGCCGCGTCACAGGCCGCCGGCTGATCGGCACCCTGCGCGAGTCAGCGCGGTTTCAGCGCCCTTTCCGGCCAGCTCAATACGTTCGCGGCATGACACTCAAACGTTCCACGCGCACCAGGCGCGGGACTGCCGTGCTGGCGATGATCGCGGTCACCGCGACAAGCGTGCTCCTCGGTGAGCCCGCGTCGGCCGATCCCGTCCCCGTCCCCATCTCTCAGGCGGCTCTCACCGACCGGGCCTTCGGCCAGGTCGCCGAGATCCATCTCCAGGGCGCCGCTCGGATCACTACCGTCGTCCTGTCCGCCGAGTTCGTCCAGTGGCACCGGCTGCACCCGAACGCCACCGCCGAACAGGCACAGGCCCAGCTCACCGCACGCCAGCAGCTACTCGACGGCTCGTTGACCACGTTCGACCTCCTGCTGCCCGAACAGGACCTGCTGCTCAAGTCCGTCGACATCCTGCTCGGCGCGCCCGGCGGCGACACCCGGACCTCGCCGGAGATCACCGGCCTGGTCGAGGCCGTGATCGGCAGGACGGTCGAGCCGTGGGACACCCGCGAGGAACTCGCCTCCGGCGCGCTGCGGACCGCCCAGTGGCTGCGCGGCCGTGATGACGCCTTCGCCGCTGTGTGGTCCGCGGTCCGACAGGCAGGGGCCGCGAGCGCGCCGGTCGCCGCCGCCTGGAACGCCGTCCTCGGTGAGCCGGTCGGGGTGGACATCACCAGCACCTACGAGGAGTTCCAGCAGGATCCCGGGCTTTCGCATGTCGACCTCGACGCGATCCTTGCGCTGCGGGACGACCCGGCGGCGTACGTCGCGGCGGCCAAGCAGCAACTGGCCTCCCTGCACGCGCAGCTGCTCGGCCTGAGCCTGGAGATCCGCCTCGAAATCGGCGAGAACGACCAGAAGTGCCCGCCGGAAGGGCCGCCGAGCGCCGCGTGCACAGCGGCGGCGAAGAAGGCCGCGGAAGACAGGGACAAGGCCCGGCAGCAGACGATCTCCGACGTCAAGGCCGGGGTGGGCATGGTCTCCACCATCATCGGGTTCGCCGACCCCGCCGCCGGCAAGAAGTCCAAGGTGATCGGGGAGGCGGTCCTCACCACGATCAGCGCGATCTCCAAGTACGCGGCGGCGATCAGCGGCCGTGGCCTCGCAGGCTCGATCTTCAGCACCGCGACGTTGGCGATGACCGGCAACATCTTCGGTGCGGTGATGTCGGTCGTCGGGCTCTTCGGCAGCAGCGGACCGTCGCTTGACACGCAGATCCTTGCCCAGGTCAAAGCGTTGCGCGACGAGGTGCGGGCCCTCGGCGACGAGATGCGGGCCAGCTTCGCGCGGGTCGAGGCCCAGATCAACACGGTGTACGCGAACATGATGGCCCAGTTCGACAAACTGAACGCCGCGATCGCCGGCAACACCGCGCAGATCACCCTCGTGCAGCAGCAGGTAGCCCAGCTCGGCCTGCGCCTGGAGGACATCGCCGCCACAGTGCTCGCCGCGATCGGCGACGCCACCCTGCACGACGCCCGCGCCGACATCAACAGGTACATCGGGTACCGGGAGAACTTCGGTCAACCGATCCCGACGTACAACGAGTTCGTCGGCCCGGAGAACGAGTTCCACCTGACCTCGACGCAGCTGGCCAGCGGAGCCGCCTTCGTCGTGCCGAAGACCGACGCCGACAACCCGGCGCTAGACCCGACCACGGTGCTGAACAGCTTCGGCGAAGCCCGGTCGATCAACTACCTGGCCCGGGTCGCCAACGGGCGTGACCCGTCGATGGCCGAGCCGTCGACGCCGGTCGGCAACCCGGCGGTGTGGAACCTCGGCGCGCAGTCGTACGCCATGTTGATGCTGCAGAACCCGACCTACGCCGCCCAGGTCAGCGCCGGCCGCGCCGCGCAGATCGAGGCGGAGGGCACCCGCATCGCCGACCTCGCGGCCAGCTTCGGTCGACCGGCCGACGGCAACGCCAACGGCCTGATCACCGGGCTGGTCACCGAGTACGTCGCCTCCACCAACGAGCTGTCGACGGCGCTGGCCGCTCTCCGGACCAACGAGGTCCAGGTCCGCTACGAGCCGGACGCCAACGGCGTACAGGTGAAGACGCCCAAGAACTACGACCTGTTCTGGGACACCGACAAGCCGCTCGCCGCGGCGCCGGCGAAGGCCGACGAGGCGACGGTGCCCTCCTGCGAGAGCAGCAGGCAGATCGACCGGCCCAGCAACGTTCGCTACGACCTGATGTCGAACATGGTGCGGGCACTCCAGTACGCGTACACACCGCGCCACGACGAGCCGCCGGCCGGTGTACGGGAGTTGCCCGAGGTCGGCCACTGCTACACGCCGAGCTGGGTGCACACCCGGACGACGGGCAACGGGAGCGGAGTGATCCGCTCATACGGCAAGCTGCGGTTGCAGATCCACAGCCGCTTCCGGCTGAACTCGTCAGCGGCCTGGCAGAACTCGCGTACCGCCGACTACACCTGGCCGGACGAGCAGGTCTACCAGGTCTACTGCGAGTTCTTCAGCTGTAGCAGCCAGACGACGCCCGAGCAGGGTCTGACCCAGAAGTGGCCGTCCGGCAGGTACGCCTTCGCGAGCGGCGCGACAGCAGTGAACAACACGGCACTGGACACCACGCTGACGCCGACCCTGCGCGGTTTCCTCCAGGGCCGGCAGAAGTCCATGTACGACCGGGTACGGGACCAGAGCACCCAGGTCAGCGGGCCGGTGCCCACCGCCCTGAAGAAAGTCAACACGGCGGCGCGGCTGCTCCAGGCGTACACCCGGTTGGGTCTGCCCAACGCCCTCGACTCGGACGACGTGTTGTCCGCGAACCTGTTCGGGCAGTACCAGATCCCGGTGAACATGCCGACGGACGCCAAGATCGGTAATGCCTATGCCAAGGCGAGCGGGAACTACGCCCAATGCGGCCCCACGCCATGCTCGCCCGACCCCAGCCGCCCACTGCGCGACCAGGCCAGCCTCAAGGTGCCCTGCGAGCCCGCTGTCGACTCGTCCAACCTGCCCGGTGACCCACTGGGCGACTGCCTGATCACCAGCGCGCGATCCCGCGCCAACATGCTCATGGGGCGGTACGAGGTGTGGGCGGACCAGATGACCGCCGGCCTGCACCGCGAACGGGTGCCGTGGATGAACGACACCCTCCTGGGCCTGCGCATCGCCACACGCCTGACCCACGCCAACTGACCGGAGCGTTGCCGGCGTCTGCGGACGCCGGCAACGCCTTGTGTCGGGTTCAGTGGCGATCCAGTGATGATCACCACGTTCGATGAACTCTCCAGTTACGGAAGGGTAGCTTCGCTGTCGGCGCTCAAGGCGAGGCCGCATCGCTCCCCCCGGTGACCGTGACGTGTCCGGGCGATGCCGCCCTGACGCCGATCTACCGACTGTCGCTGATCGGCGGGTAGCTGCCGAGCGCGTCCCCGGGACGCCCGAGTGGAAATGGCTGTATGTCTTCTGTGCTGTCCGCGGTCAACCGGCCGCGTCTGTCCCGTCCGTCCTGGTTGTCGCCGAAGGTGTTCCGCACCGAGGTCCTCGCCGGTCTGGTCGTCGCCCTGGCGTTGATCCCGGAGGCGATCTCGTTCTCGATCCTCGCCGGTGTCGACCCCCGCGTGGGGCTGTTCGCCTCGTTCACGATGGCAGTCACCATCGCGATCTGCGGAGGGCGTCCGGCGATGATCTCCGCCGCGACCGGAGCCATCGCCCTCGTCGTCGGGCCGCTGGCGAAGGAACACGGTCTGGACTACCTGATCGCGGCGGTGATTCTCGGCGGCGCGATCCAGATCCTGCTCGCCGTGCTCGGCGTGGCGAAGCTGATGCGGTTCATCCCGCGCAGCGTCATGGTGGGTTTCGTCAACGCCCTGGCCATCCTCATCTTCGCCGCCCAGGTCCCGCACCTGCTCGGAGTGCCGTGGCTGGTCTACCCGCTCGTCGCCGTCGCCCTAGCGATCATGGTGGGGCTCCCCCGGCTCACCCGCGCCATCCCGGCGCCGCTGGTCGCCATAGTGGTCCTGACCCTGGTCACCGTCTTCGCCAGCGTGGCGGTGCCGACCGTCGGCGACGAGGGCGCCCTGCCGGACAGTCTGCCCACCCTCGGCCTGCCGCAGATTCCCTGGACCATGAACACCCTCACCCTCGTCGCTCCCTATGCCCTGGGGATCGCGCTGGTCGGGCTGATGGAGTCGCTGATGACCGCCAAGCTCGTCGACGACATCACCGACACCCCCTCCAGCAAGACGCGCGAGTCCTGGGGCCAGGGCGTGGCCAACATCGTCACCGGTTTCTTCGGCGGCATGGGTGGCTGCGCCATGATCGGACAGACGATGATCAACGTGAAGGCGTCCGGCGCTCGTACCCGGCTGTCGACGTTCCTGGCCGGTGTGTTCCTGCTGGTCCTGGTCGTCGCGCTCGGCGACGTGGTGGCGGTGATTCCGATGGCCGCCCTGGTCGCCGTGATGATCATCGTGTCGGTGTCGACGTTCGACTGGCACTCCGTCGCCCCGGCCACGCTGAAGCGGATGCCGTACGGCGAGACCATCGTCATGGTCGCCACAGTCGCCACCACCCTGGCCACCCACAACCTCGCCATCGGCGTCGTGGTCGGTGTCCTCACCGCCATGGTGATCTTCGCCCGGCGGGTGGCCCACCTGGTCGAGGTCACCAGCGTTCTGGACCCGGACGGCACGACACGGATCTACTCGGTGCGCGGCGAGTTGTTCTTCGCCTCCAGCAACGACCTGGTGGGCCAGTTCGACTACGCGAACGACCCCGAGACGGTGGTCATCGACATGACCCACGCCCACGTCTGGGACGCCTCATCCGTCGCCGCCCTCGACGCCATCACGCACAAGTACGCCACCCGCGGCAAGACCGTCGAGATCATCGAACTGAACAAGCCCAGCGCCCGCATCCACGACACCCTCGCCGGTCAGCTCGGCGTTGGCCACTGATGGCCACCACCAGCCGGGAGACCGGGCCGGAGCAGCACGGCTCCGGCTCGGCCACCGGCCGCCTCATGCAGATCGGCGAGGCCGCCGAACGGGTCGGGCTGAGTATCCGCACCATCCGCCACTACGAGGAAGCCGGCCTGATCGTCCCCTCCGCCCGCAGCGAGGGTGGCTTCCGCCTCTACACCGAGCCCGACCTCGACCGCCTCGCCGTCGTCAAACGCATGAAACCCCTCGGCTTCACCCTCGACGAGATGCGGGACCTCCTCACCGTCCTCGACGCCCTCGACACCGCCACCGGCGCCGACCGCGCCGCCCTGCTCGACCGGCTCGCCATGTTCCACACCGCCGCCACCACCCGCGTCACCGCCCTCCACGACCAACTCGCCATGGCCGAAGGCTTCGCCGACACGCTCCGCGCCGAACTCGACCACCACAAAGGCCCGACTGTCTGAACGCCCCCGGCATCGGTGGCCCCGATCTGTGCCGACCGGTCGGCACGCTTGCTGAGCGTCCGGCTTGCATCCGGTACTCAGGTACAGGCTTACCGTCGTTGGTATGACCACTGACTCCCAGGCATGGGTGCCCGAGTCGTGCACCTTGCCGAGCGGGCAACGGCCCCTGCGGCTGGCCGAATTCGACAACCTGTTCGCCACCGCCCTGCTGGGGCAGCAGCGGCTGTCCCCCACCGAGCTGCTGTGGCATCTCGACCCGAGCGCCGAGGCGACCGCACGGGACCTCATCGCCCGGGAAAGCTCCTGCTGCTCGTTCTTCTCCTTCACCCTCGGCGTCGACACCGGCACGCTGTGCCTCGACGTGCAGGTGCCGGCCGCGCACGTCGACGTCCTCGACGCGCTCGCGCTGCGAGCCGCCGCCGGGCCGACGGCGTGAGCGGATTGCGCAGCGGCCAGGTCGCCGCCGCAGCCGGGGTGAACCCGCAGACGCTGCGCTACTACGAACGCCGCGGTCTCCTCGCCGAACCAGACCGAAGCCTGGGTGGACACCGCCTCTACCCAGCCGAAACGGTCACCGTGCTCAGAGTGATCAAAGCGGCGCAACGGCTCGGGTTCACCCTCGACGAGGTCGCCGAGCTTCTCGACGCGGGCCGACACCGTCACGGACGCCACCCCGACGCCGGCCTGCGGGCCCGCGCCCAGGCGAAGCTGACCGAGGTCGAGGTGAAGATCGCTGACCTACAGGTCATCGCCGGCACACTGCGCGCCGCGGTGAAGGCCGGCTGCGACGACCTCGTCGAGTGCGCCGACCAGCCGTACTGCCCCATCCCCTTCGCCACCATCGCCCCGCCAGGCGCCTGTTCGACCGGGTCACCGGCATGATCGGGGTCCGCTGGCGGATCGGTACGGTCCACCCATGACCGTCGTCCGCTCGATCCTGCTGTTCATCGTCGCCGCCCTGTTCGAGATCGGCGGGGCGTGGCTGATCTGGCAGGGCTGGCGCGAGCACCGCGGCCTGTGGTGGATCGCCGCCGGAGCCATCGCCCTCGGCGCGTACGGATTCGTCGCCACCTTCCAGCCCGACCCGAACTTCGGGCGCATCCTCGCCGCCTACGGCGGAGTGTTCGTCGCCGGATCCCTCGCCTGGGGCATCATCGTCGACAAGTTCCGGCCCGACCGGTGGGACATCATCGGCGCCGGCATCTGCCTGATCGGTGTCGCCCTGATCATGTACGCGCCGCGTTCGGCGGGCGGCTCCTGACAGTAGGTGAAGGCGTCGGCGAAAGTCGTGCTCGACCAGGGCGCAGCCCCGGCCGTGCCGGCGTCGTAGCTCGCGGGCGATGCTGCTCTTGCCGGAGCCGGAGTTGCCCCGGATGCAGACGAGGATCGTGTCCGGGCTGCCAGTGGGTTCAGCGAGCACGATGCCTCCTCGGCTTCAGTCGTTTCGCACTGTGAGGCCGAGGGCGGCCGACGGTCAGCTGGGTGAGGTCAGGAAGTTGGTCTTCGCCGAGGGTGACGCCGCGCAGGTTGTCCAGCGGCGTCTTGAGGCCCTTCAGCCGGTTGCCCCGGAGGTCGGTGCCGTCGAGGTGGCAGGAGTCCAGTTCCAGTCCGGCGAGGTCACATGACCGCAGCGCGATGCGCGCTAGTCGGCAGGAGGACCACGCGCCGTTGGTGAGAGTGCAGTCGGTGAAGGCGACCGAGCCGGCGGCGGTGACGCGTTGGAAGGTGGCGTAGTCGAAGCGGCAGCCGTCGAACAGGACGTCCTTGAGGCGCACGTCGGTGAGCCTGGCGCCGGTGAACCGGGAGCCGGTGATCGCGCAGCGTTCAATGGTGACCGACCGAGCGACGACCCAGCACCCGCGTACGCGAAAAGGCCCCGACCCAGTGTGATCCACCAGGTCAGGGCCTTTTTCGTTGGTGCGCCGCCAGGGACTCGAACCCCGAACCCGCGGATTAAGAGTCCGCTGCTCTGCCAGTTGAGCTAGCGGCGCTCGTCGGCAACGGGACGAGACGTTAGCACGGTCCCGGGACACGCCGTCGCCGTGCGGGTCGGGGGTGGTCGGAATGATCCGCGCCCGGCGAGACTTCTCGTCCCGCAGCCGCAGCAACAGGCCGGACGGGCCTGGGGACCGGTCCCAGCCGTGACGTTGACGTACCGGTCGGCGTCGCCGGTGCTGGGCACGGCGGCCGTGTCCAGCAGTCGACCAGGTCCGGTTGATCAAGCGGGTACGCTCGTTACTGCTGCATGCTGCGCTGACCGGCACCAACGGCGCCGAGCTGCCGGCTCGGCCGCGAGCCCGCAGTGGATGGAACCTCGCGCCGCTCCAGGGGGAAGTAACCAGGTGAGCACCCATTCGATGTTGTTGTTCGTGCTCGCCGCTGTAGCGGTCATCGTCGTCGTGCGGTGGGTGGCGGCCCGCACCGGTCTGCCGGCCGCAGCGCTTCTGCCACTCATCGGCATCGCGTACGCGCTGCTCCCCGGCCCCAACATCGGCCTTGATCCCGACTTCGTGCTCATGATCGTGCTGCCGCCGTTGCTCTACAGCGCCGCACTGGACTCCTCGCTGTTGGACATCCGCCGGAACCTCCGCATCGTGGTCAGCCTGTCCGTGCTGCTGGTGCTCCTCACCGGGGTACTGGTCGGCATCGGGTTCCACCTGTTCGTCGCCGGGGCGACGCTCGCTGCCGGGATCGCTGTCGGCGCCGCCATCGCGCCGCCCGACCCGGTGGCAGCCCTGGCTGTGGGCCGCCGAGTGAACCTGCCACCGAAGATGGTCACGATCATTCAGGGCGAAGGGCTGCTCAACGACGCCACCGCGCTGACGATGCTCAGCGTCGCGGTGGCCGCCGCGGTGGGTGGTGAGTTCTCGTTCCCGTCCGCCGTTGCCCAGTTCGTGCTGGCGGCGGTCGGCGGGGTCGCCGTGGGAGCGGCAGTGGCCTGGCTGGTACGTCTGGCCCGACCGTTCACCGCGGACCCGCTGTTGTCGAATGCCATCTCACTCGCGACACCGTTCGTGGCCTACCTGTTGGGCGAGGAACTGCACGTCTCCGGGGTGCTCGCCGTGGTGATCGCCGGGCTGATCGTCGGTCATAAGACGCCGCAGCTCACCTCGGGTGCCGCCCGGCTGCAGACCAGCGCGGTATGGCGGCTGGTCGACTTCCTCCTCGAAGGCTTCGTCTTCCTGCTGATCGGCCAGCAGCTTCCCGAGGTCGTCAAGGGCCTGCGTCAGTACGACACGTCGACCATCGTCACCGCTGTCGCGGTATCGGTCGGCGTGGTGCTCCTGCTGCGCCCCGCGTGGCTGGTGCTGACCCAGTCCCTCCCCCGGTCGCTGCACACCCGGCTGGGCGGAATCTCCGAGCAGGACGACCCCGGGACCGCCCGGCAGATCGAGCGCGCTGACCGCAACGCCCGCCGACTCACCTCCCGCGAAGTGGTGGCGCTGAGCTGGTCCGGCACCCGTGGCGTGATCAGCCTGGCCGCGATCTTCACCCTGCCGCTGACCACCGACAGCGGCGCACCCTTTCCCGACCGTGACCTCCTGCTGCTCTGCACCTTCGTGGTCGTCCTGGTGACACTCGTCGGGCAGGGCCTGACGTTCGCGCCGCTCGTGCGGATGCTGGGCCTGCGCGCCAACGAAGCCGACCAGGCCCGCGTACGCAACGAGGCCCGCTCGGCAGCGGTCGAGGCCGCCCTGGCCCGGCTCGACGAGGTTGCCGCCGCGGAGCCGGACAGCGCGGCGGCCGTCAACAAGACCCGTACGCAACTGCTGGCCCGACTGGCTCGCTACCGCGGGCGGCTGGACCATCTGGAGCAGAGCGGCTCATCCGAGATACAGACCTCACCGGCGTACGAGGCTGCGCTTCGTGTCCGGCGGACGGCCATCGACGCGCAGCGCGAGGAACTCGTGCGGTGGCGCGACTCCGGCCGGTTGCCGGATGAGGAACTCCGCGTCCTGGAACGTGAACTCGATCACGAAGAGCTGCTACTCCCGAAGCGGGCCACCAGCTGAACTGCCACTACCGCGCACTGCCCTTGGGCCGCTCAGGGCACACCCCGCCAAAGCAGCGGCACGTTGTCACGGTGCCAACTGGTGCAGGATCACCGGATCCTTGATCTTTTTGTCGGCGGCCAACAACAACGCCTTGCTGATGATTTCGCCGAGCCGGCTGTCGCCCTCGAAGGGCAGAAACATCTCCGGCTCCTTCGCCTTCGCCGAGTCGGGAATGATGCACAGGTACCGGTCGTCCGGAGCGATCAGGATGTTGCCCGAGCCGCAGTGGATGCGATACGTGTGCAGGTCACCCCGTACTTCGAGGAACCGGTCGGTGAACGTGCACCTGTTGGCGATCGCCAGCCGGGGAATCAGCTCGGCCAGCACCTCCCGACGAGTCCTGGCGGTCGGGGTGAGGTCGCCGAAGCTGCTCTGCGACCAGTAGTCGCGGTACCGGCCCTGGGGGCCACCGTCGTACCAGTTCGGGTCGTTGCCCACCCCGGCAGCGGCCACGAACAAATCGACGTCGCGCATCACCTCGCTCAACACGACAGCCGGAACCTCCTCCAGCGGCACCGGCGTGCGCTCCCCCCGGAGGAACACCAGTTGGTCGGTCCCCATCGTGTCGAACATCAGATCTTCGACCCGATCCTCGATCCCGGCGATGTGCAGCACGGCGCGCAGCTCCCAGTCCGGAAGGGCCAGCCAGGGGTCCGGGGAGCTGGTGCCGTCGTTGCGGTGTCGAACGTGCGACCAGCCGCGCCGGGACAGCAGCGCGTTGAGACGGTGCTGGCGCACGATGTGCGCGGCGAAGCGATTGGAGTACGTGCCGGTGGCGCGCTCCGCGTCGGTAAGCAGGTACTGCTCGCGGTGCGCCTGCTTGAACGGCTGGGTGATCATGTGCCGGGCCAGGAAGTCCCGCCAAGCCAGGACGGCAGCCGGATCGTCGACCGGGTGCCACAGCCGTACCGTCGCGTCGCCGGCGGGTTCGAACACCGTGTCGTCCACGGTGCGCAGGGCCTCGCCGCCCCAGCAGCAGGCGACGCCGTCGACGGTCCAGATCAGCCGTCGGGCGAGGGTCCGGGCCAGCGGGTGGTCCAGGAACCGCTCCCGCCACTGCTCGACGGTCCACGCGCGGTCGCGCCGCAGCAGCCCTTCCAGGCGGTCGCGGGTCCCGATCAGCGTGGCACCGATGTCCGCGACGGTGGCCTTCAGCTCCTTCAACTCCTCGCCGTGGTCCTTGCGCGCCTGCGCCGGAGGAGCCTTGACCACCTTGCCGTCGGAGTTGCGCCACACCACGACGGCATCGACGCTGCGTACCTCGACCTCGTACGAGCTGTCACCCAGCTTGTCCGCGAGCGGCAGCCCGAAGCCGGGCAGGGCCATCTCCTCGACGTCCTCACGGCCGACGCCGAGCGCCTCGGCGTGCTTGGTCAGGCCCTTCTCGACGATGCGTAGGGTGCTCTTGTAGGTGAGCCGCGACGCCAGCCGGGCCAGTTGCGCGAGGGCGGCGGGGTGATCGGTGTCGACGAGCACCGCGACCGCGACGTTCGCCAGCTTCGGGCTCGACGGACCGTGGCCGGGAACCTTGCGGGCGGCCCGTTCCGCGATGTGGCCGAGGCTGCGCAGGGTCTCCTCCGACGGCGGGCACATCGCTCGCGCCCAGAGCAGGCCCCACAGCACCCCGACGTTGTGGCGGTCGGCCAGCCGCGGCGGAAAATCCTCGATGTGACCGGGGCAGCACGTGGTCATGCGCAGCGGCAGACTGCGCGGCAGGCCCACCAGCGGAAGCCAGTCGTCGAGCCGATCGGTGAACTCGTCAACGCCGACCGCGTCGAGCAGAACCCGGGTGCTCTTCTGCCAGGCGGCCGTCGGCCGCGCCTTGTCCGCGCCGAGCAGGCAATGGGCAAGCAACGCCTGCCACTCGGATCGGCGCTCCTCCGGCATCGCGTCGATGTCCGCGACGGCCCGGTCAGCCCACTGCTCGCCGACGTTGACGATGGGCCACATCGCCTCGCCCTCGGGGCCCATGTCGGAATATCCGCGCTCGATCCGCGTCCGCCGCCAGGTCGCCAGGGCCGCCGGGTGCGAACGCCCGGCGAGGTACTCGGCTTGTAACGACTCCCGGGTGAAGCTCACGAGTGACGCGCTCCACCGATCGAATCCCAGCCACGCCTGACCGCCCAGCCGTTCCAGCCACCCGGATCCAGTCAGCCCGCCGGCCGAGCGCACAGCGCGGATCAGCCCGTTCAGCCCGTGGCGGTCCTGTCCCGGCACGGTCAATGCGTCGAACACCACCTGCCGCGCCCGCACCGGCTGGACGGTCAAAAGCTGCGTCGCCCGCTCCCAAACCTCGCCCCGGGCGACGTCCCACGGCGTGTCCTGGCTGGAGGGCAACCTCGGCAGACCATCGATCACTGCCATCGCCGCGGCGGCCCGGCGGTCGTCATCCGCCCCGTCACCATCCAGCACCGCGACGGCGGCGCCAAGCTCCTCGGCCCGCCGCGTGGCATCCGGCAGCAGTTCGATCTGCGGGGGCGCCAGCTCGTACGGCCCGGCCGGGTCATTGAGCGCGGCGAGCAGCGCCGGCCCGGTGCCGTCCGGCGCCCAGCCGCACACCATGCTCACCCGATCGACGAAGTCCCGCTGATCAGTTTCGTTGAGAGCGTTCTGCCTGCGCTCGCACCGCCCCCTGAAGGTGGTGACCACGTCGCGCAGCGCCTGCTCCGGGTCGAACGTGTCCATCAGCCACCAACCAGAGGGACGAGCTTGAGGAACGTGATCCGGGACCCCGCATGCAGGTGGACCTTGTCGTCCAGGGCCGTCACCTGCCGGTCGTCGACCAGCACCACGAAGCCGTTGCGGCCGAACGCCTCGAGCGTCGCCCGGGTCCGCTCCTCCGGATCGACCTGCCCGCCGGACTCCGCGACCTCCAGAAAGACCCGCCGTCGAATCAGCTCGCCGAGACGTACCTCTTCCTCGAAGATCTCCATGGTCCACCCAGGACCTCTCGGCGCTCCGGTCACTTCATCGGCGATCGTGATCATCGGCATGGCGCAGAGGCTAACTGAGCACTCCGACAGCGTTCCGCTCTCGTTCCACCGCCCGCCGGCCGGTGAACGGAGCGCGATTGATCCGTCGCAAGCCGGGTAGCTGAACGGCATGCGACTACCAACCCTGGCCAGGACCGCGGCAGCGGTCACCGTGACAGCCGCCGCCGGGGCGACGGTCACCGACGCCTCCTCACGCTGGTACCAACGGCTACGCAAGCCGACCTGGCAACCCCCGCCCGTGGCGTTCCCGCTGGCATGGACGCCGCTGTACGCCCTGATCGCGGTGGCCGGCGCCCGCGTGCTGGACCGCACCAGCGGAACCGACCGCGCCGCGTTCACCCGTGCCTACGGGCTCAACCTGGCCCTCAACTTCGGTTGGAGCGCGCTGTTCTTCAAGGCCCACAGACCCACCGTCGCGCTGGCCGAGATCGCCGCGCTCAACGCCTCCAACTTCATGCTGCTCCGTCGCGCCGCACGGACCGACCGTGTCGCGGCCGTCGCACTGGCCCCGTACGCCGCGTGGACGCTCTTCGCCACCGTCCTCAACGGCACCATCGTCCACCTCAACGCCAACCGTTGAGCGAGAAGATCATCGTCGTACCGCCGTGTGTGTCCGCCAGTTACCGGACGTACCGAAGACACAAAAAAGGCCCCGACCCGGTGTGAACCACCAGGTCAGGACCTTGATCGTTGGTGCGCCGCCAGGGACTCGAACCCCGAACCCGCGGATTAAGAGTCCGCTGCTCTGCCAGTTGAGCTAGCGGCGCTCGTCGGCAACGGAGAGAACATTAGCACCCCCGGAAGGCGCGCTCCAATTCGGTTACCCGGGTCCCCCCTTCGGTCGAGCTTTGCCGGCAAAAAGCCCCAAACCGGCCACCGCCGTCAAGATCGGGGCGTGGGTTGGGGCGGTGATGCGGCACGATGTCCGCCAGGTACGCGAGAACAGAGGTGGGCATGGCACGGTTCACGCGAGCCGGGGCGGTGGTGGGCGCCCTGACTCTGGCGGCGTCGCTGGCACTGACCGGATGCGGCGGCGGCGAGAAGAAGCCGGAATTCGTTGGCGGGGCGTCCTCGGACGTGAGCGCCACCCCTGGCTCGGCCGCACCTTCGACACCGAGCACGCCGAGCGGGCCAGCGCTCACGCTGAGCCCGGCGAACGGCACGAAGAACAGGCCGGTGAGTACGGAGATCAGCGCGAAGCTCCCGGACGGCGGGAAGGTGTCCGCGGTCACCCTGACGGCGGACGGCGGCGGCTCGATCGAGGGCAAGCTGCGTACCGATGGTTCGTCCTGGGTGCCGTCAGCTCCGCTGAAGTGGGGCACCCGCTACACGGCCACTGTGACGGCGAGCGCGTCGGACGGCACGAGCAGCCAGGGCACCAGCAGCTTCACCACGATGGCCAAGCCGAAGTCGACTATCGGTTCGGGCCTGTATCTCTTCGACGACAAGAGCTACGGGGTGGCCATGCCGGTGGTCACCGAGTTCCACCCGGGTATCCCGAAGAAGGACCGGGCGGCGGTGCAGAAGCGGATGTTCGTCCAGACCGACCCGCCGCAGCCGGGCGCGTGGCACTGGGTGAGCAATGGCACGCAGGCCTACTACCGGGCTCCAAAGTACTGGAAGCCGGGCACCACGATCACCGTGCGGATCGCGCTGGCGGGGATGCCGCTGAGCAACGGCAAGTACGGCGACATCGACCGCAAGGCCACCGCCAAGATCGGCCGATCGTTCGAGATGAAGGTCGACAACGCCAACAAGAAGATGACTGTGTACGAGAACGGCGCCGCGGTGCGCACCATTCCGGTGAGCCTGGGCAAGAAGAGCACACCGTCGTCGAGCGGCACGTTGGTGGTGATGGAGAAGAAGGAAGCCACCGTCTTCGACACCCGCGACGACCCGGATCCGGCCAACCGCTACGTGACCGACATCCAGTTCGCCCAGCGGCTCACCTGGGGTGGCGAGTACATCCACGCCGCGCCCTGGTCGGAGCACGTGCAGGGGCGGCAGAACGTCTCGCACGGCTGCGTGAACGTGTCGATGGCGAACGCCAGGTGGTTGTTCGACAAGACCCGGATCGGTGACCCGATCACGATCAAGGGAACCGAGCGCAGGATCGCGGCCGGTAACGGTTGGACGGCGTGGAGCCTGAGCTGGTCGGAGTTCGTCAAGGGCAGCGCGTTGCCGGTGCCCAGTGGTGGGGCCGGCCCGGCGGTCTGAGCCGTCGGCCTCGTTGCGCCGGCTCGGCCGTTGGCCGGGCCGGCGCACCCTTGCACTCCCGCCGCTCGATGACTGCGCGGCGACCCCCACGCTCCCGGTACGGAGACGAACCAGGCTCACGAAACGCCGGATAGTAGCAGGATTCGGGCACTATTGATGGCGTGTTTCGGTTCACCCTCGGCAACCGGGGCCGGCTCTGGCGCGTCAGTAAGAGACGATGGGGCAGCGACCACAACTGTGAGGGAATGCATGCGAGCTAGCCAGGACCAGCTGATCAGGCCCGGTGGGCGACGCCGCGTGTTCGCGGCGGGGCTTCTCGCCGTGGCGTTGGCCTTCACCTCGGCCTGCACCGACGGCGACGGCGGCAAGCCGTCCTCGTGGCACGGCGGCGGGGAGAACCCGGCACCGAAGGCCGCCGCGACGATCAGCGAGCCGGCGGCCGACGCCAAGGACGTGCCGGCGTCCACCGGCATCACCTTCACCACGAAGGACGCCGTGGAGACCGCTGTCGAGCTGAAGGACGCCGCCGGCAAGGCGGTCGAGGGCGCCCTCGCCAAGGACGGCAAGTCGTGGCTGCCGACCGGCGCGCTGGCCTACGGCACGAGCTACACGGCCACAGTGACCGCCAAGGGCGACGACGGACGCCCGGCCACCGCGACGAGCACCTTCACCACAATGGCCAAGCCCGGCAATCAGGTACGGGTGAGCAGCTTCCTCGGCGACAACCAGGTCGTCGGGGTGGGCATGCCGCTGATCGTGAAGTTCAGCCGGGCCATCCCGGAGGACTACCGCGACGACGTGCAGCGCCGGATGACAGTCACCTCGACCCCAGCGCAGGAGGGGATCTGGCACTGGGTCAGCCCCACCGAGATCCGGTACCGGCCGAAGGAGTTCTGGAAGCCGAACACCAAGGTCTCCTACCGGGTGCAGGCCGGCGGCCTGCCGATGGGTGCGGACTGGTACGGCCGCGCCGACCTCTCGGTGGACGTCAAGATCGGCGCCGCGGTGGTCATGACCGTGGACAACAAGACCAAGCGGATGACGGTGACCCGCAACGGCTCCGTGATCAAGACCATCCCGGTGAGCCTGGGCAAGAAGAGCACCCCGTCGTCCAGCGGCACCATGGTCGTGATCGAGAAGCTGCGCAAGACGGTCTTCGACACGTTCGAGGAGCTGGGCCCCGATGAGGGCTACCGCACCAAGATCGACTTTGCGCAGCGCCTCACCTGGGGCGGGGAGTTCATCCACGCGGCGCCCTGGTCCGAGGGGCAGCAGGGCACCACGAACGTGTCGCACGGCTGCGTGAACGTGTCGATGGCCAACGGCGACTGGCTCTTCAAGAACACCCAGATCGGCGACCCGATCACGGTCAAGGGCACCGAGCGCAAGCTCCAGAACGGCAACGGCTGGACCGACTGGAACATGAGCTGGGACGAGTACGTCAAGGGCAGCGCCCTTCCGTACGAGCCTCCGGCCGACCCGGACGCCACCACCCCGACCCCGGACGGGACTGTCACCCCGTCCCCCACGCCGACCGCCTGAGCAAGCCGACGAAAGCCCCCTCTTCGGAGGGGGCTTTCGCGTGGTCCCCCACTTCGCCCGACAACGACTCAGGCCCCCTCCGAAGAGGGGGCCTGAGCAGTGAAACCAACTGGGTGACTGAGGGGAATTGAACCCCCGACAACCGGGACCACAACCCGGTGCTCTGCCAACTGAGCTACAGCCACCATGCCGCCGTCGCCCGGTCGATCGCTCCGGGCGGGGTGCGGACCAATAATAGCCACACCACGGCCGGGCACGTCCAGCGGGTTGCCGGTCAGCGCGGCAGGGGTCAGAGTTCGGCGGCGATGGCCTTGGCGGTCTCGACGTCCGGGCCGGGCAGCGGAACGAAGACGGTGCGCCGGTAGTACTCCAGCTCCCGGATGCTCTCCCGGATGTCGGCCAGCGCCCGGTGCGCGAGACCCTTCTGCGGCTGGCCGAAGTACACCCGGGGGTACCAGCGGCGGCAGAGTTCCTTGATCGACGACACGTCGATCATCCGGTAGTGCAGGTGGGCGTCGAGGCGGGGCATGTCCCGGGCGATGAAGCCCCGGTCGGTGGCGATCGAGTTGCCGCACAGCGGCGCCGTACGCGGATCCTTGACGAAGGTGCGGACGTACTCCAGGACCAGGTCTTCGGCCTCGGCGAGGGTGACCACCGAACGACGGACCTCCTCGGTGAGGCCGGACCTGGCGTGCATGGTCTGCACGACCTCCGGCATCCCCTCCAACGCCGCCTCGTCGGCGTGGATGACCACGTCGACACCGTCACCCAGCACGTTGAGGTCGGGATCGGTGACCAGTGCCGCAACCTCGATCAGTTTGTCCCTGCCGAGGTCCAACCCAGTCATCTCACAGTCGATCCAGACGAGGAGATCAGCCACCGGGACAGCCTACGCGCAGCCCACGCCTCGCGGCTGCGCGCTCTCGGCGGACCGGCCCGCTAGGGTTTCGGGGTGCCAGCAGAACCCGTCGCACCGCCCGCCGTCACCGAAGACGATCCCGGCGGCCGTACGGTCCGTCGTCTGGTCGCGGTGGTGGCCCTCAGCGCCGTGCTGCCAGCGCTGTATCTGCCCGGCCTCGTGCACAACTTCTTCGACCTCAAGATCTACATGTCCGCGATGGACTGGTGGCGCGTCGGCCACCCGCTCTACGACTACGTCCAACCCGACCGGGTGCAGGGCGAGTTGTACTTCACCTACCCACCCTTCAGCGCGTTACTGCTGTGGCCGTTCGGTCTGCTGCGGCTCGGCGCCACCGTGGCGATCTTCACGGCGCTCACAGTGCTGGCCGTGGTGCTGACCACCCGGTGGCTGGTGACCCCGGTGATCGCCCGACACCACCTGCCCCGAACGTTCACCCTGATCTCCGCCGTACTGCTGGTGCTGGCGGTGGAGAGCATCCGCGAAACGATCACCTTCGGCCAGATCAACATGCTGCTGGTCGTGCTGATCCTGGCCGACCTGCTGTTCGCGGTGCCGCAGGCGCGACGCTGGGCCGGGGTGGGCGTGGGGCTGGCGACGGCGCTCAAGCTCTTTCCCGGCATCTTCATCGTGTACCTGCTGGCCACCCGGCGGTGGCGGGCCGCGGCGGTGGCGAGCGCGACAGCGGCGGCGGCGACAGTGCTCGCGGCGGCGATCGCCCCACGTGACTCATGGCGGTTCTGGACACACGAGCTGTGGACCACCGAGCGGGTGGGACGCACCGACATCGTCGGCAACCAGTCGCTGTTCGGCCTGCTCAGCCGGTTCACCGAGCCGGAGAAGCCGGGCCGGCTGCTCTGGCTGCTGCTGGTCGCCGTGGTCGCCGGCTACGGGCTGTGGCGGGCCGCCCGCGCGGCGCGGGCCGGTGACCCGTTGACCGGGCTGACGTTGACCGGGTTGGTCGGTTCCCTGGCGAGCCCGATCACCTGGACCCACCACATCTACTGGTTCGTGCCGGCGGTGGTGCTGCTCGCCGACGCGGCGTTGAGCGCGGACCGCCCGGACGAGGCACGCCGGCGTCGCTGGCTGGCCGGGCTCGCGCTGGGCATCACCGCCGTGACCATCTACGGCGTGGTGACGTTCCAGGCCTGGGGGGCGGGACCGGTCCGCACTCATGACCCGGTGGACTTCGTCGTGCAGAACACCTACGTGCTGCTCAGCCTGCTGCTGCTGGCGGTGTTGCCGGTGCGCTCGGGACCCAGTGCGGAAAATCGCACCAATTGGACAGACCTCCCGAGTAGCCACGTTCAACGCTAATCTGTCCTCATCTACCTCAAGCGTCGCTCGGGTAGCACCGATCCCCCGGTGAGGGTGGCCCTCCGCGTCGGCAGCGCGGAGGGCTACTCGCTGTCTCACCCACCGCCACCGGCTGGGCTGTCACCCGACCGGGCCGCCACGGGCCGGGTCGTCGCCCGGTGCGGCCGCCACCGGCCGGGTCGTGGGCTCCTCCACGTCGGCCGGCGGCCAGGCGAGGCTCAGCGTCACCTCCGGCGGGCGGGGCAACCGGACCGGTTCGTCCAGGTCCGCGAGGGTGGCTGCGCGGGCCCCGCCGATCGCCGACCGGGCGGGTTCCAGGGCCCCGGCGCCGACCGGGGCGAGTTGTCGCGCCGGCGACGGCGGGTTCGGATCGGGTCGGCGGGGGCCCAGGCCACTCAGCGAGGTGACCCCGAGCCGCCCGGCGAGCACCGGCACCTGATCCGGCTCGACCACGAAGATCACCTCGCGTGGCCGTAGCGGCCGCAGCAGGAGCAGCGCCGCGCACACCACCAGCAGCACGCCGACGGTCAGCAGACCCCAGGTGGCCGGGCCGGTCCACCCGACCCGCAACTCGGCGTGCAGGTCCAGGGCCAGGTCGCCCTCGCCGTCGGGGCGCATCACCACCAGGCTCATGGGTTCGCCGGCGAGGTCGTCCGCGCTCCACTCCAGCGAGCCGATCCCCTCGCGTACCCAGAAGGGCCGGCCCAGCGGCGTGACCGGCCCGTCGGCCGGTGCGACGCCCGGGGTGTCGGCGGCCGGACCGGCCGGATCGAGCCGGACCGGCAGCGGACCCCGGGCCAGCGCCACCCGACGGACCGTGGCGTGCGGCACCGCCTCCAGCCAACCGCGCACCTCGGCGGTGGGCGCCAGTCCGACGAAGGCCGGCCCGCCCGTGGTGCGGGCGTCCAGGCGCAGCCGGGTCTGCTCGGTACGCGCGAAGGGCGCCTCCTGCCGCAGCAACCGGTCGAGGTCGGTGACGACGATCGCGTGACCAGGGGTGCGGACCGTTTCGAAACGGGCGGCGAAGGACCCGTCCGGGTCGGTGTGTCGGGTCACCAGCCACAGCCCGCCACCGGCGAACAGCGCCGGAATTCCCACTACCAACAGCAGCACTCCGGCGATCACCCGCACGAACCGCATCCGCACCGTCCCCCCTCCGTAGCCAAACACCCGGCCGACCTTACCGACGTACACCGTCTGATCAGGGGATATCCACGGCACGGCCGACATCGACTCCGAAAAGCACGCTGGCCCGCCGGAAGATCCGGCGGGCCAGCGGGTGAACAGGGTCAGGCCTTGGCGACCGGCTCCCGACGGGTACGCGTGAACGCGAGCCCGCCCAGCACCAGGCCGGCCAGACCGGCGACGAGACCGGCCACACCGAGGCCGACAGCGAGCCCGTTGCCGTCGTCGTCGTCATCGTCGTCGGGCGAGGCGACGGCTGCGGCCGGCGACGCCGAACCCGACGGCGCCGCCGCGGCGGCCAGGGTGAGCACCGGGGCCGGGTGCTCCGGCTCCTCGGCACCCGGCGCCGGTTCGTCGATCCACCGCGAGATGTTGCCGTCCGAGTAGGTCTGCAGGACCTTGAAGACCATCGAGTCGACCTGCGGCAGCGGCCCCAGCGAGACAGGGAACTCCTGGAACTGACCCGGCTTCACCCCCGCGTCACCGGAGGCCGTCCAGGTGATCTTGGAGACCGCCTCGGTGAGCTGACTGCCGTGCACCTCGATCGGCGGGTCCACCTTGCGCTTCTCCGTGGCGACAGTCCAGCCGGGCACCGGCATCGTCGACACCGAGCCGACCGGGGCGTTCTCCGGCAGCACCACCTCCAGCTTGGTGGTCGACGCGCTGTCGCTCTCGTTGGGCACCCGGAACGCCACCCGGGCGTAGCCACCCTGGGTCGCCTCCTTCGGGTTCACCGTGACGTGCGCGGACGCCGGTCCGGCAAAGCCGAGCACAGCGGTGGCGGCGGCGGTGAACGCCAGGGCGGCTGCGGCGGTTGCGGTACGCCGGAATCGGGTCATGGGTTTCGCGAACCTCTCTAACGGATGGGCACGGTGGCGGTCACCGTGGCCTGGTCGATGTCGGTCGTTCGGGCGGTGATCTTCAGCTGCCACTCGCCGGGGGTCGGCAGGCTGATGTCGCCGTAGGCGTGACTGTCGGTCAACCGGAGCAACGGCACCTCGATCGGCTCGATCCCGGCCGAAGGCAGCGCGACTGTCGCCTTCCACTCCGCGACCAGCAGTGGCTGGTTGGCCTTGTCGTACGCGTACAGGTGCACCGAGTTGTTGCCCCGCTCGGCCGGGCTCACCTCGACCTCGACGGTCAGCAGCGGGCTGGACAGCCTGGTGCTGAAGAAGCCGGCCTCGGCGCCGGCGGACGGGCCGGCCGCGGCGGTGCGGGCGGGCGTGGTCTGCACGAGCGTGGCGGACACGGCCAGCACCACCACTGTGACGGCCAACTCCACCAGGACCGCCCGGCGCACCGGTGCCGGGCGTTGCGCCGCGACGCGGCTGCGCACCAACTTCCGGGAGTACGCGGCAACAGCGATGACCAGCGCGAACAACCCGATCTTGGCGAGCAGCAAGCGCCCGTACGTGGTGTCGAAGAGCGCCTGCGGGGTGGCCACCTCGATCAGCGCCTGGACGGTGCCGGCCAGCAGCAGCGCCGAGACGGCGAGCGCCGCCCAGCGCGACCAGATCGGCAGGATCGCGCCCAACTCCCGCTCGTCGGCCTGGCGCAGCAGGAAGACGGCGAGCATGAGCAGACCGCCCAGCCAGACCGCCATGCTGCCCAGGTGGACCGCGTCGACCACCACGGAGACCGCCGGCGCCGGGGAGGCCGCCGGGTGCCCGGCCAGCGGCCAGGTCAGCAGGGCGGCGCCACCGAGCACGGCCAGGATGATCGCGTCCGCGCGGCCGGCGGGCCGGGCCAGCAGCGGGCGGAGCAGGAAGACGGACGCCGCCAGCAGGCCGAGTCGGACCAGGTGGGCGGCGCCGAAGGCACTGCCGAACACGCTGCCGAACCCCTCGCCGGTGACGTCGAAGAGACCACCGCCGGCCGTGTAGGGCACCTGCAACCACAGGTCGGCGACTGTGGCGAAGGCAACCAGACCGAGGCCGGTCCAGGCCAGCCGGGTCGGCCCCCGCCGGGAGAGCCGTCGCGGCCAGAGCGCGGCGAGCACGAGCGCCGGCCCGACCAGCAGCACCAGGCCGGCGTAGCCGAGGAAGCGGGCCACCTTCACCGCCGTGCCCACCACCGGGTTGGCGCGGCTGTCAGTGCCGGAGTCGACGGGTGGGGTCGAGGGTGCGCCGACCGAGTAGGTGTACGCCCCGGAGACCGGATGGCTGTCGGCGGAGATCACCCGGAAGCTGACCAGGTAGGTGCCGCGGGCACCGGCCGGGTCCACCGGAATGGTCACCACACCGCCGTTGAACGACGGTTCACCCCGGTCGGCCCGGGAACCGTCCGGCGCGATGACGCGGATCTTGCCGGGCACCTTGCGGACCGACTCGCTGAACGTGAGGACCACCTCGGACGGCCCGCTCGGCACGATGGAGGCGGCGGCCGGGCTGCTGCTCTCCAGCACCGCGTGGGCGCTCGCGGAGGTGGCTGGCGCGATCAACAAGGCGACGACGGTGACCAGGAGGCCGGCGGCTGCGGCCAGCCTGGCGGCCCAGCGGCGGGGGGCGACAGTCATGCCGGCCATGGTCGCCGATGGGTGTCCCATTCGGCGACCCGAGGGGGGTGGGCGCGTCGGTTGTCGCACGTCATGAAGTGGTAGTCGGCCCGGATCGGGGAAAAGTTCCCGACGTGGCGCAGACCATCCACGGGCCGAACGACCCTGACGCGCCGCCGGCTGCCGCGTAACCTGATGTGTCGTGATCCCTGTCCCGCGTGACCCCGGTGCCGCCGGTCCGGCAGAACCGGTCGACGAGGTCGCCCGGGACCCGGCAACCGGGTGGGCGCTGACCGCCCGCGACGGTGACCCCACCGCCCAGGCGGCGTTCGTCCGGCTGACCCAGGCCGACGTCTGGCGGTTCGCCGCCGCCCTGGTCGACCCGGACAGCGCCGACGACCTGACCCAGGAGACCTACCTGCGGGCGTTCCGTGCCCTCCCCGCCTTCGAGGGTCGCTCCAGCGTCCGCACCTGGCTGCTCGGCATCGCCCGCCGGGCCTGCGCCGACCACCTGCGCACTGTCGTCAGGCGTCGGCGCCTCGACGAGCGCCTGGCAGCGAACGCGTACACCGACCGACCGTACCCGGACCCGGCCGGTCAGCTCGGCGCCGCCGACCTGGTCCGCCGCCTCGGCCCCGACCGCCGCTCCGCGTTCGTGCTGACCCAACTGCTCGGCCTGTCGTACGCCGAGGCCGCCGCCGTCGAAGGCGTGCCCGTCGGCACCATCCGTTCCCGGGTCGCCCGGGCCCGGGACGACCTGGTCGAGGCGGTCGGCGACGCCCTGACCGGCTGAACGTGGAACTTCCGGCGCGGACGGGACGACAAATGAGCATGACAGCACCTTCCACCCGGGGCGGCCGTTGGCCACTGGTCCGCCCGTGGCTCGGCATCGCGGCCCGGCTCGGCCTCGCCGCCGTCTGGTTGGTCGCCGGCGCGTCGAAGGTCAGCGATCTCGCCGCCTCCGGGCGGGCGGTCAACGCGTACCAGGTGATGCCGTACGACGTGGCGACGGTGATCGGCGCGGCCCTGCCCTTCGTCGAGCTGGCGTTGGGTGTGCTGCTGCTGCTCGGGCTGGCCACCAGGCTCGTCGCCGGGGTGTCCGCCGCGCTGCTGGTGGTCTTCATCGCGGGGATCGCCTCGGCCTGGACGCGTGGGCTGGCCATCGACTGCGGCTGCTTCGGCAGCGGCGGGCAGCTGGCGGCGGGGCAAGCACCCAGTTACCTCCCGGAGATCCTCCGGGACCTGGGATTCTTGGTTCTGGCCGGATTTCTGCTGATCTGGCCGCGTACGCCGGTATCGGTGGACGGGTGGCTTTCCGGCGAACCCGTTGTGGAGGACGAGGATGAGTAGTCGCAAGGGGCAGCGGGACGCCGCCCGGGTGGTCCGCGAGCAGTTGGCCCGCGAGCGGCGCCGCCGCCGCACGATCTGGGTCTCCGCCGCCGCAGTCGTCGTCCTGGTCATCGCCGGCGTCGTCGGGTGGGTCGTCTGGTCCAACCAGCGCTCCGACAGCTTCACCACGCCACCCGGCGCCAACGCGGACGGCACCGGCATCGTCACCGGCGGCGGGCCGGTCACGGTCGACGTCTACGAGGACTTCCTCTGCCCGGCCTGCAAGCAGTTCGAACAGACCAGCGGCTCGACGCTCGAACAGTTGGTGGCCGAGAACAAGGCGACAGTGGTCTACCACCCGGTCGCGTACCTCAACCGTTTCTCCACCACCCAGTACTCCACCCGCTCCTCGGCCGCCTCCGGCTGCGCCGCGGCGGACGGCAAGTACCACGAGTACGCCAAGGCGCTCTTCGCCCAACAGCCGCCGGAGGGCAGCGCCGGGCTCACCGACGACCAGCTCATCGACATCGGCACCAGCGTGGGCCTCGACCGGGGCTCCTTCGGCGGCTGCGTGAAGGACGAGACGTACCGGACCTGGACCGAACACGTCACCGACGACGCCAGCCGGAGCAACGTCACCGGCACCCCGACCGTGAAGGTCAACGGTCAACAGGTCGAGAACCCCACCCCGGACGCTCTCACCGCAGCCGTGGCGGCGGCCGGCAAGTGATCCGTACCCTGCTGGGCCGCGCCGGCCTGATCGCCGCCGCAGCCGGCCTGGTGACGGTGATCAGCGCGGCGCCCGCCGCCGCGCACGGCGCGGACGCACCGGACGGCACCGACTACCGCACCCGGACCACAGGGGTCGCACCGGCGCGGCCAGGGCTCGAGGTACGCGTCATCGAGGCGGGCGCCCGACTGGAACTGACCAACCGCACCGGCCGTGCCATCGAGGTCATCGGCTACTCCGGTGAGCCGTACCTACGCGTCGGCCCGGACGGGGTCTTCGAGAACAGCCACTCCCCCGCCACGTACCTGAACCGCACCATCGCCGGGGACACCGCGCTCCCGGCCGAGGCGGACCCGGCCGCCGCACCCTCCTGGAAACGGATCGACGACGGCACCACCGCGCGCTGGCACGACCAGCGCGCGCTGTGGCAGGAGTCGGCACCACCGGCCGCGGTACGCGCCGCACCGGATCGCGAGCACCGGGTCCGCGACTGGACAATCCCCCTGCGCGACGGCACCGACCCGGTGGCCATCGGCGGCACGCTGGACTGGGTGCCGCCGCCGGACGCGTACACCTGGTGGGCCGTGACCATCGTGGGGCTGCTCGCGGTGGGCGCGCTGGGCCTGTTCGCCGCCACCGCCCCGGCCGGCGCCCGCGCGTTGTCCGCGCTCGGTGTGTTGCTGATCGTCGGCGGCGTGCTGGCCGTCGGGTACCCGGTGGGACGGGAGTTGGACGCTGGCGCCCAGGGCGTGGGCGGCGTGCTGGTCGGGCTGCTCTCCGGGCAGATCTGGTCCCTGCTCACCGGCCTCGGCGCGATCGCCGCCGGTTGGTACGCGCTGAGCCGCCGCCCGGCCGCCGACTTCGTGACCGCGTTGGCCGGGGCCTGCCTGGCGCTCTTCGCCGGAGCGTCGAACGCCGCCGTGTTCGCCAACGCCATCGCCCCGGTGCCCTGGTCACCAGTGGCCGCCCGGGTGATGGTGGCGCTCTTCCTGATCACCGGCGCGGGCGCGACAGCCGCCGGCGTCCTGCGCCTACACGCCACCTCCCGCACCACAACCGCAGCACCCGCCCGAACCCCCACCCCCTAACCGCCCCACCCCGGCGCCCCACCCCGCGCCGCCCCGCGCCCCGCCGCGCCGCGCCGCGCCGCCCCGCGCCGATCTTGCACTTTGGGTTGGCCATATGCGGCTTTCGCCCCGGAAGGCGGGGACAGAAAGTGCAAGATCGGCGGGGCGGGGGTGGGGGTGGGGGTGGGGGTGGGCCGCTGGGGGTGGGTTTATGGCTGCGGGGTGAAGCCGTAGGGGAGTTCCAGGCGGTGCTTCGCCAGCAGCGGGGTGTCGTTGAGCAGGGTGCGGGTGGGGGCGTCGGCGACGATCCGGCCGTCGTCCAGGATCACCGAACGCTCGCACAACTCCGCCGCGTACGGCAGGTCGTGGGTGACCATCAGCAGGGTCACCGGGAGGCCGCGCAGGATCTCGGCGAGTTCCCGACGCGCCGCCGGGTCCAGGTTCGACGACGGCTCGTCGAGCACCAGGATCTCCGGGTGCATGGCGAGCACCGTGGCCACCGCCACCCGGCGGCGCTGCCCGAACGACAGGTGCTGCGGGGCCCGGTCCCGATGCTCACTCATCCCCACCGCGGCGAGCGCCTCGTCCACCCGGGCGGCCAACTCGGCCCCGCGCAGACCCAGGTTCGCCGGCCCGAACGCCACATCCTCCGCCACCGTGGGCAGGAACAACTGGTCGTCCGGGTCCTGGAAGACGATGCCCACCCGGCGGCGTACCTCGGCCAGGGTGGCCCGATCCGGGGTGACAGTCAGCCCGCCGACGCTCACACTGCCCTCGGTCGGGGTGAGGATGCCGTTGAGGTGCAGCACCAGGGTGGTCTTGCCGGCGCCGTTGGGCCCGAGCAGCGCCACCCGGTCGCCACGCGGCACGTTCAGGTCGACCCCCTGAAGGGCGACGTGCCCGTCCGGGTACGCGTAGCGAACGCCCCGAACGTCCAGCGAGACAGCGGTCTGCACGACACCGATCATGACAGCACGACGGCGGTGGCGGCGATGGAGGCCGCCAACACCGGCACCGTCGCCGCTACCAGCCACTGACCAGCGCTCGCCGCGCCCTCGCCCTGCCACACGGCGGGCATCCGCCCGGTGTAGCCCCGGGACAGCATCGCGAGATAGACCCGCTCGCCACGCTCGAAGGCGCGCAGGAACAACGCCCCGACCCCGGCGGCGAAGCCGCGCAACTGCCACAGGAAGCGCGGGTCGTCGCCCCGGGAGATCCGGGCCACCCGCATCCGCCGCGCCTCGCCGACCAGCACGTCGAGGTAGCGCAGCATGAACGTGGCGATCTGGGTGAGCACCTGCGGGCAGTGCAGCCGGTCCAGCCCCACGATCAGGTCCCGGGTGGTGGTGGTAGCGGCGAGCAGCAGCGAGGCGAGCACCCCCAGGGTGCCCTTGGCCAGGATGTTCCACGCGCCGTGCAGCCCGTCCTCGGACAACCGCAGACCCAGCACCTCGACCCGGTCGCCGCTGCCGAGGAACGGCAGTGCCACGGCGAACAGCACGAACGGCAGCTCGATCAGCGCCCGGCTGAGCAACCACCGTGGGCCCACCCGGGCCAGCGCCGCCACCGCCGCCACCAGCACGGCGTACGCGCCGAAGGCCCAGAACGCCTCGCGTGGGGTGGCCACCACGGCAAGGGTGAAGACCACCATCGCCACGATCTTGACCTCGGGCGGGAGCCGGTGCACCGGCGAATCCGACTCGCGGTACAGCACGTGCCCGTGACCGGCCCCCATCCGCGTACCCCTTGCTCAGCTGGCCGCGTCGGCGCGGCGACGAACATCGCCGGACGTCACGGAGTCGCCCTCGGTGGGCGTCGCCGCGTCAGCATCGGTCGGGGCGCCACCTCGACGCCGCAGCAGCCAGAACCCGCCGGCCCCGATCGCGAAGGTGACCAGCACCCCGAGCACCCCGGAGAGGCCGGTGGAGACGAAGCTGTTCCGCACGCCCCGGACGCCGTAGTCGGCGAGCGGGCTGTCGGCCAACTCGTGGTCACGGGCCTGCTGGGCCGGGCAGCTACCCCCGACGATGTTGTCGTCGGCGTCGACTGTGCAGCCCTTGAGCAGTGACGAGTCCAGCCCATCCGGGTGCGAGGAGGCGTAGTTGCTCACCACGCCGGCGAGCAGCAGGGCGACCAGCAGGCCGCCGGCCAGGAAGGCCCAGGAGCGGTTCTTCATCGGACACCTCCGGCGACCGGAACGGCGGGAGCGGCGGGCGCGCGCAGGGATCGCAGCGCGTACACCAGGTCGGGGCGTACCTTCGCGACGGTGAGCACAGTGGTCGCGGTGATCAGGCCCTCGCCGATGCCGATCAGCAGGTGGACGCCGGCCATCGTGCCGGCCAGGCCACCCAGGTTGTTGCCCAGGTCGGTGGTGCCACCCAGCCAGTACTCCAGGACGAAGCCCTGCGACGCCACCACCACGCTGAGCGTCGCGGCGACGAACGCGGTCACGGCCAGACCGGCCCGCGTGCGGGGCAGCACCCGCAGCAGCAGCGCGATCAGCGCGTACGCCGCGGCAGTGCCGAGCAACGCCATGTTCGTGATGTTGAGGCCGAGCATCGCCACGCCGCCGTCGCCGAAGATCAGCGCCTGCACGACCAGCACCACTGCCACGCAGAGCGCGCCGACCCACGGGCCGACCAGCATGGCGGCGAGCGCGCCCCCGAGCAGGTGACCACTGACACCGGCCGTGAAGATCGGGAAGTTGAGCATCTGGACGGCGAAGATGAACGCCGCCACCAGGCCGGCCATCGGGGCCAGCCGGTCGTCCAGGTCGCGCCGGCCGCGCAGAACGCAGGCGGTGAGCGCGGCAAGAGCGAGCGCAGCGAAGATCGCTGCCACGGGACCGTCGATGATCCCGTTCGAGATGTGCATCGCCAGTGTCTCCACGCGACCTCCCACGCGTCAGCGGGCCCGACCGGGCCGGCGTGGGTCAGCCTATTTCCCAACCGTCGTTGTTGCCAGACTCTGGCAACAACGCATGGGCTTGATCACTCCAGGTCAGGCCCGCCGACGCGTCCCGTCGGCGGCAGCGCTCGCCGCCACGGCGGTAGGGTCGGGACCATGACCTCGCCCGACCGCCTCTCCCCCGGTGACCCCGCGCCCGAGTTCACCCTCGCCACCGACACCGGCGACCAGCTCTCCCTCGCCGACCTGCGGGGTCGCAAGGTCGTCCTGTACGCCTACCCGGCCGCGATGACCCCCGGCTGCACCAAGCAGGCCTGCGACTTCCGCGACTCGCTCGCCTCACTCCAGGCCGCCGGCTACGAGGTCGTCGGCATCTCCCCGGACAAGCCGGAGAAGCTGGCGAAGTTCCGCGAGCGCGACGCCATCACCTTCCCGCTGGTGTCGGACCCGGACAAGGCCGTGCTGACCGCCTACGGCGCGTACGGCGAGAAGCAGCTCTACGGCAAGACCGTCACCGGCGTGATCCGCTCGACGTTCGTGATCGACGCCGACGGCAAGGTCGAGCGGGCGCTCTACAACGTCAAGGCCACCGGGCACGTCGCCAAGCTCCGCCGCGACCTCGGCCTGGACTGACCTGTCGGACCGTTTCGCTACGGTCCGTCAGTGGTTCGATACAAGTACACGCCCGAAGCGCTGGCCGCCGCTGCCGCCGCCGCACACAACATCACCGAGGTGATGCGGTTGCTCGGCGTTCGCGTCAGCGGTGGCTCGCACGCACACATCAGCCGACAGCTCAAGAGATTCGGCATCGACACGTCGCACTTCACCAGGCAGGCACACAACAAGGGGCGGGCTGGCGAACGGCGCACCACATCCGCGCAGCTCCTGGTCGTGCTGCCCGTTGGGTCCCGACGGACGCCCGGCGCGCGGTTGAAGTGGGCGCTGGGCACAATCGGCGTGCTGGAGGAGTGCGAGGGGTGCGGAATAGGGCCGGTGTGGCGGGGCGAGTCGCTCATTCTGCACGTCGACCACATCAACGGGGATTTCCTCGACAACCGGCCACCGAACCTGCGGATCCTCTGCCCGAACTGCCACAGCCAGACCGACACCTATGCCGGCCGTCGGAACCGAGCTGCTGATCTCATCGTCGCGACGCCGACCGATGGGAGGGAACGCGACGACGGCGCGTCCAGCTCCGATCGCCGACTGGCCACTCGCCAGGAAGTCGTCGACCTGTTCGGTCAGGTCGATGCCCAGCAGGTGACGGCCACGCAGGCGGCACGGCAGTGGGGCTGGACCCCGGCGTATCTGCACAAGGTTCGGCGAAGACTGGAGCAGGACGGAGTGTTGAGACCACGTCCGAATCGCAGTTGGCGTTCGAGGGCTCACCGTGCGGCGGTGATAGAACAGGCGCTGAAGCACCCGGATGTCGGGCCGAAGCGGCTGTCCGGCATTCTTCGCGATCTGCCTGGCGGAGGATACAGAGTTGGTCACGGCACGATCTCGACCCTTCTCAAGGAGGCCGGGCTCAACACCGTCGCAGCCAGACACTCTAGACTCAGGGAGTTGGCGGGAGTGGCGTAATGGCAGCCGCGCAGGTCTTAGGAACCTGTATCCGGAAGGATGTGGGGGTTCGAATCCCCTCTCCCGCACAGACAATCAGGAACACGTGCTGAACGGCGGTTGTCGGGCGCGTCACTGTCGCGGGTCATGGGCCTGGTCGTCGGGTCAGGATGGCGAGCGTGAGTCTGCGCTTCGTCCTCGATCCTGACCTGACCCCGCAGCTGCGTGCCGAGGTCGTCGACCTCTGGGTGGACGTCAGCAACGCCGGTGGGGCGGTCGGTTTCGTGCCACCGGTCACCGCCACCGACGTGCTCGTCACCGCCGATCCGACCTTCGCCGGCATCGCCGACGGACCGGACCGGCTGCTGGTCGGCTACTCCGGGGACCGGCTGGCGGCGATGCTGATCTTCAGTGACAACCGTTTTCCGCTCACTGCGCACTGGTGTGTGCTGAAGCGGGTGATGGTCCACCCGGACACCCAGGGCGCCGGCTACGGCTCGGCGCTGATGGTGGAGGCCGCCCGACTGGGCAGGGCGTTTGGCCACGAGGCGCTGCACGTCACGGTGCGTGACGGGCTGGGGTTGGACAAGTTCTACGGCCGCCTCGGGTACCGGGAGGTCGGCCGGCTGCCGGGCGCGTTGCGGGTCGCTCCCGATGACGACCGGGACGAGATTCTGATGTGGCTCGATCTGAGGGTGGCCGACTGAGCGGTCAGCCCTCGCACCACCGGGCGTTGGCCCGGGCCGAGCTGGTGGTCGGCGCGTCGGTGGCCGGGGCGCTCGTCCTCGCCACCTCGACCGAGCGACGAGTCGGCGTCGGCGTGACGGTGGGTCGGCTGCTCGGCGGTCGGGGCGACGCGGACGGGCGACGCGTGGCGGCCCCGCCACCGGGTGCGTACATCCGGACCGTGCTGTTCTGCACCTGGCCCGGCGCCATCCGGATGCCGCCGACGGTGACCCGGTTGCCGTACACGTCGGTGACCCGGACGTTGAACGGGCCCGGCCCGGCGCCGGAGGCGATCAGCCAGTAGTTGTAGTCCTGCCGGGCGGCCGACTGCCAGGGGTCGCTGTCACGCTGCCGGACCTCGACGGACCGCAGCGGGTTGCCGTGGTTGCCGACGCGGACGGCGAACCACCACTGCGACGCGCCTTCCTTGATCCGAAAGGTGAGTGGTCCGGGCAGCGGTGGGTTGACCACCGCGCGGTAGGTGACCGGAACGAGGCCCTGGACGGGGTCGGCGATCCGGGCGAACGCCTCGCGGGACAGGTCGAGGTGGCCGGGCTCGCACTCCGGGCACTGGTCCATGATGAGCACCCGGACGGTGCCCCTGGGGCCGACGACGTCGAGGAATCCACCGCAGGCGGCACCTGCGGAGTATTCCGTCGGACCGAGCGCGACGTAGAGCCGGTTGGCCGGGGCGGCCGGGTTCGAGCAGTTGCCGCCGGCACCCTTCGAGTCGTAGAAGGTGGCCTTGCCGGTGTGTGTGGCGTTGCCGGTGGGCGGCGCGGCGGCCAGCGTCCGACCGGCGGCGCAGGCCGGGGTGGAGCCGGAGCGCAGGGTGAGGGTGAGTCCGAGAGTCGCCGCGAGGATGGTGACGCCGGTGGCGACCAGCCAGGGCTTCGCGCCGGACGACGGCGCGGGCCGGTCCTCTGGAGGATGGTCCAGGTCGATGTTGATGTCGACAGCGCTTCCGTCCGTCACGACGGCGATGCTGCCGGACCCGATCGGTGCCGACAAGCGGGCTAAGCCAAAGCTAAGACAGCATCGACGGACGGTGACCGTGGGGTGCCGATTGCCGGTCGGCCGCCCCGGTCAGGGCGCGATGACGATCGGGGCGTCCACCGCGAGGGGTCCGCTGTCGAGCGGCACCAGGTTGAGTCCGAAGAGGAGTTTCTGCCTGACGTTGCGGTGCCGCCCGAGGGTGCGCAGCGGTTCCTTGGTGCGTACCCCGGTCTCCTGGTCGGTGGTGGTCACCACGCAGCGGTCGCACGGTCCGGCGGCCTGGAACATCCGCTCGCCGATGCGCAGCCGCCGGCCCACCCAGTCGTCCTCGGCCCAGGCCGGCGCACCGTCGACGACCAGGTTGGGTCGGAACCGGGTCATCGGAACCGGTTCCTCCCCCGCTTCGGCCAGCCAGTCGTTGAGGGCGTCGAGGGAGGCGGCGTTCGTCAGCAGCACCGGGTAGGCGTCGGCGAAACTGACCTGGTCACCGGTGTCGTGTTCGCGGGTCCCGGCGGCCAGGTGGCGGGTCGGCTGGGCCAGCCAGACCAGTCGGACCGGTCGGCCGAGCAGGGCGCCGAGCCAGTCGTCGGCCGCCTGGCCGGCCGGCAGCGCGGGGACCGGGAAGGTGCGGCTGCGGAAGGTACGGACCGGTACCGCTTCACCGGCGGTCGGCTCCGGCACGTCGAGGTCGGGTTGCCCGTCGGCGCGCAGCGACAGGCCCCCGGGGCGCACGGCGGCGCGCAGGTTGACGAGCCGGGCCGTGTCCCGCTGGGTGACGCCGACGCCGTCGGCGTCCACGACCATCCAGCGCCGGTCGCCGGCCAGGCCCCACTGGTGCACGAACGCGCCGTCGTGTTCGAGCCGGTGACAACCCTTGACGGGGTACGTGTGGATCGAGGTCAGCCGCACCCGGCTACCATGCCACGCCGATCCCGTCGCCCGGGTACCAGTGGTCGGCTGGGGTCTCCCGGTAGGCGAGGAACCGCCGGCCGGTGCGTTCGGCGTGCTCGGCGAGCACGTTGGTGCTGGTGACGTTGTCGGTGAGCAGGATCGCGTCGGGGGCGAGCTTGGGCTCCACGGCGTTGAACTCACGCTTCTCGTGGGCACGGCTGTGGTCGCTGTCGTGCAGGAACAGGTCGACCGGGCGGTCCAGCGCGCTGATCGAGGCGATCGAGTCGCCGATGACCAGGTCGACGACGTCCGACCATGGCGCGACCCGGGCGAGGTAGCCGGCCTCGGGGTTGATGTCCAGTGAGGTGACCCGGCCCGGGTGCCCCTCCTGGGCGTTGCGCAGCAGGGCGGACGCCAGGACGACGCTGCCGAGTCCCTTGTCGACACCGGTCTCGACGACGTGGGTGGGGCGGGTGGCACGGACGATGGCGTACCAGCCGATCCGTCGCGCGTAGCGGATCTCCTTGTCGGCGAGGCCGCGCCGGTCGGAGGCGGCGATCGCCGCCAGGAGGTGCTGGCGCAGGCCGTCGTCCGACTCGATCTCGCCGAGGTACGCCCGTACCTGCTTGATCGGGATGTCGCAGACCACGCTGACGAACCAGGCGAGGTGGTTGCGGCTCAACGAGGTGAGGTCGTACGTGTAGTTGTGGTGCTCGCGGGAGGTCAGCAGCCAACGCGCCGAGCGGCGCAGCACCTTGGCGTCGTGCCGCGCGACAGTGCGAAGCCGCTTGGGAAAGGCGGCAATCGGGGCGAGTGGGGTACGCGCGACGGCCCGTCGGAGCTTGATTCGATCCACGGGTGCCGTTGTAGCAGGGTTCGGGCGGCGGCGGGAGGTCATCGCGAAAGCCGATGACCACGTCGTTTCCGTCCTCCCGCCGGGGCGGCAGAATAGGGCCTGCAAAGCGCTTCCGGGCCGGCGTTACCGGCAGTCCGTCCGAACGCAGGGCCGGGTTCGTCGCACCGGTCGGCAGGCACGCGATACCCGAAAGGACGAGGGTGCACGACAGGGACGCGGAATCAGTAGCATCGCCGGCATGTCTGGTGCTCAGCGGTACACCGATGCCGACACCGAGTTCGTCGATCCACACGCAGTCGACCCGTACGAGGATGTCCCGGCCGGAGGCAAGAGGCGACGTCGTGGCCCTCGCTGGCGTCGCGTCCTCGTCATCTGCCTGGTAGTCGCAGCGATCCTGGGCGGCGGCAGCATGATCGGTGGCGCCCTCTATCTCCGCTCGGTCGAGAAGGACATCGACCGGGTGGATGCCTTCGCCGACGTTCCCGAGGAGGGACGTCCGCAGGCGGTGGCCAACGGCGCGATGAACATCCTGATCCTGGGGAGCGACTCCCGCGACCCGGAGAGCACGGGTGGCTCGCGCACCGACACCATCATCGTCGCGCACATCCCGAAGGACCGGGCCAGCGCGCAGCTCGTCTCGATCCCTCGGGACACCTGGGTGAACGTGCCGAAGGCCAAGAACGGCGGGCACGGCGGCCGCGATGCGAAGATCAACGCAGCGTACGCCTGGGGTGGCATTCCGCTGATGGTGCAAACAGTCGAATCGTTCACCACGGTGCGAATCGACCACGTCATGATTATCGACTTCGCTGGCTTCAAGGAAATCATCGACGCCCTGGACGGCGTCGACATCAACGCGGAGAAGTCGTTCACGTCGATCCACCCGCCGTTCCGGAAGTTCGAACAGGGAATGCAGCGGATGGACGGTGAGACGGCGCTGGACTACTCCCGCCAGCGCAAACAGTTCGCCGACGGCGACTTCGCCCGCATCCGTCACCAGCAGCAGGTCATCAAGGCCATCCTCGACAAGGCCGTGTCCGGCGGCATCGTCACCAATCCCGGGCGGCTCAACTCCTTCGTCAAGGCGACCTCGAGCGCCGTGTCGGTGGACGAGAACATGTCGCTCGTCAGCATGGCGACAGACCTGCGGAGCCTTCGCGGCCGTAACCTCACCTTCGTCACCAGCCCGACGAAGGGCACTGGCCGAGTGGGCAGCGAGAGCGTCGTCTTCGCGAACACCGAGAAGGCAAAGACCTTCTACGATGCCGTGCGCCGTGACTCCGTCACCGAGATCCTCGCCAGCGCCAAGTAACACCCGGGCCGGTGGCTGTTGCCGGCCGTCGCCTTGTCTCGATTTACGGGCCGGCCAGGTCAGCCGGCCCTCACGGGGAGGTCCATAATGTCCAATCAGCCCGCCATGTGGCATCGGCCGGTACCGGCCGATGACCGCGACGGCAACGCCACCGATGCCCAGGGCGACGGTGAGGGCGACGACGAGGGGAGCTTCGGCGGGAGTCGCCCTCCCGCCTACCAGTTCCCGGGCTACCAGCCGGCCAGCTACCAGCCTGCCGGTTTCCAGACTTCCGGTTACCAGCCTCCCGGTCACCAGACTTCGGGTCACCAGACTCCGGCCGTGCCGTCGCCCGCCGACCGGCGCTCGGCCGCGCCTGCGCCTGCGCCTGCGCCTGCGCCTGTAGAGCACGAGCCTCGCGCTGGCCTGGACACGACCGCCGTCCTGCCGTACGCCGGCTCACGCGCCTCCACCCGGACCCGGTGGCTGCGGGCCTGGATGATGACAGCGCCGGTCGACGTCCTGGCACTGCTGACGCCGCTGCTGGTCACTCAGCAGTACTGGCGCGGGACGCTGGCCATGACGGTCCTGACCGTGATCGTCTTCGCCAGCGGCGGCCTGTACCGGGCACGACGTCACGTGAGCTTCCTCGACGAGGTGCCGAGCCTCTGCGGGCGTCTGCTGGCCGCGGCGTCCGCTGTCGCCATCGTCGCGGCGATGCGTCACGAGTCCGCCGAGTACGTCTTCAGCTTCACCCGGGGGGTCGCCGCGTCGGCGGGGCTGGTCATCCTCGGGCGGGCTGTCACCCGCGAGTTCGCCATCGTCGCCCGCAAGCGCCGGTGGGTCGAGCACAACACCATCATCGTCGGCAGCGGCCCCACCGCCGTGGAACTCGCCCGGCTCCTGCGCCGCTACCCCCAGTACGGCCTGCGCTTCGTGGGTTGTGTCGACACCCCGGACGGCCCGTCGGCGCTGCCGCTGATCGGGTCCCTCGACGACCTCGACAGCCTGGTACGGCTGCGCGAGTGCGACGTGGTGATCGTCGCGGACGCGAGCTGCTCCGAGACCTCACTCATGGAGATCCTGGCCCGGCCACGGACGGCAGAGTGCGACCTGTGGGCGGCCACCCCCCTCTGGGGGTCCCGTTCGCACGGCGACCACATCGGCGCGGTCCCGGTCGTCAGCATCGGCGACATCACCCTCTCCGGCCCACAGTCCGCGCTCAAGCGCGCGTCGGACATCGCGTTCGCCTCGGTGGCGCTGCTCCTGCTGAGCCCGGTGCTCCTCATCTGCGCTGTCGCCACGCTCATCGACGGCGGCCCCGGCATCTTCTTCTACCAGGAGCGAATCGGTCGGCACGGGAGACCTTTCAACATCATCAAGTTCCGGTCCATGCGCCCCGTCGACGAGCACGAGTCGCAGACCAACTGGTCCATCGCCAACGACCGGCGGGTTGGGCCGATCGGTCGGATCATGCGCAGGACCTCCCTCGACGAGCTTCCGCAGCTCTGGAACATCCTCCGCGGCGACATGAGCGTGGTCGGCCCCCGGCCCGAGCGTCCCTACTTCGTCGAGAAGTTCTCGGCCGAATACCCCCAGTACGCGATGCGCCACCGCGTCCCGGTCGGGCTCACCGGCCTGGCGCAGGTCAGCGGGTTGCGCGGCGACACCCCGATCTCCGACCGGGCCCGCTTCGACAACTTCTACATCGAGAACTGGTCCCTCTGGCTCGACGTCAAGGTGGTGCTCCGTACGGTGACCGAGGTGTTCCGCGCCGGCGGCCGCTGATCCGCCCACGCACCAGCACACCGCCGGGTACGGCCAACGGCCGTACCCGGCGGCCGTGTGCCGGTCGTACCCCCAACGCATGGAGAACGTAATGCCGAACGTATCCGTCGTGATCCCCACCACGGGCCGCCCCAGCATCGCCGACGCGGTGCTCTCCGCCCGATCCCAGCAGGGCGCATCCGTGCACATCGTGGTCGTCTGTGACACCCCGGAGGTGCCGCAGACAGTGCGGAACCTGGGGCAGCACATCGACCGGGTGGTCTGCACCGGCGGTGGCCGGCGCGGGTCGTACGCCCGCAACCTCGGAGTCACCCACGCCATCCCGGGCAGCCACGTCGCGTTCCTCGACGACGACGACACCTGGCTGCCGACCAAGCTGGCGGCACAGGTGCCAGCGCTCGAGCGGGTCGCGGCGGCCGGGTTCCGCCCCGTCGTGTCATCCCGGATCCTGCAACGCAAGGACGGCGCCGAGCCGCTGCCGGCACCGGCCCCCGCCGAGGTGATCCCCGACGGCATGCTGCCCGAGGACTACCTGTTCCGCCGCCGTCACCTCGGCATCGGCCGGCAGTCGCTGCCCACGTCGACGCTCCTGACCACGTACGAATTGGCGACCGAGTGCCGCTGGGACGAGACGCTCCCCCGACACCAGGACTGGGACTGGCTGGTCCGGGTCGCCCGGCTGCCCCGGGTGAAGATCGTCCAGGTGGAGGAGGCGACGGCCGTCTACACCGTGGGCAGCCCCGGGTCGATCTCGGCCGGCGCCGACTGGCGTACCTCGTGGCACTGGGCCCAGCGCTGGGAGGGAGTGTGGGCGCCGGGGACCTTCTCGGACTTCATCGCGGCCCAGACCCTCCGCTACGCTCTCCAGGCCCGAGACCGGGAGGGCGTACGGGAGATGGTGCGGGCGATCCGCCGCAACTCGCCTCCGTCCGCCCGGAACGCGGTGCTGGCGGCGCTCGGGCTCGTACCCCGGTCGACCCTGGAACGGGTCGCCATGCGCAAGTCGAAGGCCCCCAGCAGCCCCACTCGACCGCTTGATACCGAACGGCCACACTGATGCGTCTGCACTTCGTACTGCCGCAGCTCGAGCCGTACTACGGCATGGAGCGGGCCGCGGTCCTGGTGATGCGTGGGCTCGCACGTCACGGCGTGGAGGTGTCCGCGACCGTCCTGTCCCGGGGAGTCCCGCAGGGGCTCGACGATCTCCGTGTCGACACCCTGGACCTCGGGTCGCGGCTCACCCGCCTGGTGGAAGCTGTCCCCCCGCTGCGCCGCCGGTTGCGGAGCCTGCCGCCGGACGTGGAGGTCGTCGCCAGCGGTTTGTGGGGCAGCGTGCCCGTCGGGGCGGCTCTGGCTGGCTCATCTCGGACGTTCATCGCCTGGGAGCACTCGCTGCTGCCCGAGCGGATGCGGGCCGACCGTCGGGTGCGGATGCTCGCCCGCGCGTCCGGGTTCGGTGCTCTCCGGCCGCGGCTCGTCGTGGCCGTGTCCGACGGGGTGGCCCGGACGGTGCGCAATCTCCACTCCGGGTCACGCGTCGTCACGATTCCCAATCCGGTGCCGACCGCGCCGTTCGTCCCGCCCCGGCCAATCGCCGACCCGGCGCGGATCCGGCTGGTCACCACCGGCGCGCTGCGCCCCCTGAAGAACCACCTGTGCGCGATCGACGCGCTCGCGGAGTTGCCCACCGCCTACCACCTGACGCTTGCCGGAGACGGCGAGGAGCGGACACTGCTGGAGACCCGGGTGCGCGAGCGCGGCCTGGCGGATCGGGTGACCTTCCTCGGCCGGATCCCCGACGTCCGCGGGTTGCTGGCCGACGCCGACCTGCTCGTTCACCCGTCGCTGGCGGAGACCTTCGGTTTCAGCCTCGTGGAGGCAGCCGAAGTGGGTCTGCCGGTCGCCGCGATGCCGGTGTCCGCCGTCGACGAGATGGTGCCGGACCTGGTGCCGGGCATGCTGACGACGGCACCGACCTCGACCGCCCTCGCCGAGGCGATCAGGCACCTGACGGGTTACGGCCGGCCCGGGCCCGTCGAGTTCGAGAAGGCCTGGCACGCCCGCTCGGTCGCCTTCGATCCGGCCGGAATCAGCCGACAATGGGTGGAGGCGGTACGACGATGACCCTCGCCCAAGGAGCGGTCGACCTCGTGGGCGAGCCGGACCGCAGCGCATCACCACGGCACCGGGCGCCTCGCCGGGGTGACGCCTTCCTGCGCAAGTCCGGCAGGTTCTTCGTGGGAACCCTGCTGCGGACTCTCGCCCAGGGAGCGCTCTTCGTGCTGCTGGCGCGGGAAATGCCCATCGACACGTACGGCCTCTTCGTCGGCATCACGGCCCTGGTGGCGGTCATCTCGCCGTTCGCGTCGGCCGGGGCACCGAGCCTGATCTTCCAGAGTCACGCCGACGCGCCCGCCGAGTGGGCCCGACACCTGGCCCGAGGGCTGATGTTGTCGGTGGTGTTCGGGGCTGGTGCCACAGTGCTCGTCGCTGCGGCGGGCGCGCTGATCTGGGGTGCCCAGGCGAGCCTGATCGACCTCTTCTGTCTGGCCTTCGCCGATCTGGTGGCCTGGCGCCTCATCGAGGCGGTGGCCGCCTCGGTCCAGGCCCGGGGCCGGATCCTGCTCGCCTCCGTCATTCCCGCGTTGCTGCAGGTCGCCCGGTTGGTCGGGGTCATCGCGCTGGCCGCGGCGGCCGGACCGGTCACCCTGCACGCGTGGGCGGTGACCTCGGTGCTGCTGTCAACGGTGGTGTGCGTGGCAGTGGTCCTGGGTGGCCTACGAGGGGCAGGTCGGACTCCGCTGGAAGTCCGGGGATCGTTGGCGCAGGCGCGTACCGGCATGCTGTTCGCCGTGGGTCTGTCCGCTCAGACCGTGTACAACGATCTCGACAAGGTGATGCTCTCCAAGCTGGGGACCACGGAGAGCGCGGCCATCTACGCCGCGGCGTACCGCGTTGTCGACTTCGCGTACACGCCCGCCAGGTCGATGGCCGCGGTCGCGTACCCCAACTTCTTCGAGGCCGGGCGAAACGGACCTCGGGCCGCACTGCGGCTCACGCGCAAGCTACTGCCGCGCTACCTGGCGTTCAGCGTGCCGGCATCTCTCCTTCTCGTCGCGTTCGCCTGGATGATGCCGGTGGTCTTCGGTCCCGAATACGAGGCCGCGACCCTTGCCCTGCAGGGCCTGAGCGCTCTGCTGGTACTGAAGGCGATCCACTATCTCGCCGCCGATACCCTGTCCGGTGCCCGGATGCAGGGACGCCGGACGGTAGCCCAGATCGCGGTCGGCGTGGTCAACGCCGGCCTGAACGTCTGGCTGATTCCGGCGTACGGGTGGCAGGGTGCGGTCGTGTCGAGTCTGGTGTGCGACGCTCTGCTCGCCGTCCTGCTGTGGGGGTGCCTCGTCGCTGCCCTGCGACGCGACCCGCCCCGCGAGGCCGACGCCGAGGCGGCATCGGCAGCTGACCGAGAAAGGGTCTGACGTGACCACCATCTTCGGTGTCCTACTGACCGTCGGTGGCGTCGCGGTAGCCCTGTGGTTGATCCGAATCCGGCGGAACATCGCCGCCTCCTTCGGCGACAGTGCGACAGCTGTCGCTCTGGTCGGGTTCGCCGTGCTCACCAACGCGGCGCCAGCGGTCGCCGGCGACAAGAGTTCGGTGCTCATCGGCGTGCTGCTGATCGCCCTGCTGGCCTGGCTGGTGTTGTCCGGCCGGGCGGTTCTGCGCGGACCATCCGACGTGTGGCTGCGGATCTCGATCGCGATGGCCGGGGCGCTGCTGGTCTGGTCTGCCAGCGTCGACGCCCTCACCGGCGGCGGGTTCTACGGTTCGCGGCTGCCGGCGTACGGGGCGGCAGCGCTGCTGCTGCTCGCCATCTGGTTGATGGCTGCGCGCACCGCGGTGAGTGTCCGGACGATGGCCTACACCGGGCTGGCGGTCCTGGCGCTGCTGACCATCCCAACCGCCGTGTACGAGCAGTCGTGGCGACTCTGTACCGGCGGGAAGCTGGAAAAGTGCTCGGTGGCCGGGGCGCTGTTCAAGAGCTTCTACAACTCCGAGAACTACGTGGCGATGCTCGCGTCGTTCACCCTGGTGGCCGCGTTCTGCGCGATGCGCCGCAGTGAGTTGGTGGTGACGACGTCGTTCTGCCTGCTGGTGATCGTCGCCACCGGCTCCCGCACCAGCTACCTGGCCGTCGGGGCGGTATGCGCCTGGGTGCTGGCCGCACTCCTCGTACAGCGCCTGCGACCGAGCCTGCAGATCCCCTTCGCGATCTGCGTCGCGTTCGTCATCGGCGCACTGACAGCTGCCACGTACCTGACCTGGAGCGCGTCGAAGACCACGCTGAGCAACAGGGGCAACATCTGGGTCGCGGCCCGCGAGTACCTGAACGGTCGGGAGGCCGTCGGGGTCGGCGTCTCGAAGTGGTTCCACCTGCAGGACATCGGAGCGGCACCCACCCACTTCTTCCACTCCGGGTACGTCCTGGTCATCTTCTCCGGCGGGCTGGTCGCACTGACCCTGTTCGGCCTCTGGGCGGCCACCCTGATGCACCGGGGCGTCGAAGACGGGCAGGCGTTCACCGCCAAGGCGCCGCTCGTGCTTCTGATCGTCTACTCGTTCACCGAGGTCGTCTGGAACCCACTGTCGGTGGACGGGCTGACCTGGATCGTCGTGCTGCTGGCTCTCACCACTTCGGTGTCCGCGCCCCCCGCGCGCACTCCGGCGCCGGGGCCGGTGGACCTGGTGGACCGACCGGCGCCCCTGGCCGGGCTCCGGCGACTCATCGGCCGGCAGGACAGCCGGGCCGCCGCTCTCAACTGAACCCGCGAAGCGCAAACCAGCCCTCGCAGTCCCCGGCCCTCGACCGGGCCGTTGCTGGGCGGACTATCCGCCGGCTATCGGAAGCCCCTGGAAGGCCAGCAGGCCGGCCCCGGCGGCGTTCACACACCAGGGCCCGGCATCGCCCCGGTAACTCAACCGGTTTGCGCCGTCGGCCGGGCCGGACAGGCTCAGCACGAGCCGCCCACCCTCGCGGTACTCGACGCCGGTGACGGTGGCGGTGCCGCCGTCGATCGTGAAGTCGGTGCCCGCGCCGGCCCGGACGGTCAGTGGGTCGACGCTACGGAGCTGAACCATCACCTGGGTACGCCGAGCGTCGGTGAAGGCAGCCGACCGGGGGTTCGGGGCCGCCACGCCCTCGCCGGGGCCACGGTGGATGTCGCGGGCCAGGACCGCGAACGCCTGATCGCCCAACTCGCGGTAGCCCTGTTCCCAGGCGAAGTGGCAACCCTCCCGGCCCGACAGGGCGGTGGTCGACAGCACAGTCACCTTCAGGGTGTCGGCCATCCGTCGCTGGGCCTCACGCAGCGGGCCGCCGGAGGTGTTTCCGCACGGTGAGCTGCCGACCTGGACGACGTAGTACCGGGTGCCGCCGTCGGTCCGGACGCCGACCTCCCGACGCCAGTCGGTCAACAGCGCGGAGAACCCGGCGACGTGCCCGGCGGCGTCGTTGTTGTCGGCCTCGCCCTGGTACCAGAACACCGCACGGACCTCGGCGATGACGTTGGCGGCGGTGAGTCGTTGCCGCAGGCGGCCGTAGTTGGTGCGCAGGTCACCGGGGTTGCCGTCGTTGCGTTGGAAGAACGACACGACCTTGCTGCTCTCCGCGCCGTTGATCACGGCCACCGGCACCTGGTAGGTGTCCATGAGTCGGTGGGCCGCGCGGATCCCCCACTGGCCGACCGAGCCGGGCTGCCGGACCGTACCCGAGACGGCGTAGTTCCAGGTACGGTCCGCGCCGGAGAGGACCCGGTCGCCCGTGGTCGAGCCGAAACTGCGGACGTACGGGGACTCCTCACCGATCGACGAGCCCCGGTGACTGGCCGCCACCGCGTTGGACTGGCCCTGGATGACGTACACGTCGCCGGACACCACGCCCTCCCACAGGGCCGCCCGTCGGGCGACGCCGTCGCCGAGCACGTGCAACTCGAATCGGTACTCCCGAAGCGCGGCGGTGATCCGCTGCCGGAACGCGAACTCACCGCGAGCCCCGACGGGCACCGTCTCGTCCCAGCCGTCGGCTCCGCTGACGACCTTGAGTCGGACGGCGCGGACCCGCGGGTCGGTAGTCCTTCCCGCCACCGGCACGACAGCGCCGCCGGCCGCGTCCCGGGGGTACAGCTGCCGGTCCCGGGGGTGCTGGCTGACGGTGAGCACCGACGCGCGGGCGTAGGTGGTCAGCCGACGTTGGGTGTACGTGCCGGCATTACCGGCGGTCGTCCAGTCGGGCTGACCGGTGGGGGCGGTCCCGATGCCCACCGACAGCGGCTGGTCGGTCGAGGTGAACCCGTTGACCGCGAGAACGGTCTGCGGGACGGCGGGCGCCGGGCGGGTGGCCGCGACCGTGTGCACCTGGAAGGAGCCGTACCCGATCGACGAGTACACGTCGTCGTCGGAGTCGTACCTGTCGGCGGCGGCACCGGGGATCTGACCGGAGCTGGCCGGCCCGTACTTGTTCGGCCACATCTCCAGATAGCCGGTGAGACCGGTGCCGGTGGCCAGGCCCGGCGCGTTGGTGGCGACCTCCAGATCGGCGATCCGTTGCCTGACGATCTGACCGGCCCGGGTCGGCAGGCCGAGGCGTCGAGCATCGGTGGTGAACGGCGACATGGCGGTCCACACCCACTGCGTACCGGTGGGGCCGGTCAACTCCAGGCAGTAGCCGACCCGGTCGAACCCGCCGGCCACCACGCCGGTCCGGTCGAACGAGAGAGCCATGGGCCGTTTGGGGTCGTTCCGCTCGGGCAGGTCGAGGGCGCTGACCGGGGTGAAGCCGGCCATACCGTGCGCGTTAGCGGCGCAGGCGGTGCCGTCTATGGGCGCGACGGGCGGCGGAGTGTCCACGTCGGCCGCCGACCAGGCGGCGTCCGGTGCGCCGGTCCTCGTCGGCCACCAGCCGAGCACGGGGACGGCCGCCAGCAGCAGGACGACCACCCCGAAGCCGATCCAGGCCGGTCGGGGCACCGATCGGAGGCGGGCCCACGGAGGGTGGGGAGGAGACACCCGGAGAACCTCCACAGTGTGGGCAGCGTGTCGTGCCCCAGATTAGGCGATGCGCCGTACCCGACGACGCCGGCACGACCTACTGCCGAACCGGTGCCGATCCGGGGCGTAGGTCTGTCCCGCTGTCTGAAATGATGCCCGCCATGGCCGCAACGAGCACGACAACGGCGGCGGGTAACCGCTCTGCCGGTGTCGACCTCCTCCGGATTGTCGGGATCGCCGCGGTTGTCGCGGGCCACGTCTGGAGCGACAGCTTGACCCGCGCGTCCATCTACACCTGGCACGTGCCCGTGTTCTTCGTCCTGACCGGCTACTTCTGGTCGCCCGGTCGACCGCTCGGTGGGGAACTGCGCAAGCGGTGGACGACCCTGGGCGTGCCCTACGTGGTCTGGTTCCTCATCCTGGTCGCGGCGCTGCTCGCCGCGGACGCCGTGACAGGCCAGGTGGCACCGGGGACCATCGGTGACGCGCTCTACGGCGGCACGGCCGCGGTCCGACCGTTCTCCGCCTTCTGGTTCGTCTCGGTGCTCTTCATCGCTGCTGTCGCGTTCCGGTGGCTGGAGCGGTTCCCCGCCGCTGTCGCCTGGACGGTCGCGGTGATCGGCCTGGTCACGGCGTACCTCGCGCCCAGCGTTGTCACCGCCGGCCCGCTCGGGCTCTTCCTGGTCCCGGCGTGCCTGGTCTTCGTGCTGGCCGGGCGGCTGCTGCGGCGGCTCCGCCCGCGCCTTCCGGCCAGCGCCGGTGCGGCGTCACTCTCGATCGGCGTCGGCTTCGTGCTGCTCGGCCTCAACCGGGATCTGGACCTCAAGGCCGGCGACTTCGGCTCCCCGGTGCTGGGGGTGCTGACCGCGATCCTGATCAGCGTCGGTCTCATCCGGCTCGCGGAGGAACTCGACCTGCGCATCAGCGTGCGGGCGTCGCGGGTGATCAGTCGACTGGCCGGCTGCGGCATCGCCGTCGTGCTCAGTCACGCGGGCATCCTGTGGGTGCTGAAGACACCCCGGTCCGGTGGGGTGGTCGACCTGGTCGCCGCGCTCGTGGTCCCTTGGGCGTTCGCGTGGATCGTCATCAGCACGCCGCTGGGCCCGTGGTTGACCGGCACCCGGATCGGCGGTTCCGCACGGGCCGCCAGCGGCGTGGCGCCTCGGCCGGGCGCCACGCAGACCCACTAGAAACGGCTGTTGCGCCGTCGCGCCAGGAGCATCGCCACCGCCACCACGATGGCCACCGCGAGCGCGCCTCCGGCCGCGGCGATCACCGGCACGGCCCAGCTCGACCCGCCTGAGTCGTCGGGCCCCCGGCTGTCGACGGCCGCCTGTCGATACGACTGGGCCAGCAGATTGGCCGGGGAGTTCCGCGCGGCCTCGTCGAACCGGGCGATGGCTGTCGACTCGTCTCCGGCGAAGTACGCGTCGAGGCCGCTGCGGTACTGGTTGTCGGCCTTGCCGAGCGCGTTGGTGACGCCGCCAGCCTGGAGTAGGGCGGTCATGGTGGAGACCGGCACGACGAGGCGGTTCGCCTTGTCGGGCCGCAGCACGTCGTTGTCGAGCATCCCGACGACCCGGCCGCTCGGGTCGATGGCGATCCCGCCCCGCGAATAGAGCCCGAGATCCTCATTGATCCGGTACGGGTTCAGCGGTGTCGAGGTGTCGACCCCGGTCACTGTCACGGTCTTGGACAGCACCGTGTAGGTCGCGGCGCGGAAACTGGTGTCGCTGGTGCCGTAGCCCAGGACGAGCAGTGACGTCTCCGGGCTGACGCTGGCCGACGTGTTCAGCTCCGCCGTGGGCAGGTTCTTCTGCTCCAGCTTGACCAGGGCGACGTTCCCCGCCTCGATCGGGAGGGCGCGGACGACGGTGCCCGGAATCGCCGGGCTGTCAGTCACCTCGCCCTTGGCGATGTTGAGTTGCCCGTACAGCCGGGACTCCGGCTGATCGGCGGCATTCGCGCCGGTCAGGACCGAGGTGTTCACCCGGCTGCGGGTGTAGGTGCTGATGTCCTTGGCCTGCAGGCTGCCCTCGGCGACGAGTCGGTTGGCCACGGAGTTCAGGGCGCTCCCGACCAGGACGTCCGGGGTGGGCTGCACGCACTGGCTGTTGGTGAGGACGTGCCCCTCGTGTTGGACGACCACACCACTACAGCGCCGGCTGAAGGTCACCGGTGCCTTGTTCAGCAGGGCGCCATCGGCCTTGTTGCGGACGTACCCGGTGAACATGACCTCCACGAAGACCATGGACGGGCCGGCAACGGCAAGTGCCCGCTCCTCGGGGCTGCGCAGGGCGGCCTGCGCCCAGGGCTTGAGGCCGGGGGCGAGCGGGGTCGCAGCCGGAAAGCCTGTGGAGGTGGCGGTCGGCGGGGGATCCGGCTCGCCGGGCTCATCCGAGCTGAGGGCGTAGATGCCGGCGCCGCCACCGACCACTGCCACCAGGGCCAGCGCGGCCACACCGGCCCAGAGGCCGGTACGCCGCTTGGGCGGCGCCGAGGGCTTGATCCGCCGTACGGGGGCGGCGTAGGGGTCGAACTGTGGCACGTCGGCCGGTGGGCCCGACACTGTTGCCGGCGTCGGGGCGACGTCGTGGCCGGCCGGCCCGGCGGGCGACGCGGGTGCGCTCGACGCCGGCGCGGCCGAGACGGGATGGGCCGGCGGCTGGTTCGGGATCGCTGCCGACTGCACCGCCCACGGGGCATGCGGCATGTCGACGACCGGCTGCGGCACACCGGACACGGGTTGCGGCACACCGGACACCGGCTGTGGCACACCGGACACGGGTTGCGGCACACCGGACACCGGCTGGGGAGGGGCGGAGACGGGGCGGGGGGCGGCGGGCACCGGTTTGTACTCCACGCCGAGCGCGCGGAACAGCTTCTCCGGGGCGGGTCCGGCTTCGGCGGCGTACGCCACCCAGGGCGCGGCGGCCGAGAAGTCGGCGTACGTGATCGGGGGTCCGTCGGGTGACTGGGCGAGCGCGTTGGCGACCTCGGCGAACGCCTCCCGCCAACCGGGGGCGGCGGCAACCGTCGCGTCCAGCACTGCCACGCTCACGAACCGGCCCTGCTCGTCGATGGCGGCCCAGGCCTTGCCCACCGGCGAACCGCCCAGCAAGTGGGTGAACCTGTAGGGGCCTTCCGGCTGCATGCCAACTCCTCCGCTCGACCGCCAGGCGCATGGTACCGACAGGTGCCACAGTCAGTCGCCCGGCGGTCACCCGTCAACTCGTCGCCGCTGTCACCTTTTGCTGATCACGACCACCGGCTCCGGCCCGGACGTGACGCGTTGCACGCGATAGTCGGCGAGCGCCGCCTGCCACACCGGCTCACTCGGGTGGGTGTACGCGCGGACCAGCCAGACCCGGGTGCCGGGCGGCTGTTTCGCGGCCCTGGCGAGGATCCCGTCGAGGGCGTCTTTGATGGACGGCGCGTCGGCGGCTCTCGGGAGGATCACATCGGCGCGGGTGGGCATGGTGACTGTCCAGCCGACGGTGCCGGTGACCGGCGCGACCAGCTTCAGCGGATCCTGGTCGGAGTAGAGCGTGAACCCGAACCAGGCGGGCCCGCTGACGACGACGAGGTCGTGTGGCCCCTTGTGCTCGGCGACATAGCGGGTCGACGACCCGATGTCGGTGATGGCCTGGTGTGCCCGCCAGACCCCGGGTTCGTCGCCGTCCAGGCGGTACCAGCGGTGGTTGACGGCGGCGAAGCTGGCGAGCAGGACGGCGCAGGTCACGGCGGCCACCACACCCTGTGGTAGCCGGGGGAGCCAGCGGCGGACCAGGACGACGGCCAGGTCGGCCAGACCGACGATGCCGATGCCCACCACCAGGCCCGTCACCACGATCAGGAAGTGGGAGGTGCGCGGGTCGAGCAGGGGGTAGATACCCGCGACACCCAGCCCGATGGCCGCCACCGGCAGCAGGAGAACGGCGATTGCCGGGGCGGCGTGTCCGCGTCGGATCAGCGTGAGGACGCCGAGCACGAGCAGCACGGCGAGGATCGGCACGGGTGCGCCGAGCATCGGCGACAGGGCCTTGATCTGCCGCGAGAGGTGTGCGGGCAGCTCGGAGATGCTCGGTAGGAAGTCGTCCCAGTAGTCCCGCATGGCGTCGCTGTTGCCTCTGGCTGACACTCCGAAGTAGACGGCGGCCACGAGTGCGCCGGCGACCATGCCGGCGACTGTCGCCTCGACCGTCCTCGCCCACTGCCGGCGCACGGCGACGGAGAGCAGCAGACCGCCGAGTACGCAGACCGCGACGATGGCTGTGGTGTGACTCATCAGCATGCCGAGACCCACCGCGGCCACCACCACAGCGAGCCGTCGCCGAGACCAGGAGCGTTCCGTCCAGGTGGCCAGGGCGAGCAGGCAGACCGCCACTGCGGCGTCCGCTGTGTACTGCTTCAGGTCGTGGCGGGTCTGCTGGACCGGCAGGAGCAGGACGGTCAGCCCGGCGACGATGCCGATGAGGATGCCCTGGGCGCGTTCGGACGCCAACGTGCGGCCCAGCAGGTAGGCCGCGACAACTGTCAGCAGTTGGAAACCCAGGGGTACGACCCGGAGGTGGTCGATGTCCGGGACCAGCCTGAGCAGGAAACTCCACCCGATCGGGCTCGACGAGGTCGTCACCGGCAGGTCGGTGAGGGGGAAGCGGACCGAGAGCGCGACCCACGCCTCGTCGCCCCAGTACTGGGCTGTCAGCCACGACCGGATGTCGTTGACGACGAAGAAGGCGCCGAGCAGGGCGATGACCGGCACCGCCTCCCCGACCGTCGCCCGGATGCGTCGAGGAGGGGCCGGACGAGAGGCACGAATGGGCGGGGCGTCCTCGACTGCGACCACAGCGCTCCTTCTCGGTGACGCGATCCTGATCACGCTGGCCGCCCGCATGTTACGAGTCACGGCGGCTGAACGGGGGGCGGGGGGTGACCCGAGGTGGTTGTCTATGAAAGTTTCTATGCATAGAGTCAGCTCATGAATGAAGGAGCTGTCGCGGCACCCGCTGACCGGGTGCTCGACCTGTTCCAAGGGGTGCGGCTCACCCCCACCCAGCGCCGAATCGCGCACTGTCTGGTGCAGCACGCCCCCGGCGTGGCGTACCTGTCCGCCGCCGAGGTCGCCGAACTGGCCGGCGTGAGTCAGCCGTCGGTCACCCGGTTCGCCGTCGCGCTCGGCCACGACGGCTACCCGGCGCTGCGCCGCCGGCTGCGGGACCTCACCGGCTCGACTCCGGGCGGATCGACGGACGCCGGCAACGAACTCCAGCAGGCGGTACGCGCGGAGATGGGCAACCTGGACCGACTGGCCGGTCAGCTCGCCGACCGGGACCGGATCGCCGAGACGGGGCGCCTGCTCGCCGAGAGTCGCCCACTGCCGGTGCTCGGCCTGCGCGCCGCCGCGCCGCTGGCCGCGTACTTCGCCTACTTCGCGGCGAAGGTGCACCCGGACGTACGGGTCCTCGACGACGGCGGCAGCCTGCTCACCGACCGCCTGGAGCAGGCGGCCGAGGCCGGGGCGTCCGCCGTCCTGGCCTTCGTGCTGCCCCGCTACCCCCGGGAAACCCTCGACGCGCTGCGCGACGCCCGCCACGCCGGGTTGACAGTGGTGGCGATCACCGACTCGCCGGTCAGCCCGGCCACCGAGCACGCCGACGTGGTGCTCGCCGCCGCGGTCGGCGCGCAGCTCGTCTTCGACCTGCACACCGCCCCGATGACCCTGGCCATGGTGCTGTTGCAGGCGATCTGCGACGCCACGCCGGCCGACACCCAGCGCCGACTGGAGGCGTTCGAAGCCTCCGCGGCCCGCCGACAGTTGTTCCTCGGTTGACCGGAGGAGAACCAGAGATGACGCAACCCATTCGTGCCGCACGGGGCAGCCAGCTCACCACCCGCGGGTGGCAGCAGGAGGGCGCCCTGCGGATGTTGATGAACAACCTCGACCCCGAGGTGGCCGAACGCCCCGACGACCTGGTGGTCTACGGCGGCACCGGCAAGGCGGCGCGGGACTGGCCGTCGTACCACGCGTTGGTCCGCACACTGACCGACCTGCGCGAGGACGAGACGATGCTGGTGCAGTCGGGCCGCCCGGTCGGGGTGATGCGCACCCACGAGTGGGCGCCCCGGGTGCTGCTGGCCAACTCGAACCTGGTCGGCGACTGGGCGACCTGGCCGGAGTTCCGCCGCCTCGAACAGCTCGGTCTGACCATGTACGGGCAGATGACTGCCGGTTCGTGGATCTACATCGGCACCCAGGGCATCCTCCAGGGCACCTACGAGACGTTCGCGGCGGTGGCCGCGAAGAGGTTCGGGAGCACCCTCGCCGGCACGCTGACGCTGACCGCCGGCTGCGGCGGAATGGGTGGCGCGCAGCCACTCGCGGTCACGATGAACGGCGGCGTCTGCCTGATCGTGGACGTGGACCGCACCCGGCTCGACCGTCGGGTGCACGACCGCTACCTGGATGAGGTCGCCGACTCCCTGGACGACGCGATCGCTCGGGTCCGCGCCGCGAAGCGGGAGCGCCGGGCCCTGAGCGTGGGCGTGGTCGGCAACGCCGCCGAGGTCTTCCCGGAGTTGCTGAACCGGGGCGTCGAGATCGACATAGTGACCGACCAGACCAGCGCGCACGACCCGCTGGCGTACCTGCCGGTGGGGGTGGAGCTGGCCGAGGCCCGGGACTACGCCGCCGCGAAGCCGGCCGAGTTCACCGACCGGGCCCGCGCGTCGATGGCGACGCACGTCGAGGCGATGGTCGGCTTCCTCGACGCGGGCGCCGAGGTGTTCGACTACGGCAACTCGATCCGGGGTGAGGCGCAGCTCGGCGGTTATCAGCGCGCCTTCGACTTCCCGGGCTTCGTGCCCGCGTACATCCGGCCGTTGTTCTGTGAGGGCAGGGGTCCGTTCCGGTGGGCGGCGCTCTCCGGCGACCCGGCCGACATCGCGGCCACCGACCGGGCCATCCTCGACCTGTTCCCGGAGAACGAGTCGCTGGCCCGTTGGATCAAGCTGGCCGGTGAGCGGGTCGCCTTCCAGGGCCTACCGGCCCGGATCTGCTGGCTCGGTCAGGGCGAACGGGACCGGGCGGGCGTGCGGTTCAACGACATGGTCGCCTCCGGCGAACTCTCCGCCCCGGTGGTGATCGGCCGGGACCACCTGGACACCGGCAGCGTCGCGAGCCCGTACCGGGAGACCGAGGGGATGGCCGACGGCTCCGACGCCATCGCCGACTGGCCGCTGCTCAACGCCCTGGTCAACACGGCCAGCGGGGCTTCCTGGGTGTCCATTCACCACGGCGGCGGGGTGGGCATCGGCCGGTCGATCCACGCCGGGCAGGTGTGTGTGGCCGACGGCACCGCCCTCGCCGGTCAGAAGATCGAGCGGGTGCTCACCAACGACCCGGCGATGGGCGTCATCCGGCACGTCGACGCCGGCTACGAGAGCGCCCGCGAGGTCGCCGACCGCACCGGCGTCCGGGTGCCCATGACCGAGGGCGGACCCGCGTGACCGACGACCTTTCCGCCCGCTTCCGGGCTCTGTGGGACGAGATCGCGCCGGTCGGACGGGACGCCGGCAGCGGCGGCTATCTGCGGTACGCGTTGACCGAGCCGGAGCGGGAGCTGCGCGCCTGGTTCCGGGCGCAGGCCGAGCGCCGTGCCATGCCGGTCACCGAGGACGGCAACGGCAACCTCTTCGCCCACTGGGGTGACCCGGGAGCGTCCGACGCGGTGCTCACCGGCAGTCACTTCGACTCGGTGCCGCACGGCGGGGCGTACGACGGGCCGCTCGGCATCGTGAGCGCGTTCCTCGCCGTGGACGAGCTGCGCGCCGCGGGCGTCACCCCCGGCCGGCCGCTGGTGCTGGGTGCCTTCGTCGAGGAGGAGGGGGCGCGCTTCGGCGTACCGTGTCTGGGGTCGCGGCTGCTCACCGGGGCGCTGTCGGCCGAACGCGCGGCCGGCCTGCGCGACGCGGCCGGGGTGAGCTTCGCCGAGGCGCTCGGTGACCGGCCGGCGGGCGCCCGCCCGGAGTTGCTGCGCCGGTTCGGCGCCTTCGTGGAGTTGCACGTCGAGCAGGGTCGCGCGCTCGTCGACACCGACGCGCCGGTCGCCGTGGCCAGCGCGATCTGGCCGCACGGCCGGTGGCGCTTCGACGTCGTCGGCGAGGGCAACCACGCGGGCACCACCCGGATGGCGGACCGCCGCGACCCGATGCTGACCTACGCGTTCACTGTGCTGGCGGCGAACAAGGAGGCCCGGCTGCGCGGCGCGCACGCCACTGTGGGCCGGGTCGCCGTCGAACCCAACGCCACAAACGCGATCCCCTCGAAGGTGACCGGCTGGTTGGACGCCCGGGCGGCCGACCCGGAGACGCTGACCGGGCTCGTCGACGCGGTACGCGCCAAGCTCGCCGAGCGGGCCCGCCGCGACGGTACGACGGTGACGGTCACCGAGGAGTCGGCCACCCCGGTGGTCGCCTTCGACAGCGGGCTGGCCAACCGCCTGGCCACACTGCTCGACGCGCCGGTGCTGCCCACCGGGGCGGGGCACGACGCCGGTGTGCTCGCCGCGTACCTGCCCACCGCGATGCTCTTCGTGCGCAACCCGACCGGTGTCTCGCACTCCCCCGCCGAGGCCGCCACCGACGACGACTGCGCCGCCGGGGTACGGGCGCTGGCCCGGGTGCTGGAGGAGCTGACATGCCGGTGAACGGGGTGGCGAGCCGCTCCTCGGACGGCACGGAGTTGCGGCGCCGGTGGGTGCGGGGTCTCCGGCGTGGCGAGGTGCGGCATCTCCTGTTGTCGTCCTTTGGAGCTGATGTCGTAAACGAATCAGCCGGTGAGCCCCAACTGTCGGCGTCACCCCGGCCGCGGGTGTCAACCCGGCGGCTGATGTCACCCTGGCGGCTGATGTCACCCCGGCCGTTGATGTCGCAGACGATTCAGCTCCAAAGGAGGCGAGCGGCATGACCACCACCCGCTGGCTGGCCGAGTACGCGTGGCTGCCCGAGCACGCCGAGCCCACCCCCGACGTGCTGATCGAGGTCGAGGACGGCCGGATCACGGCGGTGACGCCGCTGACCCCCGGCAGCAGGCCACCGGCCGGGGTCGAGGTGTACGCCGACACGGTGCCACTGTCAGGCCTCACCCTGCCGGGCCTGTCCGATGTGCACTCGCACGCCTTCCACAGGGCGCTGCGCGGGCGTACCCACGGTGGGCGGGGTGACTTCTGGACCTGGCGGGACCAGATGTACGCCGTCGCGGACCGGTTGGACCCGGACACCTACCTCGCGCTGGCCCGGGCCGTCTACGCCGAGATGGCGCTCGCCGGGATCACCTGCGTGGGCGAGTTCCACTACCTGCACCACCGACCGGACGGCGGCGCGTACGACGACCCGAACGCGATGGGCGCGGCGCTGGTGGAGGCCGCCGCGCACGCCGGGATCCGGCTCACACTGCTGGACACCTGCTACCTGACCTCCAGTGTGGACGGCCGGCCCCTGGCCGGGCCGCAGCGCCGCTTCGGTGACGGTGACGCGGGCCGCTGGGCCGAGCGGGCGGCAGCGCTGCAACCGACGGACCCGCACGTCCGGGTCGGCGCGGCGGTGCACTCGGTGCGGGCCGTCCCGGCCGATCAGCTACGCACTGTCGCCGACTGGGCCCGGGAGCGGCAGGCGCCGCTGCACGTGCACCTCTCCGAGCAGCCAGCCGAGAACGACGAGTGCCGGGCCGTGCACGGGCGCTCCCCCACCGCGCTGCTCAACGAGCACGGCGTGCTCGGGCCGAACACCACCGCCGTCCACGCCACCCACCCCACCAGCGCGGACCTGTCACTGCTCGCCGACAGCCGGACCGGGGTGTGCCTCTGCCCGACCACCGAACGGGACCTCGCCGACGGCATCGGCCCCGCCCGGCTGATGGCCGACGCGGGCATCCGGTTGAGCCTCGGCAGCGACAGCCACGCCGTGATCGACCTGTTCGAGGAGGCTCGGGCGGTCGAGCTGGACGAGCGGCTGCGCACCCGCCGTCGCGGTCACTTCGCGCCGCTCGACCTGCTGACCGCCGCCAGCGTCGCCGGGCACGCCGCGCTGGGCTGGGCCGACGCCGGGAGGATCTCGGTGGGTGCCCGCGCCGACCTGGTGACGGTACGCCTGGACAGCGCCCGCACCGCCGGGGTGCCGCCGGTGGGCGTGTTCTTCGCCGCGAGCGGGGCGGACGTCGAGCAGGTGGTGGTGGACGGCCGGGTGGTGGTGGCCGAGGGCCGACACCTGACCGTCGACGTGCCGACCGAACTGTCGTCAGCGATCGAGGCGGTGACACCCGCATGAGCGGCAGCCTGCTTGTCGACAACATCGGGGAGCTGGTCACCAACGGTGCCGGCGAAGGCCCGCTCGGCATCCGTCGCAACGCCGCACTGCTGGTCGAGGAGGGCCGGGTGGTCTGGGTCGGGCAGTCCGCGTACGCGCCGGCCGCCGACCATCACATCGACGCCGGTGGGGCGGCCGTGCTGCCCGGTTTCGTGGACAGCCACGCCCACCTCGTCTTCGCCGGGGATCGGGCCGCCGAGTTCGCCGCCCGGATGGCTGGTCAGCCCTACACCGGCGGCGGCATCCGGACCACAGTCGGTGCCACCCGGGCCGCCACGGACGAACAGCTGCGCGCCACAGTGCGCCGGCTGCGTGGGGAGGCGCTGCGCCAGGGCACCACGACCATGGAGATCAAGAGTGGGTACGGCCTGACCGTCGCCGACGAGGCCCGCTCACTGCGGATCGCCGCCGAGACCAGCACCGAGACCACCTTCCTGGGCGCGCACGTGGTGCCCGCCGAGTACGCCGACCGCCCCGACGACTACGTGGGACTGGTCTGCGGGCCGATGCTGGCCGCCGCCGCTCCGTACGCGAAGTGGATCGACGTGTTCTGCGAGCGGGGCGCCTTCGACGTGGACCACGCCCGCGCCATCCTGGCCTGCGGCCGGGCCGCCGGGCTGGGCGTACGGCTGCACGCCAACCAGCTCGGCCCCGGCCCCGGGGTGCGGTTGGGCGTGGAGCTGGACGCGGCCAGCGTCGACCACTGCACCCACCTGAGCGACGCCGACGTGGCCGCGCTGGCCGACACCGCCCACAGCGACGGGTCGGGCACCCGCACCGTGGCGACGCTGCTGCCCGGCGCGGAGTTCTCCACCCGCTCGCCCTACCCGGACGCCCGTCGCCTGCTCGACGCCGGTGTCACTGTGGCGCTGGCGACGGACTGCAACCCCGGTTCGTCGTACACCTCGTCGATGCCGTTCTGCGTGGCCCTCGCGGTCCGCGAGATGCGGATGACACCGGCGGAGGCGGTCTGGGCCGCCACCGCCGGTGGCGCGCGGGCGCTGCGCCGCGACGACATCGGTGTCCTCACCCCCGGCGCGCGGGCCGACCTCGTCATCCTCGACGCGCCGTCACACCTGCACCTTGCCTACCGGCCCGGTGTCCCCCTGATCCGCCAGGTAATACGCAACGGAGTTCCGCAATGACGCACGTGACCATCCAGCCCACCGGGATCTCCGCCGACGACGTGTTCGCGGTGGCCCGCGGCACCGCCACTGTCGTCCTCGCCCCGGCCACCATCGACGCGATGGCGACCAGCAGGGCCATCGTGGACGGCATCGAGTCGTCGGGCCGTCCCGTCTACGGGGTCTCCACCGGGTTCGGCGCGTTGGCCAACACCTTCATCGCACCGGAGCGACGGGCCGAGCTGCAACACGCGCTGATCCGCTCGCACGCCGCTGGGGTGGGCGCCCCGATGCCGCGCGAGGTGGTCCGGGCCATGATGCTGCTGCGGGTCCGGTCCCTCGCCCTGGGCCGATCCGGGGTCCGGCCGCTGGTGGCGGAAGCCCTTGTCGACCTGCTCAACCACGACATCACCCCCTGGGTGCCGGAGCACGGCTCGCTGGGCGCCTCCGGTGACCTGGCGCCGCTGGCGCACTGCGCGCTGGTGCTGCTCGGCGAGGGCTGGGTGCTCGGCCCCGCCGGTGAGCGGCAGGACGCGGCAGACGCGTTGACAGCCGCCGGGCTCAAGCCGATCGAGCTGGCCGCCAAGGAGGGGCTGGCCCTGATCAACGGCACCGACGGCATGCTCGGCATGCTGCTGCTGGCCATCCACGACGCGGCGCACCTGTTCGCCATGGCCGACGTGACGGCAGCGCTGGCCATCGAGGCGATGCTGGGCTCGGAGCGGCCGTTCCTGCCCGAGCTGCACGCGATCCGACCACACCCCGGTCAGGCGGCGTCGGCGGCGAACATCCACCGCCTGTTGCAGGACTCCCGGGTGATGGACTCGCACCGCGACGACCTGGCGCACGCCGTGCAGGACGCGTACTCGATGCGCTGCGCGCCGCAGGTGGCCGGCGCGGCCCGCGACACCCTGGACTTCGTCCGCACCGTCGCCGGCCGGGAGCTGGTGTCAGTGGTGGACAACCCGGTGGTGCTGCCGGACGGCCGGGTCGAGTCGACAGGAAACTTCCACGGCGCACCGCTCGGCTTCGCCGCGGACTTCCTCGCCATCGCCGCCGCCGAGGTGGGCGCGATCGCCGAGCGGCGGGTGGACCGGCTGCTCGACGTCACCCGCTCCCGGGAACTGCCGGCGTTCCTCTCCCCCGACGCCGGGGTCAACTCCGGGCTGATGATCGCCCAGTACACGGCGGCCGGGATCGTCGCCGAGAACCGTCGACTGGCCGCCCCCGCCTCGGTGGACTCGCTGCCCACCAGCGGAATGCAGGAGGACCACGTGTCGATGGGCTGGGCGGCGGCCAAGAAGCTGCGCACCGTCCTGGACAACCTGACCAGCCTGCTCGCCGTGGAGCTGCTGGCCGGGGTACGCGGCCTCCAGCTGCGCGCCCCGCTGGAGCCGTCCCCGGCCGGTCGGGCGGCCGTCGCCGCGCTCGGTGCGGCAGCCGGCGAGCCCGGCCCGGACGTGTTCCTCGCCCCGGTGATGGAGGCGGCCCGTGCCGTCGTCGCCGGGCCGGAGTTGCGCGCCGCCATCGAACAGGAGGTCGGCCCGCTGGGCTGATCTCCAGCGGGTCGCTGTCGTCCGCCGCGGGTCAGGCGGCGGGCGGCAGCACCTCGCGCCCGTCAAACGGCGGGCGGCAGCACCTCGCGCCCGTCAGGCGGCGGGCGGCAGCACCTTGGCGATCAGTTTGGCCAGCTCGCGCAACGCCTTGCCCCGGTGACTGATGGCGTCCTTCTCCGCCGGGGTCAGCTCGGCGTTGGTCCGGTCCTGTCCGTCGCCCAGGAAGATCGGGTCGTAGCCGAACCCGCCGTCACCGCGCGGCGCCCGCAGCACCCGCCCGGACTGCCGGCCGTCGACCAGGTGCTCCTTGCCGCCGGGCAGCACCAACGCCACAGTGCAGACGAACGAGGCGGCCCGCTGCCCGTCCGGAACGTCGCCGATCTGGTCCAGCACCAACTGAAGGTTGGCCCGGTCGTCGCCGTGCTGGCCGGACCAGCGGGCGCTGAACACCCCCGGCATGCCGTTGAGCGCGTCGACAGCGAGCCCGGAGTCGTCAGCGATGGTCGGCAGCCCGCTCTGCCGGCAGCCCTCCCGCGCCTTGATCAGCGCGTTCTCGCCGAAGGTCAGGCCGGTCTCCGGCAGCTCCGCGTACTGCTCGACGTCGTCCAGCCCGAGCAGGGCGATCCGGTGCGCGCCGAGTGCGCCGTCAAGAATCCGCTGTAGCTCGACCAGCTTCTTGCGGTTACGGGTGGCGAGCAGGACCTTGTTCATGCTGAGACACCTTTGTTCGCGACTGCGGGGCTCGCAGGCTTCCTCGTGCTCACGCGAGAGCCTTCCGCTGGGCTTCGGCCAACTCGGCGCAGCCGGCGACGGCCAGGTCGAGCAGGGCGTCGAGCTGGTCGCGGGCGAACACGCCCGCTTCGCCGGTGCCCTGCACCTCGACGAAGTCGCCAGTGCCGGTGCAGACAACGTTCATGTCGACCTCGGCGGCGACGTCCTCCTCGTAGCAGAGGTCGAGCCGGGCCTCCCCGGCGATGATCCCCACGCTGACCGCCGCCACCGAGCGGTGCATCACCTTCTCCGGCTTACCGGCCAACGACTTGCGGGCGGCAAGCCAGCCCACCGCGTCGTGCAACGCGACGTACGCGCCGGTGATCGCTGCCGTGCGGGTGCCGCCGTCGGCCTGGAGCACGTCGCAGTCGAGCACTATCGAGTTCTCGCCGAGCGCCTTCAGGTCGATGCTGGCCCGCAGACTACGGCCGATCAACCGGGAGATCTCGTGGGTACGGCCACCGACCCGACCCTTGACGCTTTCCCGGTCGGAACGGGTGTTCGTGGCCCGGGGCAGCATCGCGTACTCGGCGGTCACCCAGCCGAGCCCGGAGCCCTTACGCCAGCGGGGCACCCCCTCGGTGACGCTCGCCGTGCAGAGCACCCGGGTGCCGCCGAACTCGACGAGCACCGAGCCCTCCGGATGGGTGCTCCAGCCTCGGGTCACTGTCACCGGTCGAAGTTGAGAGGGCCCTCGCCCGTCAGGTCGCGCCATGCCTGCACCCTATGCGGTGCGGCGATCCACCTCACCCGCGGTGCCCCGGGGAACGCCCGCGCCGTTGCACACCGAGCAAGCGGCGACGGTGGCCCGGCCTCGCGAACCGGGCGTGCTGCGTCAGACGTCGTAGCTGGCGCCGGGCCGGACCACCTCGAGCGGCCCGGCGTACGCGGAAGCGGCCGACTCCAACGTGTGCGCCTCGCTGCCCCAGGCCGGCACCAGGTGGGTGAGCAGCAGCCGACCCACAGCGGCCTTGGTCGCCGCCTCGCCGGCCTCCCGACCGGTCAGGTGCAGATCCGGCGGGTTGTCCATGCCGTCGAGGTAACTGGCCTCGCAGAGGAACACGTCGGCGTTCTGGGCCAGCCGCAGCAGCGCCTCACAGGGCGCGGTGTCCGACGAGTAGCACAGCGAACGGCCGTCGTGCTCCAGCCGCACACCGTACGTCTCGACCGGATGGTTGACCCGGTCGACGGTGACGGCGAACGGGCCGATCGGAAAGGTGCCCGGCTGGAGCGCGTAGAACTGGTACACGTCCTCCACCGAGCCGTCGTCGCCGTACGCGGCGCTGAGCCGGTCCGGCGCGCCAGCGGGCGCGTACACCGGCAGCGGCGGGTAGGGGCCGTCCGGGGCGTACCGGCGCACCACCACGTACAGCACGGCGTCGAACATGTGGTCACAGTGCAGATGGGTCAGCAGGATGGCGTCCGGGGCGTGCAACCCCGCGTACCGCTGGAGGCTTGACAGCGACCCCGAGCCGAAGTCGACCAGGAGCCGGAAGCCGTCGGCCTCGACGAGGTAAGCCGAGCAGGGCGACTCGGGGCCAGGGAAACTGCCGGCGCTTCCCAGAACTGTCAGTCGCATCGAGTGGTCTCGCTGTCACTATCAGTAGCACCCGCGCCGGTGACGGTCCCGGCCATGATCTCTACCGACGCGTACGCCACGCTGCGCAGCCTACGCTGGCGCACCCGGCAGCAAGAATCATCCAACGGAAGTTGTCACGAACGTGACACCCGCTCGCGGTCCGTCGGGAAGCGCGCGGGCCGTCGACGAATGTCGACGGCCCGTAATCGGCAGACCAGATCGGTCAGGCCCAGAGCTGCCCCTCCAGGGCGTCCTCGGCATCGGCGAGCGTGCCGCCGTACGCGCCGGTGGACAGGTACTTCCACCCGCCGTCGCAGACCACGAAGGCCACATCGGCCCGCCGGCCGTCGCGCACCGCCTCGTGCGCCACCGCCAGCGCGGCGTGCAGGATCGCACCGGTGGAGAACCCGGCGAAGATGCCCTCCACCTCCACCAGCTGGCGGGTGCGCAACACCGCGTCCCGGGTGCCCACCGAGAACCGCCGGGAAAGCACCGAGGCGTCGTAGAGCTCCGGAACGTACCCCTCGTCGATGTTGCGCAGGCCGTAGACCAACTCGCCGTAGCGCGGCTCGGCGGCCACGATCTGGATGCCCTCGACCTTTTCCCGCAGGTAACGCCCGGTGCCCATCAGGGTGCCGGTGGTGCCCAGCCCGGCCACGAAGTGCGTGATGCTGGGCAGATCGTGCAGCAGCTCCGGCCCGGTCGTCTCGTAGTGCGCCCGGGCGTTGGCCTCGTTGCCGTACTGGTAGAGCATCACCCAGTCCGGGTGCTCGACGGCGATCTGCTTCGCCGTGGCGACCGCCTGGTTGGAACCACCCGCCGCCGGCGAGAAGATGATCTCGGCCCCGTACATCCGGAGCAGTTGCACCCGCTCGGTGGAGACATTCTCCGGCATCACGCAGACCACCCGGTAGCCGCGCAGCTTCGCCACCATTGCCAACGAGATGCCGGTGTTGCCACTCGTCGGCTCAAGGATGGTGTCACCCGGGCGGAGCCGGCCAGCCTCCTCCGCCGCCCGGACCATGAACAGCGCCGCGCGGTCCTTGATGCTGCCGGTGGGGTTGCGATCCTCCAGCTTGGCCCAGAGCCGCACCGGAGGGGCCCCGTCGGGCACCGTCGGGGAGAGCCGGGGCAGGCCGACCAGCGGCGTACCCCCGCAGGCGTCGAGCAGGCTGTCGTACCGCGCCATGGCGGCCGACCTCAGCGAGCCGCGACGGCGTCGCGGGCCACCGCGTCGGCGGCACTCTGCGGGCTGATGTTGTGCGAGCTGATCGCCGCCGCCGCCGCGCTGTGCGAGCTGATCGCCGCTGCCGCGGCGAAGCCGAACGCGCCGCCGGCCACCGCCGGCAGGATGGTGACGCTGTCGCCGTCGGAGAGCTTCGCGTCGAGCGCGCCGAGGAAGCGGACGTCCTCGTCGTTCACGTAGACGTTGACGAAGCGGTGCAGCGTGCCCGCGTCGGTGATCAGCCGGCCGCGCAGACCGCCGTGCCGGGAATCCAGGTCGGTGAGCAGATCGGCGAGCGTGTCGCCAGTGCCGTCGACGACCTTGGCGCCGCCGGTGTAGCTGCGCAGGATGGTGGGGATGCGAACCTCAATGGCCATGATGTGGAACTCCTCGATCGGGTGTGCCTACGGTGACGGGACGAGATGGCTGCGGCGCTGACAGGTCAGCGGTCGGAACACTCGTAATCGACCGTCGCCGGGCTCTGCCCGAACATGTAGGACTGGACGGCGTGCGGGTCGACACCGGCCTCCACGACACGGACCGGCTCCTCGGTGACCACGCCGTCGACGATCCGGAACGACCGGATCTCCTCCGAGTCGGGCTCACGGGTCGAGACGAGCAGGTAGTGCGCCCCCGGCTCACCGGCGAAGGAGACATCCGTCCGCGACGGGTACGCCTCGGTGGCGGTGTGCGAGTGGTAGATGACGACGGGCTCCTCGTCCCGGTCGTCCATCTCCCGCCACACGCGCAGGTGCTCCATCGAGTCGAACTCGTAGAAGGTCATCGACCGCGCGGCATTGTCCATCGGGATGTGCCGGGTCGGGGTGTCGCTGCCGACGGGACCGGCGACCACGCCGCACGCCTCGTCAGGGTGATCCCGGCGCGCGTGGGCGACGATCGCGTCAATGATCGACCGGTCGATGCTCAGCACGTGCACCAGCCTAACGCCTGCGGGGCACGGGCCGAAGTGGTGCCGGTCACCCCTAGTCGATCAAGGCGTTGAGCAGCGACTCCTGTAGATACCCGAGATAGGCGTAGACCGAAAGCTGGAACACCCGGCTGGAACCAGGGTCCTCAGCGACAGCGTCGTCCAACTCCTCGCCCAGATCCGTGCCGTCCTTGATCTCCAGGCGGACGCCCATCGCCAACCGGGCGTCGTTCAGTGCCCGCAACCACGCCTCGGCCGCCTCGGCGTCCAGCCGCACCTCGCCACCGGCCTCGTCCGGCAACGCGGCCAGGATCGCACCCGCCTGATCGATCTTCGCGGTCTTCAGGTCGCCCTCTGTGTAGCGGCGAAACTCGGCAGTGCCCGGAGCGTCCTGTGGGTAGACCGCCGGAAAGAGCCGACCGACCACCGGGTCGGTGTGGTCGAAGCCGTCGGTGAGCAGACCCACCACCTCGGAGGCGACCTTGCGCAGCACCCGCACCTCGTCGACGGCGAAGACGGCGACGTAGTGACCGGCCTGGCGATGGAACATGCTCATGATCTGTCCACCGTCGCCCACAGCCCGTACGCGTGCAGCTGCGACGCGTCGTGCTCCATCCGTTCGCGGGCACCTGTGGAGACCACGGCGCGGCCCTTGTGGTGCACGTCAAGCATCAGCTGTTCGGCCCTCTCCCGGCTGTAGCCGAAAAGCTTCTGGAAGACCCAGGTCACGTACGTCATCAGATTGACCGGGTCGTCCCACACGATCGTCACCCACTGCCGGTCGGACGCCGGCACCTCGTCAGTGTCCGGCGTCTCGACCGGTGCAACCTGCGGAGCCGCCATGCCCCCCATCGTGCCACCGGTTTCCCGGAACCGAGGAACCGGAACGCCGGCCCGGCGCGGATCACCCACCCCCGGCCCTCCCGACCCACCCCGGACGCCATCGGAGGTGGGGTCCGGCACGGACCCGGACCAACCGGTGGGCGCGCCGTCAGGCGAGCAGAATGCCGTGATCGACTGCATCGGAGAGCACCACGCCCAGCGAGAGGCGGATCACCTCGAACCGTCGGGAGATCTCCCTGGACAACCCCAACTCGACCTCGCGCACCGCCCGTTGGGACCAGGCCCGCGCCGCGCTGTGGTCGCTGTTGCCTGGCGTACGCCACTGCTGCCAGCACCCGCCGGAGAGCGCCACCGCGACCGGCGGGAGCACCTCGTCCCGGGACGCCACCGGATAGCTGGCGGCGGCGTCGATCGCCTCCATGCCGGTCAACTCGGCCACGCCGGCCGTACTGGTGATCAACAGCACCTTGTCCAGTTCGTGGCCGGGCCGGTGATCGGACAGGCCGTACTGCACGGCGAGGGCGATCCGGCGGCGCACGCCTTCGGCCGGCGGCGCGCCGAGCACCTGGGACGCGACGTCGGTCATGATGCCGCGCACCGCCTGATCGCACTGTGCGGTGGCCAACAACGACAACGCCGCCATCTCCCGGTCGAGGAGATCCGGTAGGCCGGCACAGCCGACTCCGAACACGATCTCCTGAACGGCCCGAAGGTGGATGTTCGCCAACTCCAGGGCGAGGTGCTGGCGGATCCGCTGCGCACACGAACGGGCGTGGCGGTCGAGCCGCTCGGACCAGTCACCCGGATCCGCGGCCACGGCGACGCGGTCCTGCTGGCCCGGCAGGACCGGCGGGTCGACGCTGGCCCGCCGCAACCCCTCACGCGACGCCCAACCCACCAGCGCCCGCCGCAGATCGGAGGCGGTGCCCGCACCGTCGACCGGGAACCACCGCGCACCGGCCAGCGCCGGCACCGCGGCCAGGAGAGCCGCCCGATGTGCCTCCACCGTCACCGCTACCGCATCCACCTCGGTCTCCGCACCCACGACCGGCGGGACGGACGCCCCCGCGCCCTCCGTAGTCGCCGTACCGTCGGTCGGCGGAGCCCACCCCGACGTGCCGGGGGTGACCGCGAAGACGACCTCCACCGAGGTCGGGGCGACTTCGGCGAGCAGGTTCAACTCGGCGGCGGTGAACGCCTGGTCGGCAGCGATCACGAAGAGCAGCGCGCCGGCTCGGCCCGCCGCTTCGAGGAGCACCCGGGTGCCGGACACGCCAAGGGTGGCGGTGTCCGGAACGTCGATCAGGGTGAAGTGCCGCAGCAGCGGCTCGGGCACGCTCAGCTCGACACGCCGGGGCGGGCGGGCCAACGCCGGACCGGCGGCATCCCGGTCCGCGCCGTACGAGTGCGGCTGGCGGTAACCGGGCACGAACGCCGCCCGGGTGGGCACCTTGGCGTCGCGTACCACCAACCAGCTGCCCGCCGGCACGGTGAGCATGACCGGGTCGAGCCCGAGCAGTGTGGCGAGCACGGCACGCCGCTCGGCACCGGCCGGGCCGACGGCGACCACACCGAGCGGCTCGTCCGGGGCGGCGCCGGACACGCCGACCCGAGTGGGGAGGGGGCCGCAGGTGGGTAGATCAGTTGGGCCGGTCATGTCGTCCGGCGAATCGACCGAGGGGAGAGGGCCCTGCTTCATCAGGTGCCTCCCGTTGCAGGTGACCAGAGGTCCGGTCGCGAAAAGTTCCGGTACGAAACCCGGATGTCGGAAGACTACGTGCGGGCTGGCGACCGGGCGGAACACCTCGAATACTCACCGGTAATTGTGCGATTACTCAACTTCGCACGGTGACGGTACGGGCGCGGACGGATTCCGGTCGATATGCTGCGCGAATGAGTCGATGGGAGTTCGTCGGCCGCACGGATGAGCTCAACCGCCTGCTGGAGGCGGTGACCGGTGAGGCCGGCCGCGGGCTCTTCTTCAGTGGCAGCGCTGGCATCGGCAAGAGTCGCCTGCTGCGCGAGGGTGTGGGCATGTTGCCCACCGACCGGTTCGCGATCTGGTCCATCGCCGCCAGCGCCACCACCGCGGCGCTGCCATTCGGTGGGCTGGTCCAGGTCCTCCCCGCCGAGCAGCCCCAGGGCCTCTCCCCCGCCGGCATCCTGCGCTGGGCGCTCAACGTGCTGCAACAGCAGGCGGCCGGCCGGCGGATCGTGCTCGCCATCGACGATGCCCACCTGCTCGATCCGCCCTCGGCCGCACTTGTGCATCTGGTCGCCCGCGCCGAGAACGCCACAGTCCTCGGCACCCTGCGCGACGGCGAGCAGATCCCGCTGCCGATCCGCGCACTCTGGACCGACGACCTCGTCGAGCACGTCGAGCTGACCCCGATGCCGCAGGAGGCGACCACCGACCTGCTGGCCGCGATCCTGGGCGGCCCTGTCGACGCCGGCTCCGCCGACCGGCTCGGCCGCCTGTCGGCCGGCAACCCGCTGCTGCTGCGCGAGCTGGTGCACGCCGCCAACGGCAGCGCCGAGTTGAAGCGCACGTACGGGATCTGGAAGTGGACCGGGCGACTGGAACTGGCCCCCAACCTGACCGACCTCATCGACACCCGGGTCGGCAAGCTCACCGACGGCGTCCGCGCGGTCGTCGAGCTGGTCGCGTTCGGCGAACCACTGGGCCTGCACCTCCTCAGGCAGGCCGCCGAGCAGTCGGACGTGGAGACCGCCGAGGAACGCGGGCTGATCACCGTCATTCAGCACGACCGGCGCACCAACGTCAGGTTGGCGCACCCGCTCTACGGCGAGGTGATGCGCCGTCGGTGCCCGGTCAGCCGCACCCGCCGGCTTCAGGCACACCTCGCCGAGCTGCTCGAACAGGTCGGCAAACGCCGACGCGACGACCTGTTGCGGGTGGCCGTCTGGCGACTCGACTCGGGCACCGCGCAGGACCCGGCTCTGCTGCTGGACGCCGCGGTGCAGGCGTTCACCCGCTACGACGTGCCGCTGGCGACCCGCCTGGCGCGAGCCGCGCTGCACGCCGACGGCGGCTACGACGCGGCGGAGTTGCTGGCCACCATCCTGATGTTCGCCGACCGGCCCGACGAGGCGATCGACGTCCTCGACGCGGTAACCCCCGAGCCCGGCGACGAGCGGCGACTCTGCCGCTGGCTGACCGTACGCGGCATGGTCAGCTACTGGGGGCTGAGCCAGGAGTCCACGGTGGAGGAGATCGCCGGCCGGGTCGAGCAGCTCAGCGACTCCGCCGACCGGTCCCGGGTGCACGCCTTCGAGGCGATCATGCGCCTGCACCGACTGGACACTGACACCGCGGTGCAGCTCAGCCGACGTGTCCTGGACCGGCCGGCGGCCGGCGTCGCCGCCCGCGAGCTGGCCCGTTCCACCATCGCGTACGTCCAGGCCGCGCAGGGCGAGCTGACCCGCAGCGGTACGGCCATCGCCCAGGTGCACTCGGCCGCGGCGAACTGGCGCACCGACATGCCGTACCTCCAGTTGGCCCTGGAGCTGGCCCGAGGCACCCGGCTCATGCTCACCGGCGACCTGGCCGGGATCGACGCGATCGTGGCCGACGAGTTCGCCGACCTCGCCGGTGCCGGCGACTTCCGCCTCGGCACCGGCTACCTGGCCATCCTCCAGGCGTACGCGGCCCGGCTGCGCGGGCAGAGCGACGCGGCCATGCGTACCTCCCTGGGCGCCTGCGCGGTGCTGGCCACGAGTCGGGTCTACGCCGGTCTGGCTCAAGCCGAACGCGCCCAGGCGGCGGCGCTGCGCGGTGACGCCGCGCAGGCGGTCGCGGCGATGGCCGAAGCCGACCGCACCCACGCGCCGGGCATGGCGGTGCTCTACCCGTGGCTGGATCAGGCCCGGGGCGCGGCGCTCGCCGCCTCGGGCGACCTGCCTGGCGCTGTCAAGCACCTCGGTGACCTGGTGGACCGGCTGCGCTCGGATGGCTTCGCCGGGCACGAGGTGCATGTCCTGCACGACCTCGTCCGACTCGACCAGGCGGGCATGGCAGTCGGCCCCACCTGCTCCGACGGTGGTCGACGCACCGTCGCGCAGCGCCTCGCCGAGCTCTCCGAGCGGGTCGACGGGGTGCTCCCGCCACTGCTGGCCCGTCACGCCCGCGCCGCGGTGACCGACTCCCCCACCGATCTGCTCGCGGTCGCCGACGACTACGCCGCCCTGGAGTTGACCGTGTACGCGGCCGAGGCCACCTCCCAGGCCGTCCAGCGGCTGCGCCGGGAGCACCCGGCTGCCGCCAACGACGCCCGGGAGCGCCTCGCCGGGCTGCTCGGGCGCTGTGACCTGATCCGGACGCCGGCGCTCCAGGCCGGTGCGCCGGTGCTCACCGAGCGGGAGTGGCAGGTGGCGCGCCTCGCCGCGCACGGCGCTCCCAGCCGGGCCATCGCCGAACGGCTCTACCTGTCGGCGCGCACAGTGGAGAACCACCTCCAGCGGATCTACGCCAAGCTCGGCGTCACCGGGCGGACCGAACTGTGGGCGGCGCTGCGCTCGATCCCGGGCCACGACGGCGGCGACCCGAGCTGAACCTTAGGCTGGGGCGGTGAGCATCCACCGCCCCGCGCTCCTGACCGACCACTACGAGCTGACGATGGTCAGCGCGGCACTGAAGGACGGCACCGCCGACCGCCGGTGTGTCTTCGAGGTGTTCAGCCGCCGGCTGCCCAGCGGCCGCCGGTACGGCGTGGTCGCCGGGACGGCCCGGCTGATCGAGCTGATCCGCGACTTCCGGTTCGACCCCAGCGAGGTGGAGTTCCTTCTGCGGACCGGGGTGGTCGACGAGGCGGCGGCAGCGTGGCTCACCGACTACCGCTTCACCGGCGACATCGACGGGTACGCCGAGGGTGAACTGTTCTTCCCCGGTTCACCGATCCTCACCGTCTCCGGCGGCTTCGCCGAGTGTGTGGTGCTGGAGACGCTGGCGCTGTCCGTGCTCAACCACGACTGCGCGGTGGCCGCCGCGGCGGCCCGGATGGTGACAGCGGCGCGGGGCCGAACGCTGATCGAGATGGGGTCGCGCCGGGCACACGAGGAGGCGGCGGTGGCCGCGGCGCGGTCCGCGTACCTGGCCGGGTTCCGGTTCACGTCGAACCTCGCCGCCGGCGCGCGCTACGGCATTCCGACGGCGGGCACGGCAGCGCACGCGTTCACCCTGCTGCACGACGACGAGCGGGCGGCGTTCGCCTCACAGGTCGCCACGCTGGGCAAGGACACCACGCTGCTGGTCGACACGTACGACATCAGCCAGGGCATCCGCAACGCCATCGCTGTGGCCGGGCCGGACCTGCGGGCGGTACGGATCGACTCCGGCGACCTCGCGGTGATCGCTCAGCAGTCCCGGGAGTTGCTCGACTCGCTGGGCGCCACCGAGACCAAGATCATCGTTTCCGGTGACCTGGACGAGTACGCCATCGCCGCACTGGCCGCCGAACCGGTGGACATGTACGGCGCCGGCACGGCCGTGGTCACCGGCTCCGGGGCACCGACCGCCGGGCTGGTCTACAAACTGGTCGAGGTCGAGGGCCGGCCGGTGGTGAAGCGCTCCGAGCACAAGGCCACCATCGGCGGCCGGAAGGTCGCGGTCCGTCGGCACAAGCCGACCGGCACCGCCACCGAGGAGGTCATCGTTCCGCAGGGCGTTCCCGACCGGCAGCCCAACGACCGCCTGCTCCAGCAGTCGTACGTGGTCGCCGGTGAGTCGGTGCCGCTGCCCACCCTCGACGAGTCACGGGAGCACCTGCGAGAGTGCCTGATCTCCATCCCGTGGGAGGGACTGAAGCTCTCGGCCGGCGACCCGGCGGTGCCGGTCACCGTCGTACCCGCTGGTTGAGTTCATCCCCGAGCGCCACCCCGACAGTGCGGAGAGAGGAAACCCCCCGATGGCCAACGCGCTGATCATCGTGGACGTGCAGAACGACTTCTGCGAGGGCGGCTCGCTGGCCGTCGCCGGCGGCGCAGGGGTGGCCGCCGGCATCTCCCGGTTACTCGCCGCCGAGCCGGACCGGTGGACGCACGTGGTCGCCACCAAGGACTACCACGTCGACCCGGGTGCCCACTTCGGCGATCCGCCGGACTTCGTGGAGTCCTGGCCCCGGCACTGCGTGGTCGGCACCAGCGGTTCGGAGTTCCACAGGGAACTGGACACCGCCAGGGTCGAGGCGATCTTCCACAAGGGCGAGCACGCGGCGGCGTACTCCGGTTTCGAGGGCCATGCCGACGACGGCGAGTGCCTGGCCGACTGGCTGCGTCGGCGCGACGTGGACCGGGTCGACGTGGTCGGCATCGCCACGGACCACTGCGTCCGGGCTACCGCGCTGGACGCCGCCCGGGAGGGTTTCGCCACCACAGTGCTGCTGGAGTTGACCGCCGCCGTCGCACCGGCGACCACCGACGTGGCCCTACGCGCGATGGAGGGCGCCGGGGTGATCATGCACGGCCAGCCTGTGATCAGGGCCGCATGAGCTGCTAATTGGTTGGCCCAGGGGCCGCCGCCGGTCAAGGATGTCGCCGGAGGTACGGACCCACGTGAACATGAAGCCTTACCGGCGGGCGCTCGCCCTGCCCGGCCTGCGGTCGCTGCTACTGGTTGCCGTCCTCGCCCGCATCCCGCTCACCGCGACCGGGGTGACGCTGACCTTCCACGTGGTGCTCGATCTTGATCGGGGCTACGGGGCGGCCGGGCTGGTGGGTGCGGCGGTCACCGTGGGCGCGGCGATCGGCGGGCCGCTGCTCGGCCGACTCGTGGACCGGCGTGGACTGCGCCCGGTCCTCGTGCTCACCGCGATCGCCGAGGCGATCTTCTGGTCCACCGCGCCGTCGCTGGCGTACCCCGTGCTCCTGCCAGCAGCGTTCGTGGCCGGCTCCCTGGCCCTGCCCATCTTCTCCGTGGTCCGTCAGTCGATCGCCGCGCTGGTCCCCGAGGACCAACGCCGCCCCGCCTACGCGCTGGACTCGATGTCGGTGGAGCTGTCCTTCATGATCGGCCCGGCGTTGGCGGTGGCCCTGGTCACCGCGATCTCCGCGCAGACCACCATGTACCTGGTCGGCGGCGGCATCGTCGCCGCCGGGATCGCACTGTGGGTGGTCAACCCACCGATCCGGGAGGCTACCGAGCCCACCGGCCCACAACGCCGCGTGCCGCGCCGGGAGTGGCTGACCCCCCGACTGCTCGCCGTCCTGGCGCTCAGCGCCGCGGCGACCCTGGTGCTCGGGGGCACCGACGTGGCGGTGGTCGCCGTCCTGCGGGCCAGCGGCGAGGTCGGCTGGACCGGCGCGGTCCTGGCCATCTGGGCGGTCGCCTCGCTGGCCGGCGGTTTCGCCTACGGCGCCGTGCACCGCTCGTTCTCCCCGCTGGCGCTGACCGCCGCGCTGGCCCTGTGCACCATTCCGGTGGGGCTGGGCGGTGCGCACTGGTGGCTGCTGTGCCTGGCGCTGATCCCCGCTGGCGCTCTCTGCGCGCCGACCATCGCGGCCGGCTCGGACGCGGTCAGCCGCCTGGCTCCGGCCGAGGTACGCGGTGAGGCGATGGGTCTGCACGGCTCCGCGGTCACCGTCGGCATCGCGATCGGCGCGCCGCTCGCCGGCGCGGTGATCGACGCCAGCGCGCCACCCTGGGGCTTCGTGGTGACCGGAGCGCTCGGCGCGCTGGTCACCCTGGTGGTGCTGCCGATCGAGCTGCGCCGCCGCCGCATCGCTGACGCGGCCACCCCGCCGCCCGCCGAGGCCGACCTCACCTCCGCCGCCCACTGACGACCGTTACAACCGCTACGACCGCTACGACCGCTACGACCGCTACGACCGCTACGACCGCTACGACGCAGCGAAGCTGAAGGTCGGCGTCCCTTGCCGGTCTCCGCGTTGCGCTGTCCGACCGCGGCGACGGCACGCGAGACCGACCTGCGGCGGGGAGCGGCCTGCGCGGTGGTCCGCTGCGCGGGGTCGCGGGGTCCCTCCGCCGCGCGGGGTCCGTCCGCGCGGGGTCCGTCCGCGCGGGGTCCGTCCGCGCGGGGTCCGTCCGCGCGGGCAGCATCATGCTGATGAGCCTGATGTCTGTGAGTCATCGTGATGACTCACAGACATCAGGCTCATCAGGGAGATAGCCCCGAGGCCCAGCCGCGCCGAGCCAAGGGCACGCCCGGCCAGGACCAGGCCGAACCGAAACCCCGCCCAACCAAGGCCACACCCAGCCAGGACCGCGCCGAACCGAAACCCCGCCCAACCAAGGCCACACCCAGCCAGGACCAGGCCGAACCAAACCCCCGCCCAACCAAGGGCGGGCACGTCGTGTGGACAAGCCGCTGGCAAGCCGCGTGGAGCGGCCGGAACGAGGCGAGATGGCGAGATGGCGAGAGTGGCAATGGGCTGGACATGGCGACGGGCGCCGCTCCCGGTGTCCCGGGGGCGGCGCCCGTCGTACTGCTGAGCGTGAGCGTCAGTGCCGGTCGACGTCGCTCGCGGTGTCCTCGCGGTAGCTGGCTCCGCCGTCCGACTCGCTGGTGAGCGGCTTGGCGCCACCCTCCGGCGGGCCGGCCAGGCTCTGGCCACCGGCCGCCAGCTCCGGGAACTTCGCGTCGAACGCCGGCCGCTCGGAGCGGATCCGCGGCATCCGGTCGAAGTTGCGCAGCGGCGGCGGGCTGCTGGTCGCCCACTCCAGCGAGTTGCCGTGACCCCAGGGGTCGTTCACCTCGACCACCGGGCCGGTCTTGTACGACTTCCAGCAGTTGTAGATGAACGGCAGCGTGGAGATACCAGTGATGAACGCGCCGATCGTAGAGATCGTGTTCAGCGTGGTGAAGCCGTCGCCGGGCAGGTAGTCGGCGTACCGACGGGGCATGCCCTCGTTGCCGAGCCAGTGCTGCACCAGGAACGTGGTGTGGAAGCCGATCATGGTGAGCCAGAAGTGCACCTTGCCCAGGCGCTCGTCGAGCATCCGGCCGAACATCTTCGGGAACCAGAAGTAGATGCCCGCGAAGACCGCGAACACGATGGTGCCGAAGAGCACGTAGTGGAAGTGCGCCACCACGAAGTACGAGTCCGACACGTGGAAGTCGATCGGCGGGCTGGCCAGCAGCACACCGGTGAGACCACCGAAGAGGAACGTGACCAGGAAGCCGACCGACCAGAGCATGGGCGTCTCGAAGCTGATCTGGCCCCGCCACATGGTGCCGATCCAGTTGAAGAACTTCATACCGGTCGGCACGGCGATCAGGTAGCTCAGGAAGCTGAAGAACGGCAGCAGCACCTGACCGGTGGCGAACATGTGGTGCGCCCAGACGCTCATCGACAGCGCCGCGATGGAGATGGTGGCGGCCACCAGGCCCTTGTAGCCGAAGATCGGCTTGCGGGAGAAGACCGGGATGATCTCGCTGATGATGCCGAAGAACGGCAACGCCACGATGTAGACCTCGGGGTGCCCGAAGAACCAGAACAGGTGCTGCCAGAGCATCGGCCCACCTGTTGCCGGGTCGTACACGTGCGCGCCGAGGATGCGGTCCGCGGCGAGCGCGAAGAGCGCGGCGGCCAGCAGCGGGAAGACCAGGATCACCAGGAGGCTGGTGACCAGGATGTTCCACGTGAAGATCGGCATCCGGAACATGGTCATGCCGGGCGCGCGCAGGGTCAGCACCGTGGTGATCATGTTCACGGCACCGAGGATCGTGCCCAGGCCGGAGATGGCCAGACCCATGATCCACATGTTGGCGCCGACGCCCGGCGAGTGCTCGACGCTGCTCAGCGGCGCGTACGCGAACCAGCCGAAGTCAGCGGCGCCACCCGGGGTGATGAATCCGGCGGTCGCCATCGTTCCGCCGAACAGGTACAGCCAGTAGGCGAAGCTGTTCAGTCGGGGGAAGGAGACGTCAGGCGCGCCGATCTGGATCGGCACGATGTAGTTCGCGAACGCGAACACGATCGGTGTCGCGAAGAACAGCAACATGATCGTGCCGTGCATCGTGAAGAGCTGGTTGTACTGCTCGGGCGACAGGAACTGCAGCCCGGGTCGGGCCAGCTCAGCACGCATGACCAGAGCCATCAGGCCACCGATCATGAAGAACGCGAACGCGGTGATCATGTACATGATCCCGATTTGCTTCGCGTCCGTGGTTCGCAGCAGCCGCGCGATGGCCGACCCCTTGACCGGCTCCCGGACCGGCCAGGGCCGGGTCACGACCGGCTTGGGTGCGACGGTGGTCACGAGTGGCCTCCGGTTCTCGGTTGTCCCGCTCGGCACACGCTGGTTATCGGCGGGCCGTCATCCGCAAGGAGGATAGTCCCCGGCAGGTCGCAGCGCCGCGTGGGGTGGCGTGACACGATCTACTACGGGCCTACAGCGGGCCGAGCAGGAGCCGGTAGTGCTCCCCGAAGATCCGGTCGCCGCGTCCGCGCAGCAGTGGGTCGCGCAGCGCCGGCGGGACGTCCCTGGTGCGGTTGCGGTCCCGGGTCCGGTCCCGCACCCATCGGGTACGCGGACGGCGACGGCTTTCGTACGCCACCAGCGCCGCCTCCACGCTGTTGGCGGCGCGCAGCGACTCGGCCAGCACCACGGCGTCCTCCAAGGCCATGGCCGCACCCTGCGACAGCGTCGGCGCGGTGGCGTGCGCGGCGTCGCCGACCAGCAGGACACGCCCCCGGAACCAGCGACCCAACTCCACCTCGTCGGTGGTCCCGACGTGCACCTCGTCGAGGGCCGCCAGCACCTCTGGCACCGGGCCGCGGTAGTCGGCGAAGAGGTCCCGCAGCCGCGCGAGGGGGTCGGCCGGTTCCTCGGTGCCGGCCTCGTCGGCGTAGAGGTGCAGCCGCCCGGCACCGATCGGCACCATCAGGAACCCGGAGCGCTGGCCGAGCAGTGCGGTCCACTCGGTGACCGGCGGGCCGTCGCGCAGGACGGCCCGGTAGACCACCTGCCCGACCGGACGCGGCGGACCACCGAGCGCGGCCAGCGCACGGACCGAGGAGCGTGGCCCGTCGGCGCCGATGACCAGGTCGTACTCCGTGGTGGTGCCGTCGGTGAAGGTGACGCCGACAGCGCCCGGAAGGAGGTCCAGGGTGCGGACCTCGGCGCCGTGCCGGACGGCGCCGCCGGCGCCGCTGAGCAGCACCCGGTGCAGGTCGGCCCGGGGCAGCGCCCGACACTCGCCGACGCCGGCCCAGAGTGCGTCGAGGTCGACCTCGCAGAGTTGCGCGCCCGCGGCGTCGAAGAACCGCTGCCGGTGGATCACCTGCCCGGTCGGCCGGACCGGGTCGTGCAGGTCCAGCCGGTGCAGTGCGCGGGCGGCGTTGCCGGGCAGGTAGAGACCGGTCTCGGTGGACTCCCCCGGTGGCAGCTTGTCGGTGACGTCGGGCCGGAAGCCCGCCAGGCGCAGCGCCCGGGCTACGGCCAGACCGGCGATGCCCGCGCCGACGACGAGGATGCGCAGGGGGGAGCCACCCATGGTGGTGTACGCCTCCGGAGGGGGAGCGGCACGCGTTGGAGGCAACACGCTACTCGGAGCGATCGACGCACACCAGGCCCAATCGGCCCGCACCCTGCCACTCGTCGGCGACCCGCGTCGCTTGGCTGGCCGTCAGCGGCCAGCCGTCCGGCGGGACGAGGCAATCCTCACAATTCACCAGTTCGACCCGGACGGTTGCGCGTCAGTTTCAGACATGTAAATGTGTCGTTGAGCGTGGGAGCGCTCCCGCACCGCCCCACCACATCCGGCGCCCGGCACGCGCCGAGTCGAGGAGTGTCATGAAACGTCAACTTCGGGCCCTGGCCGCCGCCGGGTTGCTGGTCGCCAGTTCGCTGGTGGCAGTAGCCCTCGGCGGCAGCGCCTCCGCCGACACCCAGATCTGCGAACAGTACGGCTCGACAGTCATCCAGGGCCGCTACGTGGTGCAGAACAACCGCTGGGGCACCACCGCCCAGCAGTGCATCAACGCCACCAACAACGGCTTCGAGATCACCACCCTGAACGGCAGCAGCCCCACCAACGGGGCGCCCACCGCGTACCCCTCGGTGTTCTTCGGTTGCCACTACACCAACTGCTCCCCCGGCACGAACCTGCCGATCCAGGTGAGCCAGATCAGCAGCGCCACCAGCAGCATCTCCTACCGCTACGTCAGCGGCGCCATCTACAACGCGTCGTACGACATCTGGCTGGACCCGTCGCCGAAGCGGGATGGCGTGAACCAGATGGAGATCATGATCTGGCTCAACCGGCAGGGTCCGATCCAGCCGATCGGCTCGGTGGTCGGCACCACGAACCTGGCCGGCCGCACCTGGGAGGTCTGGCGGGGCAGCAACGGCTCCAACAACGTCATCTCCTACGTCGCGTCGTCGGCGATCTCCAGCCTGAACTTCAGCGTGCTGGACTTCATCAACGACACCCGCAACCGGGGGGCGATCACCAACTCCTGGTACCTGACCAGCATCCAGGCAGGCTTCGAGCCGTGGCAGGGCGGTGCCGGCCTCGCGGTCACCTCGTTCTCGGCCAACGTCAACGGTGGCGGCCAGCCGCCCACCAACCCGACGACCCCGCCGCCCAGCGGTGGCGCGAGCTGCGCGGTGAAGTACACGGCGAACTCGTGGAACAACGGCTTCACCGCCGACGTGCAGATCACCAACACCGGGTCCAGCGCGATCAACGGTTGGACGCTGAACTACAGCCTGCCCGGCGGTCAGCAGGTCACCAACGCCTGGAACGCCACTGTGAGCCAGAGCGGGTCGACGGTGACCGCTCGCAACGTCGGCCACAACGGGTCCCTCGCTCCCGGGGGCACTGCCAGCTTCGGCTACCAGGGCACCCTGAGCGGGTCGTACTCGTCGCCGAGCAGCTTCTCGCTCAACGGGGCAACCTGCTCGCGCAGCTGACCTGACGGTGGGGGCGCGACCATCCGGTCACGCCCCCACCACTCAGGAAATCCACGCGGGATCCTTGAGGTCGGGGCGTCCTCGCACGCGGGACGCCCCGACTTTCGGGAAGTCGAGTCGATCAGGCGCGGGTGGTCGTGGTCAGACCCGGGTGAGGCGTACGGCGTCGGCGATGACCAGGCCGGTGGTGTTGCTCCACCGGCTCACGCCGACCCGGTTGGCGTCGCCCGCCGGCAGCGTGAACGTGCCGAGGACCCGCCACTGCCCGCCGGTGGCCCGTTGGTCGACCCGGACGGTCTGGTTGCCGGCGCCGGTGGCGACGATGTACGGGGCGGCGCTGTTGTAACCCGCGTTCGCGGGCCACCATGCCTCGACCCGGTAGTTGGCGGTGGCCGGGACGTTGAACCGGTACCACGCGACGTCGCTGGCGGCGACCGGGTCCGCGTAGCGGTAGTCGGCGCCGTAGCGCTGACTGGAGTACGACGACACGCCCCAGTTGGCGCTGGCGGTGAATCGACCGCTGGTGGTGTTGTCGACTGTGGAGGACCACGCCGTGCCACCGCCGGCCATTCTCGCCGCCACGTCGGCGCGCATGACGTTCAGGTCGATGAAGGATGGGTCGATCTTGCCGGTGGTGCTGGTCTCCCGGTGGCCTCGGGCGTAGCTGCTGTCCCGGCCGAGCCGGGTGAGCACGGCGGCGGTGGCGGCGAGCGACGCGTTGTACTGCGCGGCGGTCATTTCCTGGTTGACGCCGTTGTAGTCGATCTCCCACCCGATCATCAGGGTGTTGCCGTCCCCGGCCGGGATCGGTCCGCTGCCGCCGCTGACTCCGGCGTGGTTGCACCGGCCGGCGGAGATGACGTGGAAGACACCGTTGTAGTCGACGAGCGCCTGGCACAGCGGGCCCGGCAGGTCGGACCGGCCGTTGATGCAGATGCCGAGCGCCGGGTGCGGGTTGCTGGCGCTGGAGGTCGAGGCGGTGTGGTGCCAGAGCACTCCGATGGGGTCGAACGAGCCGGGCCGCATCCGGTTGAGCCAGTCGCCCTCGACCACCACCTGGACCCCGGCTGCGCGCAGCACGTCCACCAGCCAGGGAATCGTCGCCATCAGGCGTCCTGAAGCAGGTCGGCGAGGCACTCGGCCTTCGGCGCGGCGCTCGCGGCGGCGGGTCGGGTGACGACTGTCAGCGCGGCGACCACCAGGGCGGGGATGCCGAGCACCCCACGGCGGGGCAGACGGATGGACGGGGTTCGGGCCATGGCGATCCTCCAGCGACGGCGGGTACGAACGGATCGACGAACGTGATGACGGGACGCTATACCGTCACGTACGTCGATGTCGATACCCTTCATTGCTGGGCCCCGCGCTGAAGGAATTCGCCGATTCAGACCTCGCCGAGCGCGTCGATGTCGCGCATCTCCTCCGCCGTCAGCGAGAAGTGGAAGACGTCGAAGTTCGCGGTGATCCGCTCGGGGGTCACCGACTTCGGGATCACCACGATCTCGTGGTCGATGTGCCACCGCAGCACCACCTGCGCCGGGGAGACGCCGTGCGCGCCGGCGATCCTGGTCAGCACCGGGTCACTGAGGTCGCTGGTCTTGAACGGGCTGTACCCCTCCAGCACCACGCCCCGGTCCCGGTGCTCGGTGTGCCGCTGCCGGTCGTACAGCGACGGGCTCCACCGGATCTGGTTGACGGCCGGGTTCTCCTCGGTGGACTGGATCAACTCGTCGATCTCCGCGGTGCTGTAGTTGCTCACCCCGACCGCCCGGGCCAGGTTCTCGTCGCGGGCGGCGAGCAGCTCGCGCCAGAGCGGGATGCTGTCCCCCGGCGACGACGGCGGCCAGTGGATCAGCCAGAGGTCCACGTATTCGACGCCGAGCGCCTCCAGGCTGGCCTCCAGCGTCGCGCGCTCCCGGCCCACCCGGTCCGGCGGGAGCTTGGTGGTGATGAAGAGGTCCTCCCGACGCAGCCCGCTCTCCCGTACCGCCCGGCCGACCTCCCGCTCGTTGCCGTACACGGTGGCGGTGTCGAGGTGCCGGTAGCCGGTGTCGAGCGCAGCCAGCACGGCGTCGTAACCGGCCTGGCCGGTGGCCTGCCAGGTGCCGAAGCCGAGCAGGGGCATCCGCACGTCACCGGGGAGCAGGGCGGTGGGCTGGTCGGTGAGGTCCATGAGGTCCGTTCTACCCCGCCGCGCCCCCGGCCGCCGAGCGAACCGGACACTCCGACGTCCAGCGCACCGGTCCGGTCTGCCGGACAATGCGGGTGTGACCGACCGGCTGGACGAGTACCGGCGACGGCGGGACGCGGCCCGCACACCCGAGCCGGTGCCGTCGGAGAGCCCGTCGCCGGCCGGCTCCGACGCCGCCCGCTTCGTCATCCAGCAGCACCACGCCCGCAGCCTGCACTGGGACCTGCGCCTGGAGCACGAGGGGGTGCTCGCGTCCTGGGCGGTACCCCGCGGCCTGCCCCGCGATCCGGGTCGCAACCACCTCGCCGTGCACACCGAGGACCACCCGATGGAGTATCTCGACTTCGCCGGTGAGATCCCGGCCGGTGAGTACGGCGGCGGCCGGATGCTGATTCACGACCGGGGCACCTACCGCTGCGAGAAGTGGCGCGACGACGAGGTGATCGTGACGCTCTCCGGTGAGCGGACCGCCGGCCGCTACGTCCTCTTCGCCACCGGGGGACGGGACTGGATGGTCCGCCGCACCGACCCCGCGCCGCCGGGCTGGACGCCGATGCCGGAGCTGGTCCGGCCGATGCACACCACGCCCGCGGCCGGGCTCCCCCGCGACCGCGCCGCCTGGGGGTACGAGCTGCGCTGGGACGGTGTCCGGGCGATGGCGTACGTCTCCGGTGGGCGACTGCGGCTGCTCTCCGAGACCGACGAGGAGATCACCGGCGGCTACCCGTGGCTGCGGGCGATGGCCGAGGCGCTCGCGCCCACCGAGGCGGTGCTCGACGGTGTGCTGGTCCGCATCGACGGTGCCGGGCGGGTCCGCCCGGTTCGGCCGGCCAGCGGCAGCCGGGTCCCCACCGGCGCCTAGTACCTGATCGTCGACCTGCTCTGGTTGGAGGGCGTGAGCAGCGTCGACGTGCCGTACGCGCAACGCCGGGAGCTGCTCGATGGGCTGGTCTTGTCCGGTACGCACTGGCAGACTCCGCCGTGGTTCCCGGGCGCGGGCGACGAGGCCCTGCGTGCCGGGCGGGAACAGGGCCTGCCGGGCGTGGTCGCCAAACGACTGGACTCGGTCTACCAGCCGGGGCGGCGCAGCCGGCACTGGCTGAGCATCGACGCGGTGTGACGGCGAGGAGCGACGTGTACCTGACTCACCTGGACTGCCCGCGCTGCGGCAGGGAGTACGCCGCCGACCGGTTACACAATCTCTGCGAGTGCGGATCGCCGCTGCTGGCCCGCTACGACCTGCCGGCCGTGGCGAAGGTGGTCACCCCGGAACGCTTTCCGCTGCGCCCTGCCGACCTGTGGCGCTACCGGGAGCTTCTGCCGGTCGCCGACCCTCGGCACGTCACCACGCTGGGTGAGGGCTGGACGCCGCTGTTGCGGGCTCCGGCGTACGGCACCGAGATCGGCATCGCGGACCTGATGGTCAAGGACGAGGGGCTGATCCCGACCGGCTCGTTCAAGGCCCGGGGCGCGGCGGTCGGGGTGAGCCGGGCCCGCGAGCTGGGCGTCGAGCGGATCGCGATGCCGACGAACGGCAACGCCGGGTCGGCCTGGGCCACGTACGCCGCGCGGGCCGGAATGCGCGCGACCATCGTCATGCCGCTGGAGGCGCCGAGCATCTGCCGGCGCGAGTGCGTCGCCGCCGGTGCCGACCTGCGCCTGATCGACGGGCTGATCGGGGACGCCGGTCGGCGGGTGGCCGAGCTGATCGCGGAGTCGAACGGGGCGATCTTCGACGCCGGCACGCTGCGCGAGCCCTACCGGTTGGAGGGCAAGAAGACGATGGGGTACGAGATCGTCGAGCAGCTCGGCTGGCAGACGCCGGACGTGATCATCTATCCGACCGGCGGCGGGGTCGGCCTGATCGGCATCCACAAGGCGCTGCACGAGCTGCGTGAGCTGGGCTGGATCGGCGACAAGCTGCCCCGGCTGGTGGCGGTGCAGTCCACCGGTTGCGCGCCAATCGTGCGGGCCTTCGCCGCCGGCGAGGATCGGGCGCAGCCGTGGGCGGACGCGCACACTGTGGCGTTCGGCATCACGGTGCCGGCCCCGCTGGGCGACGAGTTGATCCTCGCGGCGCTGCGGGAGTCCTCCGGCACCGCGGTCGCCGTCGACGACGCGGACATCCTTGCCGATCTGCGGGACTTCGCCGCCCGGGAGGGGCTGCTGCTGTGCCCGGAGGGGGCGGCCTGCCTCACGGCGGCCCGGCAACTGCGCGCGGGCGGGTGGATCCGAGCCGGCGAACGGGTGGTGGTGCTCAACACCGGCGCCGGGCTGAAGTATCCGGACACTGTCGACGTCTCCGGCGTACCCCTGATGGGGTGAGGTGACGGCGCCCCGCGGACCCTGCGGTCCGCGGGGCGCCGTCGTGCCGGTCTACTGGTAGGTGATGTCGGAGGGCGAGTAGAGGCAGTTGACGCCGTCGGCGCCCTCGCCGATCTCGGTCGGCTCGCTGCCCTTCGGCACGCCCTTGTACTTCACGCAGATCGAGGCCTCGCGGTCCGGGTCGCCGACGATGGTGATCCGGCTGAACCGGGCGGTGTCGCCCCAGTTGGTGTTGATGCCGGCGATCGCGTCGGTGTTCCGGACGATGACGTTGTCGATCACCACGTGCCGCTGGTACGACGTGGAGCAGTTGCCGCAGGCGCGGTAGAGCTTGCCGGCGTTCTCCACCCGGAAGTTCTTGATGTAGACGGTGCCCGAGCCGTTGTGCTGGAAGACCTTGTCGCTGGCGGAGCGGGCCCCACCGCCGTCGACGGTGTACGTGGTGCCGCCGCGGAAGGTCGCCGCGTCCTCGCCGACGTCCTCCCACCAGACGTTGATCAGGGTGCAGTTGCCCTCGCAGTGCACGCCGTCGCCGGCCGGGGCGCCGATGATCACGTTGCGCAGGGTGGCGCCGGCGGCCAGCTCGAACATCGGGTCCTGGCTCTCACTCTGCCCGCCGTCACCGATGCCGTAGTAGCGCTTGAGCCCACCGTCGAAGGAGCCGGAGACCGGGATCGTGGCGTCCACCTTCTGGCTGCCGGTGGGCGTCGGCCAGCCAGCCGGCGGCGGCGTGGTGGGTGGCGGAGTGGTGGGTGGCGGAGTGGTGGGTGGCGGAGTGGTCGTCGGTGGCGGAGTGGTCGGGGTGCCGCCGCCGGACGAGTCGACGAGCACGTCGTCGAAGCCGCCGCTGGCGTACGCGGTGACCAGGCCGATCCGGCCCGCACCGGCGAGGCTGTTGCTGCCGGACGCGATCTGGGTGCCGTTGACGAAGCCGCGGATGGTGCTGCCGCTGGTCTCGATGCGCAGGTTGTACCAGGTGCCGGTGCCGATGCCCAGCGCGGCGGAACCGATCGCCGTGACGGAGCTTCCGTTGACCGCCTGCAGCTCGGCCCGGCCGGAGCCGAGCAGGGCCAGCCGGTACATCTTGGTGCTGCTGGTGGAGCGGGCGGCGAGCCCGACCAGGGCGCTGGACGAGCCGAAGTTCGTCGGCCTGACCCGGGCCTGCACTGAGTAGTTGGTCCAGCTGGTCTGGCCGGCGAACTGGCGGGCCAGCTCGCTGCCGGCGTTGGACTGGTTGAGCACGCCCGAGCCGTCGACGGCCCAGGTGCCGCCGGACTTGGACCAGCCGGAGGTGTCGCCGTCGGTGAAGTCGTCGCTGAAGACGGTGGCCGCGAAGGCCGAGGTCATGCCGGCGGCGAGGGCCGCCGCTGTCACCCCGGCGCCCACGGCCAGTAGTAGTGGTCGGCGGCCGGTGAAGCGTCTTTTCTGCACAGGTGTCCTCCTTGACGCATGTGGTGGTGATCCCTCGGCGGCCGTGGCGAGACGTGTCGGCACGGCGTGCTGCGCTGAACGGGATCGGTGTGCGCCCCCGCCGGACGCCCGGATCCGAAGCGGGGTGAAGCGGGATCGAAGCCCTGGGGAAAGGGCTTTCCAGCTCCTTCGAGGCTAGGACCGCCCAAGCACCAGCGTCAATGCCTGGCGCTTGCAGGTCTGTTGCAGGATTCCGACCGGGGCGGCACGCCCACCGATCAGTAGCTGTCCGGCCGGGTGATCCGCCAGGCCGCGTTGATCAGCCCGATGTGCGAGAGCGCCTGCGGCATGTTGCCGAGCTGCATCCCGGTGGACAGGTCGATCTGCTCGCTGAACAGGCCCACGTCGTTGGCGTGCCCGACGACCCGCTCGAAGAGCGCCTCGGCGCGCTGCTGTTCGCCGGTCATCACCAGGCACTCCACCAGCCAGAACGAGCACAGCAGAAAGCCGGCCGGGTCGGTCGTCCAGCGCCGCAGCAGCCCGTCCTCGGTGCCCAGCTCGCGCTCGACCATCTCGATCGTCGAGCGCATCCGCGGGTCGGTGGCCGGCAGAAAGTGGGTGACCGGCAGGGCGAGCACCGAGGCGTCCAACTCCGCCGATCCGAACGCGCCGGTGAAGGCCCCGATCCGCTCGTTCCACCCCTCGCGCAGCACTGCGTCGCGGATCTCGTCGCGGACAGTGGCCCAGCGATGCGGGTCGGCCCGGTCACCGAGCCGGTCGGCGAGCCCCACCGCCCGGTCCATGGCGAGCCAGCAGGCCACCTTCGACGAAACGTAGTGGCGCTCCTCGTCGCGGGTCTCCCAGATGCCCCGGTCCGGCAGACGCCACGTCGCGGCCACCTGCTCGGTCAGCCCGAGCACCATCTCCCGCAACTCGTCCTCGAACGTCGCGCCGAGGTAGTCGCGCAGCCGCCACACCGCCGACATCACCTCACCCGGCACGTCGAGCTGCCGCTGCCGCCAGGCGTCGTTGCCGACCCGCACGGGCCGACTGTCGCGGTAGCCGCGCAGGTGGTTGCAGTGGTGCTCGGAGAGGTCGCGCTCGCCCTCCAGCCCGAACAGCACCGGCACCGGCTCGTCGCCGAACCGGCCGATCGAGCGGGTCGCCCAGGCGAACAGCCGGGACGTCTCGTCGGGGCAGGCCGCCACCCACAGCGCCCGCATCGTCAACGAGAAGTCCCGCAGCCAGGAGTAGCGGTAGTCGTAGTTCCGGTCGCCGCCGATCTGCTCCGGCAGTGAGGAGGTCAGCGCCGCGGCGACCGCGCCACTGCGGGCGTACGTGAGGCCGGTCAGCACCGTGGAGCTGTGAGTGACGAGTTCGGGGTAACGGCCGGAGTATCCGTGCGTCTCCCGGAACGCCTGCCACGCCTGCGTCGTCTCGGCGAGGGTGGTCAACGGGTCCACCTTTGCCGGCGGGTCGCCGTACGCCTCGCCGAACGCGAGGTCCATCCCGATCACCTGACCGGCGGAGACCTCGAACTCGTGGGTCACCCGGTCCCTGCCCGCCCGCAGGTGCAGACCCCCGGCGCGCAACATCAGCACCACCGGGCCGGCACCGGCCAGCACCCCACCGTCGGGCTGCTCGTGCAGGTACGGCGTGAGCAGGCCGTACTCCGGGCGGGGCGCGAAGTCCAACGCCATCCGTACCCGCCCGGAGAGCCCTTCGACCACTCGGATCAGCACGGCGGGTGAATTCTTGCCCAGCTCGTGCGCGCGGGCGCCGACCTCGGCGGCCAGCGCGTCGGTGACCGCCACGCTGCCGTGTGGGGTGTGGTGCACCGTCCGCAGCACCAACGAGTCCGGCAGGTACGCGCGCTCCACCCGGTGACCCGGGCCGCCGACCCCTACCGGCGCCAGCCGGAAGTGGCCAGCTCCCGGGTCGAGCAACCGCGCGAACACTGACGACCCGTCGAACCGGTGCGGGCACCACCAGTCGATCGAGCCGTCCTTGCCGACCAGGGCACCCGAACGAGAGTCCGAGAGGAACCCGTAGTCGGAGATCGGCTGCTGCTGCTCCACCCGCCGGGGGTACCCGCATCGGCCCGGATCAGGCCGGACGGATCACTCGGTCGGTGGCTCGTCCTCGCCCGCCGCCTCGGCCGCGTCGGCCTCTTCCTTGGTCTTGTGCACTGCCTTGTCGGCGTGCTCCGGCGGCCCGTAGACCGTGTACAGCACCAGCGGGTTGGGACCGGTGTTGACGAAGTTGTGCTTGGTGCCCGCCGGCACCACCACCAGGTCGCCCGCGACGACCTTCCGCTTCGCGCCGGCGACCCGCGCCTCGCCGACACCGCTCACGAAGGTGAGGATCTGGTCGATGTCCTCGTGCACCTCCTCGCCGATCTCCCCATCGGCGGGGATGGTCATGATGACCAGCTGGGTGTGCTCACCGGTCCACAGCACCCGCCGGAAATCCGGGCTCTTCTCGGCGACGGTCGCGATAGTGAAATGCTCCATGTCCACGCTCATACCCCGTCCGGCGGCACCCCACGCCGGGACTCACAAATGGTGGAATTCCCCACGCTGGGAGGGTTTGGATCCACACGGACCGGGGATCGAGGAGCGGACCGGCGCGAACGGCCGGTCGAGCCAGGTCCCCGCCGACGTACCGCCGAACGGCTGCGGTGGTGGGAGACGGCCAGAGCGCGGCGACGTTCCGATCACGGAGCGGCGCCGCGCGCTCTTGTCCGCCGGAGGGCCTAGCGGTGCAGCCAGCTGACCAGATCGGGTGGGGCCAGCGCGGCGACCCGTTGCCGGTAGCGGGCGAGGCCGGCCTCGTCCAGCAGGTCACGCCCCTGGCCCGAGCCTCCCCGGCGAAAGAACGCCTGCCGGTCACGCAGCACGCCGAGCGTGTCCGGTGCGAGCCTGTCGGCGCGCTCCCGCATCCGACCGAAGGTGGCCGCCTCGACCAACTCCGGCCCCGGACTCGGAAGTTTCCACGTGTCGGCCAGCCGGCGCATCTCGCCGCCCAGATCGGCCAGCAGGTCGTCGTAGTGCACCAGCTCGACGTTCGGCTCGTGTCGGCGGACCCACGCGTCACTGAGGTGCATCAGCACCCCGGGCAGCGAATCCAGCTCGGCGCAGGGGTCCACCTCCCGGTTGACCCAGCTCAGCAACCACTCCCGCACCGGTGGCCGCTCTCTGGGTGGCCCGGTCGGGGCGGGTTGGCCGGTCAGCTCGGCGATGCGTGCCCGGTCCAGGTTGGCGCTCTGGTGGTAGAGGGAGACCGCCATGTCCAGCGGGTGCCGGGCCACCACCACGTAGTGCGCCCGAGGGTCCAACGGCACCCCGTCCAGCGGGGTGTGCGTCTTGATGAACCGCCGATGTGGCTGGGCGGCCAGCCGGTCGTACACAGTAGCCTGCGGCTCACCCAACCAGTCGAGCCACGGCGACAGCACTGTCAGCGGCGTCGGCAACTCCGCGCTACGAAGCACCAGCAGCGCACAGATCATCTGCATCCAGGTGGTGCCGCTCTTGGACCGGGTGCTGATCACGATGTCGCCGTCGCGGAACGGGAAACCGGTCCACCGTGCGCTGTCCTCTTCGTCGGACTGGTAACGGTGAATCGACGTGGGCATCGGTGGATGGTAGTCGCCGAACCGACAGTCGGGCAGCCGAATTCCGGCTTACATTCCTGGGGCACGGGCGTATGCCTGGCTAGATTGAATTATGGTGCCCGCCCACGGGGGCCGGGCGGCGGCACCGGTCTACCGCCCCATCCTCGCCAACCGACGGGGCGAGCTTGAAGCCCTGAGCCACCTCGATCCCGCCCATGCCGCACTGGTCGCCCCGGTCCTGGAGATCGGCGCGATCGGTCGGTCCACGATGGACGCCATTCGCCGGCTGCCGTCCGGGCTGCTGCCCGCCATCGACGTCAGCGCACTGCCCGACATCCCCGAGGCGGAGCTGACCCGTTGGGGCGTGCCGGTGGTGCCGGTGATCGGGCTCTCCGAGAGCGACCACCGGCTGGTCGCGCACGGCGCGGCGGCGCGGGCGTACGGCCGGCGCGCGCTCATCCGACTGCGGGCCGGCCAGGACCGGGCCGGGCCGGACGCGAGCACCACCGCCGTGGAACGGATCTGGCGGTTCACCGGCCTCGCCCCGGAGGAGTGCGACCTGCTGGTGGACGCGGGGGACGTCTGCTGCCCGGCCGACGTGCGGACCGCCGAGCCCCGGGTACGCCACCTGCTGGACTGGGCACGCCGACACGCCTGGCGGTCGGTGACTGTGGCGGCGGGCGGTATGCCTCCGACGCTGTCCCGGTTGCCCACCGACGAGCCGGTCCAACTGGACCGCTGGGACTGGCAACTGTGGCGGCGACTGGCCGACACCGGGGTCGACTACGGCGACTACGGTGTCCACCCGGCTGGGCCGGGCGCCGGTGACAGTGGCGACCGGTTGCCGACGGTGCGCTACACCGACGACGGCAGCTGGTGGGTCTACCGCTGGGCGCGACGCGGCGGCCGGGGCGACGACAGGTTCGCCGACCTGTGCCGCACGCTGGTGTCGGCACCGCACTGGCCGATCACCGGTGCGGCCTTCTCCTGGGGTGACCATGAGCTGCTGCGCCGGGCCCGCCGTGGCGCCGGGGCCGGCTCGACCGCCAACTGGGCGGCGTGGAGCACCTCGCACCACCTGGCCCACGTGCTCGGCACGCTGTTGCATCCAGCAGGCGACGGCGCACCACGGTGGCACCCTGGGCAGGGGCCGCCACCGCAGCGGGGACGATCGCCACGCTGAAAGCCGGATCTACTGCTTCTCGGTGAAGCCGAACTGGATGATGCCCTCGTCGTCGACAGTGGCGTCCACCGACGCGTCGCCGAGCAGCTCGGCGGCGTCCTCGTCCAGGAAGATCCGCGCGCCCTGGTTGTCGACCACCCGATCGCCCTGCACCGGCTCGGGCACCAGCTCGACGGTGAGCGATCCCGCATCGGTGTCGGCGGCGATACGCACACCGCCGTCCTGGGCGACGTCCTGTTGGTTGGCGAGGTCACGGATGACGAGCACGGCGTTATCGGTCATGGTGAGCATTTGTGGAACTCCTCGTGGATTGTCGGCTCGCTGTCGGATACCGCGCGGACCGGACACTCGGCCCGCCTACGAGCACACGTGGGAGGCGACAGAGGGGCGAACGATCATCGCCGTCGCATCGAATCGGGGCAGCTGACGGCCCCGTCACTCCCACCGTGCCCGCTGGCCGGCCATCCGTCAAATAGAGCCAGGTCAGTGGAGAGCGGCGGCCGGCGCCAGCCAGGCGCGAATCTCGTTGACCGCCGCGCGGCCGGCCCGGTTGGCCCCGATCGTGCTGGCCGAGGGGCCGTACCCGACCAGGTGAATCCGAGCGTCGGCGACCACTCGGGTGCCGTCCATCGTGATACCGCCACCCGGCGCGCGCAGCCCCAGCGGGGCGAGATGGTCGATGGCCGCCCGGAAGCCGGTGCACCAGAGGATCACGTCCGCCGACACGTTCCTCCCGTCCGTCCAGGCCACCCCGTCGGGCGTGATCCGGTCGAACATGGGTAGCCGGTCGAGGACGCCGCGCTCGCGCAGGTGGCGTACCTCCGGGGTGACCGGAAGCCCGGTCACGCCCACCACGCTGCCCGGCGGCCGGCCGGAGCGGACCGCCTGCTCCACCCGGGCCACGGCGGCCCGACCCAGTTCCGGGCCGAACTCCTCCTCGTTGAACGTCGGCGGCCGGCGGGTCACCCAGGTGGTGGCCGCCGCGACGGTGGAGACCTCGCCGAGCAGTTGCACGGCCGAGGTGCCGCCACCGACCACCACCACGCGCAGGCCGGCGAACTCGGCCGGCCCTCGGTAGTCGGCGGTGTGCAACTGGCGTCCGCGGAACGTCGACCGGCCCGGGTAGTGCGGCCAGAACGGTCGCGTCCAGGTGCCGGTGGCGTTGATCAGGGCCCGGGCGGTCCAGGTGCCCCGGTCGGTGCGCACGTCGAGTCGTCCGTCCGGGCGGGAGTGAACCCCTCGGACCCGCACCGGCCGCCGCACCGGCAGGTCGAAGGCTCTCTCGTACGCGGCGAAGTAGGCGCTGACCTGCTCGGAAGCCGGGCGTTGTGGCTCGGTGGGCGGGAGCGGCAGCCCGGGCAGGTCATGGAAGCCGTGCACGCGGTCGAAGACCAGCGTCGGCCAGCGGTGCTGCCAGGCGCCGCCGGGCCCGTTGTCGGCGTCGAGGATGACGAAGCCGCTGTCGGGCGCGAAGCCGGTGCGGTGCAGGTGATAGCCGGCGCTCAGGCCGGCCTGCCCGGCACCGATCACCACGACGTCCGCGGAGTGGGTGTCCACGTGGGCTACAACGCGCCGGATGTCGCCGCTGTGCCCGTCCTCGACCGTCACGCCGATCACAGACAGCTATTCCGGCTTCGACCACCTGACCTGCGCCTACGCTGAGTTGATGAGCGACTTCCGTCGGTATGCGGGCGAGTTCCTCGGCACCCTGTTGCTGGTGTTCTTCGGGGTGGGCAGCGCGGTCGCCGCACGGGTCCAGGGCGGTGTGGTCGTGGTGGCACTGGCCTTCGGGTTCGTGATGGTGGCCCTCGTCTACACGATCGGCCCACTCTCCGGCAGCCACGTCAACCCAGCGGTGACCCTCGGTGTGCTGCTCTCCGGCAAGATCTCGGTGCTCGGGGCGGTGGCGTACTGGATCGCGCAGTTCGTCGGCGCGACGGTCGCGGGCTTCGTACTCTGGGCGCTCACCCGCTGGGGTGACGTGGCGGACCAGACCGGGGCCCTGGGCACCAACGGTTACGGCGCGCACATCAACCGGGGCGGCGCGGCGGTGCTGGAGGTCGTGCTGACCTTCCTCTTCGTGCTGGTAGTGCTGGTGGTGACGAGTCGGAGCGAGAATCCGGGCACCGCCGGGCTGGCCATCGGGTTGGCCCTGGCCGTGACCCAACTGGTGGGCGTGACGCTGACCGGCGCGGCGGTCAATCCGGCCCGCGCGTTCGGTCCGGCGGTCTTCGAGGGTGGTGTGGCGCTACGGCAGCTCTGGGTGTTCATCGTCTTCCCGCTGCTCGGTGGGGCGCTCGCCGCGCTGGTCGCGCCACTGGTGATGGGGGCGCAGCGGCACTACTGGGGTGGGCACGAGAAGACGGTCGGCGGGCCGAAGTAGCCCAGACGGCAATATCTTTCGCCTGAGACCCTTCTCCGGCGAATATCTCCGTGACAGCATCAGCGGATGCATCGTCGTCACTTTCCCCGGGCCCTCGCGCTGCTCGCGCTGGTCGCGACCGCGGCCACCGCCGCCGCGCCCGGCGCCACGGCCGAGTCGCCCACCCCCGCGACGACCCACCTGCGTGCCACCATCGACACGATCCTCGCCGACACCCGGCTGGCCGGCGCGCAGGCGTCGGTGGTCGTGGTCGACACCAGCACGGGACAGACGCTCTACGACCGCAACGGGGACCGCCGGCTGGTTCCCGCGTCCAACACCAAGCTGCTGACCTCGACGGCCGCCCTTGAGCTGCTCGGCCCGGGCCACCGCTTCAGCACCGACGTCCGGGCCAGCGGCAAGCGCCGTGCGGGCCTGCTCTCCGGCAACCTCTACCTGCACGGCGGAGGCGATCCGACAATGCTCGCCGCCGACTACGACGCGCTCGCCGCGCAGGTCGCCGCCGACGGCGTGCGGGTGGTCACCGGAAACCTGGTCGCCGACGACACCCGCTACGACCGCACCCGGCTCGGCCCCGACTGGACCTGGGACGACGAGCCCTACTACTACGCCGCCCAGGTCTCCGCGCTGACAGTGGCCCCGGACACCGACTACGACGCGGGCACCGTGATCGTGCACGCCGCACCGGCCGACCGGGCCGGCGCCCCGCCGGTGGTCACCACCATCCCCGCCACCGGGTACGTCCGCGTCGACAACCGCGCCCAGACGGTCAGCGACGGCGAGACCTCGATCTCGATCGAGCGCGAGCACGGCGGCAACACCGTCGTGGTGACCGGTCAGATCGCCGTCGGCGACGAGCCCGCCAGTGACTGGGTCACCGTCTGGGAACCCACCGGCTACGCGGCGGACGTGTTCCGGGCGGCGCTGCACCGACACGGCGTCCGGGTGCTCGGCCGGACGGTGCTCGGCCAGCCCACCCCGGAGACGGCCCAGCCGATGGCGCGTCACGACTCGATGAGTCTGGGCGAGTTGATGACGCCATTCTTGAAGCTGTCCAACAACGGGCACGCCGAGGTGTTGACGAAGGAGATCGGCCGGGTGCTCTCCGGTTCGGGCACCTGGACGGCCGGTCTCACAGCGATCAGCGAGTATGTCGCCGACACCGGAATGGACACCGGGAGACTGCGCCAGCGTGACGGCTCAGGGTTGTCAAGGCGCAACCTGATCCCGGCGGCGGAATTCGTCGACCTGTTGAGCGCCGTCCGCGCCGAACCGTGGTTCGCGACCTGGTACGCGGCACTGCCGATCGCCGGTCAGCCCGAGCGGTTCGTCGGCGGCACCCTGCGCAGCCGGATGGCCGGCACGCCGGCAGCGGGCAACGTGCACGCCAAGACCGGCAGCCTGACCGGTGTCTCCGGGCTCTCCGGCTACGTCACCAGCGCCGATGGTCGACTGTTGGCGTTCTCCATCCTGCTGAACAACTACCTCACGGCGTCGGTGAAGTCGCTCGAGGACCAGATCGCCGTGGCGCTGGCCGGTTTCCGTGAGGGTGGTGCGTCGACGGCACGGGTGGCCCGGCCGACGGTGCCGGAGACGCCGCGCACCCCGGAGGGCGTCGAGTGCTCCTGGGTGAAACCGATCACCTGCTGAGCGACGGCCGGGAGGCGCGTTCGCGCCTCCCGGCCCGGCGAGCGCTCAGGCCGGACGGTCCGGTGGGGGGACCACCGCCGTCGGGTCACCGCGTTCGATGAGCGCGGCGATCTCAGCGGCCCGCAGCCCGCGCAGCGCCAGCACCCGGGTGCCCCAGCGGTGCAGGCGGCACGGGTGCGGGCTGGCATCGTTGCGGCAGACCACACCCCCGGACCACCGGCGGGGGGCGTGCACCACCACCGCCCGTACGGCGAACTGGGTGTCCTCGCCCGTCACGTACGGCGGCAGGGGGATGTCGCGAAGAACCTCCCCGGACGCTTCACCGGTGCCGGACGAAGCGGCACGACGGACGCGGTGGGCGGTGCTGCTACTCATCTCCGCTGCCTCCACACTGGATGGTCGGATGGGGACAGCAGAAAGTTACGACCCATTCGACAGTCCGCGACGGACAAATTGTCCCGCCGTCCGACGCGCAGCGATCAGTCAGTCAGTCAACGCACCGTCACGGCCTGGAGGCCGACGTTCCCGCAGTGCGACGTGAAGACCTTCTCGACGGTCCAGTTCAGCAGCAGCCGGGCACCCTTCGGCGCTGTGAAGCGGATGGTGAACTGGGCGCTCTGACTGGTGTACGGGTCTTCCAGTTGGGCGGTGCTGGCGGGCCCGCCGGTGGACAGCCGCGCGTCCAGTCGCCCCCGCGCCATCCAGATGCCACCGTAGAGCTGGACCGTGCGCGGCTCACCACTGCCGGCGACGGCAAGGCTGAACCCGTTCCCGGCGCCGCAGGCGTAGACGCCGTTGGAGCTGCCGTTCGTCGACCGTTCCGGCGTGCCGTCAGCCCAGCGCACGTACTCCTGGTTGCCGTCCCAACCGACCCGCCGGCCTGGGCCGCCCCCGTCGATGATCTCACCGGAGCCCGACCGCTTGCGGTTCGTCGACCTGCCGCCACGCTCTCCCCAGTGCACCCAGTCCCGGGCGCCCACGGCAGTGAGGTCGACGATGGCGGGCATCTCGCCCCGGCTCACCGTCAGCGCCGGCGAACCGGGCTTCGGCGGTGGCGGGGCGGGCGCGCTGGCCGACGGCGTCGGGTCCGGCGAGGGTGGGCGCTGGCGCGGACGCAGGCCGGGCGTCGCCGGCCCCGCCTCGCCGGTGCGCACGTCGGCGGCCGGGAAACCGGGGGAACGGGCGGGCACGCCGCCCGGACCGGCCTGCTCGTCGTCGGGCGCCGGACCGGACCGGGTGGCGAGGTACGAGATCAACACCACCAGGCAGGCGAGTACGGCGGCTCCCTCCACCGCCCAGCGCCGCCGCTGTCGGGCACGGCGCAACACACTGCGGATCTTCCCAGCGGTAATGGCACGCGGACGGTGCCTCGGCGGCGCGTTGCCAGCCCTCGAACCAGCCCGCCGCGTGCGGTCTTCGTCCGCCACCGACCCCTCCAACTCCGCCGCCCGGCCAGTTTGGACCGCCGGGGACCACACCATTCACTGTGGGCAGTTTCACGTTTACCCGGGCGTGGACGACACGCTAGATCCGGACTGCCGGATGTGTCCAGCCCACAATGGGACGCTGTCGGACATCCCGGCCGCCCGGACGGGCACTTGGGCAGACCAGGAGCCCCTTTCGGGTCAGCCGATCCGGAAGCCGAGCAGTTGTGCGACGACCACTGCCTGCTCGACGTCGATCACGGCACCGGCCCGTTCGACGACCGTCGGGTCCAGCGCGGTGAGGTCGCTACCCCGCAGGTCGGCACCGCCGAGCCGGACATTGGTCAGCTGCGCCCCGGAAAGATCGACACCGGTGACCGTAGCACCGGTGAGATTGGCCCTGGTGAGGTCCACCTCGCGCATGCGCACCCCGGTCAGCCGGACGCCACGCAGGTCGGCGCCGGGCAACGCGACGAAGGACCAGTCACCGCCGTCCACCGTCAACGGACGCAGATCGCACTCGCTGAAGGTGCTGCCGACCAGCTTGCAGCCGGTGAACTCGGCCTCGAAGAAGTTGCACCGCCGAAACACGCAACGGGTGAAGGCGGAGTCGACATGGCGGGAGGCGTTGAACGCCACGTTGCCGAACGTGCACCCGGTGAAGACCGAGCCCCTGCTCACCGCCTCGGTCAGATCCACACCGAAGAACTCACAACCCACGAAGTGCCGGTCGGTCAACTCCTCGCCGTACCAGTCCTCGTTGCGGAAGGTCACGTCCTCGGTCAACTCCGGCATCCGGCCAGGCTAGTGGGCGCCGCCGACAGCCGACGGCCGGCAGGCCGGGGCCGGCCCCCTTCCGGCGTCGGTGTACCGGCGAGTACGTTCGGCGGCGTGAGTGTGGCTCGGAGCAAGGACCCGGATCAGATCGGTTTCGACAGGGCGCGGCTGTCGCGGATCGACGAGCACTTCGGCCGGTACGTCGACGACGGCCGGCTGGCCGGCTGGCAGGTGGTGGTCACCCGTCGCGGCGAGGTGGCGCACTCCTCGACGTACGGGCTGCGCGACCGTGAGTCGGGCGCACCGGTCGAGGCCGACACCCTGTGGCGGATCTACTCGATGACAAAGCCGGTCACCTCGGTCGCGGCGATGATGCTGTGGGAGGAGGGCCGGTTCGAGCTGACCGACGAGATCAGCCGCTGGCTGCCCGAGTTCGCCGACCTGCGGGTCTATTCCAAGGGGTCGGCGCTCAAGCCGTACACAGTCCCGGCGGTCGAACCGATCCGGGTCTGGCACCTGCTCACCCACACGGCCGGCCTGACGTACGGCTTCATGCAGACTTCGGTGGTCGACGGGCTCTACCGGGCCGCCGGTTACGACCTGTACCCGCCGGCGGACGTCGACCTGGCCGGCGCCTGCGCGGCGTTCGGCGAGCTGCCGCTACTGTTTCAGCCCGGCTCGGCGTGGGGCTACTCCGTCGCCACCGACGTGCTGGGCCGACTCGTCGAGGTGGTCTCCGGGCAGAGCCTCGACGCGTTCTTCGCCGACCGGATCTTCGGCCCGCTGGGCATGACCGACACCCGCTGGTGGGTGGAGGGCGACGAGGCCGATCGGCTGGCCGCGCTCTACGTACCGGATCCGCGCAGCGGCAGGGCCGTCCGCTACGACAGCCTGGGGTCGCTCGCGTTCAGCAAGCCGGCGCTGCTCTCCGGCGGTGGTGGCCTGATCTCCAGCGCCGCCGACTACCACCGGTTCACGCAGTTGCTGCTGCGCGGCGGGGAGCTGGACGGCGTCCGGCTCCTGGGGCCGCGCACGGTGCGGTTCATGACCCGCAACCACCTGCCCGGCGGCCAGGACCTGGGCACCCTGTCCACCGGTGGCTTCGCCGAGACCACCCTGGACGGGATCGGCTTCGGCCTCGGCTTCGCGGTGGTCGACGACCCGATCCCCAGCCGGGTGCCCAGCAGCGTCGGCGAGTACTACTGGGGTGGGGTGGCCAGCACGGCGTTCTGGGTCGACCCGGCCGAGGAGATCACCGCGCTGCTGTTCACCCAGCTGATGCCGTCCAGCACCTACCCGCTCCGCTCCCAGCTGCGCCAACTGGTCTACGCCGCGCTGACCGACTGAGCGGTGTGGGGCCCGTCGCCCGCGGCCGACGGACCCCACAGCTCGGGTCAGCGGAGCTGCTGCGCCTCGATCGCCCGGATCTTCGCCGGCTTGGTGGCGGAGAGGTTCGAGATCAGGTACGCGCGCACACTGCCGTCCGGGAACACCGCCCACAGGTCGGCCACGCCGTCGGCGTTCAGGTCGGCGGTGGTGAGGCCGCTGATCGCGACACCGGCGTTCCAGCCGGAGGCGAGCCGGTACTGCGTGTAGGAGAGCGTGCCGGTCCCGTCGCCGTTGTCGGTCATGGTGACGCCCTGCCAGAGGTAGAGGTCACCGGTGGTGGCGTTGCGCAGCACCAGCGCCGCCCCCGAGGCCAGCTCGGTGCTGGCCAGGGTCCAGTTCTGCCAGTCGGTGCCGCCGGTCGGAGTGGCGTTGCTCAGCGGCAGACGAGGGAAGTAGAGGCTGGGCGCCCCGATGTTCGGGTAGTAGGTAAGGCGGTAGCCGTTCGTCGAGTCGCCGACGATGCCCAGCAGATCCGCGATGCCGCTGTCGGCGCCGTCGGCCGTGTACCCGTTGACGAGTTGGACCGGAGAGTTGTCGTACTCGTCGACGAAGTATTCGCGGATGAGAGTGACCTGTCCGCTGCCGCGGTACGGGTTCACCATCGTCCCGTCGCCGACGCCCGCGATGAAGCTGCCGCCTCCGGCGTTGACGCCACCCGGGTAGTAGGCCAGGAAGTCCTGGTTCGCGGTGCCGAAGAAGCGGCCGGTGATCACCTGGGCGCCGTCGAAATCCGCGGCCGGGTCGTCGTTGCCGGAGACCCCGTTGCCATACACGCCGATGTTCACCGCCGGGACCTTCACGCGGCCAGTGCCGACGCCGGTGGTCGCGTTGACCCGGCCCCGCGCCGCCCAGACTCCGGAGTCGAGGCCCGTCGTGGGGCCGCCGACGGTCACCAGGTCCGGTACGCCGTCGCCGTTGAGGTCCTTGTCGACCGGGCCGGCCGCGGCCGGGCTCGGGGTGTTGGCCGGTGCGGCCTGGGCCGGCAGGGCCGGGGCGACGACGGCGAACGCGAGGGTGGCCGGCACCGCCCAGGCGAGCAGCCGGCGAGGAGCAGAAAGGTTGCTCATGGGTCCCCGTTCGGGTCAGTGGATCTTGCCTGGCTCACCGTAGTCGATGCGTACCAGCGGGTGGATCCACCGAACGAGGGTCAGTCGGCTAGGCGGGCCGGGAAGCCACCGGTGGCGATCGGACCCCAGGTGTCGATGGTGACCCGGATCAGCGACTTGCCCTGGCGCACCATGGCCGCCCGGTAGTCGTCCCAGTCCGGGTGCTCACCGGAGATGCTGCGGAAGTACTCGACCAGCGGCTCCAGTGCCTCGGGCAGGTCGAGCACCTCGGCGGTGCCGTCGATCTGCACCCAGGGGCCGTTCCAGTCGTCGCTGAGCACGCAGGCCGACACCCGGGGGTCGCGGCGGAGGTTACTCACCTTGGCCCGCTCCGGGTAGGTGGAGACGACCAGCCTCCCCTGCCCGTCGACCCCGGCGGAGACCGGGGAGGACTGCGGTCGCCCGTCGGCCCGGGTGGTCATCAGCACGACGCGGTGTCGCGGCCGGAGGAAGTCGAGCAGGCCGTCCCGGTCGACACTGGTGTTCCTTGCGATGCTGGGTGCCATTCCCCGTTCCTACCAGGGTGCGGGCGCAGCGCCGGCGGCGGGTCAGCGGGGTCGGGCCGCGGCGCGGTGCACCGCCTGGGTGGGCACCCGGGGGCGGCCGGACGGACGCCAGGCCCGACCGTTGGCGTAGATCACCCGAAAGCCGAGGTACGACGCGAGCGGCGCCCAGTGGGCTGAGCCCATCCGCAGCTCGGCGGCGTTGTGTCGCTGGCCGTTGGCGAGCACGTCGAGGAGCACGGTTTCGAAGGCCGCCGATTCGACCCAGTCGACTTCCCGGGTGAAACCGCAGATCAGAGCGGCGCCGGTGACCTCCAGGAACTCGCGCAGCACCGCGTCCGAGGCGCGCAGCACCGAGCAGCTGCCGAAATAGAGTCGCCGCCCCTCCGCGCGGCCGGCCATCAGCTCGGCCACCTCGTTCAACTCCACCGACTGCCAGTCGGTGAGGCAGAGCCGGCTCGGCTCACCGTGCATGGCGAAGAAGCCGACCCGGTGGTCGGCGTACTGCTTGAGCAGCCAACGGTCCAGGAAGTAGAACAACTCGTCGCGGGTGGCCGCGTCCTTGTGGATGAAGCGGATCTTGCCCAGCCGCTCCAGCAGCTCCAGCGTGGGCAGCACCGAGCCCCGCTCGTTGAGGTCACGGTGCCATTGACCCTCGACACAGAAGACGCCACCGCGTGCCACGCGCACCTCCGCCAGTCCGCCGACCCGGAGGTGACGTTACCGGCCACCATCGCCCCGGGAACATCGCCCTCCGTGTAGCAGATTGCGACGTTCGGTGTTATTCGCCGTAGGAGGGGCGATCGGTTAGGAATGGCTGTTTCGCAAATCAGCCGAATTCCCAGGCAATACCCAGGGACAGCGGATTATGAGCACAATTCTCGTTAACCACCGCCAACGGCACCGATCAGTGCGAGGGTGGAAATCACGGGACTTCTCGGTCGATGTCCTGGAGCCACCCCATTCGCTCTCCTATCGGGAGGACTTCTGTGCGCGTAAACACCTTGAAGCGGGTCGCCGTCGCATTCGCCCTGGCACTGCCCGGGGCCGCAATCGCCACGGTGATCGCCGCACCGGCGGCGTACGCGGACGGCTGTTACACCTGGAACCGCACCCTGAGCCAGGGGCGCTCCGGCGACGACGTCCGCCAGTTGCAGATCCGGGTCGCCGGATGGGCCGGCTACCGGGACATCGTGGAGAACGACGGCCGCTACGGGCCGAAGACCGCCGCCGCGGTCAAGCGGTTCCAGCAGGCGTACGGACTGCGCGCCGACGGCATCGCCGGCCCACAGACCTTCGCCAAGCTGTACCAACTCCAGGACAGCGACTGCACACCCGCGCACTTCACCTACAGCGAGCTGGACAACGGTTGCGGCGGAAGCGGGTGGAGCGGCGGCCCGCTGTCGGCGAACCAGACCAAGCAGAACGCGCTGCGCACCATGTGGAAGCTGGAGGCGCTGCGCAAGAGCCTCGGCGACAAACCGCTCTACGTGTCGAGCGGGTTCCGCAGTCGCGCCTGCAACAACCGGGTCGGCGGCGCGTCAGACAGCCAGCACCTGTACGGCAACGCGGCAGACGTCACCTCACGGACGTCCTCGCTGTGCCAGGTCGCCCGCGGCGCCCGTAACAACGGCTTCAGTGGGATCTACGGGCCGGGCTACCCCGACCACGACGACCACGTGCACGTCGACTCGCGTCGGGAGAACAACAGCGACAACAGCTCGAACACGACGAGCTGGTCCGCCCCGGACTGCGGGGTCGGCAACTGAGCCCACCCGCTCAGAGCGACGTCGGCCCGACGCGGAGGGGGAATCTTCGCGCCGGGCCGACGTCATGTCGCCCCGGGTCAGGTGGGCGGAGGGGTAGCGCGCGCTCAGCTCGCCCGGGGCCAGCGCGGCGCGGTGACGGGGGGAGTCACCGGCCGGCCAGCAGCGGTGGGCCGTACCCCCTGGGGGACGACCCGCGCGGCCTGTTGCCGCGAAGGCCCGGTTGCCGTGAACGGAAACGGCACGTGCACGAACGGATTGCCATGCCGGATCAACGCCTCGATCTGCCGCTCGTTGAGCCCGTGTGTCTCCAACACCCGACGCCCCCAGCGGTGCAGTCGGCACGGGTAGGAAGCGCCGTCGTTGCGGCACAGCGGCCCGGTGGGCCACTCCTCGGCGGTGTGCACGACCACCGCCCGGACCGCGAGCCGGACATCCTCGGGGGTCAGTGGTGCCGGCATCGGCACCTCACCCAGTACCTGATCGATGGGATCCGTCGACTGCTCACCAACTCGCACGGCAGGCCTCCCGCAGTTCGGCAGCGGTACGGCGGACCTACCGCACCGACATCCTCGGCCATGGATACGGCGGACACCGGACGAAAGTTCAATTCCGGTACGCGGTAAGCAGATCCTCCGCCGACAGCACCCGAACGCCGTCCACTGCGGTGCCGCTGCGCGACACGGCAACGACCGGTACCGACTCGTCGGCGCCGGGAAGCAGAGACCGATGCAGGAGCAGCCGGCCCAGGTCATGCGCGTCAAAGGGTCGGCTCTCCTGCCACTTGACCGATCCGACGAAGCTGATCCTTCGAGCGACTGGCGCACGGTCGGCGCCGACTAAGTCGATCTCCGGGTCGTTGGTCCGGGTCCAGTAGCCGCCGATGGTCGTCGCCTCGGCCGGGAGATGGTCGCCGGGCAGCCGGCGCAGCGCCTCCCGGACGACAGGTTCGATGGCCCGTCCCCGCCAGGACGTCCACGACCGGTCGATCCGGTCCAGGGTCAGGTCGCCACGGCCCCGCTCGATCTCGGGGAGGTGCGGCCCCAGGAACGACAACCAGAAGCGCAGATACGGATCGGCCACCGCGTACCGGGTCTCCCGCGACGGCTTGGTCGACAGCGGGACGGCGACCTCCACTGCCCGCTTCTGGGTCAGCAGGCGCAGGGCGCGGTTGAGGGACGCCTGTGGAAGGTCCCCTGCCGCGCGGGAGATCAGCGAGAAGGTCCGTTCACCGGAGCCGATCGCCCGCAGCACAAGACCCGCCTGGGACTGGGGCGGGAACTCCGCCGCCAGTGCCCGCTCACCGCTCACCAGCAGGGCAGAGGTCGGATCCCGTACCGCGTCGGCCAGATACTCGTGGACGGATGCACCGTTCGGCCACTCGTCGAGGATCAGCGGCAGACCGCCGGAGACCAGGTAGGCGTCGAAGGCGTCGGCGGCGGACAGGCCGAGCATGTCGCTGACGTCGGCCGGGCTCAGCGGCGGAATGACCATCTCCGTGGCGCGCTGGTGGAACGGCCGGCCGTAATCGTTGAGGGCTTCCATCATGGCCAGGTCCGATCCGACGCAGATCAGGAGAACCGGCCGTCGGGACAACTCGCGATCGAAGACCTTCTGCAGCGTTCCCTCGAAGCCCGGGTCGCCCGCGATGAGGTACGGCATCTCGTCTAGGACGACGACGCTCGGCCGGTCGGACGGCAGCGCGGCCGCGAGCAGGGTCAGCGCGGCGTCCCAGGTCTGTGGTTGCTGTTCACGCAGAATCTGAGCGCCCGGCAGCGTCGAGGCGGCCGCCTCCTCAACGAAGAGGGCGAGCTCAGCGGCGACGGTCGGCTGCGCGGAGGCGGTGAAGAAGAGGTACGGCACCCCGGCCCGCTCCACGAACTCCTCGACCAGGCGGGACTTTCCTACCCGCCGGCGACCTCGCATGAGAAGGGCTCGCCCGGGCCGACCGGCACGGCCACCCTGTTGCACGCGGGACAGCATGCCGCCCAGGAGGTGGAGCTCACGGTCCCGCCCGACAAAGCCGTCCACGGTCACTCCTGACACTACCAACGATGAAACAACCAAGAATGAGTGTAACCTCGTCCGTGTTGGTGCGCCCGCCAATCTGGCCTGGTGCGACCGCTCGTCAGACCAGGCCGGCGTCGTGCACGAGCAGCGCCACCTGGACCCGGTTGTTCAGCTCCAGTCGGGTCAGCAGCCGGGAGACGTACGCCTTCACCGTCGCCACGCTCATGAACAACTCCCCCGCAATCTCCGCGTTGGTGTGCCCCCGCCCCAGCGCGACCGCCACCTGCCGCTCCCGCTCGCTGAGCCCGGTGAGCTGTCGCAGCGCCCGTGCCCGGCGCGGATCCGGGCCGACCGGGCCGGGAGCGGCGGCGGTCACGTGGGCGATCAACGTCCGGGTCACCGTCGGCGAGAGCGTCGCCTCGCCCGCCGCGACCCGGCGTACGGCGTGCACGATCTCCGCCGGCGGGGTGTCCTTGAGCAGGAAACCGGCCGCCCCGGCCCGGAGCGCCCGCAGCACCTGCTCGTCCGCGTCGAAGGTGGTCAGCACCAGCACCTCCGGCGGGTGCGGTTGGGCACGCAGCGCCTCGGTGGCGGTCAGCCCGTCGACCCGGGGCATCCGGATGTCCATCAGCACCACGTCCGGGGCGTACGCGGCGACGGCAGCCGGCACCTCACCACCGTCGGCCGCCTCGCCGACCACCGTCAGGTCCGGCAGACCGCCGAGGATCATCGAGAGCCCCGCCCGGACCAGCGCGTCGTCGTCCACGATCAGCACGCGCACCGGCGGCACATCCGGGCCGGCCGGCCCGGCCGCGTCCGGCGGCCCGGTCACGCCGGCCACGGCAGCCAGGCGGCCAACCGGAAGTCACCGCTGTCGTCACGACCGTAGGCGAGCCGCCCGCCGGCCAGTGTGACCCGTTCGCTGATGCCGACCAGGCCGGTGCCGGCACCCGGCAGTGTGCCGCCGGCCGGCGCCCCGACCGGCCACCGGTTACCGATCGCCACTGTCAGCCCGGCGCCCGGACCGCCGGCCACGTCTACCCTGACGGCCGCGCCGGCAGCGTGCTTACGGGCGTTGGTCAGCCCCTCCTGCACGATCCGGTACGCGGCCCGGCCCAGCGCCGCCGGCACCTCCCCCGGGCTGGCGACGCTGTCGCTGACGTTGACCCGCACCCCGGCCGACCGTGATTCCGCGATCAGGGCCGGCAGGTCGGCGAGGGTGGGCTGCGGCGGCTCGGGGGCGTCGCCACCGTCGTCCTCGGCCCGGAGCACCCCGATCACCTCCCGCAGGTCCTGGAGGGCGGCGTGCGCGCTGCCCCGGATCACCCCGGCGGCCCGGGCCACCTCGTCGGCCGGCGCGTCCGGGCGGAACTCCAGCGCACCCGCGTGCAGGCTGAGCAGGGAGATCCGGTGAGCCAGCACGTCGTGCATCTCCCGGGCGATCCGGGTGCGTTCGAGGTGGCGGGCCTGGGTGACCCGCAGCTGCTGCTCCGCCTCGGCCCGCTCGGCCCGCTCGCGCAGCGACACGATCAACTGCCGGCGGGCCCTGACGAACATCCCCCAGGCCAGCACGGAGAAGCTGAGCACCACGCCCCAGGACACGGTGGCCCAGTACGGCATGCTCGGATCCGGGCGTGTCCAACTGAAGACCAGGTTGGTGACGAGACCCGCACCGGTGACCGCGATCGCGATGGCGGTCCGTCGGTGCACCACCACGGTGAAGTAGAAGATCAACAGCGGGATGGCGGCGGCCATCGAGAACAGGGTCAGCGGTGTCGTCGCCACCACCAGCCCGAGCGGCCACCGTCGGCGCAACCAGAGCAGCCCGCAGCAGACCAGCCCGATCACCGCGTCGGCGCCGGTCATCCAGTCGTGCGGGAGCGGGGCGGCCATCGCCGGGTCGGGCGACAGGGCGTCGGCGGTGGCGAACAGCACCCAGACCACGGAGACCAGGAACGCGAGGCTGTCCACGATCCAGTCGCGGGTGGTGCGGCGCGGGCGCGGACGCCCACTGTCGGCCGGCACCACCAGCTCCCCTGGCAGCAGCCAGGGGTGCTCCGGGACGGCGATGCTGGTCACGAGGCCATGCTAGGCAGACGATGGTCGGCCCGACCAGCTACCAAAGTCGAGAGCCACCGGTCGACCAAGGTCGACACGGCACCGACCGCTGGCCGCAGCGGATGGCCGGGTGGCGCGGGCAGGCTCAACCGCATGATCACCGTAGAGAACCTCACCAAGCGATACGGGCCACACCCGGCCGTGGACGACGTGTCGTTCCAGTGCCAGCCGGGCACCGTCACCGGCTTCCTCGGACCCAACGGGGCCGGCAAGTCGACCACCATGCGCATGATCTGCGGGCTGACCGCGCCGACCGCCGGCCGCGCCACCGTCTCCGGGCACCCGTACCGGGAGCTGCCCAACCCGGGGCGGGAGGTCGGGGTGTTGCTGGACGCCTCCGCCCAGCACGCCGGGCGCACCGGCCGCGAGGCGTTGACGCTGTCCGCGTACACGATGGGTCTGGACCGGCGCGAGGTCGCCGCGAAGCTCGACCTGGTCGGGTTGAACGCGGTGGCCGCGAAGCGTCGGGTACGGGCGTACTCGCTGGGAATGCGCCAACGGCTCGGGCTGGCGCACGCGCTGCTCGGCGACCCCCGGGTGTTGATCCTCGACGAGCCGGCCAACGGCCTGGACCCGGAGGGGATCTTCTGGATGCGCGGCCTGCTGCGCGACTTCGCCGACCGGGGCGGCACCGTGCTGCTCTCCTCCCACCTGCTGCGCGAGGTGGAGGCGGTCGCGGACCGGCTGGTGGTTATCGGGGGTGGCCGGATCGTGGCCCAGGGCGACAAGAACGAGTTGCTGGCCGGCGGCGGCACCGTGGTCCGGGCCCGCGACAGTGCGGCGCTGCGCCGGGCGCTGGAGGTGGCCAACCTGAGCGCCGCCGACAGCTCGGAGGGGCTGCTCGTGCAGGCCGACGCCGAGGCGGTCGGCCAGGCCGCCGCCGATGCCGGCGTCGCGTTGGCCGAGCTGCGCCCCGCCAGCGGCGGCGGACTGGAACAGCTCTTCCTCACCCTGACCGCCGGCGAATCGACCAAGGAGGCCGTCCGATGACCACCACCACCGCGCCCGCCGCCGGTGCCGTCGCACCCCGGCAGCACACTGCGGTACGCCGACCGTCGCTGCTCCGGCTCACCGCCGTGGAGGTGCGCAAGCTCGTCGACACCCGGGCCGGTCGCTGGCTGATGATCACCATCGGTCTGGTCACCGCCGCGATCGTCACCCTGCAACTGATCTACGCCGGGGACGCCGACCAGACCTTCCTCAACTTCTTCGTCCCCTCGCTGCTACCGGTGTCGGTGCTGCTGCCGGTCCTGGGCATCCTGTCGATCACCAGTGAGTGGTCGCAGCGCACCGCACTCACCACGTACGCCCTGGTGCCCCGCCGGGAGCGGGTGGTCGCCGCGAAGCTGATCGCCGTGTCACTGACCGCGCTCGCCTCGGTGCTGGCCAGTCTCGCCGTCGCCGCCGTCGGCACGCTGGTGGCGTCCGCCACCGGCGGGGCGGGCACCTGGCAGTTCGACTGGTCGCTGGTCCTGAACGCGGGGATCCTCCAGGTCACCAGCGTGCTGATGGGCGCCGCCTTCGGTCTGCTGCTGCTCAACCCGCCGCTGGCGATCGTCGGCTACCTGCTGCTGCCCACCCTGTGGGGGGTGCTCGGCGAGATGGTCAAGCCGCTGCGCGGTCCGTCCGAATGGCTGGACACCAGCAAGACCATGGAACCGCTGTTCAGCAGCGACGCCGTCACCGGCGAGCAGTGGGGCCGGGTAGCGGTCTCCCTGCTGGTCTGGATGGTCCTCCCGCTGGCCGCCGGCCTGTTCCGGACGCTGCGCCGCGAGGTGTCCTGACCATGGACGTGGCCCGCTACCGTCCGCGCACTGTGGTCAGCGGCGGCCCGCTGGAGCTGGCGGTCATGTGGGGTGGCTTCCCGCTGCTCGGCGCGGGCGCCGGATGGCTCCTCGCGGCGGCGACGGGCTGGCTCGCCCGGCTGCCCTGGGTGCCGTTCAGCGACCTGATCGAGTGGTTGGACCGGCTGCCCGAGCCGCAGGCCACCGCCGCCACCATCGGGGTGGGCGTCCTGGCCGGCCTGGTCATCGCCGGGATCGGCACCGCCGAACGGCTGATCGTCACGGTCGACGGGGCGCAGGTCCAGCTGCGCCGCTCTGATGAGAACCGGACCATCGCCCGGGTCGACACCCGGGTGGTCTTCCTCGCCAACAAACATCTGGTGCTGCTGGACGCCGACGGCGCGGAACTGGTCCGGGAGTCGACGGACCTGCCGGCCGCCCAACTGGCCGCGGCGTTCCGGGAGCACGGCTGGGGCTGGGCGGACGACGACCCGCACCGGTCGGCGTACCGGCTGTGGGTTCCGGACCTGCCCGGGTTGCCGGCCGGCGCGGACGCGCTGCTGCGCGCCCGGGACCGGGCCATCGAGCGGGACCGCCGCGACGACACCCGGGAGTTGCGCCGCGAGCTGGGGCAGATCGGGGTGGTGCTGCGCGACGAGGGCAAGCGGCAATACTGGCGGTTGACCACCCGGGCCCTCGCCTCCGGGCCGGAGCGGCCGACTTCGGCCGAGCGGGAGGCGGACGGGCGGTAGCGTCTGTCCCAGCAGACAGTGGGAGCCGCGCGATGACCGAACAGCAGCCGTACCGGGTGGTGTCCCGACACCCCGGCTTCGAGCTGCGTCGGTACCCCGCCCACCTGGTGGCCGAGATGCAGATCCAGGCGTCGTTCACCAGGGCGCCGATCGAGGCGTTCCGGCCGCTGGCCGCGTACATCGGCGGTGCCAATCGGGCCCGGCACCCGATCGGCTCCGCCGCGCCCGCGATGGCGGCGGCCAGCGGTTCGGAGAAGATCGCCATGACCGTGCCGGTGGTGCAGATCGAGGGTGAGTGGCCGGGCGCGTACCTGATCCAGTTCGTCATGCCGGCCAGCTTCACCGCCGCCACAGTGCCCGAGCCGGTGGATGCGCGGGTGCGGATCCGCGCGGTTCCGGCGCGGCTGGCGGCGGCGATGCGGTTCTCCGGGCGGTGGACGGAGCAGGCGTTCAGCCAGCGGGCCACGATGCTCGGCCGGTCGGTGACCGCGGCCGGGCTGCAACCGACCGGCGCCATCCGGTACGCGCGCTTCGACCCGCCGTGGAAGCCGTGGTTCCTGCGCCGCAACGAGGTGGTGCTGCCGGTCGTCGAGTGAGCTAGCGGAGCAGCCGACGGTCCTCGACCCTCGGCCGAGCCAGCAGCAGGGACATCGCAAGCCCGGAGAGCAGCCCGAACAGGGACAGCAGCACGTCGGAATCCGCGGCGTTGATCGGGCTGTTGCCGGCGAGCGCGGTGAACGTCGCGCCGATCGGCAGCAGGATCATGATGGGTACGGCAATTGCCACCAGGAACACCAGCGGGCCCACCAACGCGATGAGAGCGGCCAGGGCGTGGTGCCACCAGATCGGCCGACCGCCCGGCCAGTCCCATGCCAGCAGGGTGACCCCGGTGAGCAGCACCGCCCCGAGAGCGGCCTCCGGCAGCAGTCGTGTGCCGGGCGCGGCGGCACGGACCAGCCCGACGCCGAGCAACGCCACCACGGTGAGACCGAGCGCCAGCCCGACGCGAGCCCGGGTCCGCGCCGGAGCCGCCGCCAGCGCGGCACCGACGGCCACTGCCACCAGCAGCGCCGCGGTGGCCAGGGCGCCCTGGTTCAGCTCCGGCTCCCGGTCGGTTGGTGACTCGATCCCGACAGCCACCAGCATCAGCACCCCGGCCAGGCAGGCCGTACCGGTCAGCCTCTTCCGATCGGCGGCCAGCGGCCTGCCACGCTCCCGCCACAGCAGAACCGTCGCGAGCACGCCGAGCACGCCGCAACCGGCGACGGCGAGCAGCACGGTCGCCTCGATGCCGGACGGGTCGGCCCGGTCGATCGCTATGTCGGCGGCGACCCAGCAGCCACCGAGCGCCACCGCCGGTTGACTCCAGCGCAACTGCCCCCGGCCGGCCAGCACCAACCCGAGCGGCACCGCCATGATCGCGATGAACCGCAGGTCGCGCGCCCAGTAGGCGTTGTTGCCCGGCAGGCTCTCCGACCACGGGCCGAGCGGCTCGGTCAGCGGCTGCCAGGTGGTCATGCCGTACGCCCAGAGCACGACGGCGGCGGCGGAGAGGAGCAGCCCGACCGGGCGCGCGGATCGCATCAGTGGACGGTAGCGGGCCCTTCGGCCGCGCGGGGGGCACGGTCATCCGACGAGGCCGACCGGTGACCGGGCGGGACGGTGGCGCAACAGCCGCCACGTCGGCAACACACTGGACAGCACCGCGAGCAGCAGGCACAGCCCCACCACCCCGGCGACCACCGACCACGGCATCACCAGGTCGACGGGGGCACCGACCTGCTCGGCGAGGCCCGCGCTGATGCTGAGCAGCCCGACGAACGCGACAGCCCCGCCCAGCAGCGCGCCGATCAGGACCACCAGGGCGGACTCCGCGGTGACCAGCCAGATGACCTGCCGTCGGGTCGCCCCCGCCAGCCGGATCAGCCGCAGGTCCGCGGCGCGGCCGGCGGCGGCCAGCAGCAGCGTGTTGGCCACCGCGATGGCCCCGTAGCCGGCGGACACCCCGATCAGCAGCAGCGTGAAGAGCCAGACGAGGCGGTCCTCGGCGGCGTCCGCCTCGGCCGCCCAGGCCGGGACGTCGAGGATCCGCGCGCCGACCGGGGGATCGATGCGGTCCCGCACGTACACGGTGGACGTCAGCGCGGACGGGTCGTGCGCCCGCACCACGGCCCGGGGCACGAGCAGGTCACCGGGGATCGAGGTGTCGTCGACCACCGCGACGACGCGCAACGACACAGTCGTCCCGTCGGCGAAGACCACCGGGTACGGCTCGGACGGCAGCCGGTTCGCCGAGGCGGTGACCACCACGGTGTCGCCGCCCCTCAGGTCGTTCAGCGAACCGGCGACGACGGTGAGCACCCGGTTCGCGGCGGCGAAGCCCTCCGGATCCACGCCGAGCGCTGTCATCGGCCGGTCCGGTGGCGACGTTCCGGGGTCGGTGCGGTAGACGGTGGTCGGCAGGAGCGCGGTCCCGCCGGTCGCGGCGACGGCCCGGTCGGACAGGCCGGGTGCGCGGTCCGGCACGACGACCCAGCCGGCGTTCACGTTGTCCGCCCGTCCCGCCGCGTACGCGGCGGTGCTGGTGCGCACCATCCCGGACACCAGCACCGCGAATGCGACGGTGAGCAGCACCGGCGCGGCGACGGCGGCGGTCCGGCGGGTCGCGGTCAACGCCCCGCCCCGGACCAGCATGCCGATCGCGCCACCGGGCCGACGCAGCGGAGAACGCAGCAGCCACACCAGCGGACCGACCACCACCGGGGCGAGCACTGTGGTGCCGGCCACCAGCGCCATCACCGCGTAGAGCGCGTACTGCGCCCCCACCCGCGCCTCGTCGGAGGTCGCCGTGGCGAGACTGAGCGCGGCCCCCGCCGTGAGGAGCAGCACCCCGGTGGCGGCGCGCAGCCGCCCGATCGGTCGCTGTTCCACAGCAGCCTCGCGTAACGCCTCCAACGGACGGATTCGCGCCGCCCGGCGGGACGCCGACCAGACGGCCAGCAACGCGATCACCGGCCCGGCGGCGAGCGAGACCGCCACCGGCCAGAGTTCGTAGCGGACCCGGAAGGTCGACGGTTCGTAGCCGACGTCAACCAGCAGCCGACCCAGCAACGGGGCGAGCGCCGCGCCCACCAGCAGGCCGACGAGTCCCGCCGAGACGCCGACGGCGAGCGCCTCGGCGTACACCATGCGACGGACCTGGCGTCCGGTGGCGCCGACGGCGCGCAGCAGGCCCAGCTCACGGCGGCGCTGCGTGATGGTGAACGCGAAGGTGGAGGCGACCACGAACACCGTGACGAAGCCGGCGAGGGCCGCCGTGGCGGTGAGCACCTGCATGCCGATCCACCGGGTACGGGCGTCGCCGCGCGGTTCCAGCGCACCACGGGCGGTGCCGGTGAGCACCTGTCCGCCGTCGCCGACCACTCCGCGAGCCGCAGTGGCGACCCGCTCGGGATCGGCGTCCGGGGCGAGCACCAGGCCGATGGCCCGGACACCGGGCGCGAGCGCGGCGGCAACCTCGTCCGCGACATGGACACCCGGTCCGTCGACCAGACCGGTGACCGTGTACGACTCCGGGCCCACGGCTGTCAGCAGGGTGACCGGTGTGCCGGCGCGCAGTCCGAGCGCGCTGTCGACCACCACCTCGCCGGGCCGGAGGGGTGGCTCGTCAGCCGTGAGGCGCAGCCCACCCAGTTGGGCGCTGGACCAGCCGTGCCCCTGGTGGGCGTCCTCCCGCCGGGTGTCGGCGGCCGAAGGCCGGCCGTCGACGAGCGGTTGCGCGTAGAAGGTGCGGTCCGGCACCGCCGCCACCACGTCCGGCAGACCGGACAGCCTGCCCACCAGCGCCGCCGCCGCGCTGGCGGACCAGGGCCGGGTCGGCAGGAACTCCTCAGCTGACGCACCTGCCTCGGGGCTCTGCACCACGACCGAGGCCCGTGCCAGTCGGTCCGGCACCTGCGGACGGCCGGAGGCGAGCAGCACTGTGGCCGCCGCGACCAGCGTGACCCCGATGACGACGGCCACGAACGCGCTGGCCGACCGTCGGACGCTCAGCACGACGACTCCGCTACGGTCTCGCGCTCGGCGATCCGGGCGGCGACGGCGGCGGCGGTGATCCCGCCGGTCAGCTCATCGACGACGCGGCCGTCGGCGAGCAGGAGGACCCGATCGGCGTACGCGGCGGCGGCGGGATCGTGCGTCACCATCACCACCGTCTGCCCGTGGTCGTCGACGAGCGCCCGCAACAGCCGGAGCACCTGCCGGGAGGACGCGCTGTCCAACGCCCCGGTCGGCTCGTCGGCGAAGACCACCGCCGGACGGGTGAGCAACGCTCGGGCCACGGCGACGCGTTGCTGCTCCCCGCCGGACAGCTCACTCGGCCGGTGCCCGGCCCGGTCGGCGAGGCCGACGGCGTCGAGCGCGGCGGCCACGTCCCCGGCCGACGGACGGCGACGGGCCAGGCGCGACGGCAACTCGACGTTCTGCGCGGCGGTCAACGTGGACACGAGGTTGAACGCCTGGAAGACGAAGCCGATCCGGTCGCGCCGCAGCCGGGTCAGCTCGTCCTCACCGAGGTCGTTGAGGCTGGTGCCGTCGATGGTGACGATCCCCTCGGTCGGGCGGTCCAGCCCCGCCGCGCAGTGCAGCAGGGTGGACTTCCCCGAGCCGGAGGGGCCCATCACCGCAGTGAACGTGCCGCTCGCGAAGCCGGTGGTCACGCCGTCGAGCGCCGCCACCCGCCGGGTTCCGGTGCCGTACACCGCGCGCAGCCCCGTCAGGGTCACAGTGTCTGTGGTCATGACCGTTACGGTGCCGAATGGGACGGGTACGGCGCGTCGGGCCGGAGCGGGCACTTTCCGGCCCTCCTGCGGGTGGACTCCGGGGCCCGTAACCGCCAGCGCGTCGTCCTGCGGGATGACCACCCGCAGGCGGACGCGGCGAACCCGGCCCGGCCGTTACCGTTCCACGGGTGACCGCTCTCCTGCTGACCCGACGACTGCGGCCGGTGGACCTGTACACGGTGGACGCCCTGCTGGCTGTTGCCGTCGGTGGGCTGCTCTGCCCGTACGCGGCGTTGGAGTCGCCGCAGAACGGCGGCGTACACGAGCCGCTCTGGGTGTCGGTGCTGGTCGGGATGGCCCTCGGGCTGCCGTTGGCCGTCCGGCGACGGTGGCCGATGACGGTGGCCGTCGTGATCAGCTCGATCGCCACCGTCTCCCTGATCACCGCGGTGATACCCAACTTCGCCGCCGCCGCGCCGGCGTTCGCCATCAGCCTGTCCTTCTACACGGTGGCAGTGGCGACGCCGACGCGTCGGTCGATGCTCTGCGCCGCCGGTTGTCTGGCGCTGGTGAGCGTCGGCCTGGTGCTGACAGCGGGCGACCTCTGGTCGCGGACCGGCGCTGTCGTCTACGCCGCCGTCATTGTCGCGCCGGCCTGGATGCTCGGTTGGCAGATCCGGGAGCGACGCGCCCTCGCCAGCCGGCAGAGTGACCAGTTGGTCCGTCAGGCCGCCACCGAGGAGCGGTTGCGGGTGGCACGCGAGCTGCACGACGTGGTCGCGCACACGCTGAGCCTCATCGTGGTGAAGGCGGCGGTCGCCAACCACGTCGCCGAGGCCGACCCGCGCGAGGCGGGCGCCGCGCTGCGGGTCATCGAGGAGACCGGCCGCACCGCGCTGACCGACGTACGTCGGGTGCTCGGCGTGTTGCGTGAGGACAGCCCGTACGCGCCGACACCCGGACTGGACGAGTTGCCCCTCCTCGCCCGACAGGCGGCGATCGGCGGCGTCGACGTGCAGCTCGACGTGCGGCGGGACGAGCCGGTCGGCGCGGTGCCGGACTCGGTGGGCCTCGCTGTGTACCGGATCGTGCAGGAGGCGGTGACGAACGTGGTGAAGCACGCGGCGCCGGCCGCCTGCCGGGCCACTGTGACAGTTCTGCCCGACGAGGTGCGGGTGGAGGTGACCGACGACGGCCAACGGCCGGTCCTGCTCGGCGGGGAGGGGCACGGGTTGATCGGCATGCGGGAACGGGTGGCGTTGCACGGCGGGGAGTTCCGCGCCGGCCCGCGCTCCGACGGCGGCTTCGCGGTGACGGCCAGCCTCCCCTACCGGGTGGCCGCGTGATCCGCGTGCTGATCGCCGACGACCAGGCGTTGCTGCGCGGCAGTTTCCGGCTGCTGGTCGATCTCAGCCCGGACTGCACCACCGTCGGTGAGGCGGGCACCGGCGTGGAGGCTGTCGCGTTGACCGAGCAGCACCGGCCCGATGTGGTGCTGATGGACGTCCGGATGCCGGAGATGGACGGCATCGAGGCGACCCGGCGGATCTGCGCCGACCCGGCGACGGCCGGCACCCGGGTCATCATCCTGACCACGTTCGACCTCGACGAGTACGTCTACGGGGCGCTGCGCGCCGGGGCCAGCGGGTTCCTGCTCAAGGACACCCCACCGGCGGACCTGCTGACCGGAATTCGGGTGGTCGCGGCCGGGGAGGGGCTGCTCGCGCCGACGGTGACCCGCCGGCTGATCGACGAGTTCGCCAGGCAGCCGGAGCCGACCCGGCCGCTGCCCCGGCAGCTCGACGGGGTGACCGATCGGGAGCGGGAGGTGCTCGCGCTGATCGCCCGGGGCCTGTCCAACGCGGAGTTGGCCGCGCACCTGAACCTCAGCCAGGCCACAGTCAAGACGCACGTCGGGCGGCTGCTGACCAAGCTGGCGGTACGCGACAGGGCGCAACTGGTCATCGTGGCGTACGAGACGGGCCTGGTGGGGCCGGGCCGGTCGGGGTAGCTCCGACGGGTGGGCGCGGGAGCACCCGCCAGGGGTGCCCCCGCGCTCACCGCGATCAGCTGACGTACACCGACGCGCTGGTCGCGGATTGGAAGTCGGTCGGAGTGCCCGGGTAGACGACCCGCCAGAAGCCAGCGGTCTTCTTGTAGACCGATGTGGCGAAGTCGTAACTGCCGCCGGCGTAGATGGTGGCCGGGGTGCTCCAGGTGCCGTCGTCACCGGTGGCCGAGAACTGCACCTTCAGCGGCACCGTCCCGGGGGACATACCGCCGGTGAACTCCATCTCGCCGCTGAGCGTCACCGTCGTCGCGTTCTCCCGGGCCGCCGAGAAGTTCCGGAATGCGGCCGGCTGCAGCACGGCGACGTTCGTGCTGGCGATCGCGGGGCTGACGAACTCGTCGCCCATCGAGTAGCCGACCTGGAGGCGGCCGCTCTGGTACGGCGAGGCGGTCAGCGAGTATCGACCGTCCGCGTCCGTGGTGGCGGAGCCGAGGTAGGTCTGGCAGTAGTCGACGCTGGAGCAGAGGGAAACCCCTGGCTGGACATTGGGCACTGGCACCCAACCCTCCGGCGTCCGCCAGGTCAGCTGGCCGCTCACCGTGACCGTCTCATCCTTGAGGATCTTGGGTCGATCCGCCCCAATGGTGATCCGCATCGGCCGCTTGTTGATCGCGATGGTGGTCTCGGCCGAACGCGACGAGCCGTGGAAGAGGTGGTCGTTGTCGTAGGTGTACGTCGCGTACACCCGCTCGTCCTTGCGGCCGATCGTGACCGTGCCGGTGAAGGAACCGTCGGTCCTGGTGGTGACCGCGTCCCAACTGAAGTCGGCGTTCACCGTCATGGGGAACCTCCCCAGGGACCTGATCTCGCCGCTGCCCGGCCAGCGACCCTTGAGCCATCCCCGCACTGTCACGTTGCGGTTTTCATAGGTCACAGTGGTGCGGTTCAGCGTCACGTTCTCGAAGAACGTGACCACCGAGTAGTCCAGGTCGCCGGCATCGGTCTGGGTGACGTGGTGACCGGCCTCGTCGGTGACCTCCACGTCGACCCGGTAGTAGCCGAGCTTGTCGAGGACGATCGGGTTGGATCGCCACACGCCGTCACGCTCGGTGCCGGACTGGAGGTAGAAGTCCTCCTGAACGGCGACCTCCGCCCCGGTGTTGTACTCGCGGATGTGCGCGCGGACGTCGGTGACGTCGCTGGGTGACGTGATGGACACCAGCAACGTGCCCCGATCGAGGTCGTAGTCGCTGTGGGCGGACGTGACGATCGGAACCTCGTCGGCGTGTGCGGCCGTGGGAAGCCCCACGATCGCCGTCGCCGCGGCGACGGCGATCGCCACGGCAAAACGGGAACGGATCAAAGCTGACCTCCAGGAAAGGCCGGCGATTCGCTGAGTCGCGGCCGGCATTGGAAGCCTATCGATCCCGTCCGACAGAGCCGCTCACACCGCTAGGCTGACGCCGTACCGATGTGGACAGAGGAGGACTTGATGACCCGGTACGTCGCCCTGCTGCGCGGGGTCAACGTCGGCACCACCAGGCTGGCGATGGCCGACCTGCGCCGGATCGTCACCGACCTCGGGCACGAGGACGTCACGACGTACCTGCAGAGCGGCAACGTGGCCTTCGGCAGCACTGTGCGCGACGCGGAGAAGCTGGCCGCCGGCATCGGGCGGGCGCTCACCGACGAGCTGGCGTTGACGGTGCCGGTGCTGGTGCGCAGCGGCCGGGAGTTGGCCGCGATCGCCGGCGGCAACCCGTACGCCGACCGGGAGGACGACCCGACCCGGCTGCTTGTGGCCTTCCTCGCCACCGCACCGCAGAAGTCCGCCGTGGACGCACTGGCCGTGCCCGGTGCCGAGAACGTGTCGTTCACGGTGACCGGCCGGGAGGTGTTCCTGCACTACGTCGACGGCGGTTACGGGCGGTCGAAGTTCACCAACGCGTACCTGGAGAAGAAGCTCGGCGTGGTGGCCACCTCCCGCAACTGGAAGTCGGTGCGGGCGCTGGCCGAGCTGAGCGCCTCCTGAGCACTGTGGGGGTCGCCGCCCGACGACCCCCACCGGCGCTGCTCAGAAGTGGTACGCGGTCTCGTACTCGGGCACCAGCACCCGGCTGCGCGGCGAGATCCGGCGCACCGCAGCGATCATCTCGTTCAGGCGGGTGCGGTCGGTCGGGGCGACCGGCGGCGGGTTCCGCAGCTCCGTCTCGAAGTTGTCGTAGTGCACAGGCACCACTACCTTCGGGTAGTCGAGGCCGGCCAGCAGCCGGGGCAGGTAGTCCCCGGTGGTGGTGGCGTTCTGCATGGCCACCATCGCCACGTCGGGCGCGAGGCCGGTGAGGTTCCGCTCGGCGACGTCGCTGGCCCCGGTGAAGTAGACCGACGGGCCGCCGTCGACCCGCAGCAGGTAGCCCAGCGTGTCGCCCTCCGGCAGGTCGGCGATGGTGGCCGGCTGCGGCGGCGGGCTCACCCGCACCCCGGGAAAGGCCACCGAGTACGACGGGTTGCGGCTGTGCAGCGAGCCGACCACCTCGACGCTGTGGTCGCCGAAGTCCAGCACCTCCCCGCCCTTGACGGCGCTGAGCTGCGCCGACGGCACTCCGTAGGCCAACCCCAGGTGGTACGCGGTCAGCGTGCCGAACACCCGCGCACCGGTGCGCTTGGCGATGTACGGCACGTCCATGAAGTGGTCCCAGTGGGTGTGCGTGACCAGCACCGTCGTGGCCCGGTCGACCCGCGGGTCGATCACGTCGGTGCGCACCGTCAACGCAGTGTCGGTCCTGAACGGGCCGGTGAACAGCCCGGTGTCGATCCGGCTCAGGAACGGGTCGACGAGGACGGTGCGGTCGCCGATGTCGACGCGCCAGCCGGCCGTACCCCACCAGCGGAAGCTGACCGCGCCCTTGCGACGAGCGGTCGGCGTGGGCGCGGCGGTCGAGGGCGCGGCCTGGGCCGGGGTGGCAACACCGGCGGCGAGGCCACCGGCGGAGACCAGGGCGGTGGTGGCGGCGGCGTCGCGCAGGAAGCGTCGCCGGTCGAGACTGGGCATGCGGATCTACTCCCCGTGGTCGGGTGATGTGTCGACCACGAGCCAACCAGCGGCACCGGGCAGCGGTCCAAGATCAAGCGCCGTCGGATTCGATACGTCAGCGGATATCGGTACTGCTCAGAAGGGGTGCGGGGACGCTCGGAGTGTCACGAAATCAGTTGCCGCGCAGCGCCTCGACGGCTGTCCGGGCGGCCTCCCCCATCGCCAGGTCCACGTCGATGCGGCGTGGGGTCAACTGTTCGGCGCGGGCGAAGACGGCTATCGCGTACCGGCCGCCGTCGGGGTATTCGGCGACCCCGGCCTCCAGGTGGAACCCGGGCAGGGTGCCGGTCTTTCCGGAGACCCGGACGCCGGGCGGGAAACCGGCGGCCAGCCGGGTCCAGAAGATCTGCTGGGCCATCCAGGTGCGGACCATCGCGCAGGCCGCCGCCGGCCCGGCCTCGTCCCGCCAGATCAGCGTGAGCAGCCGGGTGATCTCCCGGGCGGTGCTGGACGTGGTGTGCGCGGGGTCGAAGACCCGCATCGCCCGGACCCGATCCGCCGGCAGCGTGGGGAAGATCCGGGCGAACTCCGCCTCGGTCCGGGCGCCCACGTCGGCGAGCATCATCTCGACCAGTTCCCGAGGGCCACCGAGGACCCGGGTACGGGCCAGCCCCAACTCGACGGCGAGCATCGGCAGCAGGTCCGGGCCAACCCGGCGCAGCAGCAGGTCGGCGGCCGTGTTGTCGGTGACCGACATGGCGAAGTACGCGAGGTCGCGCAGGGACACCTCGGCGTCGTCGGCGCAGCCGGCCAGACCCCACCCACCGAGCCGGTCGGCCGCGGTGACCACCACCCGCTCGGTCGGGTCCAGCTGACCGGCCTCGACCTGCCGGGCGAACTCCAACACCAGCAGAATCTTGAAGATCGAGGCGATCACCACCTGCTCGTCGGCCCGCACACCGACCTCCCGAAGACCGCCGCCCGGTCCGCCGCCCTCGACGGCGCTCAGGTCGACGGCGTCCAGGTCCACGACGTGCAGGCTGGCCGTCACCCCGACGGCGGCGAAGATGGCTCCGATGCGTTTCTCCACGTCCACGGCAGCACGGTATCCAGCGCCGCCGTGGCGGCGCTGGCGTAGGGTCCCGGCCGTGGATCTGCTCCGGCACCTGCGGCACTTCGTGGTGGTCGCACACGAACTGCACTTCGGGCGGGCCGCCGAACTGCTCGGGATGGCCCAGCCGCCACTGAGCCAGTCGATTCAGCGGCTGGAACGGGAGCTGACCGTCGAGCTGTTCGACAGGTCCCGCCGCCAGGTGCGCCTCACCACCGCCGGTGAGCTGCTGCTCGGCGAGGCTGAGGAGTTGCTCGCCGGCGAGGGTCGACTCCGCAGCCTGATGGGGCAGATCCGCGCCGGTGAGCTGGGCGTACTCCGGGCCGGGGTGCCACCGGAGACACCCGCCGTGACGCTGCGCTCACTGCTGGACGGGCTCACCACCCGGGCGCCCGGCCTGGACGTGGAGTTGCACGAGCTGACCACCGCCGAGCAGGTGCGGATGCTCACCGAACGGACCCTGGACGTGGGGCTCGTGCATCACCCGGTGACGGCCGACGGGCTGCGCTTCGGCGCCCCTGTCGACGTACCCCTGGGGGTGCTGCTGCCGCGCACCTCGCCGCTGGCCCGCGACCGCGAGGTGACGCTGGCGTCGCTGGCCGGTCTGGATCTGGTGGCCGCTCCCCGCGCCACCGCCCCCGGCTGGCACGACCACCTGCTGGCGGTGTGCCGGCAGCACGGGTGGCGCCCGGCCCGGGTGCGTCCGGCCCGCAACCCGGAGTTTCTTTGCGGGCTGGTGCTGGCCGGCGGCGGGGTGGCCGTGGAACCGGCGGCGGTGGCCCGCCGGGAACCCCGAATGGCCTGGCGGCCGATCACCGACGCGCCGCTGGCCAGGCGCACCTCGGCGGCCTGGCCGGACCGGGCGGCGCACCCGGCGGCGGCGATGTTCGGCCAACTCGCCGCGGAGGTGCTGGCCGACGCCGAGCCGGTCACGCCCGCGCCGCCCGCGACGTCGGTACCGGCGGCACGGCCGTGGCCGGTGCTGTTCGACACGACCGGGTGAACCCGTCCGCCGTTGCGTTCGTCACCCCCGGTTGGGCGGTGGATCGTCCACCCACCCGGGTATGGATGACGGGTAACGAAGACGCGAAGGAGCCGCAGTGGCAAACACGATTCCCGACATCAGCCTGAACGACGGCACCACCATTCCGCAGCTCGGCTTCGGGGTGTTCCAGATCGAGCCGAAGGACACCGTCGCGGCGGTGACCACCGCCCTTGAGGTGGGCTACCGGCACATCGACACCGCCGAGATGTACGGCAACGAGGCCGAGGTCGGCGAGGCGGTCCGGATGTCCGGCCTGGACCGGGGCGCGGTCTACGTGACCAGCAAGCTGAGCAACGCCTTCCACCGCCCGGACGACGCCCGCAGGGCGTTCGACTCGACGCTCGCGGCGCTGAAGATGGACTACATCGACCTGTTCCTGATCCACTGGCCACTGCCCACCCTGTACGACGGCGACTACGTCTCGACCTGGAAGGCGCTGGAGGAGTTCCAGCGCGACGGCCGGGCCCGCTCGATCGGCGTGTCGAACTTCCAGGTGTCACACCTGGAGCGGCTGGCCGCCGAGGCGAGCGTCGTGCCGGCGGTCAACCAGATCGAGGCGCACCCGTACTTCACCAACGACGAGGTCCGCGCCTACGGCCGTGAGCACAACATCCTGACCGAGGCGTGGTCGCCGATCGCCCAGGGCAAGGTGCTCGACGACCCCACGGTCGTCGACATCGCCGGGCAGCTCGACCGGACCCCGGCGCAGGTGGTGCTCCGCTGGCACGTGCAGCGTGGCGACATCATCTTCCCGAAGTCGACCACCCCGAAGCGGATCGAGGAGAACACCCGGATCTTCGACTTCGAGCTGGACGACGCGGCGATGGAGCGGATCACCGCGCTGGACAAGGGCGACGCCGGCCGGCAGGGCCCGAACCCGGACACCTTCGCCTACCTGCCCAACTGACCTCAGCCGCCGACACGTCGGCGGTGATGCCCCGGTGAGCGCTGTACCTCACTGTCGATGTCGACGCTGAGGTACAGCGCTCTTCGGCGAGGTCAGGAGCCGACGCGGCCGGCGATCCGGCGGAACACCGCCTGGGTCGGCGAGTCGGGCTCGGGGACGTAGACGATCAGCCGCTGCTCGGTCTCCGGCACCAGCAGCACCCGGCACTCGAACTCCAACGACCCCAGGCGGGGGTGCGGCACCTTCTTGATCATCGGACGCCGCTCCTCGACGTCGTGTTCGGCCCACAGCTGGGCGAACCGGGGCGAGGTGCCGAGCAGTTCGGTGACCAGCTCGCGGATCGCCGGGTCGGCGGGGTAGCGACCGTAGGCGGCGCGCAGGTCCGCCACCGTGCTCTGCACGAAGCAGCGTGCGTCCGCGTCGGTCCAGTGGGCGTCGGTCACCGGCTGCCGGAACGTCCAACGGATCATGTTGCGGTCTGCGTCCGGCACGGCCGCGAGATCACCCACGAAGTACGTGGCCAGGTGGTTCCAGGCCAGCACGTGGTACGCGGCGTCGACGAGGTACGCCGGGCTCTCGGTCATGGCATCGAGCAGGTGCCGCAGTCCGGGCGTCACCTCCCGGCTCGGGCCGACGGTACGCGGCGGGTTCTCCCCGGCGATCCGGAACAGGTACTCGCGCTCGTCCCGGCTCAACATCAGCGCCCGGGCCATCGACGCGAGCACCTGCCGGGACGGATGCGGTCCGCGGCCCTGCTCCAACCGGATGTAGTAGTCGATCGACATCCCGGCGAGCTGGGCCACCTCCTGCCGGCGCAGCCCGGGGGTCCGTCGGCGTTCACCCTCGGGGAGCCCGACCTCGGCGGGCCGCAACCGGGCGCGGCGGGTGCGCAGGAACGCCGCCAGTTCGTCACGCTGCAGCCCGCTGCTCGTCATGTCCCCAGCATGCCCCGGGCCGGGCCGGCGAGGGTGGTACCACAGGTCCCAGCCTCGGCCCGGCTCTCCCCGGGCGCGGCCGGCCCGGCGAGGCTCGACGGCATGACGAACATGATCGCCCTGATCACCGGGGCCAACAAGGGAATCGGCTTCGCCACCGCCCGGCAGCTCGGCGCCCTCGGGATGACCGTGCTGGTGGGGGCGCGCGACACCGAGCGGGGTCGGGCCGCGGAGCGGGAGCTGCGCGACGGCGGCGCGGACGCGGTGTTCCTGCCACTCGACGTCACCGACGCCGAGTCGGTGGCGGCCGCCGCGAAGCGGGTGGAGGCGGAGTACGGCCGGCTGGACGTGCTGGTCAACAATGCCGGCATCATCCTCGCCGACGGCGCTCGGGGGCTACCCAGCGAGACGGCCGTGGCGACGCTGCGCCGGCTGTACGAGACGAACGTCTTCGGGGTGGTGGCGGTGACCAACGCGCTGCTGCCGCTGCTGCGCCGGGCACCGGCCGCCCGGATCGTCAACGTGTCGAGCGAGGTTGGCTCGATCGCCGTGATGACCGACCCGAACGGTGCGCTGTTCGAGCTGACCTCCGTGCCATACCCGTCGTCGAAGGCGGCACTGAACATGCTCACCGCCATGTACGCCAAGGAGCTGCGGGACACGCCGATCACTGTGAACGCGGCGAACCCGGGCTACTGCGCCACCGACCTCAACGGCAACAGCGGCTTCCGCACCGCCGAACAGGGCGCCGAGGTCAGCGTGCACCTGGCGACCCTGCCGGCCGACGGGCCGAGCGGGCTGCTCTGGGGCTTCCAGATGGACGCCGGCGGCGGGTACGGCGTGCTGCCCTGGTGACTGAGCGCTTGACCTGGAGCGCGCTCCAGCCGGCACTGTGACTCGTGCGCCCACCGGTAGGGCGCACGAGAGGAGATCCCCATGCGGTACCGCACGATCGGCACCGACCCGGCGACCCGGCGCGAGGTCAGTGTGCTCAGCCTCGGCGCGATGCTCTTCGGCAGCGCCACCGACGAGGCCACCTCCTACGCGATCCTCGACCGGTACGTCGAGGCCGGCGGCACGTTCATCGACACGTCGGACAACTACGCGTTCTGGGTGGACGGCGGGCAGGGCGGGCAGAGCGAGGAGCTGCTCGGCCGGTGGCGGCGCAGCCGCGGCGTCGGCGCCGAGATCGTCATCGCCACCAAGCTGGGCGCCCGACCGCTGGCCCCGGGGACCAGCTACCTGGACAACGCCGAGGGCCTCTCCGCCACTGTGATCCGCGAGTCCGCGGAGCGCAGCCGGGAACGGCTCGGGGTGCAGCGGCTGGACCTGCTCTACGCGCACATCGAGGACCGGACCGTGCCGCTGCGGGAAACCGTGGAGGGCTTCGCCGAGCTGGTCGCCGAGGGCACCGTGGGTCTGCTGGGCGCCAGCAACCACCGGGCCTGGCGGGTGGAGCGGGCCCGCGGGTTGGCCGCCGCCGCCGGCCTGCCGGGGTACGAGGTGCTCCAGTACCACCGCAGTTACCTGCCGAACCGCACCGACATGGTCAGCGAACTGGACCCGGACGGCGAGCCGGGCGGCGTCAGCGGTGACCTGCTCAGCTACCTGCGTGCCGAACCCGAGCTGACCCTGGTGGCATACTCGCCACTGCTCAAGGGCGCGTTCACCCGGGCGGACAAGCCGCTCAGCTCGGCGTACGACCTGCCGAGCGCGCCCCGGCGACTGGCCGCGCTGCGAGAGGTGGCCGGGCAGATCGGCGCGACAGTCAACCAGGTGGTGCTCGCCTGGCTGCTGGGCGGTGAGCTGCCGTCCATCCCGCTGGTGGGCGCCTCGTCGGTGGCGCAACTGGAGGAGAGCCTGGCAGCGGTCGACCTGGAGCTGACCGCCGAGCAGCGGCACCGCCTCGACACCACCTGGTGACAGTCACCGGCCGCCCCGCCGACCTCAGCTCACTGTCGGTGGGGCGGTCAGGTCGAGCTGCCAGTCGTTGGCCCGCATCATCTGCCCCGGCGGGTATTCGAAACCGGTCTCACCGAGCAGCGTGAAGCCGGCCTTGCGGCACACCGCGTTCGAGGCGGGATTGTCCACCGAGGGGTAGGCGTGGGCGTAGTGCCGGTCCCGTCGGGCGCGCGCCACGTCCACCACCGCGCGCACCGCCGCTGTCGCCAGCCCCTGCCCCCGGTACGCGGGCAGCACCGCCCAGCCCAGCTCGTACACCGGCTGGTCGCGCCACTCGCGGGCCCAGTAGCCGACGCTGCCCGCCCGTGCCCCGTCCGGCAGCACCAGCGTGAACATGCAGCCCTGCCCGGTGCCGGAGAAGTGCACGTACCGGTCGTGGCGGGCGAGCACCTGCTCGTCGGTCTCCGGGCCGCCGGTGTGCTTGCGGGTGTCCGGTGAGTTGAGCTGCCGCAGCAGGTCGAGGTCGTCCTCGTGCCACTGCTCGATGCGTACCTGTGCCATTCCGCTCCTTCATTTGTCGACCCCCAGTCAAACCGATCGCACCGACATTTCGCCCCGAACCGCGCCCGCTAGATCGGATCTAGCGGGCGCCTGTCGTCACCTCGCGCCTTCAGTGTGGAAGGGGGTGGGCCATGACCCAGTTGCGGATCGCGGTGATCGTCGGCAGCACCCGGGAGGGGCGGGTCGGCGACCGGGTCGCCCACTGGTTCGTCGAGCAGGCAGCGCGGCACGACGACCTGGCGGTGACTGTCGTTGACCTGACCGGGTACGACTTCCCGGCCACCTACCCCGCCGAGCCGACCGCGTCCATCCGGGCGTTCGTCAGCGAGGTGGGCCGGGCGGACGCGTTCGTCGTGGTCACCCCCGAGTACAACCACAGCTTCCCGGCACCCTTGAAACAAGCCATCGACTACGCGTACGACGAGTGGCAGGCCAAAGCGGTCGGCTTCGTGTCGTACGGCTGTGGGTCCACCGGACTGCACGCTGTCGACCAGCTACGTACCGTCTTCACCGCACTGCACGCGATGACGGTGCGCGATGTCGTCGGGATCGACCTGCTCGCCGGCGAGCCGACCACCCAGTGCGCCGACGAGCTGCAACGCGACGTCGGCGTCCTGCTCGACCAGCTGCGCTGGTGGGGTCTGGCCCTGCGCGACGGCCGGGCGGCTCGACCCTACGTCTCCTGAACACGTCCACCACGAAAGGTAAGGATCATGAGTAGACGCACCACCGGCCTGGCCATCGAAGCCGAGGGGCTCACCCGCTCATTCGGGGACACCCGGGCGCTGGCCGGCATCGACCTCCAGGTGCCCGCCGGCACCGTCTACGGTCTGCTCGGCCCCAACGGCGCTGGCAAGACCACAGCGGTCCGGGTACTCGCCACGTTGCTGCGACCCGACGGCGGCTCGGCCCGGGTCTTCGGGCACGACGTGGTCACCGAGGCCGACAAGGTCCGTTCCCGGGTCAGCCTCACCGGCCAGTACGCCTCCGTCGACGAGGACCTGACCGGTACGGAGAACCTGGTGCTCCTCGCCCGCCTGCTCGGCCTGCCCAAGCCGGCAGCTCGGGAGCGCGCGGCGGCCCTGCTCGCCGCGTTCGGGCTGACCGAGGCGAGTGACCGCCAGGTGAAGAAGTACTCGGGCGGGATGCGGCGACGCATCGACATCGCCGCCAGCATCCTGAACACCCCGGATCTGCTCTTCCTCGACGAGCCGACGACGGGCCTCGACCCACGTAGCCGCAACCAGGTGTGGGAGATCGTCCGGGCGGTGGTGTCGCACGGCACGACGGTGCTGCTGACCACCCAGTACCTCGACGAGGCCGACCAGCTCGCCGGGCGGATCGCCGTCGTCGACCACGGGCGGGTGATAGCGGAGGGCACCCCTGGTGAGTTGAAGTCGTCGGTCGGGTCCGGCACCGTCCACCTGCGACTGCGCGACCCCGCTCAGCGCCCCGAGGCGGAGCGGGTGCTCCGGGAGGCGCTCGACGTGCCGGTGCAGCTCGCCGCCGATCCGGTGGCGTTGACAGCCCGAGTCGGCGAGGCCGGCACCGACCTCGACGCCAGCGCCCAGGCCGCTCGCGTACTCAGCGACCTGGCCCGCGCCGGCATCGTGGTCGACAACTTCTCCCTCGGCCAGCCGAGCCTGGACGAGGTCTTCCTGGCCCTGACCGACCACCCCGCCGTGCCGGCCGGCGAGCGCGACGACGAGCTGGAGGCAGCCCGATGAGCGACACCACGACCACCACTACCGAACGGGCACCGGCCGTGTACGTTCCGTCCGCCGAGGCGCTGGCTACCGTGCTCGCGCCCGGTGCCCGACCGCCCCGGCCGAGCGCGCTGGGCGCGTCGCTCACCTTCGGCTGGCGGGCCATGCTGAAGATCAAGCACGTGCCGGAGCAGCTCTTCGACGTGACCGCGTTCCCGATCATCATGGTGCTGATGTTCACGTACCTGTTCGGTGGCGCCCTGGCCGGAAGCCCGCGTGAGTACCTGCAGTTCTTCCTGCCCGGCATCATGGTGACCAGCGTCGTCATGATCACCATGTACACCGGCGTCGGCCTCAACACCGACATCGAGAAGGGCATCTTCGACCGGTTCCGGACGCTGCCCGTCTGGCGTCCGGCCGCCCTGGTCGGCATGATCTTCGGCGACGTGCTGCGCTACATCCTCGCCGCCGTGGTGATCCTGGGTCTCGGGCTGGTGCTCGGGTTCCGCCCCGAAGGCGGGGTGGTCGGGGTTGTCGTCGGGATCGGCCTGCTGGTGGTCTTCTCGTTCGCGTTCTCCTGGGTGTGGACGTTCTTCGGGCTGATCCTGCGCAGCGAGAAGTCGGTGATGGGAGTCAGCATGATGGTGCTGTTCCCGCTGACGTTCCTCAGCAACGTCTTCGTCGAGCCGAGCACCATGCCCGGCTGGCTCCAGGCGTTCGTGAAGGTCAACCCGGTGACGCAACTGGTGGCCGCGATCCGCGGAGCGATGAGCGGCGACTCGGACCCGTCGGCCACGATGTGGCTGCTGCTGTGGAGCGCCGGCTTCGTCCTGGTCTTCGGCACCCTGACCATGTACAAGTACAACCGCCGCTAACCCCACCCCCACCCCACCCCGCGCCCCCGCGCCCCGCCCCCGCTCGACCCCCGCGATCTTGCACTTCCTGTCCCGACAAGGGTGGCAAATCCCCCTGAATCGACGACCGAAAGTGCAAGATCGCGGGGCTGAGGGCGGGGCGGGGGTTAGAGCTGCCAGGGCAGCGGAGCCGGGGGTAGGTAGCGGCAGGTGGTGCCGGTGGAGACGGCTTCGCGTAGGTGGCTCGCGAGTGCCGGGTGTCGGTCGTCGAGCTTGCGGAGCGTGTCGCGGATCCGCGCGGTCACCGTCTTGCGGGCCCGTTCGGCCTCGTCGCCCAGACGACGGCTCCGGCCGGCGAGGCCCGCCGCGGCACGCAGCTCGTCGAGCAACGCGCCCCGCTCGACGTCCAGTTTGGACACCTTCTGGTCGTCGTCGCGGGCGGCTGCCCGGTCGATCTCCTCGTCGAGGCGGGCCAGGTGCCGCCGGTAGCGGGCCTTCGCCTCGTCGTCGAGGACCGGGTCGGCGCCCATCCGGCGGGCGGCCACCAGCTCCGGACCCGCCGCCGGGTCGAGCAACTCCACGGCGGGCACGTCGCTGCCTGGGCGGCTGAGCAGCAGGTGCAGGTCGTGCAGGCCCTTGGCGTCGGGCAGGTGCACGACGACACCCTCGTACGCGAGCTGCCAGACCGGCCCGTCGCGTCGAAACTCGTACCCCTCGATCGCAGCCGCGACCGGCACGGCCTGGCCGGGCGCGACAACCCGACCCGACCCAGCAGTCTGGCCTGCCCCGACGGCCTGAGCCGACCCGACGGCCTGAGCCGGGAGGTCGGCGTCGGCGGCTGTCGGGGCGGCGAGACGGTGGAGCACCTGCGTCATGCCGAGGGCGGTCGCCTCCTGGATCGCGGCGGCGCGCAGCGCTGTCGACGTCGCGGTGTCGCCCGGGTGACCTCGGCCGGCGAGGGCGTTCGCGAGGCCGGTGCGGGCGAGCAGCGACCAGGGCCGGGAGCCCAACCGGTCGGCGGAGTCCCGAGCGGCGGTGAAGCCGGCGATGGCGTCGTCCCAGCGTTGCTGGGCGGCGTCGATCAGCGCCAGCCAGTGGTCGACGGGGCCACTGATGTCGCAGCCGAAGAGCCCTACCGTCCACTCTCCACGGTGCGGGGCCAGCGCGGCTCGCGCGGCGTCGCAGCGCTTCGGGTCGGCGGACGCGGCGGCGGCCTGCGCGCGTAGCCGTAGCCAGAGCGGTGACACCGGGCGCGGGTACCGGATGCCGTCGGCCTCGATGCCGGCGGTCAGCCGGATCGCCGTCTCGCCGTCGCCCCGCTCGGCCGCGGTGATCGCCCGCAGCAGCTCCCGGTAGGGGTAGTCGATCGGGGCCAGCCCGTCCACCAGCGCTGCGGCCTCGGCGACCCGGCCTTGGAGCAGCAGTCGGGACCAGCGCAGGTGGTGGCCCATGAAGCCGAACTCGGCGTGGCTCGGGTCGGCGTGGTCGCCGAGCACGGTGAACCGCTCGTCGGCCGCGGTGAAGTCGCCGCGGAACGCCGCGATGATCCCGCTGTCGACGGCCGCGGCCATCCGGTGCCGGGCGAAGTCGCCCTGCCGTTCGGCGTCGACGAAGGTGGTCAACTCCTCGGCGAAGCGAGGGTCGCCCAGCTCCAGCAGCGCCACCCAGCGCAGCGAGGTCGCCCACAGCTCGGTCTCCCGGTCGCCCGTCCGACGGGCCACGTCCCGGATCTCGGCGGTGAGCGCGGCTCGGGTCGCGGCGGTGCCGAGCCCCCAGGTCGTGTCGTGGCGGGCCCAGAGGCTGAAGGTGAGCGCCTCGTCGTCCTGCCCTCGACGGGCGATCGTCTCGCTGGCGGTGATCAGGTCGGCGACCAGGGCGCCGACGGTCGCGGTGGCGTCCGGTTCGCCGATCAACCGGCGGTACGCCTCGCGCACCAACTCCGCCGCCTCGACCGACTGGGCGGTATCCACCTGGCGGGAGCGGTTCACCGTGAGCGCGACCCGGGCCAGCAGCACCGGTTCGTCGAGCGAACGGGCCAGCCTGGCGGCCTCGGCCAGCAGTCGCGTGACCTCTTCCCGGCGGGCATGGTGATAGTGCGACTCGGCGAACTCGACGAGGATCCGCACACGTTGTGCCGGGTCTTCGACGACCTCGAGGGCTCGGCGGAAGTGCACCGCCGCCTCGTCGCCGGCCAGCCGGGCGAACGCGTCCCGCCCGGCGGCGACCAGCAGCGTGGCCACCCGGCCCCGGTCGAGCGCGGGGCCGGCCAGGTAGGCGTGGCGGGCGAGGTCGGCCGGGATCAGCCGGTCGGTGAGCTCCCGCAGGTCGTCGACCGCCCGGACGACAGCGCCGTGGCGGGCCCGCCGGTCGTCGTCGCTCAGCCCGTCGTAGAGGGTTTCGCGGACCAGGTCGTGGGCGAAGGCGAACCGGCCACCGCCCCGGGCGACCACCAGTCGAGCGGTCACCGCCCGGTCGAGCAGCCGGTCGACCTGCGCCGCCGGTGCGGCCGCGCAGGCCGCGAGGACCTGACGGTGGAACTCGCGACCCAGTACGGCGGCGACGGTCAGCGCCTCCACCACGGCGGCGGGCAACTGGGCCAGGCGGCGGCGCACCGCCTCCCGTACGCCGGGTGCGATAGTGCCGACCGCGTCGTCGGCGTGCCACAGCCGCGCGGTCTGCTCGACGAAGAACGGGTTGCCGCCGGTGCGCCGGTGCACCTCGTCGACCAGGCTGGCCTCGGGCTCCCGGCCGGCGGTCCGGGTCATCAGTGCGGCTACCTCGTCGCGGGTGAAACCGGTGAGGGTGATCGTGGTGGCCTTCGCGACCAGCGGCATCAGCAGTGGGCGCAGCGGATGCTCGCCCGACTCGACCTCGGCGTCGCGGTAGGTGCCGATCAGCAGGAGCCGCTCGAACCAGGTGTGCTGGGCGGCGAAGCTCAGCAACCGCAGTGAGGCCGGGTCGGCCCAGTGCAGATCGTCGAGGACGACCACTACCGGCCGGTGCTGGGAGACGGCGACCAGGGCGGCGGTCACCGCGTCGTACAGCGCGAACGCCTCCTGGTCGGCGGCGTCCGGGCCGGGGTCGACGCCGGCCCAACTGACGAGGCGACCGGCCTGCTCGCCGCCGACGCCGGACTGGCCGAGCAGGGCCGCGAGGGCCGGCTCGGCGGACTGCCGCGCCACCTCCCAGTCGTCGGCGGATCGCCGCAGGGAACGCAGCACCTGCACCCACGGCCAGTAGCCGGGGGCGCTGTCGGAATCCCAGCAGGCGGCGCCGAGCACCAGCGCGCCCCGCTGCCGGGCCTCCCGGGCCGCCGACGTGACGAGGGTGGTCTTGCCGATGCCCGGCTCGCCGGTGACCAGGGCGAGACCGCCGTGGCTGGTGGTGGCGCGATCCAACTCGGCACGCAGCAGACCCGCGGGGTGATCCCGCCCGATGATGGCGTCGCCGAGCGCGTCCATGGTTTCCAGACGGTACTGGACCTGTCCGACAGCGCGAGCGAGTTAGCCGGCCGGACGCCTCGCGGGGTCTCACCGGTCCAGGCGGGTTCGGAGCCTTTGGAGCTGATGTCACAAACGAGTCGGCCCCATCGTTACCTATACTTCCCTATCCGGGTAGCATAGGGAACGATGACGGAAGACATGTACTCAGTTGAGCAGGTGGCCGAACGGCTCAACCTGCATGTGCGCACCGTGCGCGGCTATATCCGCTCGGGCCGGCTGCGCGCGGTACGGATCGGTAAGCAGTACCGGATCGCCGCCAGCGATCTCGACGCCCTCACCGGACAGGCCCCGACCGCGCCCAGCGTCGCCAGGCAGGCGGAGGTGTCGAGCATCGTCCAGATCGACGGTGTCGGCAGAGCCGCCGCCGACCGGCTCGGCACGCTCGTGCTCACCAGCGCCAACACGGGCCACGACCAGGCCAACCCGCTGCGGGTGCAGACGGTGCACGACGAGGAACGCCACCGTCTGAAGATCATCATCCTGGGTGACCCGGCCGCCACCGCCGAGTTGCTGCACCTGCTCGACGCCGTACTCAACGCCGACAACGGCCTGCTCGACCGGGAGGTCCACGATGTCTGACGAGATCCAGGAACGGGCCGGAGTGCCGGTGCTGGTCTGCGACCCGGCGGGGCCGCCGGTGGCCACCGAGCAGGACGCGCTGGACCTGATCGGGGCGGCGTTCCTTGGCGCCCAGGTGGTCGCCGTGCCGGCCAACCGACTCGACGAACGCTTCTTCTCGCTGGGCACCCGCTTCGCCGGCGACGTGATGCAGAAGTTCGTCAACTACCGGGTGCGGCTGGCCGTCGTCGGCGACATCTCGGCGCAGCTCGCGGAGAGTTCCGCGTTGCGTGCGCTGGTGCACGAGTCGAACCAGGGTGGGCAGATCTGGTTCGTCCCCGACCTCGACGCGCTCGACACCCGCCTCCGCACCGCCCGATAGCCACCTCACCGGTCGGGCACGACCGCCATCTCCACCGCGTCCGGCTCCACTCCCCTGATCCGAGCCTGCTCGGCCGCCCACCGCAGATAGGCCAGCCATTCCTCGGACGACCACCAGTTGCGCCGGCCGACACCCGCCTCGGCGGGGAGTTGGCTGGCCACGACCCGGTCGAGGATCAGGGGCTGCACCCCGCCCGCCCCTCGCCGGTAGCCGACGAAGTAGAGGACCTTCGTGCACAGGCCCGGACCCAACCAGGGCAGACGAGTGTGGTCGGGGTCGCGGAAGCGGCGGTACGCCGTACGCAGCGCGTCCTCGTCGGGCGCTGGCGTGGACACCTCCTCCAGCGCGTACGCCAGGCGTTTGCCGTGCGGATCGGCGTCGAGCGACCTGGCGGCGCGCCACGGGCCGTACCCGATGGGTCCGTAAGCCCAGGCCAGCACGGCCGTCAGTAGGTGCCGTGGGCTCGCGGACCCCGCCCGGTAAGCGTCGGCCACCGCGAAGACGTCGCGCCGCCAGAGCTCGCCGGTCGCTGGCAGCGTGTCGGGCCACGCGTCCGGCGGTAGCCCCGCTCGCCAGCGGTCGACGTTCACGGCGACCGGGGCCCACTCGCCCGGTGACTCCACACCTTTGGTCGTCTGCATCGTCGCCTCCCTCGGAGCGCGCGCTCGCGGGACTCCGTGGTTCGGACGCTATGGCCGGCCGCTTCCGCCTGCTGCCCGCCGACGGCAAATCGCGGTATCGACCGCAGGGGCGCCTGCCTTCCGGGGAGCCAGCATCCGGCGGGGTCGTGAACGTCGCACGGTTCACCTACGGTGCACCCGTGCTTCCCCGAAACGTGAAGGTCCTCGATCAGGTCCGCGCCGAGGCGCTGCGCCGCGACATCCCCGCCGCCGACGTGGAGCGCTGGCTGGAGCTCGCCCGCCCGTCCGCCCTCCTGACACAGGGAGGTGACGGGCCGGTCGTCGGCGCCATCCGTGGACCCTTGACGCTCCCGGCCGACGCCAAGGACCCCACGTACCCCTTGATCGCCACCATCGACTGCGCTGCCCTACCGGCAGACGTGACCGACCTACCACTACCGTCCGACGGCCGCCTGCTGCTGTTCGGCTGGCCCGAAGAAAGCGGCTGGGGCGAGGTGATGTACGTGCCGGCGGGCGTGGCGGTCGAGGAGCGAGAGCAGTACCCGCCGGGCTTCTCTCCGGACGACGAGGAGTGTGCCGAGGTCTACGCCGAGATCCCACAGGGCGATCTGCACCTCACTGTCGACATCTCTCTGCCCTACGTCAAGACCATCCCAGGGCTCCCGTGGTCTCCGCCGCTGCCGGGAGATCCCCCGTTCGAAGAGCTGACCGAGGTGTGGAAGGAAGTCCTGGACAAGCTGCCGGACGGCCCGTTCTCCTATGGAGGCTGGACGACGCCGCTGCTGTTGGGCGGCTACGGCACTGACTGCAACGGTTTCAACCCCGCGTGGTTGGGCGCCAACCCCTCGGGCCGGTCCGGCCACGAGGAGTCGGACCATGGTGACTGGGTTGTGCTGGCCGAGTTTCACGGCGGGAGACAGGGCGGCGCGAGCATCCACTGGGTGATCCAGCGTGCCGACCTGAAGGAGCGACGCTTCAACCAGGCCAGCGTCCTCGTCTACTGGAATCCGTGAGGCCGGACGCCCCCGTGAGCGTCGAGGGCTCAGGACTAGCCGCACAGTGACCGGGTACGCGCGATCCATGGGTAGCCACAAGCAGAACAAACACGACAGCGGCGGCGAGTCGGCACGAGGCCGGCGGCATTCGGGCAGCGGCGCTCCGGGCCGCCAGGGCTCGCCCGTGGAGCACTCACCTGACCAAAGGCACCGCCGTACCGCTACCGGCCCGGCCGGCACCGAACGCGACCTGGGCCGGGCCAAGGTCTCGGGCGACGGGCGGATCCAGCGCCAGGGCGGCTCCTGAGCCGACCACTCAGCCGGTGCAGCGGCTCGCAGGTTCGCAGGGCGGCTGCACCGGCTGAGCGGTCTCTACGGCGTGGCGCAGATGGCGTACGCCGTGTCTGACCAGTTTCCGGCGAAGGCGTCCTCCTCGTACGCGCCGGACGCCGCTGATGTCGGGGCGGTCGCGGGGCCGCCGTTGGGGCGGAAGTCGTCCACGATGCCCTCGCCGGTCACCCCGTTCAGCTCGTAGCCGGCGCCGGTGAGCACCTTCCCGACCGGGCAGGTCGCGGTGACGCTGCGGAAGTCGAGGGAGGTGCTGGCTCCCACGGCGGAGGCGCGCACCAGGCCCGCGAGGGGGTTGGCGCAGATCGCGTACGCGGTGGCGGACCAGTTCAGGGCCGTGGCGTCCGACTCGTACGCGCCGACGGTGACCGCGGTGGGCGCGGTGGCGACGCCACCGTTGGGGCGGAAGTCGTCGACGACACCTTCGCCGGTGACGCCGTTGAGTTCGTAGCCGGTGCCGGTGAGCGCCTTCCCGGCCGGGCACGTTGCGGTGACGCTGCGGAAGTCGGTCGAGTTGCTGACGCTGGTTGTGGCCACCCGGACCAGGCCCGCGAGGGGGTTGGCGCAGATCGCGTACGCCGTCACCGACCAGTTCCCTGCGAATGCCTCGGTCTCGTAGGCGCCGACGGTGACAGCGGTCGGTGCGGTGGCGACGCCACCGTTGGGGCGCAGGTCGTCGACGATGCCCTCGCCGGTGACGCCGTTGAGTTCGTAGCCGGTGCCGGTGAGCACCTTCCCGACCGGGCAGGTCGCCGTGACGCTGTGGTAGTCGGCCGAGCTGCTGACGCTTGTCGCGGCGACCCGCACCAGGCCGGGGACCGCGGCGGACGCCGGGCTCGCCGGGACGAGCACCGCCCCGGCCGCGACAAGACCGAGCACGAGTACTGACGCTCGGGCGCCGATCCGCCGGGTTTCGTTCTGAGTTCGCATGTGTTTCTCCCGTCTGAGGCCGGACGGGGCGGCAGGTGCGACGCCGACGTCGAGGCCGTTCGTGATGACGGGTTCACGCTAGGTAGCCACCTGACCAGGCATTATCTCCAAACCGACTACGTCGCGTAACGGACTGGTCTCGTCGTCGGCGTCACTGGCCTGATGGACGATGCGTTTACATCGATGACCGTGCATATCATTCGGCTATGCCTGCTCGCCGCGTCACCGCCACCATCGCCCTCGCCGCGCTGGCGAGCCTGCTCGCCGTCAACGCCGCCCGTGCCGACGGCCCAGCGATCGGCACCCCGGGCACCCCCACCGTGGTGGTCAACGAACCCCACCAGCTCACGCTCAACTGGACGCCCTCCACCTGGGTCGAGCCCGGCACGGAGCAGCCGATCAACTACGAGGTGCAGGTGCCGCTGGGGCCGAACACGTACCGCTTCCTCGGCTCCACCACCGACACCACGATCACCCTGACCGACCTGGCACCCGGCACGACGTACCGGATCGGGATCGCCGCCCGCGCGCTCGGCGGCTACTCCGACACCTCGCCCACCACCACAGTGCGCACCGCGGCCGGCCGCGCGACTGTCAGCTACCTCAACCTGGACTGGTCACCGACGAACAACCAGATCCAGCACCTCCTGAAGGTGACAAACACCGGCACCGCGCCACTCGACCTGAGCACCGTCCAGGTCCGCTACCACCTGCGCTTCGAGGGCGGCAACACCTCGCTCGTGCCGCACTGCGACTGGGCCGCACTGGGCTGCGACCGGATCCGGCAGACCGTGCAGTTCTTCGTCCCGCCGGGCGGGCCGCCGGGCGGGCCGCCGGGCGGGCCGTCCGGCGCGATGACGACGCCAGCACCGCCGTACCCGGCCCCGGGAACGCCGGTCCCCGGCTGGGTGGAGCTGACCTTCACCGACGGCACGCTCGCGCCGGGCCAGTCGACCGGGCCGATCCAACTGCGGCACCACCGGCACAGCTGGAGCGACATCGACGAACGCGACGACCCGAGCTGGCTCGCCGCCACCGGCCAGTGGACCGAGAACGACCGGATCACACTGGACGTCGACGGGGTCCGCGAGTTCGGCGACACCTACTCCTGACCACTCCCGGGCACGCGCCGGGCGACCGGCGTGCCCCGGGTCTGGGTGGCCTTGTCCTGACGGACGTGATGCCTGTGAATCATCATGATGACTCACAGGCATCACGCTTCTCGGGGAACTACTCCCGACCGTCCCGCGTCCTGGCTCTGGCGTCCCAACGGCACCGCCTCCTCTGATGATTGAGCGCCTCAGCCCCTGGCTTGACCGGTCACCTTACGATCCGCTCATGCGGCGCGAGGAGATAGACGGAGTTACTGTCATCCAACGCAATGTGCCTGGCACCCTGGCCGCGTCGCTGACGTTTGGCTGCGGTGCCCGCGACGAAGAGATCGACTCCATCGGCCTGACTCATCTCGTACAGCACCTGGTGGACTGGACCGAGGATCACGTCGCGGAGAATTACCAGGACCACGTGTGGATGAACGAAACGCAATTCCTCGCAGGCGGCCCACCGGATCGGGTCGCCGAGCATTTCGCCACTATCTGCTCGGCTATCAGTAATCTTCCGCCGGAGGATCTGTCCGACGCCGTCGTGGGCCTCGATGCGGACAGCCGGTATGTCTCGAACATCGAAGAAGGTCTGCGCGACCCGTGGGGAGCGCTGCTGTCGCGGCGTTTCGGGCCCAGCGGATACGGCCTGTCGCGCTGGCCCGCAGTGGACTACAAGCTCTTCACGGCGGACGAGATCCGACGGCATGTCGAGAGGTTCTTCACCAGCGGCAACGCGGTTCTCACCCTGACTGGCGAACCGCCGCAGGCGATGCGACTCCCCTTGCCCGCCGGCCCGCGAGTCACCCGCAGCACGGCACTCGTGAACCACGAGATCGGGCCCATCTGGTACGCCGACGAGGTCCGCGGCGTAGCGCTGATAATCAGTGTCGAGCCCAGCGCGGAAGCGGCCTTCCTGATGTGGGCCCTGCGGTCGCGGGTCGCTGAGGCAGTACACCGGGCCGGGGTGGCCCTCGGTGCCGAGTTCGTGTGCGAGGTCGTCGACAGTACGCGGCACGAGCTCGGGTTGAGGGTCACGCCGGAGTTCGGCAGGAAGGGCAAGAGTTTCGACGCCACCGTCGCGGCGGAGCTGCTCTGGGCCGAGCTGCGGCGGTTTGTCTCCGACGGAATCGACCGGGTGGAGATCGCTGACCTGATGCCAACGCAGGACGAGGACCCGACGGTCGACGTTGAATGGATCGACGCGATCTCCAGCCTCGAATCCTTGACCCAGCGGGAGCTGCTCGGCACGGCGAAGATCGACTACTGGGAATCGCTCAGCGAACTGGCCGGACTCACTCCGGAATCGGCGCGGGACATCGTATCGGCCTGGCTCTCAAGCGCCATGATCGTCGTGCCGTACGGGTCGACGCCGAACCTTCCTGGCACCACCGACGCTTCCTGCCCGACCACCCGCTTCGTGCCGACAGGTGAGGTGGTCAGGCCGACGTTCTCCAAGAGGTTCCGCAACAAGGGCTCGCTGGTCGTCGGCACCGACGCCCTCTCCACTGTGGATGGTGATGGCAACGTGCACACGGTCCCGTTGTCCCAGGCACTCGTGGTCGAGCGGTTTGGCGTCATCCAGCTCGCCCACCTCGGCCACGGCTGCGTCACCACGATCTCGGACTTCGCTGACGCCGCCGACAAGCTCCGGTCCGTCCTGCCGCCGCGGCGTGTCCGCCAGGCCGCCAGGCAGCTCAGTTCCCATTGGTGAACGAACGTCGAGAATCCTGATCGCCACCTCGGCCGGAGGGGTGCACGGCCCGGTCAGGGTGTGTCGAGTGCGGCAGGCAGGCCATCAGCAGGTGTAGCTCTCGGGCAGGCGGATGCGCGCGGCGGGGATGCCGAGGGCGAGCAGCCGCGGCCGCGCGCCGGCCAGCATCGCGGGTGGGCCGCAGAGGTAGACGTCCTGGCCGGGCTGGTGGTGGTCGAGGGCGATGGTCAGGGCGTCGCCCCACTCGGCCGGTTCGGCGCAGGGGTCGCCGGAGAGGGCCGGCACGATCGTCAGCCAGTCGTGGGCGCACTGGAGCTTGTCGAGGGCGATCGCGTCGTACAGGTCGGTGAAGGTGCGCGCGCCGACGATGAGCGTCACCCGCCGGCCGTCCGGTGCGGCGGCGACCTGTTCGACCAGGGCGCGCAGCGGCGCCAGGCCGGTGCCACCGGCGGCGAGGAGCAGGTCGTTGGTGCTGGCCGGGTCGAGGCTCAGACCGGTGTCGACGGGCGGGCCGAGCCAGAGCAGCTCGCCGGGGCGTACCTCATGGACCAGGCGGTGGGAGACGGTGCCGGCGGGTACGGCGCGGACGTGCAGCTCGACGGTGCCGTCCGCGCGTGGGGCGTTTGCCGGTGAGAGCCAGCGCCAGTGCCCCGGCAGGCGCGGCGTGCAGACCGGGATGGCCTGACCTGGCTGGAAGGGCAGGCGCCGCCAGGGACGTACCGTCAGGATGGCGATGTCGGACGACGGCCGGTGGTGGCCGATCACCTGGACGTGCCACCAGGCCCGGCCGCCGCCGGCCCGGGCGGCGGCGCGGCGGATCGCGTGCGTGGCGCGGCACAGGGCGCGCTCGGCGGCGATGGTGAGCTGCGGCGTCCACAGTGGGCGCACGTGGCGGGCAACCGTGGCGAGCAGCGCGTCGCCGATGGTGGCGGCGTGCGGGAGCAGGCCGAAGTGACGGTACGCGCGGCCGAGCACCCGGAGCAGCGCCGCCCGGCTCGCCGGATCGTCGACGTCGAGCATTAGGCGGCCCAGCGCGGTGAAGAAGAGCGGCGCGTCGCGCTGTGCGAGCAACCCCGCTCGGCGGTCTTCGAGTGTGCACCAGAAGTCACCGGCGGCCCGCACGTCGACCGACTCCCAGGCAGCGGCCAGGCGCACCCGAGCCGGGTGATCGTCATCGATCGCGGTGGGCATGCCGGCTCCAAGACGTTGATTCGTGGGCTGGCACCGGGGCGGGCGGGAGGAGCTGCGCCGTTGAGGGCCGGCGCAACCCCGGGACAAGGAACCCGCCCTGGGCCATGCGTCGACTGTCGCGGCTGACCAGGCAGAACGGCATGTCATGGTGATCATCGCTGGCATGCGCAATCGGTATGCGCTCGACGTCGCGACTGTCGAATCGGGCAGACTGCGGGCATGACGGAACGTCCGGTGCTGTATCTGGTCGTCTGCGCTGCGGGCCCGGCGGAACACGTCGACGAGCTGGTCGACCTCCTGATCGCCGACGGGTGGCGGGTCTGCATGATCGTCAGCCCGACCGCCGGGCCGTGGCTCGACCGGGCCGAGCTGCAAGACAAGACCGGTTATCTGGTACGCGTGGAGTGGCGGATGCCCGGCGACCCGGAGCCGCACCCGCCCGCTGATGTGGTGCTGGCCGCGCCGGTCACGTTCAACACGGTGACGAAGTGGGCGTTGGGCATCAACGACACGCTGGCGCTCGGCGTCCTCAACGAATCGCTGGGGGCGGGGTTGCCGATCATCGCGTTTCCGCACACCAAGGCGGAGTTGGCTGCCCATCCCGCGTACGCGGGTCACCTGGCGGTGCTGCGGGCTGCTGGCGTTGTGGTCGCCGACGGGAAGCCGCTGGACTCGATGAACGGGCCGGGGCGTTGGGGCGTGGTCGTCGAAGCGGCGCGGGCGGTGCGCCCGTCCTGAGCAGTTGCCGTCTGCTCCCTTGCCTGGCGGCCCGTTGACGATATGCGTTGTGCGTATACCAGCGCCCCACGCAGCGTGTTCAATGGATAGGCTCGATGAGGCGAGATGGACGGAGCCGCCGGTGACCCACGCGAACTGCCCTCGGTGCGGCGGACGGCTGGCCCGGGACAACGACAGCGGACGGTGTACGCCATGCCAGGCCGCAGAGCGGGACCGGCTGAGCGCGCCGCCGCCGGTGCCGGCGAGCTTCTGGGAGCACGAGCCGGTACGACAGGCCCTCGCCGAGCGGCACCTGGGGCGGGTGATCCGGGCGTACCGGTGCCATCCGTACCACGGGCGGGTCGCCCTGCCGCAGTCCGTTGTGGCGGGGTGGTTGGGGATCACGCAGGCACAGTTGAGCCGGGTGGAGAACGGCCCGCCGCTCGTGCACCTGGACAGACTGGCGCACTGGGCGCAGCTTCTCGGGATACCGGCTTCCCGTCTCTGGTTCGGTCTTCCTGGACAGCCCTACCGAGTCGACGATCGCGCCGCAGAGGGCACAGCAGACGATCCTTATGCGCATGACGCGATAACTGAGCAGGGCAAACTGCCGGCCATGGCGGTTACCGTGGAGAGGGCATCAACCGGAGGGGGTGGCACTACGGACCGGCGACGCTTCAACGCAATGGCCGCGCTCGCGGGAATCGCCGCAGTCGGTCACCCATACCTGATGACGGACCCCGCCGAAGTGCCCCGGAACATTGGCATGGAACAGGTACGACTGGCCAGTTCGCTGGTTCAAGACTTCCGGCGAGCCGATGCGGCAGCCGGCGCCGACCAGCTCTGCGACGTTGCCGTCCAGGCACATGCCCGGCTGTCCACGTGGGCGGCGAAGGCGAACTACAGTCGAGAGGTCGGCGATGCCCTTCAAAGCGCCCTGGCTGACCTCAGCATTCAGGCCGCGTGGCTCGCAACCGATGCCGAACGTAGGCCCGAAGCCAGGCCTTACCTGAACGAAGCCATTACCCGTGCCCGCATCGCCGACGACCCTCGTATGGAAGTGCAGGCGCTGACCCAGCTATCCATGCTGCTCCGCGAGAGTCAGCCCGGCGAGTCGCTGCACTGCGCCGAAGCCGCGCTGCGCGTCTCCGCCAGGTGGGCAACGCCTCGGCTCTCCACCCTGCTTCATTTGCGGCGAGCGCACACGTACGCCGTGCTGACGGATGCCGGCGGCTTCAGCCGGGAGATGACCAAGGCTCGCCGCGAGTTGGAGCGCGGACCGCACGAGGATGACCTGGGTTTTGTCGACTTCGTGAACGAGCAGGAAGTGAACGGCATCCAGGGGCTTTCCTACCTCGCGCTGGACAGGCCCGACCGTGCCGCACAGTCGTTCCGCGCAATCATCGCCAACCCGTCGCCCGGCCATCGCCGCAATCAGGTCTACTACACCGTGCACCTCTCGGAGGCCGAGTATCAGCAGGGCAACGTCAACGAGGCAGCACGCATCGCGCTGGACGTCCTGCCCACGGTTAGCCAGATGAACTCCGGGCGGATCAGCCGGCACCTTGGGCAGGTGCGCTCGAATTTGGCGGCACCACGGCAGGCGACCACGGCAACGCGCCAGTTCGTCACCGCCTACGACCGAGCGGTGAGTGCATGATCGAGGGCTTGCAGCTTCGCCATCACAATGCCGACGAGGCTGAGGGGATCCTCGATCAGCTCGTGGACCTCTACCTAAGGGTCTACGCGGGCGGCGGCGAGTTCTACAGCGAGGACCGCTACCGGCGTCAGCTCGACCTGCATATGCAGCGAGTTGGCTGGGAGTTGATTACCGCAACGGTCGACGGGAGTCTAATCGGCTACGTATATGGTTTTCCGCTAGCTGCACAGACACGGTGGTGGGAAGGCATCCATGAGCCGGTGCCACCCGGGTTTACCGAGGAGAATGGAAACCGCACCTTCGCGCTCAGCGAATTGCTCGTACACCCCGACTGGCGACGTAAGGGCGTGGCGGCGGCACTGCATGACGAGTTGGTCGTGGGTCGGGCTGAACCGCGGATCACGCTCTTGGTCCGGCCTGACAATGATGCCGCCCAGATGGCGTACCGGTCCTGGGGCTGGAACAAGGTCACTAAGCTGCGCCCCGACTGGGAGACTGCGCCGACTTTCGATGTCATGGTACGCATCACCCAAATTTGCCCTCGTCCCTTCAGCTAGCTGTGGTGGCTAACGACCGACTTACTCTTCTGTCGGCGCCCCGACAGACGTAATTCGACGCGTAGTCAGGGCATCGCCTCAGCTCGGGACGGATTAGATTGCGTGGATGAAGGATCTTGAGCGGGGTGTTTACGAGCATCTCATCACCCGTGAGCTGGCCGATCGCCTCCAGCATGTCGATCCCGCCCTGGTCCAGCAGTACAAGCTCGACCCTGCCGACGCACACACCGCCCTCGCCCGGCACATCGCCACCCTGGCCGCCCGCGCCCTCCAGGCTGTCCCCAGCGGTGATGACAAGCTCCACCACCAGGTCGAGATGGCGAACCAGATCGCCGACGCCATCGCCGCCCTCAGCCCGAAGGCAGCGACGGATCAGGACCAGGTAACCGACACCAAGCACCTACTCCACGCCATCGCCGCCCCACCAACTCCACCGGCGCTGCCAGCCTTCCCGCAGCGCCCCACCACCCCCCTCTCCACCGGCGCGCTGCTGGTCAACGGCCGTCACCAGCCCCGCATCGGTCACGAGGTCAACCACGAGATGGCGTCGGCCGAGAGCGTCGATCTGCTCTGCGCGTTCATCAAGTGGTACGGCCTGCGCATCGTCGAGCCGGCCATCCGCGAGCTGATCGCCCGAGGTGGCAAGGTTCGGGTCATCACCACCACCTACCTCGGCGCGACGGATCAGCGAGCGCTGGACCGGCTCGCCGAGCTGGGCGCTGAGGTCAAGGTGTCCTACGAGACGAGGACCACCCGCCTGCACGCCAAGGCATGGCTGTTCCGCCGCAACAACGGCACCACCACCGCGTACGTCGGCTCGTCGAACCTGTCGAAGACCGCGCTGGTAGACGGCGTGGAGTGGAACGTGCGCATCTCGAACCTGGAGCAGCCGCACGTCATCGACACGTTCACGGCGACGTTCGAGGACTACTGGAACGATCCGGCGTTCGAGGCGTACGACGCGACCAGGGATGCCGAACGGCTACGGCATGCGTTGAGCGGCGAGCGCCGCGACGAGGCACCGACCGAGATCTCGAACCTGGATGTGCGCCCGTACCCCTATCAGGCAGAAATCCTTGCCGACCTGGACGCCGAGCGGCTGGTGCACGGGCGCTGGCGCAACCTGGTGGTGATGGCGACCGGTACGGGCAAGACGGTGGTGGCCGCCCTCGACTACCGCCGGCTAAACAAGGCGAAACGAGCAGACTCGCTGCTCTTCGTCGCTCATCAGGAGCAGATCCTGCGGCAGAGCTTGTCCACGTTCCGGCAGGTGATGGGCGACGGCAGCTTCGGCGAGATGCTGGTCGCGGGCGAGAAACCGAACGGTTGGAAGCACGTTTTCGCCTCCATTCAGTCGCTGCACCGCCGGGAGGTCGATCCCGAGGCGTACGACATGGTGATCGTGGACGAGTTCCACCACGCCGAGGCACCGACGTACGCGCGACTGTTGGAGCGGTTGCGTCCCCGCGTACTCCTGGGGCTGACGGCGACCCCCGACCGGGCCGACGGCGGCGACGTGCGTCGGTGGTTCGACGGCCGGGCGGCCGTTGAGCTGCACCTGTGGGAAGCGTTGGAGCGGCAGTTGTTGTCGCCGTTCCAGTACTTCGGGCTACACGACAACGAGGACCTCTCGCACCTCACCTGGAAACGCGGCCAGGGCTACGACCCGACGCAGCTGAGCACGATCTACACCGGCAACGATGCGCGGGCGCGGACGGTGCTGCGGGCGGTCCGCGAGAAGGTGGACGTCGGGCGGATGCGCGCGCTCGGGTTCTGCGTCAGCATCGGGCACGCCGAGTTCATGGCCAACTCGTTCAGAGAGCACGGTGTCGAGGCGGCGGCGGTGACCTCGCGAGCGGGCACCGATCGGGCCGCGCTGCTGCGGGACTTCAAGATCGGCAAGCTGCGGGTGCTCTTCACAGTGGACCTGTTCAACGAGGGCGTTGACCTGCCGATGGTCGACACGATCCTGATGCTGCGGCCCACCGAGAGCGCCACGATCTTCCTGCAACAGCTCGGCCGTGGCCTGCGCCTCGACGACGACAAGCCCTGCCTCACCGTGCTCGACTTCATCGGCGGTCAAAACGCCAACTTCCGCTTCGACCTGCGCTGGCGCGCACTGACCGGGGTGAGCCGGCGGGCGATCACCGAAGCCGTCCGCGACGACTTCCCGAGCTTGCCGAGCGGCTGCCATGTCGAGCTGGACCGGGTGGCGAAGGAGATCGTGCTCGCCAACCTGCGATCGGCACTGCCCACCTCGAAGGCCGGACTCGTGTCCGAGCTGCGGCAACTCGGCGACGTCAGCCTCGCCACGTTCCTGCGCGAGACCGGCTTGGAGGTCGAAGACGTGTACCGGTCGGCCAGCATCGGCGGCTGGACCGGACTGCGGCGGCTCGCCGGTATCGAGACGTCCGCACCCGGCCCCGATGACCGGGAGTTGGGCCGTGCCATTGGCCGCATGTTGCACACCGACGACGCCGACCGGCTGGAGTTGCTGACCCGGGTCGCGGCCGGACCGCCCGCGCCAGGTCAGCAGGTGTACGCGGGCAACAGCCGACTGCTGGACATGCTGCACTTCGGCCTCTGGGGGCCGAACGCCCCACTCGCGACACGAGACGAACGGCTGGCACGACTGTGGAAGGAACCGGCGCGCTGTGTCGAGTTGCGGCAGGTCGCCGAGGTGCTGCGGGACCGCATCCACCGGGTGACGCCGACCGCAACTCCGGGTGCGGTGCCGCTGCGGGTGCACGCCCGCTACAGCCGCAACGAGGCATGCGCCGCCTTCGGGATGACGAACCCGGGGTCGCTGCGCGAGGGGGTGAAGTGGCTGCCCGACGCCCAGGCCGACCTGTTCTTCGTCACCCTGGTCAAGTCGGAGGCGCACTACTCCCCCACCACCATGTACGCCGACCGCGCCATCACCGACACGTTGTTCCAGTGGGAGTCGCAGAGCACCACCTCTGCGGCGTCGGTGACCGGGCAGCGTTACACCTCGGGCGGCTCGACAGTGCACCTCTTCGTGCGGGAAACCCGCATCGCCGACCGCGACCTGGGCGCACCGCCGTACCTGTACGCCGGCACCATGACGTACGACTCGCACACTGGCGACCGACCCATGCGCGTCCTGTGGCAGCTCCACCACGCCCTACCCGCCGACGTGTACGCCACCGCCCGAACGATCGCCGCCTAGCCCTGCACAGTCAGGCAGCGTCCGCGTTCGCGGCAAATCTGACGTCCAGCCTTCGGTCCAGGGCCCGAGCCAGACGCTCCAGGACCGGCAGGGTCGGCACCGTCCCACCTGCCTCGAAGCGGGCCACCGCAGACTGAGTCATGCCTGCGGCGCGGGCCAACTGGCTCTGACTCCAGCCGTGCCCTTCGCGCAGGTGGCGCACCTCCTGCCCAAGCTCGAAGGCGAGCCGGGTGGCCTCGTAGGTCTCGGCCGCTCCCGGCTCCGCCATCCGACGCTCACGCAGGTTTTTCCACTCCAGGCGATCACTCATCGCTCCACCTCATAGCGTCAATGCTATGGGATGAGGCCGCGAGCATGCTCCTGGCGTTAGGTTGAAGGGATGGAGCAGCGGATCAGCCTCGTCACCCTCGGAGTCGCGGACGTAGCCCGCGCGAAAGCCTTCTACGAGCAGCTCGGCTGGCAGGGCCAGGAGGTCGAGGAGACGGTCTTCATCCAGGCCGGCGGCCTGGCCCTCGTCCTCTGGGGCCGCGACAAGCTGGCCGAAGACGCGGGCATCGACGACCCGGGCAGCGCCGGCTTCGGTGGGATGACCCTCGCCCAGAACGTCCGCTCCCGGGCCGAGGTAGACGAGGTGATCGCCACGGCGACCAGGGCCGGTGCCACGGTGACCAAGCCGGCCGCTGAGACCTTCTACGGTGGTTACGCCGGCTATTTCGCCGACCCGGACGGTCACCTGTGGGAGATTGCCTGGAACCCCGGCTTCACCCTCGCGGAGGACGGCACCCTAACCGTCCCCGACTTCAGCGCCATGAGCTGAGCAAACGCCAGACCGTCAGGCGCGATCGCTGATCAGGGCGCCGGAGACGGGCAGAGCAGCGGGTCCAGCAACGGCAGTTGAAGAGGGTCCAGGCAGATCGCCAGTAGCCCCGGATCCGGCGAAGGCGTCGCCGTAACAGCCGGGGTCGGCCTCGGTGAGGCCGACACGACAGGCGGCGTCGGCAGGGCCGACGGGGGCGGGTCGGTAGTGGGGACCGGGCCAGGCGTCGGCACCGAACTGGCCGAGGGCGCGGGAGCGACGGACGGCGCAACTGTCGGCGGCAGGGCCACCGCAACAGCAGCTTCCGTCACTGTGGAGACAGCCGACGGCCGCACCGCCGGGACATGCGGCGGGATCCATACGGCAGTGTCGGCCGAGCCGACCCGTGACCTGGGCGCCACCGGCCCGACGGGACCGATCGGAACGAGGGCCGCCCCGGCCCTTGGCAGGTCCAAGGCGACGATCTTCGCCGAGGGCACCGGCCCGCGAGCCCCCCACGCGCCAGGTCCCAGAGCGCCCGGGCCGAGCGTCACGAACACCATGGCCGCGACGGCGGCAGCGCCGAGCGCCCGCCGGTCGGGGCGTACCGCCGTCAGCGGCGCGTCGTCGGGGTCAACCAGCAGAGGAGGCGTAGGGCGGGCGGCCCGGTGTGCGGCCAGCAACGCGTCGACCTGCGCGATGACGGCAGCGCGATCGTCGGCAGCCGCGAGGGTGAGATAGAAGCGGAAGTTCACCACGGTACCCGCCGGGACCAACAGCCCATCAAGTCGACTGCGGTCGGGCAGCAGGGTGACGGGGACGTCTGGGTGGTGGGCGGGGCCGACCAGGTCGGCGTACCGCCATTCGCGCCGGTGTTCCCGACCGCCGAAGGCCACCCGTCGGCTGGTCACGACGGCCATGCCGATGTCGACGGCCCGTAGGCCCGGCGGCAGGGCCTCGGAAGAAGCCTCGGCGAAGGAACAGAAGCCGTCCGGCCTGGGTAGGCCGGGGACGTGCCGCGCTTCGGCCTCGACGAGCGTGGCGACGGGGAGGACGCGGAAGACGAGTTCGTCGTCGTCGAGGTCCACCGGTAGGCCGGCGCGGGGCTGCGTACACCCGAGGAAGCTGGCGGCTTCGATGCGGAGCCGGGCCAGGTGGTCGTCGCGGCGCCGCCAGGCGTCGGTGGCGTCGCGGTACGCGCGCTGCCGGCGCTCGTTCTCGCGCTCGGCCCAGGCGATCCGCCAGGGGGCACAGGACACAGACGTCACGGTCACACGCGGTACAACCGCTCACGTACGTGACAGGCAACGCGACCCGGATCGATGCATCCCGTTGCGTCCGAAAGGAGAGATTTGACGGACACCGAGGCGCGTGCCGCCGGGCTAGCCTGCGCGTGATCCCTACAGCGGAGGAGTTTCCTGGTGCTCGATGACCTGCGCGTGCTGCGGGAGGCCGTACGCGACTATCGCCTGGCGGCGACAGCTGCCGGCCTCGACTGGCCGGACTACGGCGAGTCGCCGGCCGGGCAGGCGCCGGAGCAGGTTTACCGGATCTTCGGCGTGGAGCACATCGCGGAGCAACTGACCTGGTTGCAGGCGCAGCCATGGCCCGACCGGCAGGTGCTACCCGACGTGGGGTGGCGGATGCCATGGCCAGAGGGCGCGGACGCGCTGCACTATCTGGGTTTGTCGATCGGCACGCCGTTCCCCTGGCGGCACCAACTGCCCCTGTTCTTCTTCGATGTCGTCCTCTACACGTTCGTGCTGGCCGGCGATCACGAGGGTGAGATCTGGCGCTACGAGATCTCACCCGACGCCTGGGACTCGGTCCGCGCCGCCACCAGCCTGGCCACGCTCTTCGATCAGTGGACCAGGGGCATCAACGCCGGGGTGGTCGTCTACGACGAGCAGAGCAGGTGGCTCCTGGTCGAGGATGTGGACGGCGTGAACGGTCTCGACCCGCTGGCCTTCCCGGTGGCCCCGGTGGAGGAGACGCTGCTGCGAGCGCGGCAGCGCGAATGCGGGGTCGACATGGCCATCGTCGAGGACGGCTTCACGTACACCGAGGAACTGTCCGACGCCATCGACGCCGCGAAGGCGTCGCTCGGCGCGTAGCCCGGGTGCCGGCGGTTGCTGCGGTTGTCACCACAACAGCCGCCGGCCACTCTGGACCTACGACGCCAGGGCCCCGACTACGGGCGCAGCGAGGTGAAGAACTGCCTCATCTCAGTGGCCAGCAGATCCGGCTCCTCCAGCGGCATGAAGTGCCCGCCCCGGCCCGGCTCGCTCCAGTGCCGGATGTCGGTGCAGGCCCGCTCGGCGATCTCCCGAGGGAAGTTGGCCTGCGCGGGTTCGGTGCTCACCGTGAACGCGGCCGGCACCGTGATGTCGGGTCGTGGTGTGTTGTGGTCGAAGTCGGCGTACTGCCGGAACGACGAGCCGATGGTGCCCGACACCCAGTAGAGCGTGATGATGGTGAGCAGGGTGTCCCGGTCGACGCTGTTCGCCAGGTCACCGTGGTTGTCGCTCCAGTCGCGGTACTTGTCGACGAGCCAGGCGGCCAGCCCGGCGGGTGAGTCGGCCAGCGCCGCCGCGAGAGTGTCCGGGCGGGTGCCCATGATGGCGCTGTAGCCGCCGTCGGTCTCGTCGTACGCGGCTTCGGCGTCCAGGTACGCCTGCTCGGCCGCCGACAGTGGGCGGGCATCGAAGCTGGCCGGGAACGGTGGATGGATCATGTGGATGCCGGCCACCTGCTCCGGATAGAGGGCGCCCAGCCAGCCCGTGACCACTCCCCCGACGTCGCCGCCGAAGGCGCCGTACCGCTCGTAGCCGAGCACGTCGGTCATCAGTTCGTGCAGGGTCCGAGCCAGCGACGCCCGGGTGACCGGCTCGTTCGGGACCTCCGAGAAGCCGAAGCCGGGCAGTGACGGCACCACCACGTCGAAGCCGCCGCCGGCAGGGCTGGTCAACCGGTCGACCAGGGGCAGCATCTCGATGAAGCTGCTGGGCCAGCCGTGGCTGAGGATCAACGGCAACGGCGCGGGCGTACCCGCCGGGCGCGCGGCCCGGACGTGCAGGAAGTGCAGCTTCCGGCCGCCGACGACGGCCAGGTGCTGGGGGTACGCGTTGAGCTCGGCTTCGCGAGCGCGCCAGTCGTACCCGTCGTGCCAGTAGGACACCAGGTCCCGCAGGTAGTCGGGGTCGACGCCGCCCTGCCACGGCTGGTTGCCGCTGCGGTCGGTGAATCGGGTACGGGCCAGTCGGGCCCGCAGGTCGTCGAGAACCGCATCGGGCACGTCGATGCGGAAGGAAGAGAAAGACATTGGTCCTCCGGAGAAGGAGGGCGCTCCCCGACGCGAGAGGTCAGCTGAGGGGGACGGCGGAGAGGAGCGCCCAGGAATGACGGTGGATGGTCACCGGGCTCACCTCCTCTCGTGGCTGACGACGATCACCGTACCTGACGGTGATCAGCCGGCTCGCCGCCGGTACGGCTGCGGGCCGTGGGTCGGGAACCTCGACTGGGTACGCGGTGGGTACGCCTCGCAGTGCTCGGCCCAGTGTTCGGCGGCGGTGGCGAGGGCGTCAGCGGAGACGGTGAGGATCAGCGGGTAGACCGCGTTGGACGGGCGGCGCATCCACGGTGGCAGTGACTCGGCGGAGAACTCCACGATCAGCTCCAGCCGGCGGCGGCGCAGCACCCGGCTGCGCAGGGCCAGGTTGGGTTCGGTGAAGCGGACCATCGCCGGTGGCGCGCTCAGCCCGAGGGCGGCGGTGGCCTGCCCGTGCAGCCAACCGCCGAGCGCGCGGGCCTCCTCCACCATGAGGCTCGGGTAGTGGTGCGACCAGGTCTGACCGTCGGCGGTCCGGGCGTCCACCTCGATGAGCAGCCAGTCGTGCCAGCCGGACGTGGTCCCGTCGAGGTCGTCGGGCGGGTCGATGCCGGGCTGGTAGCCGACGGGGCGTACCCGCACCCGAGCGCCATCGTCAGACCGGATCTCCACTCGGTCATTCTGGCCGAGCGAAGCAGACTTCAGGCCCTGAATCGGTCACTTTGTGATGGTTCGCCGCACGCCCTGGTGCTGGGCGCAGGCGTTGGCCCGGCCGCCGGCCAGGCTGACCGAACCGTCGCGGCACTGCACGAGGTAACCGCGACCGGCCCAGAACTGGGGTACGCAGTCGAACCAGTCGCACACCTCGGCGGCCGGCTTGCGGATCCGGGTGCCGCCGCAGAAGCCGTACCCCAGTGGGTTCTCCGGTCCCCCGCAGCGCGATCGCTGGGTGGCGCTGGGCGACGGGCGTGGTGACTGTGTCGGCTTGGGCGGCGGGGTCTTCAGCGCGAGCGCCGGGCCGGCCTGGCGGATCCGCGCGGGCGCCGCGCTGGTGGTGGGTGCCGGGGTGGCGGCGACGGCGACCTCCGCGCCACCGGTCGGGTCGGACGGGTCCGACTCGATCAGCGCCGCCGGCACCAGCAGGGCGATGGCCGCCGCCACCGCGATGGTCCTGCGGCCACCGGGCACCAACGACGACAGCCGGGCCTGCCCGGGGGTGGCCGCAGCCGGCCGGAACGGCTTGAGCTGGGCGTGCTCGGCGATCAGCTCGTCGAGTTGGGCGATCACCGCGGCGCGCTGTTCGATCGCGTCGGCGAAGGCCAGTGTGAGCTTGAACCGGAAGTCCGGTGTCGCGTCGGTGGGCAGCAACAACCCGGAGGTGCTCCGTCGGTCCAGCACCTGGATCAGGGTGACGGGCGCCGCCGGGTCGTGGGCCAGGCCGGTTATCCGGCCGTACGCCCAGTCGCGCCGGCCCCGCCCGCCGAGCAGCACGAGCCGACGGCTGGTGATCACGGCCATGCCGGCGTCGGTGACGCGTACGCCGTCCGGGCGGCGCGGGCGCAGTTGCCCGGTTCGCGGGGCGACAGTGAGGTCCGGCGCGGGCAGCACCGTGCTGTGCCGCACCTCGACCAGTTGCGCGGCGGGTAGTGCCCAGAGCACCACCTCGTCGGCGGCCAGCTCCAATGCCAGCCCCGCGCCGGCGGCTGCCGAGCCCTGGAAGTCGGCGGCCAGAACGCGTAGCCGCCGCAACTCGTCGTCGCGTCGCCGCCACGCCGCCTCAGCGCCGCGGTACGTGCTGACCCGCCGCACGTTCTGCCGGTGCGCCCACTGGTACCGCCAGGTGGAACCCGTCGAATCAGTCTTCGCCACGCCGACTCCTTCGCCGCGCTGGCCACCAATCTGGGGTGTCACGAGGTTTAACAGGTCCGGCGCGCCGCACGGAAACGCCGAAACGGGCGAAGTACCCGATCGGCGGAGCAACCAGCACGATAGGGGGATACTGATGCCGACGTTCATGTTTCCGAGGGGGTGACGGTCGTGCCGCGTGTCACGCTGCCCGGGGTCGTGATCGGGGTCGACATCGGCACCACGAGCACCAAGGCCGTCGCGTACGACACCGACGGGCGGCAGCTCGGCAGTCACCTGGCCGACTACCCGCTGAACAACCCGCAACCCGGCTACGCCGAGCAGGACCCGCAGCTCATCCTCGACGCGGTGCTCAAGTCGATCAGCATCGTCGTGGCCGAGCTGGTCCAGCCGGTGGCCGGGCTGTCGTTCGGCTCCGCCATGCACAGCCTGATCGGGTTGGACCGGGACGGCAATCCGCTGACCCCGTCGGTGACCTGGGCCGACTCGCGGTCCACCCGCCAGGCCGAGCGGTTACGGGCGGTGCCGTCGGGGCTGGCCCTGCACCGGCGTACCGGCACGCCGATGCATCCGATGTCGCCGCTGCCCAAGCTGCTCTGGTTCGCCGAGCAGGAGCCGAAACTCTTCGAGCGGGTGGCGCACTGGGTGGGCATCAAGGACTGGGTGCTGCTGCGGCTCTGCGGCGCGCTGGTCACCGACCACTCGATCGCCTCGGCCACCGGCCTGCTCGACATCCACAAGCTGGAGTGGGACCGCGAGGCGCTGACCATCGCCGGCATCACCACGGAACAGCTCCCACAGCTTGTCGCCACCACCGCCGTGCTGCCCACACTGACCCCGCAGGCCGCGGCCGAGACCGGCCTGCCGGAACGCACGCCGGTGGTGGTCGGCGCGGGCGACGGGCCGCTCGCGAACCTGGGCCTGGGCGCGGTGCACCCCGGCATGGTGGCCTGCTCGATCGGCACCAGCGGGGCGATGCGGGTGATGGTTGAGCGGCCCGGCGTGGACCCGCTCGGCGGGGTGTTCTGCTACGCGCTGACCGAGCATCGCTGGGCTGTCGGTGGCGCGATAAACAATGGCGGCATCGTGCTCAAGTGGGCCGGCGCGGCGCTCGCACCGGACCTGGGCGAGCACTCCGAGGAGGAACTGGTGGCTGTGGCGGCCCGCGCGCCAGTCGGTTCGGGTGGGCTCATCATGCTGCCGTACCTGCACAGCGAACGGGCACCACACTGGAGCGCCCTGCCGCGCGGCGCGTACGTGGGGTTGACCCACGCACACCGCCGCGAGCATCTGGTGCGGGCCGCGTTGGAGGGCGTCTGCCAGCAGCTCGCGCTGGTGCTCAGCTCGGTGCGCGCGGCAGGCAACGAGGTCCGGGAGGTCCGGGCCGGTGGCGGCTTCGCCCGCAGCGGCCTGTGGCGGCAGATGCTGGCCGACGCCCTCGGCCTGCCGGTGAGTTTCCCGGCCGCGCACGAGGGGTCGAGCTTCGGTGCGGCGCTGCTCGGCATGGAGGCGCTCGGGCTGATCCCCAGCATCGACGTCGCCGCCGACCTGGTGCGAATCGAGGAGACGGTCCGCCCCGACCCGGCCGCCGCCGCCACCTACGCGGCGCTGCTGCCGCTCTTCGCCGAGCTGTACGAGGCCCTCACGCCCACCTTCACCTCGATCCGCCGGATGGCGCCCGGCCTGCCCACCGGCCCCGAACCGCAGACGTGAGCGGTGCCGGCCCGCCGGGTCAGGGCGCTTCGACGGCGGCGATCAGGTAGCGCTGCACGTCGGCGTCGAGGATGGCCACTTCCTGCGCGTCGTCCGGCCCGGAGCCGCGGAACGCGGCCAACTGCTCTGGTGACTCCCAGCGTTCGTAGACGTGGATCCGGCCGGGCTCCAACGGGTCGGCCGCCAGCAGGAAATCGAGGCAGCCGGCGGTGGCGCGCGCCCGCGCGATGACCTGTTCGCAGTCGGACAGGTACGCCTCGCGGGTGCCCGGTTCGACCTGCAGACTGCCGGCGATGATCAACATGATGGACCTCCAGAGATGGGGGTTGCTGATGAGCATGATGCCTGTGAGTCATCGTGATGTCCGTGTGTCATCACGCTCGTCAGGACATCCCAGCCCAGACGGGTGACACCGGTCCCGTCGGCCTCACCAGCCCCCGGCGCTTCATATCGTGCAAACGTGAGAAAAAGCGACAAGAGGCGCTCATCTTCCCTGCTGGGGAACTCTGCCCGCGTACCACTGAAGGTGCTGACGGCGGCGGTCGCGCTCGCGGTGCTCGCGACGACCGGGCCGGCCACCGCTGACGGTCCAGGCCAAGCGCCCGTCGCGGAGAGCCACGAGCCCGGGGTGGACCCCACACCGGAGCGCCCACCGACCAGCGAGGTGTCCTGGCTGTCGTTTCCCGGCGGGGTGTTCGCTGTGGACCCACTCGGGCACACGGTGCGCTACCGCGCCTGCGACGGCGACACCGGCCGGGTCGCCGACCCGACGATGCGGGTCGCCGCCGGGGTGGCCAGCGGGGCTGTCGTGGTCGGGGGGACGGCCTACCGCTACCGGGTGCCGCTGGTGGGGCGCAGTGAGGGCACGCTGGAGGTGATCCAACGGCACCGCCCGCCGACGACGCTGACCGGCGTGGTGGTCACCAGCCCGCAGCCGCCCACCGACCCGGTCGCCGGGGCCCGGCTGTTCCCGCTCAGCGGGCAGCTCGCCCGGGTGGTCGCCGACGCGAGCCTCAACCCGGCCGGAGTCACCGTCCGCGACCTGTCCGGCCGCTACGGCGACCAGCAGATCGCCGTCAACGGATCGCTGCGCCCCAAGGCGGCCAGCGTCATCAAGCTGTGGATCCTCGTCGAACTGCTGCGTCGGGTCGACTGTGGACAGGTCTTCCTCGACGACGGTGTGCTGGTCACCCCGGAGGACGTGGTCGGCGGCACCGGCCAGTTGCAGTTCGAGACGTTCCCGCAGGTGGTCACAGTGCACCGGCTCGCCCAGTATCTGATCAAGTACAGCGACAACGTGGCCGCGAACGTGCTGATCACCTACCTGGGTGGGTTCGCCCCCGTCAACGCGCTGATCGACTCGATGAACCAACGGTCCACCATCCTGGCCCGCCGGATGCTCGACAGCGCGGCGGCCCAGCGCGGCGAGGAGAACTACACCAGCCCCGACGACGTGGTGTCACTGCTCGGCGCGGTCTGGGACGGCGAGATCCTCACCCCCGCATCCCGCGACCTGATGATCGGGTTCATGCGGGAGCAGACACTGAACACGAAGATCCCGGCGGCGTTGCCACCCGGGGTGCCGGTGGCCCACAAGACCGGTGACCTGCCGGACGCCTCACACGACGTCGGCTACTACCTGATCCCCGGCACCGAGACCGCCGTCGCGTTCCTCACCGCCGGTCCCATGGCCACCGGCGACGAGACGGTCCGGCGGATGGCCCGCACCGTCTACGACTTCCTGGTCACCCCGGTCGCCGGGGCGGTCGAGGAGTGAGCCGACCTCAGGCGCCGGGAATGTTCGCCGGCGGGTCCTCGCCGACCAGGTCGGCCGCCGGCGGGTCCGCCGACACCGGCAGCCCGAAATCCGAGTACGTCAGGTCGAGCTGGGCGACCTCCGACTGCTGGCTGGCCAACTCGATGCGGTAGCGGACCAGCCGACCCTGCTCGTCGACGGCAGCGGTGAACGGCACCGCGGCGGCCCGGTCACCGAGCACACCGCCGACCCCGTTGCCCAGCACCGCGCCGCTCTGGCGCAGGTCCAGTGTGCCCGCGTACTCACGCGCACCGGTCTGCCGGACGGCGGTCGCCGTGCTGAGGGTGCTGGCCAGTCTGGTGTTGTCCAGGCCCTGCTGGGCGGGGGGTGAACCCGGAGCGCCGACATGCCACCACGTCTTGCCGTCCCAGACCGGAACGCGCCGGTCCGGGGCGCTGATCCGCACGTAGACGTCCGGTCCGGTGGTCAGCCGTTCGATCTTCACCTCGCCGGTGGGCACCTTCAGGGAGGTGGTCTCCAGACCACGCTTCGCCTTCGGGTCCCAGAGGACCAGCGTGGCGTCCCCGCCCGTCGTCCCGCCGCTGCTCAACGCCAGCTTGTAGGTCTGCTGGTCGACCTTCCCGGCGGCGGCCCTGAGCACACCGATCGCCTCGGTCGGGCCCGCCGACGCCGCCGGCCGACCCTCATCGGGTTCGTCCCCGGTGGTCACGAACGCCCACACCCCGGCGGCGACGGCCACGGCGAGGATGACACCAGCGGCGATCAGCTTCGGTTTCTGCACTGTCATCTCCCCCGGGCGGTGCGGTCCGGCCAGACTAGCCGGACCGCCCCTCGTCACGCCCGGCTGATCGCGTTGGCGTGGATCGCCTCGTGCAGATACGCGGCCAGCCCCGGCGCGATGTTCTCGTAGTGCGCGGTGAACCGCTCGTCGGCCAGGTACATGTCGGCCAACCCGGTCTGCATCTCGTACGAGCACTCGTAGAACCAGCGGCTGATGAGCTGCCGGTGCTCCTCGGCCAACTCCATCGCCTCCGGGCTGTCCGCCGGTGCCCCCGAGGCCATCAGCGCGACGATCCGCCGACCCCAGTCCTCGTTCTCCGCCTTGTTCCGCAGCCAGTCGTCCTTGCTGTAACGGGCGACCCGCCGGTTCGACTCCCGGTACGCGTCGGTGTCACCCCAGCGCTGCTCCGCCTCGGCCTGGTGCTCCTCCGGGTCGAAGTCACCGAAGACCTCGAACCGCTCCTCCGGCGTGAGTTGGATGTTCATCTTGCTCGCCTCCATCGCGAACTCGATCGCCGTGACCATCTCCTGCAACCGCTTGAGCCGTACCGTCAGCAGTTCGTGCTGCCGGCGCAGGTGCGCGGCCGGATCGGCCGCCGGGTCGTCGATGATCGCGGTGATCTCCTCAAGCGGGAAACCCAGCTCCCGGTAGTACAGGACGAGTTGCAGCCGTTGCAGGTCCGCGTCGTCGTAGCGGCGGTAACCGGCCGAGGTGCGCCCGCTGGGCGAGAGCAACCCGATCTCGTCGTAGTGGTGCAGCGTCCGCACCGTCACGCCGGCCACCTTCGCGACCTGACCCACCGTGTACGCCATGGTCCCCCTCCCTTCCGGGAACCAGGCTCCTGCCTGCCGCTACGTGAGAGTCAACTCCGATTCTGGCCCACCATTGCGGGGCCGTCCGGCCGCCCGTACAGATAGCCCTGGCCTCGTGGGCAGCCGATCGCGGTGACCGCCTCGTGCTGACGCTCGGTCTCCACCCCCTCGGCGACCACCGCCAAATCGAACGCGCCGGCCAGGCGGGTGACCATCTCGACAGTGGCGTACGCCCGGTCGTCGGTGCCCAGCCGGGCCACGAACGACCTGTCGATCTTCAACTCGGTGGCCGGGATGCGGTGCAGGTAGCTCAGCGACGAGTAGCCGGTGCCGAAGTCGTCGATGGCGATCCGGATGCCCAACTCCCGGAGTTGGTGCAGCCGCTCCAGCACCGCCTCGGTGCCCTCGATCAGCGCCGACTCGGTCAACTCCAGTGTCAACGCCCGTGGCGCCAGCCCGGCGGCGCTGGTCGCCGCGGTGACAGTGGCGATCAGGTCCGGGCGGCGCAGGTGCGCGGCGGCGATGTTCACAGCGACTGTCGCGTCCGGCGCGCGACCCCGCCAGGTCGCGGCGGCCCGGCACGCCTCGTGGATCACCCACCGGTCGATCGGCAGGATCAGCCCGGTCTCCTCGGCCAACGGCAGGAACTTCGCCGGTGGCAACATCCCCAGCCGGGGGTGCCGCCAGCGCACCAACGCCTCGGCGCTGCGTACCGCGCCGGTGGTCAGGTCGACGATGGGTTGGAACTCCAGGTGCAGCTGGTCCTCGTCGACAGCGCGACGCAGGTCGGCGATCAACTCGGCGCGGGAGACTGCCGACTCGCGCAACGTCGCCGTGCACGTGCGGTACGCGGACTTCCCGGCCGCCTTGGCCGCGTACATGGCGATGTCGGCGTCACGCAGCAGGTCGCTGTGCGAGGCGTGCTGGGGGCCGTACTCGGCGATGCCGATGCTCGCCGACGGGTGCACCCCGACGTCCTCCTCGTCGTCGGAGGGCCGCAACGCGTCCAGCAGCCGCTCGGCGAGCCGTTCGGGTGACACCGGCCGGTCGCCGTCGACCAGCACGGCGAACTCGTCACCGCCGAGCCGGGCGATGGTGCCGTCGCCGTTCACGGCGGTGTGCATCCGGGCCGCGAGCCCGGTCAGCAGGGTGTCACCGGTGGCGTGCCCGAACCTGTCGTTCACCTGCTTGAACCCGTCCAGGTCGAGCAGCAGCACCGCCACCGGCCGCCCGTGGCGCAGGGCCAGGCGCAGCCGCCGGTTGAACAACAGCCGGTTGGGCAGCCCGGTGAGCTGGTCGCCGTACGCGAGCCGGCGCAGCCGGGCCACCAACCGGAGGTTCTCGTTGGCCGCCAGCCCCTGCCGGACGGCGAGGGCGGCCAGCAACACCATCATGGTCACGAACACCAGCTGCGGGGTCTGCCCGGTGGGCCGGCGGGCCAGCACCACAGCGATGATCGCCCCACCCACCGGCAGGTACGGCAACGCCACCCGCCACCAGGGCGGCAGCGGCGACTCGGCGGTGTCGTCGGTGCCGTCGCAGTCCGGTGGCGGCGGGTTCCGGGTCGCCAGGCCGATCAGCAGGTAGCTCAACGGCCAGCACAGGTCGATCGGGTGACCGGCCGTGTAGTCGGCGCGGGCGACGAGCGACACGTAGACGACGTCGGCGACGACCCGCAGGGTGAGGCTCGCCGCCAGGACTGTCATCGGCCGCCACATCGGCCGGGCCGGCCCGGAGACCGCGACCAGGATGGTGAGCTGCATCAGGTCGAACATCGGGAAGAGCAGCCCCAGCGTGCGCGCCGGGTCGGCCAGCTCGGCGGCGGCGACCCCACGGAAGACCAGCACCCAACCGATCGGCACCAGGGCCAGGGCGACGATCACCCCGTCCAGCAACGTACGCGCCCGCCCGACGGTGGTCCTCGGTGCGGACGGCGAGCTGAGCAGCGCGGCAGTGCCGGTGAGGATGCCGGCGGTGAAGACCACCCCGACCGCCGGCGTGTGCGGCAGGTCGCCGCCGACGAGCCGCTGCACGGTCCAGATCGCCCGACCGGTCGCGGCGAGCGCCATGGTGAGGGCGAGCAGCACCCAGAACCGGCGCAGCGGCGCCGGATGTCGACGGGCCACCCCGACGCACGCGAGCGTCGCCCAACCGGCGACAAGCATCGCGCCGATGTCGCTGACCAGCGCCGCGCCGGGCAACGCGGCGACCAGCCAGCCCGCCTCCAGCAGGATGACAGCAGCCGCGACGAACACGCCGACGGGGTTGAGCGTCCCCGCAGCCTGCTTTCCGTCCTGTCGGGACACGGTCGCTCCGGCTCTTTCGTCGTGCGTGCACCCTCGGCGGCGCCGGTCCACGGCAAACCCCGAAAGCCTAACCAGCGCTCAGAAACGCCGCCAGGGCCGAACGTGCACCCCCGCTGCGGCTCGCGCCTCTGGTCAGCGGCCCGCGGATCGGTTCCAGGGTGAACGGGGCAGCGCGGTGCCGGCCACCGGACGGCGTGCGCGGCGGCGTCTGCGTCGGCCAGGGGTGCAGGGCGGGCGGGCGACGGTGTGCACTGCCACGTCGGCGGAGGGCGTCGGCCGGCCGATCAGCCAGCAGAGGAAGCGTTCCATCGTCGGATCAGCCGACCGGGAGGCGCTCGACGTCGGACTTGGCAATCTCGTACTCCGCCCCGCAGAACGTGCACTGCTGCGCGTACCGGGTGCGGATCGGAATGAGGGGGATGAAGAAGAGTGTGAATTTCGTCGAGCGGCGGGTGATCACCTGCGCGGCCTGGTTGCCGCAGTGGCGGCAGACCTGCTGCACGACACCGGACCGGTCGACCTTGGTACGCAGACCAAAGATGAAGAACATCGCCCGCCAGTACCCACTCGACAGCGAAAAGTCACCAGATCCCGCCACCGGATCTCCGACGATCGGGCCCGCATGCACAAGATCGTGCTCGATCCAGGATGTAGTGGCCTCCTGGGTGAACGAGGCCACTACATCCCTGATCGAGCACGATCAAGGCGAGGTGATCAAGGCGTCAGCTGGACGTTGCGGGCTCCAGGCCGGGGATCTCCTCGGAGAGCCAGATCGGCTGCCAGTTCGGCACCTCGTGGAAGCGACGCAGCTCGAACAGCCCGGCAACCGACCCGCTCCACGCCCCGTACGGGGGGTTGGCCTCGTCGAAGCCGCTCTGCACGAAGGTCAGCGTGGTCCGGCCACCGGACTCGGCCAGCTCCCAGCTCGTGACGCCGGTCGGCCCCCAGTCGACGGACATCCGGCGGCCGGGCTCCAGGTCGACGACCTTGGCCGCGTAACCGGTCTCGAAACCGCCCATGGCGTACCGGCCGCCGACCCAGGGCTCGATGCCGATCGGGTAGCCGAACCAGGCGCTGGCCTGCTCGGAGTCGGTCAGCGACTCCCACACCTTGTCGGCGGGGGCGGCGATGACCAGCTCACCGCGCAGGTCGGCGGAGGTGAAGTCGGTGCGGGGCAGCAGTGGCTTGCCCTCCAGGTGGGCGGCCAGGTTGGCGATGGACAGCGCCCAGAACGTCTGGAGCACACCGCGGATGGTGGAGCCGCTCATCGCCTCGGCGAAGTCGAAGTGGCTCTGGATCAGCGTCAGCACCGTGCTGTCGGTGCCCTCGGCGGTGAGCTGGAACTCGGTGGTGGTCTCCACGCCGTCGAGCAGCCAGCCGAAGCGCAGCGTGTCGTCGTCGGCGTGCAGCAGCCGCTGGTGCGGGGCGTCGCCCTCGGGCGTGTAGCGACCCCAGAACTCGTACCGCTGGGGCAGCTCGACCTCGGCGTGCTCGGCCAGCCAGAGACGCAGCTCGGCCGGGTCGGTCAGGGCCTGGCGGACGCGCCCGACGGGCGCGGAGAGACGGGCCTTGACCTTCATCGGCTCACTCATTGTCGTTCCCTTTCGGATAGCAGGCGACGGCCAGCTTGAAGGCATCTCCTTCGCTGCCGCCGTAGCGGGTGAACAGGTCCTGAAGTGCGGTTTGCAGGTCGTGCAGGAACTGCTGTCGAAGCTCTGCCGGCACCCGGATCTCGCCGGAGACCCCGATCGAGGGCAGCTCGGGCGCCGCCCGGTCCAGGCCGGCGATGTCGGCCTGGACCTCCTCCATCAGGTCGAGCAGGTAGCCCAGGCTCAGTTCGTCGCGGGCCCGGCGCAGGCCGATCCGGCCGACGAGTCGCGGGGAGAGCCAGTAGGACCGGGCTGCGGCCTGGTAGATGCCTTCGGTGATGCCGCGGACCTTGCGTTCGTTCACCAGCTCGACGAGGCCGGCCGCGACGAGCTGCTTGACGTGGTAGTAGACGCGCTGTGGCGTCTGGTCGAGTCGGGCCGCGACCTCGGTGCAGGTGCGCGGCTCGGCCAGTTGCCGCAGCACTTCGACGCGCTGCGGCTTGAGCAGGACTTCGGCCTGCTCGATCTGTTCCAGGTACAGGACATCTCTCATGGCAAAATCAGTTTGTACGTACAAAACTTCTTTGTCAATCGCTTCGCGAGAAGCCGCGCCGACTTTTTCGGCGCGGCTTCAGGCGGCGGTCAGCAGGTGATCAGGGCAACCAGTCCGGTCGCAACGGGTAGCCACTCACGCCGTTCGGGCCGTTGTGGGTGGCCAACACCTGGTGCAGTTGAATGCCGTTGCGCTCGAACGCCATCCGCGACCCGGCCATGTAGAGCCCCCACACCCGAGCGGTGCCCGCGCCCACCTCCGAGACGCAGTAGTCCCAGTGCTCAACCAGGTTGCGACACCAGGCGGCCAGCGTCAGCGCGTAGTGCTGACGCAGGTTCTCCTCGTGGTGCACCTCGAACCCGGCGTCGTGCACCTCACTGATCAACCGGCCCGGACCGGCCAGCTCACCGTCCGGGAAGACATACCGGTCGATGAACGCGCCCGAGCGGTGCGGCGCGCGATTGTCCGCCCGGGTGATGCAGTGGTTGAGCAGCCGCCCGCCCTGCCGCAGCCGGCTACGCAGCGCCCCGAAGTAGGCAGGGTAGTTGCGCACCCCGATGTGCTCGGTCAACCCGATCGAGGAGATGGCGTCGAACTGCTCGGCCGGCGCGTCCCGGTAGTCGAGGTATCGCACCTCCGCCAGCTCGGTCAACCCCTCCCGCTCGATCGCGGCCTGCGCCCACTGCGCCTGCGCCTTCGACAGGGTCACCCCGAGGGCCTTGACGCCGTACTCGCGGGCGGCGTGGCGCACCATGCCACCCCAGCCGCACCCGACATCCAGCAGCCGCATCCCCTTCTTCAGCGCCAGCTTGCCGGCGACCAGGTCGTACTTCGCCGCCTGGGCCTGCTCCAGCGTGTCGTCGGGAGACCGGAAAACCGCGCAGGTGTACGTCATCGACGGGCCGAGCACCTTCTCGTAGAAGGCGTTGGAGACGTCGTAGTGGTGCGAGATGGCGGTGCTGTCACGCACCCGCGAGTGCCGCAGCCCGTTCATCACCCGCTTCCAGCGGGGCTGCGCCTCCTGCGGCGGCGCCGGTGGCGGCATCAGCCGCTCCCAGCCCAGCCCACGAACCAGCGCCAGCCCCTCGGCCAGCGACGGTGGGCGTAACCGCAACTCGTCCTTGAGCACCCGCAACGCCTCGTACGGATCACCCGGGTGCACGCCCTGCAACGCCAGGTCACCACTAACGTACGCCCGGGCCATGCCCAGGTCACCGGGTGCGGTGAGCAGGTACGACAGCCCACGCTCGGATTGGATCGCCAGGGTGATGCCGGCATCGGACGGGCCGACGGCGCTGCCGTCGTACCCGGTGATCCGCACCGGCAACGGTCCAGTGGTGACAGCGCGGACGACATCCGCGACTGTCGGACCCGTGTGCCGGCCCCCCGCCGGCGGGGTGGCGGGAACGCTCGCCGCCCCCTGATCTCTGTCGGTCAGGCTCATGCTCGTGCTACCGCCTTTTCGTACAGTCCCGTCAGCCGGTGGTCCGGGTCGTAGCGGTCTTTCACCGCGCGCCACGTGTCGCCGCCGTAGAGGCGATCGAAGGCGTCCCGGTCGTAGTACGCGTCGGAGTAGAGCGACTTGTGCCCGCCCGACTCCGACACCCTGCGTTCGATCGTGCGGTTGACGTCGCCGTCGGCGGCGCCCGGCGCGATCGGCACGCTCCCCCAGAACCCGATGTTGACGTAGTCCTGCCCGGGCCGCAGCGGATACAGCGGCCAGGACCGCGCCGAACCGGGCCCCGCCGGCTCACGCAGTCGCAACGGACACAGCCACACCGGGTTCATTCCCACTGCGCCGGCGAACCAACGCAGGAAGTCGGCAGTACGGTCCAGCGGGATCTCCACGTCCTGCACGACCCGCTCCCGGGCCGGTTGCCCGCGCAGCCGGTCGATCCGGGCCGCCACCTGATGGCGATGCTCCAGCCGGACCAGTCGGTGGTAGAAGTCGCTGCGCCGGTAACGCGCCGGCCAGAGCCTGCGTACGACAGGGTGCTGCGCACCGAACGCCGACGAGCACCAGAACCAGTCGGTGTCCCAGCGCCACAGATAGTCGTACGCGGTGAGCACGTCGCGGGTGCGCTGGCGCAGCGACCTGTAGTAGATCGCCTGACCGGTGTAGTCGCTGGGCGGGTCGGCCACGTCGGTGAACGTGGCGAAGACCAGGTACGCCTCGCCGGGGCTGAACATCACCCCGTCCATCGCGTCCACCGGTTCGCCGGCCCAGGACCGGGTGGCGGTCACCTCCGCTATCGCGTCGGTCAACGCCTCCAGTTGGGTGAACCGGACGTTGCGCAACGCCACGTACCGGCCGACCGGTTGCAGCTCGATGCGCAGCCGGGTGGCGTAACCGAGGCTGCCCAGCGAGTTGGGGAACGCGGTGAACAGGTCGGCGTGCTCGCCGTCGGGTCGGGCGGTGATGATCTCGCCGGAGCCGGTGAGCACGTCCAACTCCTGGACGGACTCGTGTGGCAGGCCGTTGCGGAACGAGGTCGACTCGATCCCGAGGCCGGTCACCGCGCCACCGAGCGTGATGGTGCGCAACTGCGGCACCACGAGCGGCATCAGGCCGTGCGGCAGCGTCGCGTCGACCAGGTCCTCGTAGGTGCACATGCCCTGCACGTCGGCGGTACGGCCAGCCGGGTCGACCGACAGCACGCCGTTCAGGCCACTCACGTCGAGCCCCGGAGTCCGGGGAGCGGACCGGGGACGGAACAGGTTGGAGGTGCGTTTGGCCAGCCGGACAGGCTCGCCCGTGGGCACCGCGGCGTACGACCGCCGCAGCGTGTCCACCGCTTGATCATGGTCAATCGGTTGATCCACACGCTCAGCGCGCATGTGATCACCTTACGCTCGCCGTTTGGAAACCGTGGGATGTCGGCCGTGGCAGTTTCCCGTCCGGTGGCAGGCCCGACGGCTACCGTGGCGGGCATGCCATCGCCAGCGATCACCGCCCTGGACGCCGCCCAACTGCCGTATCGGCTGGTCAGCCACGGTGCGGTCGGCAGTCTCGCGGAGGCCGCCGCCGCCCGGGGCGTGGCCGTCCCCGACGTGGTCAAGACGATCGTGGTCCGGCGCGGTGAAAACGATCACCTGTTCGTGCTCACCCCCGGCGACCGGGTCATCTCCTGGCCCAAGCTGCGCGCTCTGCTCGGTGTGCACCGGCTCTCCATGCCGGACGCGGCCGGCGCCCTGGCCGCCACCGGCTACGAACGCGGCACCATCACCCCGTTCGGCGCGAGCACCGCCTGGCCGGTGGTCGCCGACGAGCGACTGCGCGGCCGGGGGATCACCCTCGGTGCTGGCGAGCGCGGTCTCGCCATCGCGCTCGACGCCGACGCCGCGATAGCCGCCCTCGACGCCACAGTGGCCGACGTCACCGACGCGCAGCCCACCCGCTGAACGCTGCCGGGGCGGCGGCGCGGCCTACTGTTGGGACATGCCAAAAGCCGTGTGGAACGACCTGGTCGTCGCCGAGAGCGACGACACCGTGCTGGTGGAGGGCAACCACTACTTTCCCCGCTCCGCCCTGCGCGAGGACCTGATCCGCGAGTCCGCCACGCACACCGTCTGCCCGTGGAAGGGCACCGCCTCCTACTACTCCCTCGAACACGACGGCAGCACCAGCAAGGACGCGGTCTGGTATTACCCGGAGCCCAAGCCGGACGCCGAGATGGTGCGTGACCGGGTGGCGTTCTGGAAGGACGTCCGGGTCGTCGACTGACCGCCGAACTGGCTCCGGCGCGACGTCGTGGGTGAGGATGGCGCGTATGTCCGCGCCCGAGGAACGCCCCGACCCCGCCGGCACCGTCTACGGCGGCCACCGGGCACCGCGCTCCGGGCCGCTGGCCGATCCGTTGCTGCGGGTCGCGGTGGCGGTCGGGGCCGTCGGCGTACTCCTGGGGGTCGTCTTCGCCACCGGGCTGCTCGGCGGTGACGACGAGCCGTCGGTGCCGGCGTCGGTCGGTACGCCGTCCAGCGCGCCGCAGCCCAGCGAGCCGAGCCCGGCCGCACCGACCGAGCCGTCACCGACCCCGTCGACCAGCACGCCGGCCGCCCCGCCCACCGGGCCCCGCGTGCTGCGCGCCGCCTCGGGCCTCTGCCTGGGGCTCGACGGTGACGGCAAGGAGGCCAAGGCCGAGTTGGCCGTGTGCACCGGCGCTCCGGAGCAGCAGTGGGTGGTCAGCCCGGCCGGCGCGGGCGTGCTGACGGTGACCAACGCCGCGTACGGGCAGTGCCTCGACGTCGAGGGTGGCAGTCGGGACGACGGCGCGCGGTTGCTCCAGTTCCCCTGCCACGGTGGAGCCAACCAGCAGTGGCGGTTCGGCGGTACCGGCACCAGCGCGGTGCTGCTCATCGCCGCGCACAGCAACAAGTGCGCCCAGGCCGACGACGACGCCGTCGAGGCCGGCGATGACATCCGGCAGCGACAGTGCGACGGCCGGCCGGCCCAGCAGTGGGCAGTGAGCTGACCGGCCGACGCGTCGCGGTTCAGCCGCGGAAGCTCCACGCCCTGGGCGCGGTCGCGGCGACCAGCACGGCCTCCGGTACTCCTCGGCCCGGCCGGCGGCGCAGCAGCAACGACAGCCCGGCCGCGCCGATCGACAGCGCACCCGCCACGTACCAGGCCATCGCGTAGTCGCCCAGCCGGTCCCGGACCAGGCCCGCGCCGGTCGCGGCGACCGCAGCGCCGAGCTGGTGCGCGGCGAACACCCAACCGAACACCACAGCCCCGGCGCTACCGAAGTACTCCCGGCACAGCGCCACCGTCGGCGGCACGGTGGCCACCCAGTCCAGGCCGTAGAAGACGATGAACACCAGCATGCTCGGCTCGGCGGTGCCGGAGAAGAGGCTCGGCAGCACCAGCAGGGACAACCCGCGCAGCGCGTAGTACACGCCGAGCAGCAACCGGCTGTCCACCCGGTCGGTGAGCCAGCCGGAGGCGATCGTGCCGACGATGTCGAAGAGCCCCACCAGGGCGAGCAACCCGGCCGCTGTGGTCTGAGCCATGCCGTGGTCGTGCGCGGCCGGCACGAAGTGCGTACCGACCAGGCCGTTGGTGGTCGCGCCGCAGATCGCGAAGCCGCCGGCCAGTAGCCAGAACGGTCGGGTCCGGGCCGCGGTGGCCAGCGCGCCGAGCGCCCGGGTCGCCGCGCCGCCGGTCGGCGGCGGGGGCGCGACGACCTCGGTCGCCCCGTAGGCGGGCAGGCCGAGATCCGCCGGGTGCTCGCGCAGCAGCCACACCACAAGGGGTACGACAGCCAGCGCCGCCCCTGCCACAACGAGCGCGGCGGTACGCCAGCCGTGGTCGCGCACCAGGATGGCGATCAGTGGCAGGAACACCAGTTGCCCGGCCGCCCCGCCCGCGGTCAGCACTCCGGTGACCAGGCCCCGTCGGTGGACGAACCAACGGCCGGTGACGGTGGCCACGAACGCCAGCGCCATCGAGCCGGTGCCCAGCCCCACCAGCACACCCCAGCAGAGCAGGAGCTGCCAGCTGGCGGTCATGAAGACCGTCAACCCGCTGCCCGCGGCGACCAGCAGCAGCGCGACCGAGACCACTCGGCGAATGCCGAACCGGTCCATCAGAGCGGCGGCGAACGGCGCGGTGAGCCCGTAGAGCAGCAGGTTGACCGAGACGGCCGCGGAGATCGTGGCCAGGGGCCAGCCGAACTCCTCGTGCAGCGGGTGCAGCAGCACCGACGGGGTGGCGCGGAAGCCGGCCGCGCCGACCAACGCCACGAAGGCGACGGCGGCGACCAGCCAGGCGGGATGCAGACGGCGGTTCTTGGTCACCTGACAAGTCTGAGCCGGGCCACCCACCTCGACGAGTGGCCGGAAAGCCATCATGCGCAACAATCGGGCCATGAGCGCTCGCCCGCACCGGATCGCCGTACTCGCGCTGCACCAGGTCGTCGGCCTGGACCTCGGCACCCCGTCCCAGGTCTTCAGCACAGCCCGGGCCGCCGACGGGACACCCTTCTACGACGTCCGGGTGTGCACCCCGGGCGGGCAGCCGGTACGCAGCACCGCCGGCTTCCAGGTGGTCCCCGACCACGGTCTGGAGCTGCTCGACACAGCGGAAACGGTGATCGTCGCGGGCATCCACGACGGGACCGCGTTGACAACGGGCATCGCCGACCCGGAGGTGACCGGGGCGCTGCGCGCGGCGTACGAGCGGGGCGCCCGGATCATGTCGATCTGCACCGGAGCGTTCGTGCTCGCCGCCGCCGGGCTCCTCGACGGGCGGCGGGCGACCACCCACTGGGCGTACGCCGAGCGGTTCCGCCGCCTGCACGACCGGGTGGACCTCGATCCGGGCGTGCTCTTCATCGCCGACGACCGGGTGCTCACCTCGGCCGGAGTCGCCGCCGGCATCGACCTCTGCCTGCACGTCATCCGCCTCGATCACGGCAGCGAGGTGGCCAACAGGGCGGCCCGCCGCTGTGTGGTGCCACCGTGGCGCGACGGCGGTCAGGCGCAGTACATCGAGCAGCCGGTGCCGAAGGCGACCGACACCAGCACGGCGGGAGCCCGGGAGTGGGCGCGGCAACGGCTGCACGAGCCGATCGCGCTGCGCGATCTGGCCGAGCAGGCACGGATGAGCGTGCGCACCTTCACCCGACGCTTCCGGTCGGAGACCGGCCTGAGCCCGGCGCAGTGGCTGCTGCAACAGCGCACCGACCACGCGAGACTGCTGCTGGAGACGACCGACCTCACAGTCGACCAGATCGCCCACCGCTGCGGGTTCGGCACCACCGCCGCCCTACGCCAGCAACTCCACCAACGCATCGGCGTGGCCCCGTCCACCTACCGCCGCACCTTCCACCCCCGCCCCGAGCCCATCAAAACCTGACCCACCCGCGCACCCGCGCACCCGCGATCTTGCATTTACTGTCGCCTAAACACCCAGTTATGCCGCTTTTGCCGGGACAGTATGTGCAAGATCGACGGAGAGCTTGGGGCGAGGTCGGGTAGGTCAACGAGCCTGATGTCTGTGAGTCATCGTGATGACTCACAGACATCACGCTCAATATGGCAACAGCCCCGACACTCCGCGCGACGCCGCAACGCCGGCCGGCCGACGGCTTCTCGGGGCCATTTGGGCCGAGTGTCTTTGGCGCTCAGGACCGGAGCCGGTGCAGTTGGGACTGGTGTTTGGGCAGGTGCACCCTCGTGTGCAGGTCCAGGGTGCGGGACCAGGGCAGCGGCTCGTCGACGATGAGGTCGAAGCCCTCGCGTAGGTGCGTCTCGACAGGGGTCTCCGCTGCCAGGCCGAGCTGGTCGACCAGCCCGCACAACCGGTCGCTGGTGCCGTGCAGCAGCGCGGTCAGGCCACGCAGACCACAGTGCTCGGCGGCGAGCGCGTCGAGCTGCGGGCGGTGCATGTCCTCCGCCAACTCGTAGTAGGCGAACGGCGACCCGGCCAGCAACGCCTCGGTGGCCTGGATCATCAGCTCATCGTTGGCGACCAGATGCGCGACGATCTGCTCGGCACTGAGCTGCCCCTCCGGAGCCGGACCGAACCCGCCAGCGTCGACCTCCGCGAACAGGGCACCGTAAGCCCGCCGCAATCCCCCGCTCTCCATCCCCCCAGTCAACCCGCAGCGGCGGGAGTTAGCGGCGGGATTGGCGGGAGCGGAGGTAGTCGCTGACCACGTACTCGCCCAGGTCGTCGGTGTCCGGCGTGAACATGCGACCCCGGCTGCGGCGGGCCACCGCGTCGACGAAGCGCCGCAGACCCGGGTCGTCGCCGAGCATGAAGAGATTGAGCGTGGCACCGTAACGGCTCAGACGGTCCACCTCGCGGACCGTCGCCTCGATCGTCTCCGGCAGCGGCGGCCAGTGGAACAGCGCCTCCCCGTCGTCCGGGTCCAGGTGCGCGGTCGGCTCGCCGTCGGTGACCACCAGCACGATCGGTTCGGCGTCCGGGTGTCGCCGCAGGTGCCGGCCCGCCAACCGCAGCGCGTGCTGGAGGTTGGTGCCCTGCTCCATGTCCGGCTCCACGGCCGCCAACTCCTGCTGGGTGAGCGTCATCGCCTCCCGGCCGAAGCCCACTATCTGCAGGGCGTCCTGTGGGAAGCGCGTCTCCATCAGGTGTGCCAACGCCAGCGCCGTCTGCTTCATCGGCCCCCAACGACCCTGAGAGATCATCGAGTACGACAGGTCGACGCAGAGCACCACAGCGGCCGAGGCACGCCTCTCGGTCTCCACCACCTCGAAGTCGTCCACCGCGAGCTGCACCGGGACCGTCGGCCCGGCCCGACTGACCGCCCGGGTCAACGTCCGGACCACGTCCAACGGTTGCTCATCGCCGTACTGCCAGGGCCTGGACGCGCCACTGACCTCGCCTGCCGCACCGGCCGAGCGCAGGTCGTGCTGCCCGCGCGGCCCGGCGGTCAGCTCCGCGAAGACCTGCCGCAGCGCGGTCCCGCCGAGCCGGCGCAGCGCCTTCGGGCTCAGCGTGAGCCCTTCCGCGTCCCGGCTGACCCAACCCTGGCGGCGCAGCTCCCGCTCCAGATCGCGCAGCCGGCGAACGTCGTCGGCCGCGTCCCGGCCCAGCGTGCGCGCCACCGCGTCGACGTCCACGTCGTCGAGGGTCGCCCCCGGGTGTTCCTGGTCAAGCTGGTCCAGCAGGTCGTCCAGGTCGCCGATCTCACCCAGCGCGCCGGCCGCGTCGGCGTAGTCCAGCGGCTGGTCGCCACGAACCCGCTCGCCGCGCCCCCAGCGCAGATCGGGCCGCAGCGCGCGCAGGTTCGCGTCGAGCGCCGACAACTCCCCCGCGAGGCGGTCGCCGAGCGACTGCTGCATGAGGCCGGCCAGCTCGGCGCGCTGCCGCTCGGAGAGCGAGTTCATCAGCCGCTCACCGGCCGCCGCCCGACGGGCCAGCACGTCGATCAACTCGTCGACGTTCTCCGGTTTCTCCGGGAAGAAGTCGCCATGTCGGCGCATGAACTCGGCGAAGGCGTCGGTGGTGTCCTCCGCGCGACCGTGCCGGGCGAGCAGGTCGTTCAGGTCGCCCATCATCTCGGCGAGCCGCTGCTGGGCGGCCGGGTCGGCGGAGGCGCGCACCGCCTCGCTCAGTCCGGCGAAGCGCTGGCCGAGCACGTCGTCGCGGAGTTGGTCGAGGATCTGCTGGTACGAGCGGCGGGCGTCGTCGCTGGCCCACTGGTAGCCGGACAGCTCCTCCACCGCCCGCGCCGTCGAGCGCGGCAGATTGTCCAGCACTGCCTCGGCGAACCGCGCGGCGTCGTCGTCGCGACCCCGCAGCTCGTCCCGCTCGGCGGCGAGTGCCTGGTCGAGCAGGGCCTGGGCCCGGGTCACCGCCCCGTCCAGGTCGCCCCTGCGCAGCGCCTCCCGGCGCAGCCGCCGAGCCCGGGCGGCCAGGTCGTCCAGGCCACCCCGTCCCTGCGGGCCACGGCGCAGCAGGTCACGCAGCGCCTCCCGCAGGCTGCCGCCGGCCAGCACCTCGGCGCCGACCGCGTCCACCGCCTCACGCACGTCGTACGGGGGTGCGAGCGGGTCGGGCCCGCCGTTCCACTGCCCGTAACGGAACCGGTTGCCGGCCACTGTCAGCCCCGGCCGCCGTAGACGGTGCGCCCCGAGTCGGTGACGTCCTTGCCGAGCCGGCGGGTCAGGTGCAGCCCTTCCAGCACGAACTCGACGGCGGCGGCGGCGGCCTCGGAGGTGGGCGCGTCGCCCAGGTCGAGCCGGTCCAGGACCTTCGCCAACCCGGGTACGGTGCCGACCTGGCGCAGCAGCTCGGCGGCGCTGACCAACTCGCCGGTCTCGATCGCGGCGCCGTCCTCGACCAGGGCGGTGAACCCGGACAGGTCAAGCCCGGCCAGGTGGGCCCGGAACGTCTCGGCGGTCGCGGTACGCAGCAGGTGCGCGAGGATCTCGGTCTCCCGGCCCTCCTCGCCGCTCTCGAACTCGACCTTGCCGCGCAGGGTGCTGGTCACCGACACCGCGTCGCCGACGCGGGCAACGGCGGCCTCGGGGCGTCCCTCCGGGGTGTCGGAGGCGGCGAGCAGACCGGCGCGACGCAGCGCGGCACCGGCGACCGTCTCGGCGGCGGCGATGGCGAATCGGGCGGAGACGCCGGAGCGCGGGTCCACCGACGGCGACTCCCGGACGGCGCGGGCGAAGCGGGCCAGCACCTCCAGCACGTGCTCAGGCACCTCGGCGACCAGGTCAGCCTCCTGGCGGATCAGCGCCAGCTCCAGCTCCAGGTCGACCGGGTAATGGGTGCGGATCTCCGCGCCGAACCGGTCCTTGAGGGGGGTGATGATCCGGCCCCGGTTGGTGTAGTCCTCCGGGTTGGCGCTGGCCACCAGGAGCAGATCCAGCGGCAGGCGCAGCTGGTAGCCGCGAACCTGGATGTCCCGCTCCTCCAGCACGTTGAGCAGTGCCACCTGGATGCGCTCGGCCAGGTCGGGCAGCTCGTTCACGGCGAAGATGCCCCGGTTGGTGCGCGGCACCAACCCGAAGTGGATGGTCTCCGGGTCGCCGAGGGTACGGCCCTGGGCGATCCGGATCGGGTCGACGTCACCGATCAGGTCGCCGACGCTGGTGTCCGGGGTGGCCAACTTCTCGCCGTACCGCATCGAGCGGTGCAGCCAGCCGATCGGCAGGTCGTCGCCCGCCTCGGCGACCTGGGCGCGGGACGCCGGGGTGAGCGGGTGCATCGGGTGCTCGTTGAGCACCGAGCCGGGCAGTACGGGGGTCCACTCGTCGAGCAACGCGCCCAGGGAGCGGATCAGCCGGGTCTTGCCCTGGCCGCGCTCGCCGAGCAGCACCATGTCGTGCCCGGCGAGCAGGGCCCGCTCGACCTCGGGCAGCACCGTGTCGTCGTAGCCGACGATGCCGGGGAAACGGGTCTCGCCGGAGCGCATCCGGGCGAGGAGGTTGTCGCGGAGTTCCTGCTTGACGGTGCGGTACTGGTGACCGGCCGCCCGTAGCGCGCCGAGCGTGCCGGGCAGGTCGGCCGGTGGAACCGGGATTACCGGGGTAGGCGCAGTCACCCGACCCACGCTAGCTCACATTCGCAGGGGCGCCCCGGGCATCAGGGGCACCCCCACTCCCACCCTCAGCCCCGATCACATCGCCGGCAGGTGCCACGGCGGCGCAGGTGGTACGCGTAGGTGGCCGCGCCGAGCGCCACGCCCCACACCGGCCAGAGCAGCATCGGCGCCCCGGTGATGCTGAGCCCGCCGGTGAGTTCCCAGAACTTCGGGTTGCTGAGCAGCCCCAGCGAGGCCGCGATCACGGAGATGGCGACCAGGGTGGCCGGTACCACGGCCAGCTTCACCGGCACCCGCCGCCCGGCGAGCCCGAGCATCCAGTGCGGGAACCGCTCACCCCAGCGTTGCACCAGGCCCAGGGTGAGGATCGCGCCGACGGTGGCGAAGGCGGCCAGCCCGAACCCGGCCCAGACCAGCCCGGTGTCCTGCATCTCGGTCAGGAACTCGCGGGAGATGCCGAGCGGGATGCCGGCCGCCCAGGCGAACCGGGTCAGCGCGTACGTAAACGGGATGGCCGCGGCGATGCCGGCGGCCCACCGGCCCCAGCGGGTGGCGGCGGCCGGGGTGGTCCACCGCTGGCCGGTGTCGGCGCGGCCGCAGCCGACGCAGGCCCCGGCGGTACGCCGCTGCCAGGCGAGCACCGCTCCGACCAGCAGAAGTCCGCCGGCCAGCGCCGCGAACCGGCCGAACAGCGCCCAGTTGAAGACGTCGGAGTAGTCGATCGGTGGCCAGCCGAACGGCGCCCCGACGATCAGTATCGGCAGGTAACCGAGAACGATCAGCACTCGGACATCCGGCACGACCAGGACGAGCACGAACGCGACAGCCCAGCCGTAGCCGGCGAGCAGCGCCCGCAGCGGGCCGGGTGGGCGCGCCGCCGGGCGGCTCATGGCCAGGGCCGCCACCGCGGCGGTGAGCAGTACGCCGGCGAAGAGCGGGGTGGCCACCTCCACCGGTACCAGGCGCAGCAGGCTGACGTCGCCGCCGTGGGGGTCGTTCGGGCCAAACGGGTAGCCGGCACCGGTGAGCGTGCCGATCAGGGCGAGCACTCCCCACAGGCCGAGCCAACCGGCGGCCAGTGGGGCGAACCGGTCGGGCCAGCGGGAGGCGGTACGGGGTCGGGAAGCAGTGATCGTTGTCATGCTCTGAGCCTCGACTGATGACCGCCCGATTCCCTCCCGGCCAGCGGTGAACCCGCTCCCCCGGTCGAGGGAACGATCAGCCGGACGGGGTGACGAAGCCGGACTCGTAGGCGGCGATGACCGCCTGCGTACGGTCGCGGACCCCCAGCTTGGCCAGCACGTTGCCGACGTGCGTCTTCACCGTCTCCACCCCCACCACCAGGTGCGCGGCGATCTCCGGGTTGGACCGGCCGGTGGTCATCAGCCGCAGCACCTCGGCCTCCCGTTCGGTGAGCCGGGCGGCGCTCAACCGGTCGCCGCCCGCCGGCCCGTACGCCCCGACCAGTTGGCGGATCGCGGCCGGGAAGAGCAGCGACTCGCCGGCCGCGACCACCCGGACCGCCTCCACCACCTCGGCGGGCCGGGCCCGTTTGAGCAGGAACCCTGAGGCGCCGGCGCGCAGCGCCTCGTAGACGTACTCGTCGTTGGCGAACGTGGTGACCACCAGCACCCGGGGCGGGTCGGCGGAGGTGGCCAGCAGGTGCCGGGTGGCCTGGATGCCGTCGATGCCGGGCATCCGCACGTCCATCAGCACCACGTCGGGCCGGTGCCGGGCGACCAGCGGCGGCACCTCCGCGCCGTCCGCGGCCTCGGCGAGCACGTGCAGGTCGGGTTGGGCGTCGATGATCGCCCGCAGCCCGATCCGGATCAGCTCGTCGTCGTCGACGATCAGCACCCCGGTGGTCATGTCGTCGTCTCCTCGTAGGGCAGGCGGGCCCGGATCAACCACCGGCCGCCGTCCGGGCCCACTGTGAGCCGGCCGCCGAGCAGCAGCACCCGCTCCCGCATGCCGTCCAGGCCTCGACCGCCCCGCCCCCGCAGGCCCCGGTCGGGGTGGCGCACCGCGTTGACCAACTCCAGCTCCAGCGCGTCACTGTGCAGGTCCAGGCGTACCGTCACCGGCCCGTGGCCGTGCCGGGCGGCGTTGGTCAGTCCTTCCTGGACGATGCGGTAGCCCTCCCGGGAGACCACCGCTGGCACCCGGGCCGGGTCGCCGGCGCGTTGCGCGTGCACGGCCAGGCCGGCCGCGCGGGCGTCGTTGACCAGCCGGTCCAGGTCGGCGAGGGTACGCTGCGGCGCCACCACGGGCCTGTCGCGTCCGTTCTCCCGGAGCAGCCCGAGCACGTGGTCGAGGTCATCCATCGCGGTCCGCCCGACGTCCTCGATTGCGGTGAGTGCCCGTCGGACGAACTCGGGGTCGGTGTCGAGGACCTCGCGGGCGGCCCCGGCCTGGAGCGTGGCCACTGTCAGCGCGTGGCCGATCGAGTCGTGCAGTTCCCGGGCCAGTCGGTTGCGTTCGGCGAGCCGGGTGGCCCGCGCCTCCAGGGCGGCGATCCGCTCCGCCTGGGCCGGGCCGAGCAGCACCGGTGCCATCAGACCAGCGAGCGCGCCGAGCCCGGCGACGACGTAGCCGAGGCCGACCAGCAGGAGCACCCCGGCCACTGTCAGCCAGCCGCTGTCCCGCCCGTCCAACGGCCCGAACCGTTCCTGGCTGGTCAGCTCGGTGCCGACGCCGAACTGTTGGGCGATGAAGGCCAGCGCCATCGGCAGGGCACTGAACAGCGCGATCATCACCACAGCGCCGACGATGAGGTGGGTGGCGATCCAGAGCGCGCTGCGCAGCCGCGTTTCCCGGTCGCCGCGATGCCCCAGCTCGGGCTCGGGCAGGTCGACGCCGAGCAACCTCCGCACGGCGGCGATCTCCAGGGCCCGGCTGCCGTCCAGCAGCAACGGGACGACGGCGATCAGCACCGCGATGAGCAGCAGGACGTAGACCAGTGGGCGCGGGATCTCCGAGTCGGCGAGCAGTTGGCCGAAGGTCACCGCGAGCAGCCCGTACGGCAGCGCCAGCACGCCGCCGAGCAGCAGGAACACGCCGCGTCGCCAGGTGGTGCCGGCGACCAGCGGGGCCAGCGCCGCTCGGAGGTTCACCTCGCCATTCTGCTGCCCGGACGGGTTCCGCCGACTCCCCCGCGTCGGGGAGATGTCAGCGGTGGTCGGCCACGTACTGCTGCGGGTCCTTGTCGCGGAAGGGCAGGTTGCGGCCGTTCTTGTGCTCGCCGTAGAAGGTCAGCCAGCGTTGGCCCAGCTCGGCGCGGAGTTCGGCGCTGGCGTGCCGGCGAAAGTCGGGCAGCGCCTCGTCCTCTTCCTCGGCCAGGTGTTCGCTGTTCTCCCGGCGGGCGGTGCCGACCGCCTCCCACCACTGGTCCGAGCCGACCGGGTGCAGCTTCGCCTCGGCGATGGCGTCGCGGATCTTGTTGTGGTCGCCGATCGCGTCGGCGGTCTCGTCCTCGCCGTCGTCGCCGTGCTTGACCAGGTGCGGGTAGAGGATCGCCTCTTCCGCCTCGGCGTGGATGTCCAGGTGCAGGGCGAGGGCGTCCCAGATTGCGAGCATCTCCTGCTCGTCGCGGGCGTCGTCGAGGCGGGCGAAGCCACGCCGGAAGGCGGCGTGGTCGTCCAGGATCAGCGCGGTGATGTCGTCCACTGTGCTCACTTTCTGGTTGGTGTGCCGAACCGGGCACGCAGCATCGCCGGCATCGCGGCGAGTCCGGTGATCGGGCGGAAGCGTTTCGCTGCCTCGGCCAACGCCGTGTACTCGTCGTCGGCGAGGTCGATGTCGGCGGCGGCGGCGTTGCGTTCCATCTGCTCGACGCCGGACGCCCCGGGGATGGCGAGCACGTTCGGGTGGCGCAGCAGGTAGGCCAGCGCGATCTGGCTGGCTGTGGCGTCGTGGGCGTCGGCGACCTGGCGCACTGTGTCGATCAGGGCCGCGCCGCGCTCCAGGTTCTCCGGCAGGAAGTACGGGTTGGCGCGCCGGACCGCACCGTTCGGCGGGTTCTTGGCGTCGTAGCGGCCGGAGAGGAAGCCCTGCGCCAGCGGGCTGTACGCGATGACCACCCGACCGGCCTGCCGCGCGTACGGCAGCAGGTCCTGCTCGGGCGCGCGGTCCAGCATGCTGTAGCGGACCTGGTTGCTGAGCACCCGCCGGCCGAGCGCCGCTTCGGCGACCTGCCAGCGGCGCAGCCCGTAGTTGCTCACGCCGACCTCGCCGACCAGCCCGACATCCTGCAGGGTCCGCATGCCGCGCATCGTGGTGTGGTCGGCGACCAGCGGGTTGGGTTGGTGCACCTGGTAGAGGTCGATGCTGGTGACGCCGAGCCGGGCCGCCGAGGCGACCGCCCGCTGCTGCACCACGGCGGCCACCGGCAGCACCGGCAGGATCTTGCTGGCGATCACGACCTTCGGCCGGTCGTCGCCGAGGGCCGCGCCGAGGATGCGTTCGCTGCGTCCGAAGCCGTAGATCTCCGCGCTGTCGAAGACCGTCACGCCCAGCTCGATGGCCCGCCGGACGATCTGCGCCGCCTGCCGCTCGAAGTCCGGGCCGTACCCCCATTCCCGGGAGCCGAACTGCCAGGTGCCCAAGCCGATCTTCGACAGCGGTTTGGGGGTGTCGAGCGCAATGAAACGCATGGCGTCGAAACTACCCCGATGTCCCGGTTTCCACGCCCGATCCGCATCACGGTGAGCCGGAGCTAGGCTCATGATCGTGACCTACCTCGCCGCGGATGACCGCTACGACACCATGACCTACCGGCGCAGCGGACGCAGTGGCCTGCGGCTGCCGGCCGTCTCACTCGGGCTGTGGCACAACTTCGGCCCGGACCGCCCGTTCGAACGGCAGCGCGACATCGTCCGCCGCGCCTTCGACCTGGGTGTCACCCACTTCGACCTGGCCAACAACTACGGCCCGCCGCCCGGTTCGGCGGAGGAGAACTTCGGCCGGATGCTCGCCACCGACCTGAAGCCGTACCGGGACGAGTTGGTCATCTCCAGCAAGGCCGGGTACCTGATGTGGCCCGGCCCGTACGGCGAGTGGGGCTCGCGCAAGAACCTGATCTCGTCGCTGGACCAGTCGCTGGGCCGGATGGGACTGGACTACGTCGACATCTTCTACTCGCACCGGTTCGACCCGGACACCCCCCTTGAGGAGACGATGGGGGCGCTCGACGCCATCGTCCGCTCCGGCAAGGCGCTCTACGTCGGCATCTCGAACTACAACTCGGAGCAGACCACGCGGGCCGCCGCGATCCTGCGCGAGCTGGGTACGCCGCTGCTGATCAACCAGCCGTCGTACTCGATGCTCAACCGCTGGACCGAGTCCGACGGCCTGCTCGACACGCTGGAGCAGGTGGGTGCGGGCTGCATCGCGTACAGCCCGTTGGCGCAGGGCCTGTTGACCGACCGTTACCTGGGCGGCATCCCGGCCGACTCGCGGGTTCGCACCAGCGTCTTCCTCAACGAGAGCGATCTCAGCGAGGAGAAGATGGCCACCATCCGTGGGCTCGGCGCGGTCGCCGAGCGGCGCGGTCAGTCCCTCGCTCAGCTCGCGTTGGCCTGGGCGCTGCGTGACCCGCGGATGACCAGCCTGATCATCGGGGCGAGCAGCGTCGAGCAGTTGGAGACGAACATCGCCGCGCTGGACAACCTCGACTTCACCGCCGACGAGTTGGCCGAGATCGAGCGCCACCTGGGCTGAACGCCGTCGGGTTCCGGGCGGGTCGGATCACCAGATCCGGCGCCGCCCGGCCCGGTGGTTGCGCACCTCGCACTGCCGGCCCGCTGGTGCGGCGGCGCTGCGACGTCGCCGTCCGGCACCGATCAGCAGCAGCGCCAGGACCAGCACGCCGGCGGCACCGGCCAGCACCGGCCACCGGGCGCCGAGGTTGCTCACCGACGCCACCGGCACGCCCGGGTCGGCCGCCGCCGCCACCGCCGTCTCGGTGGCGGACGGCCCACTCGCTTCGGTACGCGGGGCAGCCGCCGCGCTCTTCGTCGCGCCGGCCCTCGCCGGGGCGGGAGTGGCCTTGGCACCCCGGAACACCACGTCCGAGCAGGAGTAGTAGGTGTCCGGGGTGTTGGAGTTCTGCCAGATCGTGTAGATCAGGTGTCGGCCGCTGCGGCCCGCCGGCAGCCGACCCGCCAACTGGTACGCCCCGGCCCGCACCGGCGGGTCGGTCAGCGTCAGAAACGGGCGCGATTCCAGATCCGCCCAGGTCAGTTTCTTGCGGGGATCGTAGGCCGGTGTGGTGACGTAGAGCCGGAAGGTGCCCCGGTGCTCGATGGTGGTCCGGTACCGGAAGGTGAACGTCGCGCCGCTGGTCAGCGTGGTGCTGGGCCAGTCGGTGCGGGGCAGGTCCAGTCCCCGGTACGCGGACAGTCCGCCGCTGCACAGCTCACCGTCCGGGATCCGTTCCCGATCTCGCCCGTTGATCGTGGAAACGCGAACGTTGTCCCATTCGCGAACTGCCGCGCCCGCCTGGATCGCCGCCCGGCAGGCGCTCGTGGCCGCGTACCGTCCCTCGGGGCCGCAGGCCGCCGCGCGACTGATCGGGTCGGTCGGAGCGCCGTGGGCGGCGGCGGGCGTGGCGGCCACTGGCACTGTCGCGGCAGCGACCAGCACCGTGGCGAGGAGCCGGCGTACGGGCATGAGGATGACCTCCGCCCACTGGTACGGCCGGGAGACGGCAAAGGTTCGACGCTGACCGGCCGGGAATCCCGCGGGTGGGTGCGGCGTTTCGATACTCGGAACCGCTAGCACCGAGGAGGCAGACATGAAGGTACGTAGCTCGTTGCGTGCGCTGAAGCAGAAGCCGGGTTCGGTGGTGGTCCGCCGTCGCGGCCGCGTGGTCGTGGTGAACCGCGCCAACCCGCAGTGGAAGAGCCGTCAGGGCTGACCCAGCCCTTACCGGACATCTAGTCGCCAACGCCCTGACCGGGTCTTCCGGTCGGGGCGTTTTGCGTGCCCGGGCATGACTGCCGGGCTCGGACAATGAAAAGGGCAAGCCCTTTTCCGGGAGCGCTTTTCCTGACCCGCAACCGCGGGGCTCGGGTGCCCTGTGACGGTGACTCAATCACGCCTGTTCATTGTCGCTGCAACAGCCCTGTGGACCGCTTGGGCAATTGTCGGGTCAGAGAATCTGGCACTCGCGACGCGTTCGGCGCGACGCAGTTCCGAACCGATTCGGAGTGGGTGCGTCGATTGCAGGATATCTCGTATCCATCGCTCAAGATCCGCTTCGTCCGCCGGAGGACTCCCGGACCGCGCGGCACCCCCGGTCGAAGATAGACGCCAACTTGCCTCATCGCCACTCATTAATCCCCCATGCCCGTCACAGCCGAGCTGAGCTGCTCATATGCTGCCCGAGGCACCGCTTTGGCGATCGGGCTCGACACCAACCCTGGCAGCCGACAGCGCTGAGTTACCAACTCGTAACGCGGGAATTTCAGATGACGGAAAATCCATATCCCATCAGACCTATGGGCATTGCGGCATCTCGGAGAAGGCTCTCGGCAACCCCTTCCTGGCCCGACGTGGGCAACCATCTACATCGAGCAACACCACTCCCCTTGGTGCAGCTCGGGGGCTCGCTGATCGGTGTCGGCAAGGATCGGGGGTTGACTTGCCGACAGAACATCGATAGGAATTTTGGGTCGCCAAAAATGGGGGGAAGCATCTATGCGTATTACGTGCGGAGTAAAGCTCACTCAGAGCGGGGGCGTCGCCCTCTTCCACGACGACGTGTTGGAGTTCAACGTCGAGGCGCAGAAGCTGGAGAACAACCGTCGATACAGCGACGTGGACGATCTCACGCTGATCGCCCGGATCCTGGGCGACTTCGGGTACAAGACCTCCGACGTCGACCAGTGGGCACTGGACGGCTGGGACGGCGCCGTCCACGGGCAGGCCCACCGGCTCAACAACGGCAGCCCGGTCGACGTCCGCCTCGCGCCCTACCGGGAGACCGAGCGGGTGCCGAATCCGGCACAGCCGGGTCACAGTGGCGAGTTGCCCATCGGCGACGCCACAGTGCCGTACGTCAGTCACGTGCACGTGGCGAGCCACCTCGCCGCCGCGTACAGCACCAGCCCCTTCGCGCGACGGGGCGAGCCGAGCCTCGTCCTGGTCTGGGACGGCGGTTGCTTCCCCCGGCTCTACTCGGTGGACAAGGACGGCCGCATCGAGCCCGGCGGCGAGGTCTTCCCGCTGATCGGGCACTTCTACTCGATGGCCTCGCAGCACTTCGGGCCGTACCGCCGCGACAAGCTGTCCCGCAACGTCGACGACCTCTCGGTGGCCGGGAAGCTGATGGCCTACATCGCCCTCGGCACCGCCCGGGAGCCGATCAAGCAGGTCCTCGGGGAGCTGTTCCACAAGCACTTCGAGGCCAACAGCCCGGCCGTCCGCAAGTACCGCGAGGAGATCATCGGCTGCGGCAGCACCGGCGAGCCCTCGCACGCCTACGTCCACGCCTATCTGGACGACGTCCGTCGGCGCACCGACCAACTGGGCGTCTCCGACGACGACGTGCTCGCCAGCGTGCACGAGTTCATCGAGGAGTTGCTCGTCGAGCGACTGGTGGCCAAGGCCGAGTCCTGGAAGGGCGACGGTCCCTGGAACCTCTGCTTCGCCGGGGGCTGCGCCCTGAACATCAAATGGAACAGCGCCATGCGGGCGCACAAGGCCATCCGCGAGATGTGGGTGCCGCCCTTCCCGGACGACTCGGGTTCGGCCGTCGGCACCGGCGCCATCCTGGTCAGCGGGGAGCAACGGCTGGCGCCGATCTCGTGGAACGTCTTCGCCGGCCCCGACCTCGTGCACAACTCGCACGTTCCGGCGGGCTGGACGGTGGCGCCATGCCGACCGGAGGAACTGGCCCGGCTGCTGCACCGCACCGGTAAGCCGGTGGTGGTCCTGCACGGCCGCGCCGAGCTGGGCCCCCGCGCACTAGGGGCGCGCAGCATCCTCGCCCCGGCGGTGGACCCGGCGATGAAGGACGAGCTCAACCGGATGAAGCGTCGGGAGAGCTTCCGGCCGGTCGCACCGATCTGCCTGACCGATCAGGCGCCGACGGTCTTCGACCCCGGCACCCCTGACCCGTACATGCTCTTCGACCACCGGGTGCGCCCCGACTGGGTGGACCGGATCCCGGCGGCGATCCACCTCGACGGCACCGCCCGCTTGCAGACGGTCAGCGCCGAGGACAACCCGATGCTCGCGGCAGTCCTTCGCGAGTACCACAAGTGGAGCGGAATCCCGGTGCTCTGCAACACCAGCGCGAACTACAACGGCCGCAGCTTCTTCCCCGACGTGATGTCGGCGATGGAGTGGGGCCAGGTCGACCTCGTCTGGAGTGAGAACGCGCTGTACCGCAGAGTCACCTCATCGGACGCGTCAGCGAGCGTCACCGGCACCGGTGTCAGCTGACATCCGGCGCCCGCCGGAGGGTACGAACGCCACAGCGCCACCGCGCCCCCCGCTGCGGGAGCCGGCGTTCCGTACCCTCTGGCTGGGCGACCTGGCCGCCCGGTCGGCACACCAGATCACCGCCTTCGGGTTGCCCCTGCTGGTGGTGACGTTGCTGGCCGGCACCGGCACCCAGGTGGGGTTGGTCGGCGCGGCCCAGTTCGTGCCGGTGCTGGCGTTCTCCCTGCTGGTGGGCACCTGGACCGCCCGTACCTCGCTGCGCTGGATCCTGGTCACCGGCAACGCGGCACGCGGCGTCGTGCTGTTCGGCATCGGGGCCCTGGCCGCCACCGACCGGCTGTTCTTCCCGGCGCTGTTGGTGGGTGCGTTCCTGATCGGCTCGGCGGCGGTGCTGCACGACATCGGGTCCCAGGTCACCGCGCCCCGGTTGCTGGACGGCGACCGGCTGGTCGCCGGCAACGGTCTGTTGCAGGCCACCACGTCGGTGACCCAGATGGCCGGGCCGGCGGCGGCGGGATTCATCGTGCAGTCCGCCGGCGCCTCCTGGGCCGCGGTGGTCACCGGGGCACTGTTCTGCGCGGCGGCGATGGCGATGGCGGCCCTCCCTGCTCGAGTGCTGCGGCCGGCGACCGACCGGGGCGACGCGCCGACGATCCGGGCCGGGCTGGCCTACGTCTGGCGGAGCCGACCGATCCGGGACCTGTGCGTGCAGTCGGCCCTCTTCAACCTGCACGAGCAGGCCTTCGCGACGGTCTTCCTGGTGTACGGCGTGCGTACCCTCGGGCTCTCCGGTGGCCTGATCGGCCTGGTCATCGGGCTCGGCAGCGTCGGGGCCCTGGTCGGCTCGCTCGTCGCCGGGCGGGTCGGTGCCCGCCTGCACCTCGGTCGGGCGCTCACCGTCGCGATCACGGTCGCCGCGCTCGGGTTGCTGCTGGTGCCCGGGCTCGCCGCGGCCGGCACGGCGACAGTGCTGCTCGGCGCGGGCTTCGTGATCAACGGGGCGGCTCTGGCGGTCTACAACGTCCTGGCGGTCACCGTACGGCAGCAGGTCCCCCCTCCAGTCCTGCTCGGCGCTGTGACAGCGAGCTACCGCATCGCGGCCTTCGGTTCGCTGCCGGTCGGGGCGCTGATCGGCGGGGTGTTGGCCGACCTGGCCGGGACTACCACGGCGGTGTGGGTGGTGGCCGTCTCGCTCACCGTCTCCTCGCTGCTGCTGTACGCCTCTCCGCTGCGCACCGCGGCCCAGATCTCCGAGGTCCGGGCCCTCGCGGACACGACGACTCGGAAGGAACGGTCCATCCAGCATGGCGACTGACGTGACCGACGGCATCGGCGCCGTCGACGAGGAGACCTGGGCCCGGCTGGCCGCCGACGCCGAACCCGACGCGGCCCACGGCTACCTGCTGTTCCGCGAACGGCTGGAGCCGGGCAACGCGCTACTGGTCACCGCCGACGACGACCGGGGGCCGGTGGCCGCGATCCACGCGGTCACCGCAGTGGCCGGGACGAGCCTGTTCAGCCACCCGTGGAAACTCCTCACCGAGGAGCAGTTCCTCCGGCTCACCCCGGACGACGACGCGACAGCGATCCGTGCCGAGCACCGGGCCCTGCTCGGCGCGCTCGGCCCGGACGCACCCGGGTCGGGCGATCTCGCCGACTGGCTGACCACCACCGTCGGAGAGCCGCTCGTCGTCCGCACCTACGACCGCAGTCCCCTGTTCACCGCCCCCGACGTCGACATCACCCGCCAACGGCAGGCCGGCCGGGAGGTCGTCGCGACCCTCCGGGATCTGGTCCGGCAGGGTCACGCGGGAGCTGTGGTCCTGCCGTACGTGGCCACCGACGACGAGCTGCTGCGTGGCCTGCTGGAGGCCGCCGGCTTCGTCCGCGGCTCGGTCACCGCCGCTTCCGCGTTGCACCTCGGCGGCTACCCCACCTACCAGGCGTTCCTGGACGGGCAGAACGCCGAGACACGCCGCAACTACCGACTGGCCGAGCGCGAGGTGACCCGGGCCGGGCTCCAGGTCCGCGAGGTGCCGCTGGCCGAGCACGTCGACCGGATCGTGGACCTTGAGGCCCGCACCGGCGAGCGCAACGGCGCGACACCCAACCGGCCCCAGCTCCGGGCGGCCCGCGCGTACCTGGCGGCGGTGCTCCCCGGGGCGATCCGGGTGGCCGTGGCGGGCCGGTCCGACGCCGAAGTTCTCGCCTGCACAGTGCAGATGTACGGCCGGCACGGCTGCTGCACCCTCGGCTACGGCAGCGACTACGACGTCACCGGTACCAGCGTCGCCTACCACCACCTGGTGTTCGGGCAGCCTGTCGAGTCCTGCATCCGGGCCGGCGTGCCCCGGTACCGCCTCGGGTTCGAGGCGTTCGCTCCGAAGTTCCGCCGAGGCGCCCGGGTCGCCAAACGGGAGTTGTGGCTGTGGACGCCCGATGAGCAACGGCGGGAGTCGTTCGCCAGGCTCCTGCGCTTCCTCGACGAGCGCACCACCGGCCACCTGGCTGCCTACGTCCGCTGATTCCCCTTCACTCCGCGTCGCATCCGACGCACTACCACCGGGAGACCGACATGCCGCTGGCCCCTCGTGCCATGGTGATCTCGCTGCAGAAGACCGGCACCCACCTCATGCAGGGTCTGATGACCAACCTGGGGTACAAGATGGCCGGGGTGCCCCGGCCGACCCCCCGCAACACCCCGGAATTCACCGCCGCGCAGCAACGTCAGATCGCCGCGCTCACCCTGTCGAAGTCCGACTACGACGAGCTGCTGGAGTTGGAGGGCACTGAGGAGTACCAGCTCCGCACCCAGGAAGCCTGGTCCGCCCTTGGCTGGCACTGGCAACGCAGACTGGGCCAGCACGTCGTCAACCGGTACGGGCAGACCCGCTTCGACTTCGCCGACTCGGTGATCACCAACCCGCACCTGCCGTACTCCCGGTTCGCGGACACCCCGGCCGGGCTCTGCTGGATCTTTCACGAGCTGGACATCAGCAAGGTGGACGGCTCCTTCTTCGCCGAGTGGGTGGAGACCGCCACCCCGCCGCTGGTCTACAACTACCGCGACCCGCGCGACGCCCTCGTGTCGATGGTCAACTTCCTGGAGGGGCGGACCCGCGAGGGGTACGGCAACTTCTACGAGTTCGACATCTTCCACCGCATCCTGACCTCCCTGCCTACCTGGGAGGAGAAGCTCGACTACGCGATGCGCGACACGTCCTTCCTCGGCCGCGACCAGTTCGAGAGGGGGTTGTGGCTGCTCCGTCACCCCGACGTGTGCAAGGTCAGCTACGAGGATCTGGTCGGGGAGCGCGGCGGCGGGTCCCGGCAACGCCAACTCGAGGCAGTGGACCGGTTGCTGAAGCACGTCGGGTCCACAGCGGACGCCGAGGAGGTCGCCGGCAAGGTCTACGACCAGAGTTCCTGGAGTTTCTTCCGGGGCACCACAGGCACGTGGCGGGAGCGGTTCACCAAGCGCAACGAGGCTCGTTTCACCGAGCTGTTCGGCGACATCCTGGAGCAGTACGGCTATGAGTGAGGCCCGCGCCTTCCTGCTGCTCGGCGGCTACCGGGTCATCGCCCGCAACTGGGGTTTCCTCGCCGACCTCGCCGGTCGAGGGCTGCGGATCCTGCTGATCACCTCGGAACAGTGGCGGGCCGACACGACGGCCGCCATGGCCCGGGGCGAGGGTCCCGGGACGTACCTCACGGACGCGGCCTTCGTCACCGGCGAGGTCGGCATCGAGGGCAGTTTCACCTCAGGTGTGGTCGCCCACGTCCAGCGCTGGCAGCAGGAGTACGACATCGTCGGGGTCTACGCCGCGGGCGAGATGCTCGTCGAGCAGACCGGGATCGTGGCGGATGCGCTCGGCCTGCCCGGGCCGGGCGTACGCGCCGCCCGGGTGTGTCGCAACAAGTACCTGCAACGGTTCTACCTGCCGCAGTGGAGCCCCCGGCTGGTCGTCGTGCCACCCGAGGGGCGCACCGGGCTCGACGTGGGCTCGGTGCGGTTCCCGGTGGTGCTGAAGCCCTCGGGTCGACGGTCGAGTTCCGGGGTCCAGGCGGTACGCGACCCCGAAACCCTGCCCACGCTGCTCACCGGGTACCCGGCGGCGGAGACCCTGCTGGTCGAGGAGTACGTCACCGGCGCCGAGTACTCGGTGGAGGCGGTCGTCCAACACGGTCGGATCGTCTTCGAGTCGGCGACCCGGAAGCGCACCACCGAGGACGGCTCGGACTGGTTCGTCGAGATGGCCCACACTGTGCCCGCGCCTCCCGGTGCGGAGCACGACAGGCTGCTCGCCGCCAACCGCGACATCGTGGGCCGGCTCGGTCTGGTCGCCGGCATCGTGCACACCGAACTCCGCCTCGACCGGGACGGCCGGCCGGTCCTGATGGAGGTCGCCGCCCGTACTCCCGGCGATGGCATCATGCCGCTCTACCACCTGGCGACCGGTCGGGCGCTGGAGCAGACGATCATGGAGGTGGCGCTCGACGAGCCGGCGGCGCATCCCCCACCCCGGCGCTACGCCCGCCAGGTCTACCTGCCCCAGCCGAGGGGAACGTTGCAGGACGTGAAGCTGCGCTGGCCGGGCGTGGAGCCGCAGTGGGTGCCGGAGGGGCAACCGTGGCCGGTCATCGCACCGGGCGAAGCCGACGACCCGCCCGCCCTGCGGCACGTCATCGTGCTCAAGGAACGCGGGGCACGCCTCGGTGAGCTGCGCGAATCCGGTGACCGCGCTGTGACGTTCCTGATCGACGCCCCGACCCTCGACGACCTCGACGAGCTGGAGCGGCAGGTGAGCGCGGCGATCGACATCATCGTCGATCCCTGACCACCACGTCCACGACTGAACGGTGGTGGCACGCCGGATCGACTAGGGTGCTTCGAAAGATCGCCCCGATGAGGAGGAACCGGTGTTCATCTTGGAGCTGACCTTCGGCGACGAACCCGACCGGCTCGCCGCCCGACCGGCGCACCGGGAGCGTCTCCAGGCCCTGCACCAGGAGGGCCGGCTGGTCATGGCCGGGCCGTTCGCCGACGACTCCGGAGCACTGCTGATCTTCGACGTCCCGGACGCCGAGGCGTTCGCGGCGGTCGTCGCCGAGGACCCCTACTACCGGACCCCCGGAGTGACGATCACCAGCCAGCGGGAGTGGTCACCGATCGTCCGGTAGCGAGGGCTTCGGCGGAGCATCCCGGTCCGATGGAACGGGCGTTCGACCCGGCGGTGCGCCGCGTACCAGTACAGCAAAAACGCCCTGGTCGGATTGTCCCGACCAGGGCGTTTCTCAAGGGTGGAGCCGAGGGGACTCGAACCCCTGACCCCCACACTGCCAGCAGCGGGCGAGGCTTGGTCAATGTCGCCGGGCGCTGCTCAACGAATCCGCCAACGTACGGAGATGTCCGCCGGGATGCACTGCCTTGGCTACTCGCGTGGCTACTCGTCAACGAGCGGGCGGCGTTACTCGGCGGGCTGCGCACCATCCTATGCCACCGGCCCGTATACATGGCGGCGCACGAGGTCATCCTGCTCCAGAATCAAGTCGACGACCTGCCAGAACTCAGAGAGCCGAGGGTGGCTCAGCCCCTCTTCACGGCTGAGCTTGCGACCGAAGATCGGACCGTCGCCTGCAACCTCGCCACCCGTTGACGAGCGTCGCAGCAGGCGTCGGCGAGCCAACTACGGGGCCAACTCGGCAGCCGAAGGTGATGTGATCGTCGAAGCGGTCGTGGCCCCAGCTCCGAGGAGCCGAGGCCGTGTGCTGTCTCCCTGCAGACCTCGGTTTGGCAATGACTGTCCGGGTGCGACTCCTCGCTGAGCAGTCGCCCGCTCGCTCGTCCCTCGTCGCTTGTCGGCTATTCGACTGGATTGCGCTTGACGGGTGGTCGCGCGGGTGTGAGCGACGGGGCACAGTGGATGCATGTGGGGGTCGGCACCTGACGGGCGCGTTGATTTGTTCATCAGCCATGCCGGCCGTGACCGGGCGTGGGCGGAGTGGGTTGGTTGGGAACTTGAAAGTGCCGGCTACAGCGTGGAGTTGGACCTGTGGGACTGGGAAGTCGGCGCGAATGTCGTCGAGAAAATCCATGACGGTCTGCAGCGCTGTGAGCGGATGCTCGCCCTGTTCTCCGAGGCCTACTTCGAAGCCGAACGGCACACCACGATTGAATGGACCGCCCTGCTGCACATCCGTGACGCTGACCAGCCGCTGATCCTGCCGCTGCGCGTCGAGGAGGTCACCCCTCCGCGCATTCTCGCCCCGCTACTGCACGAGGATCTGTTCGAGATCCCGGAGGCCGAGGCACGCAAACGCCTCCTGGCCGTAGTACGGGGCAAGCGTCGCTCCGACGGGCACCCAGAGTTTCCCGGCAGCGGTCACCGTGGTCGGGTTGGAGGCTCGGGTCCGCGGCTGCCTGGCTCACTGCCATCGGTGTGGAATGTGCCTCCTCGCAACCCCGCCTTCACCGGCCGCGATCGGATGCTTGTCGACTTGCGGCAAACGCTGGTCAGCGGCGGTCGGGCCTTTGTTCAGGCCCTGCAGGGCCTGGGCGGGGTGGGTAAGACGCAGTTGGCGGTTGAGTACGCGCACCGGTTCGCTGGTGAGTACGAGTTGGTGTGGTGGATCGCCAGCGAGCAGCCTGAGCTCATCGGTGAACAGTTCGCCGCGCTCGCTGTTGCCGCCGGCGTCGCCGACGCTGACGAGGAGGTCTCCTCCGCCATTGACGGCGTCAAGGGTTTTCTGCGATCTGCCGATCGGGTGCTGCTGGTCTTCGACAATGCCGAGGCCCGCGAAGACATTCACCCATGGTTACCAGGCGGCTCGGGTCATGTGGTGGTGACCTCGCGTAGTCCGGTGTGGGCCGGTGTTGCCCAACCGGTCGGGGTGGATGTGTTCGCCCGGTCGGAGTCGGTGGCGCTGCTGCGCACCCATCTGCCTCATGTGGGTGAAGCGGAGGCAGATCAGCTGGCCGAAGCTCTCGGTGACCTGCCCCTGGCGGTGGCGCAGGCCGCCGACCTGCTCGCCGAGACCGGCATGCCCGTCCCCGACTATCTCCGGGCCTTGGACGAGCACGCCGCGGACCTGCTCGGAGACCGGCCGCCGATCGGCTACCCGGTCCCCCTGGGCGCCGCCGTACGCGTCGCCACCGAACGCCTCGCCCGGGAAGACCCGGCCGCCGGGCAGCTACTGACCCTGTGCGCGTTCCTCGCCCCCGAACCCGTCCCCCTGCACCTGTTCCGCCACGCCCCCGACCAGGCCCTGTCCGAACCCCTCGCCGCCACCGCACGCAGCGGCATCGCCCTCGACCGGACCGTAGGACACATCACCCGCTACGGCCTGGCCCGCCCCAGCAACGAAGGCCCGATCCTGCACCGCCTCACCCAAGCCATCCTCAAAGACACCCTCACACCCGGCCAGCGCACCACCTACCGCGACCGAGTCGACCAACTACTCATCGCCGCGCGACCCGACAACGGCACCGACCCCGCCCACTGGCCCCGCTGGGCCCGACTGATGCCCCACATCCTCGCCGCTAACCCCGCCACCACCACCAACATCCGGCTGCGCCACCTCACCTGCAGCGCCGTATGGCACCTGCTCGCCCGCGGCGACGCCCGCACCGCCCTGCCCCTCGCCCACCACCTCCACACCGAATGGACCCACCTACACGGCCCCGACGACGACACCACCCTCTTCGCCTCATCCGTGCTCGCCTACGCCCACCGAGAACTCGGCAACTACCAACAGGCCCACGCCCTCGACGAAGACGCCCTCACCCGCCGCCGCCGTATCCTCGGCGACGACCACCCCCACACCCTGACCTCAGCCAACAACCTCGCCGCCGACCTGCGCCGGCTCGGCCAACGCGAGCAGGCCGGCGCCCTCCACGAAGACACCCTCACCCGCCGCCGCCGCCTCCTCGGCGACGACCACCCCGACACCCTGAGCTCCGCCAACAACCTTGCCGTCGCCCTGCGCCAGTTGGGCCAGCACGAACAGGCCCGCGGCCTCGACGAAGACACCCTCACCCGCCGCCGCCGCACCCTCGGCGACGACCACCCCGACACCCTGAGCTCCGCCAACAACCTTGCTATTGATCTAACCGAGCTTGGTCAGCACGAACAGGCCCGCGACCTCGACGAAGACACCCTCACCCGCTACCGCCGCGTCCTCGGCGACGACCACCCCCACACATTGAGCGCCGCCAACAACCTCGCTATAGATCTAAGAAATCTTGGCCAGCACGAACAGGCCCGCGGCCTCGACGAAGACACCCTCACCCGCCGCCGCCGCACCCTCGGCGACGACCACCCCGACACCCTGAACTCCGCCAACAACCTCGCCGCCGGCCTGCGCCAGCTCGGCCAGCACGAACAGGCCCAGCGGTTGATGGACGAGGTGTCTCGGTGGCGCGGGGAGGCATCGGCATGATGAACATGTCGCATTGATTCGAGCAATGGGAGTCGAGATGGTACGTCCGCCCAAGAGTGTCGAGGTGCAGCTCGACCTGAAGCTGATGTCGGTCACCGGTACCTGGGAACCCAACGACGCAGAACGCGCCGCCGCGTGGGAGCTGTACGTGGAGTTGGTCACCCGCGTCACGGTCGTGCCGCTTCAACACGGGCTTCTTCGCGAAGCCCTGTCTAGCATGTACTCGCTGTTCGACAGCACGCGAGAAGTGCTGCGCCGCTACGGTCCCGACGTTGCGGCGCCCAAGCGGAACGGTGAGCACAACCTCGGCTTCCTCGTGGTGGTGATGCTCAACTACGCCATGCGGCCCGTGCTGTCGTACTGGCATCCCGAGTTGGAAGCCTGGGAAAGCCAGCGCGCTCCAGAGGTCTCCCGTCTCGATCATGAGCGTGCGTGGCCACGCGCCGCCGAGCTGCGAGCCTCCCTCGACCTGACCCGCGAGCACATGTCCGCCTACGCCGGCCTCCTCGCCACCGCCTGCGGCGTGCCGGATCTGCGCGCAGCGATCCCCGTACCACCCGAATCCTGATTCGCAGACGGCACGACCGGGCAGAGCTGACAGAAGCGGAAGGAGGCGGCCGAATGAGCGACCCGTCTGCCAGCGGCACGCTGTTCGTGTCGCATGCCGGGCGCGACCGAGCCTGGGCGGAATGGGTAGCCTGGCACCTCCGCACCGCCGGACACACCGTCGAGCTTGACTGCGTGGACTGGGCAGCGGGCGACAACTTCATCGAACGGATGCACGCCGCGTTGGCTCGACGGAACCCACTGGTGGCACTGTTGTCCACCGCCTACCTCGATGCCAGCCGGTACACCAGCGATGAATGGACCGCGCGGCTGGCTCAACGCCGCCGAGACCCCAGTGCCCGGCTGATCCCGCTGCGCGTCGACGACGTCACCCTCGATGGCATCTGGGCACCCATCGTCGTACCCGACCTGTTCGGACTCTCAACGGCTGATGCGATCGCCACCCTGCTCACCGCTGTTGACGGCCCTCCGCCCTCCACTGTGGCACCGCCATATCCCCACGTAGGCACCCCCGCCAGCGAAGCAGGACCACGCCTACCGGGATCGCTACCGCCCGTCTGGAACCTCGCCCGCCGCAATCCCGCCTTCACCGGCCGTGACGCCATGCTCGTCACCCTGCGAGAAAAACTTCAAGCTGGCCAGCACGCTGTCGTTCAAGCTCTGCAGGGCATGGGCGGGGTGGGTAAGACTCAGTTGGCGATCGAGTACGCGCACCGGTTCGCCGGTGAGTACGAGTTGGTGTGGTGGATCGCCAGCGAGCAGCCCGAGCTGATTGGTGAGCAGTTCGCGGCGCTCGCCGCCGAATGCGGGATCGCGCCCCCCGGCACCGACACCCCCACCGCAGTGCACAAGCTGCGGGGCCATCTACGCCAGAGCCTGCGGTGGCTGATCATCTTCGACAACGTCGAAGACCGCAATGCCATCACGGATTGGCTACCCGACGGCTCGGGTCATGTGGTGGTGACCTCGCGTAGTCCGGTGTGGGCCGGTGTTGCCCAACCGGTCGGGGTGGATGTGTTCGCCCGGTCGGAGTCGGTGGCGCTGCTGCGCACCCATCTGCCTCATGTGGGTGAAGCGGAGGCAGATCAGCTGGCCGAAGCTCTCGGTGACCTGCCCCTGGCGGTGGCGCAGGCCGCCGACCTGCTCGCCGAGACCGGCATGCCCGTCCCCGACTATCTCCGGGCCTTGGACGAGCACGCCGCGGACCTGCTCGGAGACCGGCCGCCGATCGGCTACCCGGTCCCCCTGGGCGCCGCCGTACGCGTCGCCACCGAACGCCTCGCCCGGGAAGACCCGGCCGCCGGGCAGCTACTGACCCTGTGCGCGTTCCTCGCCCCCGAACCCGTCCCCCTGCACCTGTTCCGCCACGCCCCCGACCAGGCCCTGTCCGAACCCCTCGCCGCCACCGCACGCAGCGGCATCGCCCTCGACCGGACCGTAGGACACATCACCCGCTACGGCCTGGCCCGCCCCAGCAACGAAGGCCCGATCCTGCACCGCCTCACCCAAGCCATCCTCAAAGACACCCTCACACCCGGCCAGCGCACCACCTACCGCGACCGAGTCGACCAACTACTCATCGCCGCTGAACCCGACGATGGCACTGACCCCGCTCGCTGGCCCCGCTGGGCCCGGCTGATGCCCCACATCCTCGCCGCTAACCCCGCCACCACCACCAACATCCGGCTGCGCCACCTCACCTACCGGGCTGTGTGGCACCTGTTCGCCCGCGGCGACGCCCGCACCGCCCTGCCCCTCGCCCACCACCTCCACACCGAATGGACCCACCTACACGGCCCCGACGACAGCATTGCCCTCTCCGCCGCGTCCCTGCTAGCACACGTCCACCGAGAACTCGGCAACTACCAACAGGCCCACGCCCTCAACGAAGACGCCCTCACCCGCCGCCGCCGTACCCTCGGCGACGACCACCAGAACACTCTGGTTTCAGCCACCAACCTCGCCTCCGACTTGACTCGGCTCGGTCAGCACGAGCAGGCCCGCGCCCTCGACGAAGACACCCTCATCCGCTACCGCCGTACCCTCGGCGACGATCACCGGCACACCCTGGACTCAGCTACCTGCCTCGCCGTCGACCTGGGCCAGCTTGGCGAGCACGAGCAGGCCCGCGCCCTCAACGAAGACACCCTCACCCGCTACCGGCGCGTCCTGGGCGACGACCACCCCCACACCCTGATCTCAGCTACCTGCCTCGCCGTCGACTTGAGCCAGCTCGGCGAGCACGAGCAGGCCCGCGCCCTCGACGAAGACACCCTCACCCGCCGCCGGCGCGTCCTGGGCGACGACCACCCTGACACCCTCCGCTCCGCCCACAACCTCGCCATCGACCTACGCCAGCTCGGCGAGCACGAGCAGGCCCGCGCCCTCGACCAAGACACCCTCACCCGCCGCCGGCGCATCCTTGGTTACGACCACCCTGACACCCTCCGCTCCATTCACAGCCTCGCCCTCGACTTACGCCAGCTCGACGAGCACGAGCAGGCCCCCGACCTCAACGAAGACACCCTCACTCACCGGCGTTCAGTGCTGAGCAAGGACCACCCCGGTCCGAAAGGACCTGAGGCTAAATGAATCCGGCGTATAGGTCGACTCGTCCGTCGCCCACCAGGCCAGCTGCCTTACATGGCGGCTGACCTGCTGTTTTTTCGGTTGCTGCCGGTCATTGTTGGTCGTCTCTGGTCGCCCTTTGACGGCCCGGTGACGGCCCATACGTCCCAGGGACGGCCCAAGAAGGCTCCGTCGGCCGTCTCGCCGGCGGAACTTGACTGCTTCGTCCCGAAGGAACCACCGGCCGTCGGTGAGCTGTGCCAGCAGCAGGGCTGAGCTGCCAGCCTCTGTCAGATCTTCGACACTCCTTGAGATCGCAGCTTTGTGCCCACCTCCGCAGATTGTTCGGATTAGGAGTGCTTCCTATTCCTGGGTGGTGGGCTTTCTGTGACCAAGCAGCGCCGGGTAGTGTTCGCCAGAATCAATCGCCGCAACAACACCCTCGGCATTCGCCCCTTCGCGGATGACATGAGGGCACTTGCCGACAGCCGGCTGACGACATTCGTTGTGCCGGCAACGCCCGAGCGGCCGGCCCGCGCCTGGTACGCCGCCGACATGCGCCTAGCCATGGGCGACGACTTCATGACTGGGGTCTTGGGGTACTCGGTGGTTGATCAAAAGCGCTACTTCGACCCGGATAGCTGGTCGTGGATCAAGGGGGCCACCGAAGACTCCGACGCTGCGTCCCAGGACACTGTGGTTCCGTTCGCCGTCGACCTGCGGGAGCACAACCGCCGGGCCGTCATCGGCTCGACGTTCTGCGGCCCGAGCACCTGTCACGGTTCTACGCGAGCAAATTGAGCGCGGGCCTGTCGGCCTACTCCCTGCGGTACCTGCACGCACAGATTCGACGAGCGTTGTCCGTGGCGGTCACCTGGGGCCTGATCGCCCGCAACGTCGCCGTCTCGGTACAGCCACCATCCCTCCCTCACAAGGAGGTCAGTCCGCTGACCGTGGAGGAGGCACGGCGGTTGCTTGCGGCGGCACACGGGGACTGGATGGAGGCCCGGTGGGTGATCGGCTTGTCGCTCGGACTGCGCCAGAGTGAAGTACTCGGTCTGTGGTGGGAAGACGTCGACCTTGAAGCCGAAACCCTCCGGGTGCGTCGTCAGCTCACCAGGGCGAGGCTCGCCGGGCGAAAGGCTCTCCTTCGGCCCGCTGAAGTCGGCCAGGTCCATGCGAGTCCCACTCCTGCCGGCACCCCTGGTGGTCGCCCTCCGCCGACATCAGCATCGGCAACGAGGGGAGCGCGTCGCGCTCGGCGATGCATGGGCGGACGCTCGGCTCATCTTCGCCTCCACCACGGGCGGTCCGGTCGACCACCGCAACGACACCAGGGCCTTCAAGACGCTCCTGGTGGCGGCGAATGTTCGATGCGAAGAAGTCGCCGGCGTTGGCGGATCAGCTCGTCTGGTGCCGAAGGTCCGTCTTCATGACCTGCGGCACACCGCCGCCACGCTCCTGCTCGCCCAGGGCGTGCCGGCCCGGGTGCTCATGGAGCTCCTCGGTCACTCCCAGATTGGCGTCACCATGAACATCTACAGCCACGTCATGCCCACTCAGCTCGTCCAGGCTGCTGACGCGATGGAGAACGTGCTGTGGGGCGAGGACAAGTAGCTGTGGCTACTTGCTTGGCTACTTTCGCCGCCAGGAACGACGAAGGGCGCCCGTCATCTCTGACGAACGCCCTGGTCTCAAGGGTGGAGCCGAGGGGACTCGAACCCCTGACCCCCACACTGCCAGTGTGGTGCGCTACCAGCTGCGCCACGGCCCCTTGCTGTTCTCCCGGTCGCCCGGGCACTGGGAAACTATACACAGACGGGCCCGCATGGTCATCTCGCGGGGTCCCCCGCCGGGCCGGGTCAGTTGAGCGCCACGTCCGGCGGGAAGTGTGCGACGGCTGCCATCATCCCGCCCTGCCGACGCAGCACCATCGGCCACAGGTCGTCGGGCCGGTCGACGAAGGCGTCCCCGGGTAGCCCGTCCAGCACGAACCAGGACCCGTCGGCGATCTCCTGCTCCAACTGGCCGCTGCCCCAGCCGGAGTAGCCGGCGAAGACCCGGATGCCGCCGATGCTCTCCCGCAGCCGCTCCGGGTCGACCGAGAGGTCGATGGTGCCGACCGCCCCGGAAACCTGGTGGAAGCCCTTCACCCGGCGCATCGGGTGTCGCATCCGGGCGAGGCAGATGGCCGAGTCGGGCTGCACCGGGCCACCCTCGAAGAGCACCGCCGGGTGGCGGGCGAGGTCGCTCCAGTCACCGAGCACCTCGGCCACCGGCACCTCGGTGGCCCGGTTCAGCACCACACCGAGCGAGCCGCCCGGTTCGTGGGCCACCAGCAGCACCACCGTACGGTCGAAGTTCGGGTCCTTGAGCGCCGGAGTCGCGACCAGCAGCCGCCCGGTCATCGACTCCATCGCTCGTCCGCCGATCGCCTGGCCCTCTCCCTGCATGCCACACACCCGTCAACCGTGAGCCCGCGCCGGGCGCCGGTCATCGACCGGATCCGCCCGCCGCATCGGGTTCAGCCGCGCTGTCAACGCCATGCCTGGCACCATAGCCTGCGTGCTGGGTGCTGGCTAAGGTCTGACCGGCGGGTGATCGGACAGTTAAGACGAAGGGCCGCCGCACGTGCCGGCGGAGCTCCCGGTGATCGACCGATCGGGACCACCGACGGCCGAGAAACGCCCGAAAGGTCCGTCACATCCCGATAGATTCGGCTGATCGGGAGGGTGACCGCGGTTGCCCCTGCCCGCGACACGGAGGCGGGTGCGATGGCAAGTGTCCGGGACGCGACGTACGACGTGCTCCGCACCCTCGGTATGACCACTGTCTTCGGCAACCCCGGTTCCACCGAGGAGCCGTTCCTCCAGGACTTCCCCGCCGACTTCCACTACGTCCACGCGCTGCACGAGGCGACGGCCGTCGCGATGGCCGACGGCTACGCCCAGGCCAGCGGAGTGCCCGCCCACGTCAACCTGCACACCGCACCGGGCACCGGCAACGGCATGGGCAACCTGGTCACCGCCTGGCACAACAAGACCCCGCTGATCGTCACCGCCGGCCAGCAGACCCGGGAGATGCTGCTCCTGGAACCCCGGCTGACCAGCCGCCGATCCACCGAGCTTCCGCAGCCCTACGTGAAGTGGGCCTACGAGCCGGCCCGTGCGCAGGACATCCCCGCGGCGATGCTGCGGGCGTACGCGACGGCGGTGCAGCCACCGGCCGGGCCGGTCTTCCTCTCCCTGCCGATGGACGACTGGGCCCAGCCAGCCGATCCGCCGCCCGCGCCGCGAACGGTGGCCACCCGGTTCGCGCCGGACCCGCAGCGGTTGGCGGAGTTCGTCAGGGTGCTGGCCGGCAGCCGCAACCCGGTGCTCGTGTACGGGCCGGGAGTGGACCGCTCCGCTAGCTGGCCGACAGCCGTCGCCCTGGCGGAGCGGCTGGCCGCGCCGGTCTGGTCTGCTCCCGCCCCCGAGCGGGCGGTGTTCCCCGAGGACCACCAGCACTTCCGCGGCGTGCTGCCGTACGCGATCGGTCCGCTCGCCGAGGCGCTGCGCGGACACGACACGGTGCTGGTTGTCGGCGCCCCGGTGTTCCGCTACTACCCGTACGTGCCGGGCGGGCACCTGCCCGACGGCGCCCGCCTGCTGCACATCACTGACGACCCCGACGAGGCCGCCCGAGCCCCGGTCGGTGACAGCCTGCTCAGCGACCCGGGGCTGGCCCTGGCCGCGCTGGTCGAAGGGGTGCCGCCGAGCGACCGGCCGGCACCCACCCGACGGGACGCACTGCCCCCGCCGGAGGTCGGCACCCCGCTGAGCGCCGACGCCCTGTTCGCCGCGCTGGCCGCACACTGGCCGACCGACGGCGTGCTGGTCCAGGAGTCACCATCCAACCTGTCCGCGCTACGTCGTCAGCTTCGGGTCACCCGCCCGGCGTCGTACTTCACGATGGCCAGCGGCGGCCTCGGCTACGGCCTGCCGGCAGCGATCGGCATCGCGCTGGCCGAGCGGGACACCGGGCGCGGTCGCCCGGTGGTGGCGGTGATCGGCGACGGCTCCTTCCACTATTCGGTACAGGCGCTCTGGACGGCCGCGCGCCTGGCACTGCCGGTGGTGGTCGTCGTGCCGGTCAACCAGCAGTACGCGATCCTCAAGGCGTTCGCCGAGCTGAAGCACACTCCCGGGGTGCCCGGCCTGGACCTGCCGGGGTTGGACGTCACGGCGATCGCGGCCGGCTACGGCTGTGCCACGCAGGTGGTGGAGACCCCCGATCAGTTCGGCGCGGCGCTCTCCGCCGGGCTGCGCGCCGACCGGCCCACCGTGTTGCCGGTGCCGATCAGCACCGACGTGCCCAGCATCCTGTGAACCGGATCAGCGCGGTGCGATCGCCAGCGGGGCGCCGGTGAAGACGTCCAGCACCGGGCGGCTGCCCAGCGGCGCCGCGAGGGTTACGGTGACCGGCTCCAGTTTCAGCATTGCGATGCATTCGCCGGTGGCCCGGGTGACACCGCCACCGACCACCACGACGTCCGGCCGTTCCCACACCAACGGCGTGATCCCGGTGTCGCACGCGCCGACGCCGAGGCGCACCGTCAGCCGGGCGTCGTCGACGGCGGCCAGGTCCTGGGCCGCCACCAACCCGTCCGGCAGCGGCCGGGCCGGCGGGGTCGGCTCGGGGACGGGGGTGACCGCCGTGGGCGCGACGGCGAGCCGGACCACGGGGGTGGCCAACTCCTTGATGGTGAACAGCCAGGCCGGGACCTGCGCCACGCCCCGACTCGTGCGCACCGGCACGGCGCCCAACGTGACAGCGGTGACGGTGAGCGGGAGGCAGGCGGTCTGCGTGCTGCTCGTGGCCCATCCGTCGGGCCCTGGTTCGACGGTGGGGCCGCCGGGGGTGGGCCGTCCGGGCCGCTTCGGCCGCCCCGGGCAGGGCAGTGGGTCACCCTGGTCGAGCTGCCGGTACGCCTCGGCGGCGCTGACCAACGGCAGCGTCAACCGTCCGTCCGGGAATTGGATCTCGCCGCCGACCCGGGTGGGCGGTATTCCGACCTGCTCGCGGTACCACCCGGCCCGGAAGGCCGCCTCGGTCTCGGGGGTGAAGCCCGGGTCACCGGTGAGCAGTGTCGGCCCCTCCAACGGCACGTAGCCGGTGCGCCAGTCGGGGCCGGGCCGCCACGCCTCGGCGACCTCAGCGGCGCGCTGGTCGAAGGCCTCCGCCCCGTGCGTCGGGTTGGGCGGGCCGCCGGCCGGACCGGCGTCGGTCGCGGCACAGCCGGCCATCAGCAGCAACGGGAGTACGAGCAGCAGGGCAGGCCGATTCATGTACGGTTCGACGCCTCCGCCGACCGGCCGGTTCCCCACCTGAGCTCAGGTCTCGCCTCCCAGATCCGTCTGGTACGCCTCCCAGAGCAGGTCGGCGCCGCGCCGCCGATGCCGGGCCAACCGGCGCAGCAGGTGCCCGGCCCGGTGTCGCAACTCATCGGGGCGCGTCTCGGGCCGCTCGGCGATCTGCTGAACCGCCAGGATCGCGGCGACGATCGCCACGTGTTCCCGGGTCAGCAGCCGCACCCCGTGGTCCAGCCGCGGCGACTGGGTGAGCAACTCCCGGTATAGGCCGGTGGGACCTTCGGTCACCCGGACGTGCTCGGCGAAGCCCGTGCGCACCGGACGCAGCCGAAGGAGAACCTCCTCGCGCCAGCACGGGTCGGTGCTGGCGACGGCGACTGCCCGGCCGAGGGCGTGCACGTCACCGGCGAGGCCGGCCGGGCGCGGGGCGCCGGGTAGACCGATGGAATGTGGATCGGCGGGGAGCCCCGCCGGATGCGCGACGCGCGGTCGGGCGACGACTGACGGCTGCTGGACCGGACCGGTGACCATGGCACCTCCCGCGCTGCGGCGCTGCTACCCCATACCGCGATGGTGAGGCTGCCCGGACCGCCCTGTCCAGGGCCCTGAGCCGTCTCATCTGCCCCGTTGACCCCAGTGACCCCACCAGCCCCGTTGATGCGGCCTCCAGCGCCGCGCAGGCCTGCTGGGAGTACGACCCGGCTCAGTCGGCCGACGTACGCTCCGCCAGCCGGCGCAGGCGGTCGGCCACGGCGCGCGCGTCACCGGCCCGCTCGTCGCCCGGTCGACCCGTGGTGATCGCCTCGGCCAGCGCTCGCAGCTCGGACGGCGGCAGGACGGGCAGCCCCATGCCGCGCAGTGGGATGGTGACCCCCCGGGCGCTCCCCGGGGCGGTCGCGAGGATGGCCCGCGTCTGAGGTCCGCCGGCCGGACCGTCGTCGTCCGCCTCGCGGTACGACACAGCGCCGGCCTCGATCCGGGCGGTGGCGAGGTCGACGGTGCTGGTGCGCAGCGCACCGCGTACCCGCGCCCGGCTGCCGTCCAGCCAGGCGGCCGTGCGGAGCACCCGCAGCACCAGGTAGAGGCCGAGCAGGACGAAGGGCAGGCCGCACAGGCCGATGAACGGGCTGGGGCCGGACTGGTTCGGGTCGGCGGAGTCGCGTAGCCCGGGCGGCAGCAGCCCCGGCGGCAGGTCGCGAGCCTCCTCATAGGAGGCGAACGCGTCACCCGGCCCGGTCAGTCGGCGCAACAGCCCGTCGGCGACGAGAGGCAGCGCCACGAACGCCGCGCCGACGGCCGTGAGCAGGACGCCGAACACCACCGCCACGACACGCTGGCCGGGCGACGCGCCGACCGACAGGCGCAGCTCCTGGTTTGTCACAGGGGGCAGCGTAAGACCCCGCGAACAACGAAGCGCCCCGGCTGGTGGGCCGGGGCGCTTCGTTCGAGGTGGTGGAGGTGCCGGGAATCGAACCCGGGTCCTTCGCCGGTTTGTCAGGGCTTCTCCGAGCGCAGCTCGCTGTGCCTCTACTCGGCCCCACCGCTCACGCGAGCAAGTTGGTGTGACGGGCCCAGTCGCTGATTAATCTCGCCGCACGGACCCCGCGACCGGGTCCGATTGGCCAGCCTCCTAGCTGATGCCGGCTACTGGGACGAAGGCGTTCCCAGGCCGACAGACTTAGCTACTCGCCTCAGGCGGCGAGAGCGAAGTCAGCGCGATTTTGCTTGGCGCTTATAAGTTTCCGACGACCGATTCTCGAGACGACGTCGGCTTCCTCGGCTCGCTTCCCCTGTCGCTGCGTACGAAGTCGAAACCAGTCACCCCCTCGACAGGCCGCCGATGTGGCGGCACTGACAAGACTAACGCCTGCCGCAACAGCTTTCATCCCGAGCCCCGGGCCGGCACGCCGACCCGGACAAACGGGATGACCTAGTCGTCCATCCCCTTGCCGCGTCGACCGGACACCCGGGCGATCTCCCGGTCCGCGTCCCGCTTGGCGAGGTCCTGGCGCTTGTCGTACGACTTCTTGCCCTTGGCCAGGGCGATCTCGACCTTGGCCCAGCCGTCCGAGAAGTAGACCTGCAACGGGACGATGGTGAAACCGCCCTCGCGGGTCCTGCCGAGGAGCTTGTCGATCTCACCCCGGTTCAGCAGCAGCTTGCGGGTACGCCGGGGCTCATGGTTGGTCCAGGTGCCCTGGGTGTACTCCGGGATGTGCATCGCGTGCAGGAACAACTCGCCGTCACGTTCCTGCGCGAACGCGTCGACAAGTGATGCTCTTCCGGCCCGAAGCGACTTGACCTCGGTGCCGGTCAGCGCCATGCCCGCCTCGTACGTGTCGAAGATGGCGTAGTCGTGACGCGCCTTCTTGTTGGAGGCGACCACCTTGCGCCCCTTTTCCCGTGGCATCGGTGCCACCCCCTCTCCTGGCGTCCGCGGCCGGGCTCACCCCGGCCGGACAACCGATCATGCTACCCGAATGACAAGGACCCTCCCGCGCCGTTTATTTCCGGCTGCGGGAGGGTCCTCGGGAGGCGACGGGACGACCCGTACGGTGCCTAGACCCGCAGGTAGAAGCGCAGGGTGATCCAGGCGGTGCCCGCGCTGACCAGACCACCCACGCCGGCCATCAGCGGGAAGATGAACAGGATGTCGCCCCAGGTGATCGGCGAGAGCAGACCCTGCAACGCACTCAACGACCCGTCGAAGAGCAGATACTTCGCCGCGACCAGGGCCACCAGACCGAGCAGTGAACCGATCAGGCCGGCCACCACGGCCTCCAGCACGAACGGCGCCTGGATGAACCAGTTGGACGCGCCAACCAGCTTCATGACCGCCACCTCACGCCGCTTGCTGTACGCGGCCACCTGAATGGTGTTCGCGACCAGCAGCAGGGCGGCGATCGCCATCACGATGGCGGCAGCCAGGGCGATGTTCTGGATCGAGGTGAGGATGTTGAAGATCTTGTCGAGCAGTCGACTCTGGTCGATGATCTCCTCGACGCCCGCGGTGTCCTTGTACTGCTCGTAGACGTCCTTGTACTGCTCCGGGTTGTTCAGCTTGAGCCGGAACGCCTCGGGAAGCTGGTCCGGCTTGACCGCGTTCACCAGGTCCGGCGCGTCCTGGTACATCTCCTTGAAGCGCTTGTACGCCTCGTCCTTGTTGACGTAGAGGACGTCCTTGACCAGGGGGTCGCTGTCGAGCTTGGTCTGGAGGTCGGTGCGCTCCTGCTCGGTCACCTCCTGGGTCAAGAAGATCGAGACTTCGATGTTCTTGTAGTAGAGGTCCTTCATGTCGTCGACCTGGCGGTACATGAGACCGCTGGCGCCGAGCATGGTCAGCGAGACCGCCATCGTGATGATCATCGCGATGGACATGGTCACGTTGCGCCACAGTCCGACCAGTACCTCGGACAGGACGTATTTCACGCGCATCGGGATTTCCTCCGGGTCTCCGGCATGAGGTGTTCGTCGTCAGGCTGCGCAGGGGTGGAGCGCCGGCTCACCCGTAGACGCCGCGGGCCTGGTCACGCACGATGCGACCGCTCTCAATCTCAACGACGCGGCGGCGCATCTGGTTCACGATGTTGGAGTCGTGGGTGACCATCACGACGGTCGTGCCGGTGCGATTGATCCGGTCCAGCAGGCGCATGATCTCAATCGAGGTGTCCGGGTCCAGGTTTCCGGTGGGCTCGTCCGCCAGCAGGATCAGCGGACGGTTCACGAACGCCCGGGCGACGGCGACCCGCTGCTGCTCACCACCGGAGAGCTCGTGCGGGTAGCGGTGCTCCTTGCCACCGAGCCCGACCAACTCCAGCACCTCCGGCACGACCCGGCGGGCAACCGCCTTCGTCTTGCCGATCACCTCGAGGGCGAACGCCACGTTCTCGTAGGCGGTGCGGTTGGGCAGCAGCCGGAAGTCCTGGAAGACGCAGCCGATCGAGCGCCGGAAGTGGGGTCGCTTCCAGGAACGCATCGACGTGACGTCCTTGCCGTTGACGACGACGCGCCCCTTGTTGGGGGCCACCTCGTGCAGCAGCATTTTGATGATCGTGGACTTGCCGGAGCCGGATGGACCGATGAAGAAGACGAACTCGCCCTTCTCGATCGAGACGGACACGTTGTCGAGCGAAGGCCGGGACGCCTTCGGGTACGTCTTCGTCACTTGCTCAAGCTGAATCACGGGTGGTGAGTCTACGCGGTGTAACAACTGAGCCAAGCCCCACGCCCCGCCGATCCGGCACGAGTCGTCGAATCAGGCTCCTACCTGGAGATCGACGACGCGCTCCGCCCGCGCGCCGTCACGCACCGTCGTTGGCGAGCTGCCGCTGCTTGCGCCAACGGATGCCGGCCTCGATGAAATCGTCGAGGTCGCCGTCGAAGACCCCGCTCGGATTGCCGGTCTCCTGCTCGGTTCGGAGATCCTTCACCATCTGATACGGGTGCAGGACGTAGGAGCGCATCTGGTCGCCCCACGAGCTCGTGCTGCCGCTCTTGAGGCCGGCCATCTTCTCTTCCTCCTCCTGGCGCTTGCGCTCCAGGAGCCGGGCCTGGAGCACCCGCAGCGCGGAGGCCTTGTTCTGCAGCTGGGACTTCTCGTTCTGGCAGGTCACCACGATGCCGGTCGGGATGTGCGTCAGGCGCACCGCCGAGTCGGTCGTGTTGACGCTCTGCCCACCAGGCCCGGAGGAGCGGTAGACATCGACCCGAACCTCGTTCTCCGGGATGTCGATGTGGTCGGTCTGCTCGGTGACCGGCAGAACCTCGACGCCCGCGAAGCTGGTCTGCCGACGACCCTGGTTGTCGAACGGGCTGATCCGGACCAGCCGGTGCGTGCCCGACTCGACGCTGAGCGTGCCGTACGCGTACGGCACCTTGACCGCGAAGGTGGCCGACTTCAGGCCCGCCTCCTCGGCGTACGAGGTCTCGTAGACCTCGGTGGGGTAGCCGTGCCGCTCCGCCCAGCGCAGGTACATCCGCAGCAGCATCTCGGCGAAGTCCGCGGCATCCACGCCACCCGCGCCGGCCCGGATGGCGACCAGCGCCTCCCGGGAGTCGTACTCGCCGGAGAGCAGGGTACGGACCTCCATCTCCTGGATGGCCTTGGTCAACCCGGTGATCTCCGACTCGACCTCGGTCAGCACACCCGGGTCGGCCTCGGCCTCGGCCAGCTCCAACAGCACCTGGGCGTCGTCGAGGCCGGAACGCAGGCTGCCCAGCTTGCTGATCTCGCCGTTGACGTACGACAGCTGCGAGGTCACCTGCTGGGCCTTGGCCTGGTCGTCCCACAGGTCGGGGGCGGATGCCTCCTGCTCCAGGCGGGCCTTGTCCTCGTGGAGCCGGTCGAGGTTGAGGACGGCCTCGATGTTTCGCAGGGTCGCGTCGAGTTCCTTGAGCTGTTCGGCGTAATCGGCAGCGGTCACGACAGACAAGCGTACTGTGCCGGGAGCGGAGCAGCTCGTTCCCTATGCACGAACCCGCTGACCGTCACCCGACGGGGGCGGACTTCAACCACGACAGGGCCGCCCGGTGGTAGGCGACGGCGAACTCCAGCGCGCTGGCGTCGTACGTCTCGCCGTCCCGTTTGGCGTTCTTCACCTGCTCCCGGACCTGGGCGAGGGCCTCGGTGTGGTATTCGTTGGCCGAGGCGTACAGGCCCTTCAGCTGGCTGGCCGAGTGCAGGTTGCCGAAGGCCATCCGGAGCGCTATCGGGTTGCGGATGGTGTCCCGCCCCGGGTTCTCCGCGAGCCAGCGGGAAAACGTCCGTTTTCCGCTGGCGGTGAGTGCGTAGGGCTGGCTCATCCGCGGGCCCGGCTTGCCGAGCCGCACGTAACCCCGCTCAGCCAGCACCGGCAACTCGCGGTACACCTGACTGCGGGTCATCGACCAGTACGGCGCCAGACGGCGCTCAGCGGCGGCCATCAACTGACCGCCTGTCATCGGGCCCTCGTGGAGGAGGCCGAGCAGGGCCGCCGCCGTAGGGTTGACTCCGGAATCCGCCATGGCCACTACGCTGCCACTTTGCGCACCCGGCGTCCAGGATTTGCCGGTTTGCCACCCGACAGGACTTCCTAAGTGCACTGTCGGCGGCAGACTGTCCGCTGAGGACTATCGATGGATTGCCACATTCCGGGCGTCCGCCGGCGGCGCCCACGCGCGCCGCCGGCGGGTCGTCGCCGGTCAGCCCATGTGCGGGTACGTGTGGTCGGTCGGCGGAACGAAGGTCTCCTTGATCGTCCGCGGGGAGACCCAGCGGACCAGGTTCAGCCAGGAGCCGGCCTTGTCGTTGGTGCCGCTGGCACGGGCGCCGCCGAAGGGCTGCTGCCCGACCACCGCGCCGGTCGGCTTGTCGTTGATGTAGAAGTTGCCGGCCGCGTACCGCATGCGCTCGCCGACCGACTCGACGACCCGGCGGTCGGTGGCGAACACCGAGCCGGTCAGCGCGTACGGGGCGATCGACTCCGCCTGCGCGACCACGTCGTCGAAGCGGGCGTCGTCGAACACGTGCACGCCCAGGATCGGCCCGAAGTACTCGGTGGTGAAGGTCTCGTGGGCGGCGTCGCCGCACTCGAAGAGCGTCGGTCGCACGAAGTAGCCGACCGAGTCGTCGGCGGTGCCACCGGCCAGCACCCGGCAACTGTCGTCACCGGCGATCAGCTCCAGCGCGGCGGTGTGCCGGGCGAACGCCTTGTCGTCGATCACCGCGCCGCCGAAGTTGCCGAAGTCGGCTACGTCACCGTAGGTCAGCGAGTCGGCGGTGGCGGCCAGCCGGTCCCGCAGCCCACCCTCCCAGATCGAGCGCGGCACGTACGCCCGCGAGGCCGCCGAGCACTTCTGGCCCTGGTACTCGTACGCGCCACGGATCAGCGCGGTGTGCAACGCGTCAACGTCTGCGCTGGTGTGCGCGACGACGAAGTCCTTGCCGCCGGTCTCGCCGACCAGGCGCGGGTAGCCCCGGTAACGGGAGATGTTGTCTCCCACCGTCCGCCACAACTGCTGGAACACCTTCGTCGAACCGGTGAAGTGGATGCCGGCCAGATCCGGGTCGGCGAGCACGACATCCGAGACCTCCTCGCCCCGGCCGGTGACCATGTTGATCACGCCGGGCGGCAGGCCGGCGGCCTCGAACAGCCGCATGGTGAAGTGCGCGGCGAACTGCTGGGTCGGCCCCGGCTTCCAGACCACCGTGTTGCCCAGCAGGGCCGGCGCCGACGGCAGGTTGCCGGCGATGGCGGTGAAGTTGAACGGGGTGACCGCGTAGACGAAGCCCTCCAGCGGGCGGTGGTCGAAGCGGTTCCAGACGCCGGGCGAGGACGCCGGCTGCTCCTCGAGCAGGCGACGCGCGAAGTGCACGTTGAACCGCAGGAAGTCGATGAACTCGCACGCCGCGTCGATCTCAGCCTGGATCGCGGTCTTCGACTGGCCGAGCATGGTGGCGGCGTTGAGCGTGTCCCGCCAGGGGCCGGCGAGCAGCTCGGCGGCGCGCAGGAAGATCGCGGCGCGTTCCTCGAAGGGCAGCGCCCGCCACATGGGTGCGGCGTCCTTTGCCGCCCTGGTCGCGGCGCGCGCGTCGTCGTGGGTGGCGTGCGCGGTCACCCCCAGCACGTGGGCGTGCTTGTGCGGCTGCACCACGTTGATCGGGTCACCGCCGGCCATCCGCTGCTCACCGCCGATGGTCATCGGCAGGTCGATGCGCTCGGCGGCGAGTTCGGTCAGCCGCCGCTGGAGCCGGTCCCGGTCGGGGCTGCCCGGCTCGTAGTTGCGAACCGGCTCGTTGCGCGGCTCGGGAACGGAGAACACGGCATCCATCAAGGCTCCTGGCGATCTCGACAGCAGTGGCGAAACCGGACCCGCGGGCACCGACCGGATGGCCGGACACCGGACGCCGCACGGGAGGCCGAGCAGCGGCGGGACCTCCCCTGATTCTCCCACGACGGGCCACGCGACCCACCTCCGCCACCGCCCTGCGCCAAGGACCGCCCCACCCCTCCTCCCCTTACCGACCGCTCTCGATCCGTCCCGGGGCGACAGCCAGCCCAGCGGGCCCGCGTACCCTGAATGGTCGGTGACCTGCCGCCTCGAAGGGGAGACGATGACCAAGCAGCCCGGCCGCGTCCCGGCCGCTGAGTCGGACGAGCCGGCGGTCGACGCGGCCAGCGCCGGCAGTCGGCCGCTGCCCGCCCCCGGCGCCGCAGTGCTCGCGCTGCTGGCGCTCGGTTGGCTGGCCGCCATGCTCTGGTCCACCCGGGAGGCCATCACCTCGGCGGCGGCCGGGGTCACCGCGATCAGCCTCTCCGCGTTCGCCCTGCCCGGCGTGATCTCGGCCGCGCTGGTGGCCGGGGCGGCCGTCGCACTGGCCGGTGGCAACCTGCTGGCCCGCCGCTACGGCGACTGGGCCACCCTTCGCTTCGCCGGGGCGATCGGCGGCGGAATGCTGGTCGGGCTTGCTGCCGCGGTGGCCATCAACCTCACCTACTTCGACACGTCCACCACCAACGTGATCGCCGGCACCACGGCGGCTGCGGCGATCATCGGGGGCGCGCTGGCCGGCGCGCGGACCGCCCCGGCGGTCGGAGCTGTCATCACCGCCGCGCTGGGCACGCTGATCTTCGTTGTCGCGTTCAGCCGCGCCCGGGACCCGCTGTTCGACCTCTTCGGCTCCGGCGACAGCCAGGAATCGTTGATCAACGCGGCCAAGTGGGTGTCGCGTACCGAATCGCTCGTCGCCGGGCTGCTCGCCGGGCTACTGGCCTTCGGATACCTGACCTGGGCACGGCGTCGAGCCGTCCGCCGCGATCCCGAGGCCCCGGCGCTGCGCTGGCCGGCCTACCTGCTCGCCGGCGCCGGGCCGGGGCTCCTCCTGCTGCTCGCCGAAGTGATCATCAGGGTTGGCGGCCGGTCGCTGCTCGACCTTGCCAGCGCGCTCAGTGAGGCGGACGCGGTAGCCCAGACATCGCTGGGCACCTCGCGGGTGGACAACGGCATCTGGGTGCTCTTCGTGGGGGCGCTCACCGCGCTCATCGCGTTCGGCCGCACGCTCAGCCCGGCCCACGGCGACGACGACGAACCGACCCACCGCCCGGACCCCGTCACGGACCAGGTCGACCCGGCGGACGACAAGCCGGGCTACGCCAAGGCGTTCGACGCCGACCCGGCCGAGACGTTCGACGCAGCCGACGCGGCCGACGCGGACCCGGCGAAGGCGGACCCGGCTCGCTGACGCCTGACCGCAGCCCCTGTTGCCGGGCCGGGACGCTGGTTCCGTTGACGTCATCTCCGAGGGCGACTGGAAACTGATCAACCCCTGACCGAGACGTCCCTTAAGCCCGGGCCGGATGTCCGACTCAGGCTGCTACCGGGGGCGGCGTCCGGCTCAGTCGGTAGCGCGTAGCAGGTCGTCCAGCTCCGTCACGTCGTACCACTCCAGCTCGTGGTCCTCTGCGCCGTCGACGGTGAACTGGGCATCAGGGTCACCAGCCGCCGCCTCGGCCACGACGTCGACCGCCGCGCCGACCTCCTCGGCCGCATCCGCGCCGTCCACGTGGATTGCCGCGACGGCGCCCACCGGCACGGCGTCGGTCAACGTCACAGCGCTGGAGCCCAACTCACCGTCGCCACGCCCGATCGCTGCCGCCGGCAGGTCGACCGAGATGACCACGCGACGGCGGGGAGCGGTCGGGTCGGCCCGGAGCAGGTGCAGGGCGTCCTGGGCAGCCCGGGTGAAGGCGACGTACTCCAACTCCTCCTCGTCACCCTCGGCGTACCACTCGCGCAGGGCCGGAGTCACGGCGTGCGCCTGGTCGGCGGCCAGCCCCTCCACACGCAGCCGGGCCAGCATCGGTACCGTCGCCGGTACGTACACCCGGACAAGCTCGTCGGTCACCTGTCGTCTCCCCGCGTCGTCCACCACCGGCGGACGCCGGCACGGGCGCCGATCATGCCGCACGCCGTGACCGTCATACACCCCGCCTCCGGCCGGAGGAAGTTCCCAGCCGGTGTGTCCCGCGTGGTTGGTCCGCCACCGACCCGGTGCGGTGCTGGGCGGCGAGGGCTGTCGGTGGCAAACTGAGCCAAACGACATCAACCCCGGGAGTTCCTGTGGAGCCGAGGTTCCTGCTGCTCTCCGACGTGGCCGCCGAGCTCAACGTGTCGGACTCGCAGGTCTACCACATGGTGCGCAGCGGAGAACTGCCGGCGATAAAGATCGGCGGACGCGGCCAGTGGCGCGTCGAGCGCGCTCGACTGGAGGAGTACATAGCGCGCAAATATGACGAGACAGCAGACTGGGTGCAGAGCAACCCGCTGGTCGACCGCGACCCCGAGTAGGAGAAGCCCGATTCGCTCTCCAGCCTGACCCCGGAGCATGATCCACTCGGTTTCACGGAAGTCGGGGCGTCAGGGCTGCTGGGACCACGCGATTTCAAGGAACCCGAGTGGATCATGCGCCTTGTCGGGCCGCGGAGGCCACGAAGCATTGACCGAGGCCGTTCTGTCGCTCAGAATCGAGCGTGTCGGAGGCAAACGAAGGCAAACGCAAGATCAAGGGGCCACGATGAGCGGAGCGCGACCCGGTCCTTCCCGACCACCCGTTCGGCTGCGCCCCGTTCCGCCCTTCGACCCGCCATACGTGGACGAGACCGACGGGTCGTACTGGCCGGTGGCGACCGACGGTCAACTCGCCCTCGACCTGTTCGCCTCCACCCGGCCCAGCCCGGTCCGGCCGCCGGAGCGGCGAGCAGCCCTGCGCCCGGTGCCCAACCGGTCCATCGCCACCAACCCGGTCGCGTCGTTGCCGCCGTCGACAGCACCGGAAACCACCCGGGCCGCGCACCGCTTCGTCGGCTCCTGCCTGGAGGTGGTCAACGGCTACCGCTCGCCGGCCCAGGTGCGAGCGCTGCTCGACCCGGCCCGGGCGGGTGACCTGCTGACCGAACTCGCCCGCGCATCCGGCCGGGCCGGGACATCCCGCCGCCGCACCGGCCGACCACTGGTCCGGTTGCTACGTCTGCGGGTCTGCGAGCCCCGGGAGGCCGCGGTGGAGGCGGCAGCCGTCCTCACCGGCGCGGCCGGCCGAAGTTGGGCGATGGCACTGCGCCTCGAACATCGCCGGGGCCGCTGGCTCTGCGTTGCCCTGCACGTGCTCTGACCCCACCTGCCCCGCTCGCCGGCGAGGCTCACAAGACACCGACGGGCCCCGGCCTGCTCGGCCGGGACCCGTCGGTCAGACGCTGTCGGTGCAGCTGCCGTTGGTCAGTTGCCGCCGTTGGGTGCGCCGTGGCAGCGCTTGTACTTGCGGCCCGAGCCACACGGGCACGGCGCGTTGCGGGACGGGCCGTTGCTCGCCTCCGCCTGGTTCGGTGCCGGCCGACGGGCGGCGGCCGACGGCACTGCCGGGCCACGCAGCCCGGATGCCGGCCGCTGCGGCGCGGACGGGGCGCTCCGCCCCGGTGCCGCCGGAGCACCCGGAGCCGGTCGGCCCACACCGAGCGCCGGAGCCTGCTGCTCGGCCTGCTCCACGGCGACAGCGCCCGGGCTGGCCTCACCGTCGATGGTGGGGGCGGAGTATTGCAGCCCCTGCCGACGCGGCGCCTGGTTGAGGCCCTTGGCCCGGATCTCCACCGGCTTGTCGAGCAGGGTGACCTCGTCGGCCCCCTCCTCCGGCTCCGGTTCGGTCACCTGGACGTCGACGTTGTAGAGGAAACCGACGGTCTCCTCCTTGATGCCGTCCATCATGGTGGCGAACATGTCGAAGCCCTCGCGCTGGTATTCCACCACCGGGTCGCGCTGGGCGTACGCCCGGAGGTTGATGCCCTCCTGGAGGTAGTCCATCTCGTAGAGGTGCTCGCGCCACTTGCGGTCGATGACCTGGAGCAGCACCATCCGCTCGAGCTGGCGCACCCCCTCGGTGCCGAGCTGCTCCTCACGCCGGTCGTACGCGGCGTTGGCGTCGTCCTTGAGGCGGGCGACCAGGAAGTCGCTGTCCATGCCGGCCCGGGAGCCACCGGCTTCCTCTTCCAACTCCTCGATCGTCACGCCGACCGGGTAGAGCTGCTTGAGGCTGGACCAGAGCTGCTCAAGGTCCCAGTCTTCGCCGTAGCCGTCCGAGGTGGCACCCCGCACGTACGCCTCGACGGTGTCGTCGATCATGTTGCGAACCTGGTCGGAGAGGTCTTCACCGTTGAGCACCCGGAGCCGCTCGGCGTAGACGACCTGGCGCTGCTTGTTGAGCACCTCGTCGTACTTGAGCACGTTCTTGCGGATCTCGGCGTTCTGGCCCTCGATCTGGGCCTGGGCGCTCTTGATCTGCCGGGTGACCATCTTCGACTCGATGGGCACGTCCTCCGGGATGTTGAAGCGCTCCATCACCGCCTCGACCGCTCCGGCCCGGAAGCGCCGCATCAGCTCGTCCTGCAGTGACAGGTAGAAACGGGACTCGCCCGGGTCGCCCTGCCGGCCGGCGCGACCACGCAGCTGGTTGTCGATCCGCCGGGACTCGTGCCGCTCGGTGCCCAGCACGTAGAGGCCGCCGGCTGCGGAGACCTCGTCCGCCTCGGCATCGCAGGCCTGCTTCCAGGTCGGAAGGACCTCCTCCATCGCCTTGGCGTACTCTTCCTCGTTTTCCACCGGGTCGAGGCCGCGCTGGCGCAGCTCGTTCGCGGCGAGGAACTCGGCGTTGCCGCCGAGCAGGATGTCGGTGCCGCGACCGGCCATGTTGGTCGCCACTGTGACGGCGCCCTTACGCCCCGCCTGGGCGACGATCTCGGCCTCCCGGGCGTGGAACTTGGCGTTCAGCACGTTGTGCGGGATGCCACGGCGGCGCAGCAGTTGGGAGAGGATCTCGGAGTTTTCCACCGAGACGGTGCCCACCAGCACCGGCTGGCCCATCTGGTGCCGCTCGGCGATGTCCTCGATGACGGCGTTGAACTTGGCCTTCTCCGTCTTGTAGATGACGTCCGGCCGGTCCTCGCGAACCATCGGGCGGTGGGTCGGGATGGTCACGACGCCGACCTTGTAGACCTTGTTGAACTCGCTCGCCTCGGTCTGCGCCGTACCGGTCATCCCGGACAGCTTCTCGTAGAGGCGGAAGTAGTTCTGGAGGGTGATGGTGGCCAGGGTCTGGTTCTCCTGCTTGATCTCCACCCCCTCCTTGGCCTCGATCGCCTGGTGCATGCCCTCGTTGTAGCGACGGCCGTGCAGGATGCGACCGGTGAACTCGTCGACGATCAGGACCTCACCGTCGCTGACGATGTAGTCCTTGTCGCGCTTGTAGAGCTCCTTGGCCTTGATGGCGTTGTTGAGGTAGCCGACCAGCGGGGTGTTCACCGACTCGTACAGGTTGTCGATGCCGAGCCGGTCCTCGACCTTGGCGACACCCCGCTCGGTCACCGCGATGGTGCGCTTGGAGTGGTCGACCTCGTAGTCGCCCTCGCCGTCGGTGCCGGGCTGGAGCCTGGCCACCACGCCGGCGAACTCGCCGTACCAGCGGGCGGAATGCTCGGCCGGGCCGGAGATGATCAGCGGGGTGCGGGCCTCGTCGATCAGGATGGAGTCGACCTCGTCGACCACCGCGAAGTTGTGCCCGCGCTGCACCAGCTCGTCCTTCGACCAGGCCATGTTGTCGCGCAGGTAGTCGAAGCCGAACTCGTTGTTGGTGCCGTAGGTGATGTCGCACTCGTAGGCGGCCTTGTGCTCGGTGGCCGGCCGGTTGGGCAGGACCACGCCGACGGTCAGCCCGAGGAACTCGTGCACCCGGCCCATCCACGCCGCGTCACGCTGGGCGAGGTAGTCGTTGACCGTGATCACGTGGACGCCCTTGCCGGAGAGCGCGTTGAGGTAGACGGCCATGACCGAGGTCAGCGTCTTACCCTCACCGGTCTTCATCTCGGCGATGTTGCCGAAGTGCAGCGCCGCGCCGCCCATCACCTGGACGTCGTACGGGCGCTGGCCGAGCACCCTGGCAGCCGCTTCGCGGGCCACCGCGAACGCCTCCGGCAGCAGGTCGTCGAGGGTCTCGCCCTCGTCGAGCCGCTCCCGGAACTGCTCGGTCATGCCGGCCAGCTCCTCGTCGGTGAGGTTGACGTAGTCGTCCTCGATCGAGGTGACGGCGGCGGCGATGGCCTTGAGCCGGCGCACCATGCGGCCCTCGCCCGCGTTAAGGACCTTTTCCAGAATCGACACGGATCAACGCTCCCCTAGACAGTCTCGAACCATCGTAGGCGCTCCATCGGCGCGATGGTCACTGGTGGCGGTGCTCGACCCCGCCGAACCCGACATAACTCGCGTCCTGCACACGCCCCAAACGTTATCCGGTTACGCCGTCGGCGAACGCTACGGCAGGATGCACGGGTGGAGCTCGTGGAGATCATCGAGGACGGCGTGCTGCTGCGGCCCTGGCGAGAGACGGATGCCGAGGCCGTGCACCGAGCCTGCCAGGACCCGGACATTCAGCGTTGGACCACCGTACCGCGCCCGTACCGACCGGAACACGCCCACGGATTTGTCACCGAGATGAGCCGGAAGGCCTGGGCCGAGGGCACCGGGGCGCCATTCGCGGTCTGCGACCCGAGCACCGGGGAACTGCTGGGTTCCAGTGGGCTGATCTCGATCGACAAGGACGGCACCGGCGAGGTCGGCTACTGGACGGCACCCTGGGCGCGTGGTCGGGGCGTGATGGTCCGGGCGACCCGGGCGGTGGCCCGCTGGTCCTTCGACACCCTCGGGCTTCGCCGGCTCATCTGGCAGGCCGAGGTGGGCAACCACGCCTCCCGGCTGGTGGCACTGCGGGCCGGTTTCCGGGTCGACGGCAGGTTGCGGCTGGCCAACCCGGCGCTGCCCGGCAGCGCGGACGGCTGGATCGGCTCGCTGCTGCCCGGCGAGGTGCCGGCCGCCGGGTCGACCGGTCCGGCCGGACCGGGCACCCTCGCCGCGCGGCGGGCCGCCGTCTTCGGCCGCTCGCAGCCCGTCCTGTTCGCCGAGACCGGGGCCGGCGAGCTGCGTCTGCGGCCCATGGAGGAGATGGACCTGGACGCCGTGGTGCAGACCTGCCGGGACCCGGAGAGCATCCGCTGGACGACGGTGCCGGACCCGTACGAGCGTGCCGACGCGCAGGGCTACCAGGCTTACGGTCAGGACGCCTGGGCTCGGGGGGACGCCGCCTGCTTCGTGATCGCCGACTCCGACGACCGTTACGTGGGGACGCTCGACCTGCGGCTCTCCCCCGCCGACCCGCTGCTGGCCGACGTGGGCTTCATGACCGCCCCGGCGGCCCGTGGCCGGGGTCACCTGCCGGCCGCGCTGGTGGCACTGAGCGCCTGGGGGTTCAGCACGCTGGGCCTGGCGCGGATCGAGTGGAAGGCGAACGTGGGCAACACCGCCTCCCGCCGGGCGGCGGAGAAGGCGGGCTTCCTGATCGAGGGAATCGCCCGAGGCGGCGTGCAGCACCGGGGCGAGAGGGTGGACGTGTGGGTCGGGGCACTTCTCGCGAAGGATCTGGGATGAGTCTGCGGCCGGTCGTCGAGGCGCACGGGGTGCGGCTGCGCCCGTTCCGCGCGGAGGACAGCGCCGACGTGGTCGACGGCTGCGCGGACCCGCTGACTCAACGCTTCGTGTCGAACCTGCCGACCCCGTACACCGGGACCGACGCCCGCTGGTGGATCGAGGTCGGCGCCCCGGCGGCCTGGACCGGCGGCGGCGCTGCGTACGCCGTCGCAGACCCCGCGACGGATCGGCTGCTCGGCGCGGTGGGGCTGAACAACCCGGTGCCCGCCCGGGGTCAGCTGGAGATCGGTTACTGGATGCGACCGGCGGCGCGCGGTCGCGGGCTGGCGACCGCGGCGACCCGCGCGCTGAGCGAGCACGCGTTCGCCGCCGGGGCGGCCAGACTGGAGCTGCTGACCGAACCGGAGAACGGTCCGAGCCAGCGGGTCGCGCTGGCCACCGGCTTCCGCTACGAGGGTCTGCGCCGGTCCGCCGGTGCGTCCGGCGACGCGGGTCGGCACGATCTGCTGGCCTGGGTACGCGTCGCCGGTGATCCGTCCGGCCCGGCCACCCGGCTGCTGCCCGACCTGCCCGGCGGGGTGCTAACCGACCAGGTGGTGGGGCTGCGCCCACTCGGGCCGGACGACGCGGCGCTGATGTACCGACTGCACAGCCGACCCGAGGTGGTGGCGAACCAGGCGCCACCGGTGCCACCGACCCGCGAGGCGATCGAGCGGCGTTGTCGTCTCGCGCAGAGCGGCTGGCTGACCGGCGAGATCGCCCGGCTGCTGATTCTGGATGTGGCGAGCGGCGAGCCCGTGGGCAGTTGCGGCTTGTCGTACACGGACGTGGCCGCCGGCGAGGCGTCGGTCGGCTACGCGTTGCTGCCGGACTGGCGCGGCCGGGGGTACGCGACGAGGGCGGTCCGGCTGCTCGCGGACTGGGCGTTCGGTCCGGCCGGTATCGCCCGACTGTCGGCGGGCACGGTGCCGGACAACACCGCGTCGCACCGGGTGCTGGAGCGGGTCGGTTTTCAGCGCGAGGGCCTTCAGCGTGGCCGGCTGCCCGGGCTGGCCGGCACCCGTCTGGACGACCTGACCTTCGCGCTGCTCCCGGCCGACCTGCGTTGACAGATCATGGAGTTGTGGTGGGCGTTCCCCACCACAACTCCATGATCGACACGGATCGGTTACCGGTCAGGTGGCGAGGGAGATGATGCCGTAGTCATACGCGTGGCGCCGGTAGACGACGCTGGGGCGGCCGGACTCCTTGTCCTGGAAGAGGTAGAAGTCGTGGCCGACCAGCTCCATCTCGAACAAGGCGTCGTCGATGGTCATCGGCTCGGCCGGGTGCACCTTCTCCCGGGCGATGTGCCACGGCTGGTCGTCCTGCTCCTCTTCGACCCGCTCCGCGACAGCGGTGCCGGCGCGGGCGCCGTCGCTCGGCGCGCTCAGCGCGCTGGGCACCAGGTCCGCGACCGGAAGGCCCGCTGTGGCCTCGGCGACGGAGATCGGCGCGTGCCGACCACGGTGTACGCGGCGGCGGTCGGCAGCGCGGCGTAGCCGGGTGTCGAGCTTCGCGATGGCCGCGTCGAGCGCGCTGTAGAAGTCGTTCGTGCAGGCTTCGGCCCTAATCACCGGACCTCGGGAAACGCAGGTGATCTCCACCCGCTGGCAGTGGTCGGCCTGGCGCGGATTGCGCTCGTGAAACAGCTCGACATCAACGCGAATAAGTTTGTGGTCGTAGCGTTCGATCTTCGCGAGTTTCTCGGCTACGTGTACCCGGTAATGGTCCGGCACTTCGACGTTTCGGCCCTTGACCACGATGTCCACGTGACCTCCCTTGTTCGGACGGTCTTCGATCCGGTTGCCCGGCCGCGCGCCGTGGGGAGACCCGCTGGCGTCGACCGGTTGGTACGGCTACGCCTCCTCTCACCGCCAGGGGCGGTTGGAACGACCTCCTACCCCCGACAGCGAAACGCTAACTCCTGTTTGCCCGGCAGTCACCCCATGTTGCCGAGACGGCCCAGGATTTTTCGCAGCTCATACACCAACGGGTGAAACGGAAACACTATCGGTTACGACTGGTGTCTTTTCTCGGTCGCCGCGAGCACCGCCGCCATACTCGGTGCCCATCCTGTGGCGGTCAGCACCCGGCTCGCGGCGGCGAGGGTCACGCCGGTGGTGACGATGTCGTCGAGCAGCACCACCACCGGCGTCGCGCCCCCGGTACGACCCCGGCCCGGCCCGATCGAGCGGGGCTGGAAGGCCGCCTCGGCCGCCGCCGCGCGCCCGGCGCTGTCAAGGGTGACCGAGTCGGGCCGGGGCGACGCCCGCAGCGGACGGTGCACCCGCACCGCCCAACCGCTCCGGTTCAGCCGGGCCGCGCAGTGCCGGGCAAGCCGGTCGAGGTGGTCCCCGTAGCGGGACCGGGCCGCCGCCGCGGTGTCCGGGACCGGAACCAACGCCAGCGGACGGGCCCCGCCAACGGCCGTCGCGACGACCTCGGCGAGCAGAGCGCCGAGCGGGCGAGCCAGCCCGTGTCGGCCGTGTTCCTTGTACGCCAGCAGAGCCTCACGCAGCGGACCCGCGTACGGGCCGAGTGCGACGCAGGACGGCAGGCCCGGCGGGGCGGGTGTGGGGCGGACCGCCCGGGGCCGCAGTTCGCCGAGCGCCGCGACACAGGCTGGGCAGACCCCGTGCCGCAGGCCGGGTCGGCGCTCCCGACAACCGGCGCAGTCGGCGGGCAGCACCAGGTCGGCGAGGTCCGCCCAGAGCCCGCTCACCGGGTCAGTAGAGGAAGAACGGGGCGGACGGGCTGCTCGGGCGCACGCCGGTCGGCACCGGGGCGATGTCGCGTACCCGGTCGGGCTCGATCCGTTCGAACGGGCTGCTGCGGTAGGCCACCCCGTTCGCCTCGTACATGTACGCCCCGCTGGACGCCCGCACACTGCGGTTGGTCGGATACGCGGTCAGATGGTTGACCTTGGCACCGAGGTCGGTCTTCAACGGCGTCTCCAGGGCGCCGTCGACACTGATCTCGTAGATCGCCGGCTGGCCGACCGACCCCGCCACCACCAGCTGGTCCTCCCCGCCCCAGTCAACCGCCGTGGGGTTGGTCAGCGAGGTGACCAACTCTCGGGGCGGACCGACGGAGGCCCCGCCGCCGTCGAGGTTGACCGCGGCGACGTAGAGACGGCCGCCAGCGATCAGTGCCACCCGCTGGCCGTCCAGCGCGGCGGCCACCGCGGTGACCGCGGCGGACGGCAGGTTGAGCGGCACCGGATACATCCGGGCCGCCTCGTCGAACCGGTAGAGCTGCCCGTCGGCCACCACCAGGCCGCGGCTGGGGCGGTTGTCGACGGTACGCAGCCAGACCGGTCGGCCGATCGAGGAGTACTCGGTGCCGCTGCGGCTGATCACGGAGACCGGGTCGACGCCGGTGCCCACGGCGAGTCGGTACCGGTTCTTGCCGCTGCCGGCGACCACCATCGCGGCGAGGATCCGGCGGTCCTTGGCCAGCCCGAGGCCGGCGGAGACGACGTTACGGTTGGCCTCGGGTGTCAACGGCACAGTGCCGCTGGGCTCGCCGTCGAAGTCGAGTGGGTGGATCGCCCCGTCGTACACACCGAACCGCTGCGGGCTGGCGGCATACGGATAGAGCACCTGGGAGTCTCGTCGCTCGCCCAGGTCCACCACGGGCTGCGCGTTGTTACGGACCTTCAACTCCAGCTGACCGGTGAGGTCGCCCAACGACCAGGCGATCTGCGTGATCAACTGATCGATCCCGCTCTGGTCGTCACCGGACATGTCCAGGTTGACCTCCCACCGACCGTTGCCGCCGGTGGCGTTGTTGATCAGCTCGGTGCGGTCCGGAAGCCCGACGACTCCCGGGCGCAACCAGTCGGAGGGACCGCCGACCAGCCACTTCACCACCTCGTTGACCTGCCGCTCGACCGGCACCGCCTGCGGCCGGTAGCGCTGATCGGGCACCAGGCGGCTGCGGTCCGAACTCCAGAAGTAGATCGTCTCGCTCTGGTAGTACTGCTGAAGGGCGGTGTCGCTGAGCAGCAGCACGTTGGGCGGGTTGATCACGTACAAGCCGGCCCGTTCGTCGTTGACGCCGCCGTTGAAGGACGCGCTGCGCAGGCCGAACTCGTACTCCGTCTCGGTCGACACCGGTGGGGCCAGGGTGCCGTTGGCCCGCAGCACGCCGATCTGCTGCACGGCGATCTTCACGGTCGTGGTCGAGTCTCTGTTGAGGGTGTAGACCGCCTCGCGCAGCCGGACCACGTTCAGCGCGACCTCGCTGCCCTTCTTGTCCTGTAGGCGGCTCTTGTCCTCCGGGGCGATGTACGCCTTGACCCGCTCGTACGCCCGATCCGGCTCGCCGGCGGCGGCGGACAGGAAGTTGCGGACGAAGGCCTCGTTGACGCTGCCGCTGGCCGTCCGCGTCGGTGGCTCACTGCCCCGACTGATCACGCCGGCCTCGGTCGCGGCGCCGCCCTTGCCGTCCACCCGCACGTCGGACGCCGCCGGGATGCCACAGCCGGCCCCCAGCAGCACCATCACGCCGAACGCCCCGAGCAGAGTCGGCCGTCTCACGAGCGCACCTCCGTCCGCTGGCCGTCCCCAACCGGAGCCGGGCCGATCGCCAACGCCCCGCCGGTGCCGGGCCCGATGGCCAGTGGCCCACCGTCGCGGGGGCCGCCGAACGGCAGGGCGGCGTCGGCCGGCACCAGCCGCAGCGGCGAGGTGGTCAGCCGATCGCCCGCACGGGCCGGCAGGGTGAGCCGGAACTGCGCGCCCTGCCCGGGGGCACCCCACGCCTCCAGCCAGCCGCCGTGCAGCCGAGCGTCCTCCAGGCTGATCGACAGGCCCAGGCCGGTGCCCCCGGTCTGCCGAGCCCGGGACGGGTCCGCCCGCCAGAACCGGTTGAACACCAACTTCTCCTCGCCCACCTTCAGCCCCACACCGTGGTCGCGGACGGTGATCGCCACGGCGGTCTCGTCGATGCCGAGGGTGATCAGCACCGGGCGGGCCTCGCCGTGCTCGACGGCGTTGCCGACCAGGTTGCGCAACACCCGCTCGACCCGGCGCGGGTCGACCTCGGCGATCACCGGCGTGCCCGGCAGGTCGAGTTCGATGGGTACGCCCACCCGCTCGGCCAGGCCAGCCAGCCGGTCGACCACCCGGTGCACCACCGGCACCAGGTCGGTCGGTTCGGAATCCAGCATGGCGAAGCCCGCGTCGAACCGGCTGATCTCCAGCAGGTCGGTCAGCAGTTCCTCGAATCGGTCCAACTCGGCCTGGAGCAGCTCCGCGCTGCGGGCGACCGCCGGGTCGAACTCGTCGCGCTCGGCGAAGATCAGGTCAGCGGCCATCCGAACCGTGGTCAACGGGGTACGCAGCTCGTGCGAGACGTCGGAGGTGAAGCGGCGCTGCAACCGGGACATCTCCTCCAGCCGCAGGATCTGCCGTTGCAGGTTGGTGGCCATCTGGTTGAACGACGCGGCGAGCAGGGCCAGGTCGTCCTCGCCGTTGACCACCATCCGCTGGTCGAGCAGGCCCGCGGAGAGCCGCTGGGCGGTCCGCGCGGCGACCCGGACCGGGTTGACCACCAGCCGGGTCACCAACGCCGCGAGCAACCCGAGCAGGATCACCAGCGCGACTCCGGTGGCCACGACCGTGGCTCGGGCGTCGGCGGCGGTCACGTCCTGCCGGCCCAGCGGCACCAGGTAGTAGAGCTCGATCTGGCCGAAGCTGGTGGGCACCGGCGAGCCGTAGACCAGGTATTTGGTGGTCTCGCCGGTGAGTCGCCCGGTGCGGATCTGGCTGGCCACCTTGCCGTCGGCGATCGCGGCGCGCAGCTCGGGGCTGATCAGCGACTGGACGTTGGCAGACGGGGAGGTGCGGGTCTGGATGTCGTTGGGGTAGTCGTCGGCGGTGATCGCCACCACCACCCCGCTGGTCTGCTGGGGGTCGCCGCCGGCCAGGTAGTTGACAGTGCCGTCGATGGTCTCCTGGAGTTGCGCCTCCTGCGGCTGCCGGTAGAAGGAGACCTGCTTGGCCGCGTAGCTGGCACCGCTGGTCACCCGCTGTCGGACATCGCTGCGAGCGCTGTCGAGCAGGATGGTGGTGATCTTGTCAGCGATCAGGAACGCGAACCCGCCGACCAGCAGGCTGGACGCGACCAGCGTGATGGTCACGACCCGGACCTGGAGCGAGCGGCGCCAGGTCTGATGTGCCCGACCCACCGCACGAGCGACCCGACCGCTCACCGCACGCCAGAGCTCCCCGCCGGCGCTGGGCCGGCGGGCAGCCGTACTCGGGGAGGGTGGGGGCGGCGAGGTCGACACAGTGCGACCAGGCTATCCGGTCCCTGCCTTGTAGCCCACGCCCCGCACGGTGAGGATGATTTCCGGTCGCTCCGGGTCCGGCTCGATCTTGGCCCGCAACCGCTGGACGTGCACGTTGACCAGGCGGGTGTCGGCCGCGTGCCGGTAGCCCCAGACCTGCTCGAGCAGCACCTCGCGGGTGAAGACCTGACGTGGCTTGCGGGCGAGCGCGACCAGCAGGTCGAACTCCAGCGGAGTCAGCTTCACCTCCTCGTCGTTGCGGCTCACCGTGTGCGCCGGAACGTCGATGGTGATCTGGTTGTCCGGCGGCCCGATGGTGAGCATCTCCGGGGCCACGTCCTCGCCTCGGCGCAGTCGGGCCCGCATCCGGGCCACCAGCTCCTTGGGCTTGAACGGCTTGACCACGTAGTCGTCGGCGCCGGACTCCAGGCCGAGCACGACGTCCACGGTGTCGCTCTTGGCGGTCAGCATGACGATGGGCACGCCGGACTCCGCCCGGATGGACCGCGCGACGTCTATACCGCTCATACCGGGAAGCATCAGGTCAAGCAGCACGATATCGGGACGACTGTCGCGAAAGGCGGCCAACGCCCGCTCTCCGTCCGCCACGAACGAGGGCAGGAAACCCTCACTGCGCAGCACGATGCCGAGCATCTCGGCGAGCGCGGGGTCGTCGTCGACCACCAGTACGCGGGCTCTCATGGGATTAATATTGCATCCTCATTCAGTTCGGTGGGACCGGCGTCCGCCGGTAACGTTCCGCGCCGCCATGAAACCGGTGATCGCGGTCCGTGGCGGCGGCGCCACGGCTACGGTGCCTGGCGCGCGAACGGGCCATCGCCAGGCTGCGACCATGATCCCCCTTTGGCGCCGCCTGGCGCTACCGCAGGCTGGGCCGATCCGGTTGTCGCCATCCGGACGACGGTCAGCCGAACAGCCCACGCCCCCAGTGATCCCCGCCGTCGCGTACCCCCGGAGGGCAGGCGAACACCCCGCTGGAGACGTGTCGCAGGTATTCGTTCATCACGTCGTGCCGAGCCAACTGGGTCTGGATCGGCACGAACTGACGGCGCGGGTCGCGCTGGTAGGCGATGAAGAAGAGGCCCGCGTCGAGTCGGCCGAGGCCGTCCGAGCCGTCGACGAAGTTGTAACCCCGGCGCAGCAGCTGAGCGCCGCCGTTCCGACTCGGATGAGCCAACGTGACATGGGCGTGTTCGGCGATCACCGGCTTCCCGTCCGCGCCCTGGGCGGCGAAGTCGGGCTCGTCGAACTCGCCGCTGCGACCCAGCGGCGCGCCGCTGCCCTTGGTCCGGCCGACGATCTCCTCCTGCTCAGCGAGGGAGGTCCGGTCCCAGGTCTCCACGAGCATCCGGATCTTGCGGGTCACCAGGTACGAGCCTCCGGCCATCCAGTCCGGCCCGTCGCCCGGCTGCACCCACAACTGGTCGCGCAGCAGGTCGGTGTCCTCGGCCTTGAGGTTGGCCGTGCCGTCCTTGAACCCGAAGAGGTTGCGCGCGGTGGCCTGCTCACGGGACGTCGACGAGGTGCGGCCGAAGCCCAACTGCGACCAACGGACGCTCACCACACCCATGCCGAGCCGGGCCAGGTTGCGGATCGCGTGCACCGCCACCTGCGGGTCGTTGGCACAGGCCTGGACGCAGAGGTCGCCGCCGGAGAGCTGCGGCTGCAACGCGTCGCCGGGGAACTTCGGCAGCTCGGCGAGGGCTGCGGGCCGACGGTCGGCGAGGCCGAAGCGGTCCCGCCCGTCGGCGTCGCGGAACAGCGTCGGCCCGAAACCAATGGTGAGGGTGAGCTGTGAGGGAGGCAGGCCGAGTGCTTCACCGGTGTCGTCCGGTGGGGCCTCCGGCATCCCGCCGACCGCACCCAGCACCCCGGCGTCGCGCCCCGCCGTCATCCGGGCGGCGGCGGCCGTCCACTCCTCAAGCAGTTCGACGAGTCGGGCCCGGTCCTTGGTGATCACGTCGAAGGCCACGAAGTGCAGCCGGTCCTGCGCCGGGGTGACGATGCCGGCCTGGTGCTCGCCGTGGAACGGCACCGCCCCGGCCGGGTGGTCGCTCGCCGCGGCCGGGCCGTGGGAGCCGTTCAGCAGCGCCCCCGCACCGGCCGCCACTCCGGCGACCCCCGCCACCCCTGCGCCGGCCAGGGTGATCGCCCGGCGCCGGGTGAACCTGCTCCCGCTCATCGACTCGACTCTTTCTGCCAGGTGGTCACTTGGCGACGGCCGCGGCGACCTTGCTGATCGGCTCGGCGAGCGCGTTGATCCCGTCGGAGAGCTCCTTGAGCTCGGCCTTGCTCAGCGCGGTGTGCAGCTTCCACCCGTCGCCGACGCGGTGCTTGCCGAGCAACCCCTCGACGTTGGTGAACTCGGTGTCCAGCTGGGTGACCAGCTCCGGCGAGCGCTGCTGCAACGCGGGCCGCAGGGCGGACACGGCGGCCTTGGAACCTTCGAGGTTGGCGGCGAAGTCCCACAGGTCGGTGTGCGAGTAGCGGTCCTCCTCGCCGGTGATCTTGCCGCTGGCCACCTCGTCGAGCAGTTCCTTGGCACCGTTGGCGAGCTGGAGCGGGGAGAGCTTCTCGGCGTTCGCCTTGGCCACGATCTCCTTGACGTCGACCAGCAGCCGGTCGGCGATGGGGCCGTCCTTGCTGATGTCACCGGACTGCCAGAGGTCCTTCTCGATCCGGTGGAAGCCGGTGAACTCCATCCCCTCCTCGATGACCTCCTCGCGGCCGTCGATCTTGGGGTCGAGGTCGCCGAAGATCTCGGCGACCGGCTCGATCCGCTCCCAGTAGGTGCGGGCGACCGGGTAGAGCGCCTTGGACTTCGCCACATCGCCGGCCTTGACCGCGGCGACGAACTCCTCGGTCTTGTCCAACAGCGCGGTGGTCTGGCTCTTGACGTAGCGCTGGTAGTTGTCGGTGGCGTCACCCAGCGCGGCGTCGGCGGTGAGCGGCTGCGCCGACCCGCTGACCTTGAGCGCGCCCCGGATGCCCTTGCCACTCATCCCCGGCTTGCAGGCCGTCTGGTACGTGCCGGCCGGCAACTCCACGTGCAGCTCGCGGCTCAACCCAGGGGCGATGTTCTCCACCTCGCCCATCACCCGGTCGCCGTCGGCGTACACGTAGAACTCGGTCACCTTCGCGCCCGAATTGGTGATCTTGAAGGTGGCGGTGCCGGCGCCCAGATCGGTCGAGCCGACCTCACAGGAGGTGTCGCTGGCCTTGACCACGATCGGTCCGCCGGACGCGGCCGAGTCACCCTTGTCGGAGTCGGAGCAGGCGGCCACACCGGCCGTCGCCAGCACACCGGCGGCGGCCAGCGCAAAGAACTGGGTGGTACGCATCTAAGCTGTCTCTCCTCGTGGGTCAGGCACGCTGCGGCGTGGACGCCGGCTCGGCCTCGGCGCCGGTGTCGGCCCCGCGCTCGGTGACGGTGGTGGTGGTAGCGGTGGGTGCCGGCTTACGCCGGGCCGGTCGCAGGAAGAGCAGGAGCACCGGTACGGCGTACGCGACCCAGGCGATCGTCTCCAGCACCGTGGGCGCGGGAGTCACGTTGAACATGCCGGCGAGCAGGGCCGCGTACCAGGTGCTCGGGTCGAGCGTGCCGGTGATGTCGAACGCCAGGTCGTTCAGTCCGGGCAGGACACCGGCCTCCTGGAAGTCGTGCACGCCGTACTTGAGGATGCCGGCGGCGACCAGGATCAGCAGCGCGCCGGTCCAGGTGAAGAACTTGCTGAGGTTGATCCGCAGGGCGCTGGCGTAGAGCAGCACGCCGAGGACCACTGCGGTGACGATGCCGCCGATCAACGCGAGCAGCGGGCCGCTGTCGCCGGCAGCTCCCTGGGCGGCCGAGTAGAAGATCAGCGCGGTCTCCAGGCCCTCGCGGATCACCGCGAGGAAGGCCATGCCGGCGACTGCGAGGGACCCGACGGCCAGCGCCTCGGTGAGTTTGCCCCGCAGTTCGCCGGCGATGGTCCGGGCGGCCCGGCGCATCCAGAAGATCATCCAGGTCACGAAGACCACGGCGGCGACCGAGGTGATCGCCTCGAACAACTCACGATCCTCGGATCGGGCCAGCAGCGAGGTCGACGTGTACTCGATCAGCCAGCCGAAGAGCACCGAGAGCGCCACGGCCAGGCCGACGCCCGCCCAGACCTGCGGCAGCCGGTCCCGGCGCTGCGACTTCACCAGGAAGGCGACCAGGATGCTGACCACCAGGGTGGCTTCCAGCCCTTCCCGCAGACCGATCAGGTAGGTGGCGAACATCCGAGCTCCGAGTAGGTTAGGCACGCCTTGGCTGACTTAGGGCAGGCATACCTTCCTCCCTGCTCAGGGCCCTCGTCAAGTTGTTCACGACAAGCTCACCCTGTCTGCGGCGAACCCACTGTGCGAAGATCGGCGCCGTGAGGGGATTCCTGCCGTGGTTGACGGTGCTGGCCGTGGTGCTGCTGCTCAGCGCACTACGCCTGAAGGCGCTGGCCACCCTCGTTTCGCTCGGCTGGCTGGCCTGGTGCATCTGGACCTGGTTCCGCCCCACCCGCCGCACCTAACCCGCCCCGCCGCGCGCCACCCCACCGCCCCCGCGATCTTGCACTTTCTGCGGGGGCATACCGCGCCAAAGCCGCAAATCTCCAACCGAAACTGCAAGATCGCGGAAGTGACGGGGGCGCAGCGGGGACGGCCGTGGGGACGACGAACCGGGCCGGCTGCGAACAGCCGACCCGGTTCAGAGACGTCGATCAGTAGCGGTAGTGATCCGGCTTGAACGGCCCCTCAGTGGAGACGCCGAGGTAGGCGGCCTGCTCCTTGGTCAGCGTGCTCAGCTTGGCGCCGAGCGCGCCGAGGTGCAGCCGGGCCACCTTCTCGTCCAGGTGCTTGGGCAGCACGTAGACGCCGATCGGGTACTCCTCGGTCTTGGTGAAGAGCTCGATCTGGGCGATCGTCTGGTTGGCGAACGAGTTCGACATGACGAAGCTCGGGTGCCCGGTCGCGTTGCCCAGGTTCAGCAGGCGGCCCTCGGAGAGCACGATGATGGCGTGCCCGTCGGCGAAGCGCCACAGGTCGACCTGCGGCTTGATGTTGATCCGCTCGACGTCGGACCGCTTGGCCAGCCCGGCCATGTCGATCTCGTTGTCGAAGTGGCCGATGTTGCCGACGATGGCCTGGTGCTTCATCCGGGCCATGTGCTCGTTGGTGATGACGTCGAAGCAGCCGGTGGCGGTGATGAAGATGTCGGCCTGCTCGACCACGTCGTCGAGGGTGGCGACCTGGTAGCCGTCCATCGCCGCCTGCAACGCGCAGATCGGGTCCACCTCGGTCACCACGACCCGGGCGCCCTGGCCGCGCAGCGACTCGGCGCAACCCTTGCCCACGTCGCCGTAGCCCATGACGACCGCCATCTTGCCGCCGATCAGCACGTCGGTGGCGCGGTTGATGCCGTCGATGAGCGAGTGCCGGCAGCCGTACTTGTTGTCGAACTTGCTCTTGGTGACCGAGTCGTTGACGTTGATGGCCGGGAAGAGCAGGGTGCCGGCCCGGTGCATCTCATAGAGCCGGTGCACGCCGGTGGTGGTCTCCTCGGTCACGCCCTTGATGCCGGCGGAGATCCGGGTCCAGCGCTGGCCGTCCTCGCCGAGCGAGCGGTGCAGCAGCTCGAGGATGACCGCGTACTCCTCGGAGTCGGCGGACTCGACCGGCGGGACCGCCCCGGCCCGCTCGAACTCGGCACCCTTGTGTACGAGCAGGGTGGCGTCGCCGCCGTCGTCGAGGATCATGTTGGGGCCCTGCCCGTCCGGCCAGGCGAGCACCTGCTCGGTGCACCACCAGTACTCCGGCAGGGTCTCGCCCTTCCAGGCGTACACCGGAACCCCGGCCGGAGCCTCGGGGGTGCCGTCCGGGCCGACGACGATCGCCGCGGCGGCGTGGTCCTGGGTGGAGAAGATGTTGCAGGACGCCCAGCGCACCTGCGCGCCGAGCGCGACCAACGTCTCGATCAGGACGGCGGTCTGGATGGTCATGTGCAGGGAGCCGGTGATCCGCGCGCCGGCGAGCGGCTGCGCCTCGGCGAACTCGCGGCGGATCGCCATCAGGCCGGGCATCTCGTGCTCGGCGAGCTGAATTTCCTTACGCCCGAACTCGGCGAGCGACAGATCCGCCACCTTGAAGTCGCCGTCGGCGAGCGTGCTCGGCCGGGCCTCGGACGGCGTGCCGCTAGCGGACGCCGGGAGGGTGCTGGTCATGAAAGCTCCTGTCGAACGATGTCTGCGCCGACCCTCCACCTTACGCGCGTCGGCGACTGGCGTCAGGCACGGTCCGCGGACAGCGCACGGGGCGGTCGGTGGTGAACGGACCTTCCCGCCCACGTCCCGCCCGCCCCGCGCATCCCCCCGGTTTGGTTCCCCCGCACGTTCTCGGACCGTCGTCGCGATAACGCTGCGTACTCATAGAGTCACATTCAGGCAAGGCGGCGTCAAGCTATTCCGGGAAAGTCGGACTTGTGTCTTTCGGCCGAGCTGGCGTCAGCGCAGCCCGGACGTCGCCACGTACGCCACACCGGCGCCGTCGATCCGCAGCGGCGCTTCCAACGCCGTACCGATCGCCGCCTCGCCGGAGGCCAGCGTCAGCGCGCCGGCACCGTCGTCCACGGTGACCGAACCACCGGCGCAGAGCACCACCCTGGGTCCGGGCAGCGGCAGCGTCACCGAGGGCACCGCCGCGTCGACCCGCACCCGGTGCAGCGCGAAATCGTCCACCGGCACAGGCCACCAGTCCACGCCCGGACCGACCGGCTGCGCGACGCGCACCGGATCGTCGAGCACCTCGAAGCGCAGCACCCGCAGCAACTCGTCGACGTCCACCCGCTTCGGGGTCAGGCCGCCGCGTAGCACGTTGTCGCTGGCCGCCATGATCTCCACGCCGCAGCCGCTCAGGTAGGCGTGCAGGTTGCCGGCGGGCATCCAGATCGCCTCCCCCGCCTCCAGCCGCAGGTGGTGCAACAGCAGCGCGACCAGCGCACCCGGATCCCCCGGGTACGCCCTGGCCAACCGGCGGGTCAGCTCCGCGTCCGGGCCGTCGGCCGGCGCTGCCACCACCTCGGCCAGCAGGTCGTGACGCGTGGCGACCGGCCAGCCGAGCAGCGTCCGCACCGCCGTCCGCAACCCCGCCGGCCCGGCCCGCAACGCGGCCACCACCGGCGCCAACGCCGGTACGCCGAACGCGGCGAGCGCCTCGGCCGACTCCGCCGGATCCCGGAAACCGCAGAGCGCCTCGAACGGGGTGAGCGCGACCAGCAACTCCGGCTTGTGGTGCGGGTCGGAGTAGTTTCGCTGCCCCTCGGGGCGCCCCGCCTCCGCCGCGTAGCCGGCCTGCGCCTGTTCGGCGTCCGGGTGGGCCTGCAAGCTCAGCGGAGCGTCGGCGGCAAGCACCTTGAGCAGGAACGGCAGCCGACTGCCGAACCGCTCGGACACCCGCTGCCCGAGCCACTGCCCTGGTTCGTCCCGCACCAGGTCACACAGGCTCACCCGCAGACCGGCACGATCCACGTGGGCCGGAGCGCCCGGGTGGGCCCCCAACCACAGCTCCGCCTCCGGGCCCGCGCTCGGCACCGATCGCCCCTGCAGGAGGGCGATGGCCGAACGCGAGCCCCAGGCGTAGTCCCGGATCGGCCCGTACAGTGGCTCCACCCGTCAGCCCCCGGGCCGCCCGGCCGGCTCCCCCGACGTGTCCTGCGGCGCGGCGGTGTCCGCCGCGGCACCGGTGCCGGCCGCGGCGGCAGCGGCGCTGTAGACGTCCGGCTCCAGATAGATCACCCGGGCGATCGGCACCGCGACGCGGATCCGCGCCTCGACGGCGTTGATGCCACGGGCCAGGTCGTGGGCGCTCTCCCACTCCGGAACGGCGATCTTGGCGGCCACCATCAGCTCTTCCGGGCCCAGGTAGAGCGTCTTCATGTGGATGATCCGCTCCACCTCGGGGCCGTCGGTGACGGCCCGCTCGATGGCCGCCAGCTCGGACGCCTCGGCGCCCTCACCGAGCAGCAGGCTCTTCGTCTCGATGGCCAGCACGACGGCGATGACGACCAGCAGGATGCCGATCATCGCGGTGCCGGCGGCGTCCCACTCGCCGTTGCCGGTGATCAGCGTCATGGTGACGCCGAACAGGGCGAACACCAGACCAACCAGCGCGCCGAAGTCCTCCAGGAGCACCACCGGCAGCTCCGGGGCCTTGGCCCGGCGGATGAAACGCACCCAGGACTGGTTGCCCCGGATGTGGTTGGACTCCTTGATGGCGGTCCGGAAGGAGAACGACTCCATGATGATCGCCGACACCAGCACGACCACCGGCAACCAGTGCCACGACTCGATGCCGCCCTTGTGATGCCACTTGTGGTACGCCTCGTAGAGCGCGAACAGACCACCGATGCTGAACAGCACGATGGACACGATGAACGCGTAGATGTAGCGCTCCCGGCCGTACCCGAACGGGTGTTCCGGGGTGGCCGCGCGCTTCGCCCGCTTGCCACCGAGCAGCAGGAGGCCCTGGTTACCGGAGTCGGCGACCGAGTGAACCGCCTCGGCCAGCATCGACGACGAGCCGGAGAGAAGGAACGCGATGAACTTGGTGACGGCGATGCCGATGTTGGCCAGCAGGGCGGCGACAATCGCCTTCGTCCCACCGTTGGCGCTCATGCCACCGCTCCGCTTCGCCGCACGAAGCCGACCGGTCCGCGCATGGCGCGCCGCCCCCTACGTTCGTTCACTGGTTCGACAGCTCCTTCATCTCGGTGATGGCCGGGACGGCCATCGGGTCCAACCCGTGTGCCAGAGCAAGGTAGATCGAGGCGAAATCCGGAACGGCGATCAGCGACGCCAGCCGCTCCAGGGCGGAGCCGCCCTCGGCGGTCACCACGTCGCACCGCACGCCACGGCGCTCCGCGAGGGTCTGCACCGCGTCCGCACGGCGCTCCTCGACGGCGAGCGGCTCATCGGTGTCGTCCTCGGCGTTGAGCCCGCCGTCGCGCAGCAGCACCAGCCGCAGCCGGGTGCCCTCGCCGTCGTCCTCGGCCGGGTCGGCGAAGATGTCCCGCTCCCCCTCGGCCAGGCCGCCGAAGACGCCGTCGAGCAGCCCGACCCGACCCCGCCCGGCCTCACCCAGCGCTCCGGTGACCACCGGGTAGCGGGCGTTGGCCGACAGGGTGTCACCGAACCGGCGTGCCGCCACTGTGGCCAGCGGGGACGAACCCCAGACGATGGGGATCGAGCCGGCCAGGCCCAGCGCCAGTGACTTCGCCGGGTTGACGAAGGACTCGGCGGCGGACCGGCAGCGGTCGGCGTCCGCGTCGAGCCGGGCCGCGGTCTCCGCCAGGTCCGCCTCGTTGACCTTCACCAGCCCGAGGGAACGGGCGGCGAGCAGGACCGGCACTGTGAGCGCCCAGAGGCTGGCCCGGGCCGGCGCACGCCGGGGCACCGGGATGAACGGCGCCCGGGCCTGCTCGGCGATCGACTGCAACTGCGAGTCCGGGGCACCCACTGCGACGAGTCGGGCACCACGGCGGTGGGCCGCCTCGGCGGCGCCGAGCGCCTCCGGGCTACGTCCGGACGCGCTCACCGCGATCACCACGTCGGCTGCGCCCACCCAACCGGGTACGCCAGCGGAGCGGTGCCCGATGATCGGTACCGGGCAGCGTGGCCCGGCGACAGTGGCCAGCACGTCCCCGGTACGCCCGGCGGTGCCGATGCCGGCGATCACGACGGCTCGGGGCCGCCCGTCGTCGGCGAGCACCGCGAGGTTCGCCTCGGCTGCCAGCGCCGCGCTCTCGCGAACCTGCGCACCGGCCGACGCCGTGTGCCGGAGCATGCCGCCCGGGTCGGCCTCGGCCAACGCCTGCGGGTTGTCGAGCAGGGCCTCGTCGGCGTCACGGCGCCCGCTGACCCCGGCCGTACCGTCGATCATGAGGACTGCCCGGGGCCGCCGCGCGCCTCGTCGAGCAGCAGCACCGGCACGTCGTCGCGGACCTCGAAGATCCGGCCGCACTCCGTACAGGTCAACGTCTGCGCCTCGGCGTCATAGGTGAGCGGGGCGTGGTGCGTGTCCGGACAGGCAAGGATCTCGAGCAACTGCGGATCCAGGGCCATGGCGCGGCTCCTTCCACGTGTACGGCTTGACCGGCGGCGGTGCCGACCGGCGCAGGCGATCTTATCGGCGAACGCGGTCGAGCACGTCGTCCCGGAGCGAGACCATCCGATCCCGGGTGGGCGCCTCGACGTTGAGTCGCAGCAGCGGCTCGGTGTTGGAGGCGCGCAGGTTGAACCAGGCGCCGTCAAGGAAACGCAGGGTGAGCCCGTCCATCTCGTCGGCCACCGCGTCGGGGTACGCGGCACGCACCTCGGCCACCGCCGCCGCCTGGTCGGCCACCGTCGAGTTGATCTCGCCGGAGGCGACATAGCGCTCGTACTCACCGGCGAACACGGACAGCGGCAGCGACTGCTCGCCCAGCGCGGCCAACGTGTGCATCGCCGCGAGCATCCCGGTGTCGGCGAACCAGAAGTCCCGGAAGTAGTAGTGCGCGGAGTGCTCGCCGCCGAAGACGGCGTTGGTGCGGGCCATCTCCGCCTTGATGAAGGAGTGCCCCACCCGGGCGACGACCGGCTGCCCACCGTGCTCCCGGATGATCTCCGGGACGGCGCTGGAGGTGATCAGGCCGTGGATCACCGTGGAACCCGGGTGCTTGGCCAACTCACGGGCGGCGACGAGCGCGGTGATCGCCGACGGTGAGACCGGTTCGCCGCGCTCGTCCACCACGAAGCACCTGTCGGCGTCACCATCGAAGGCCAACCCGATGTCGGCCCCGTGCTCGACCACAGCGCGCTGGAGGTCGACCAGGTTCGCCGGGTCGAGTGGGTTGGCCTCGTGGTTGGGGAAGCTGCCGTCCAACTCGAAGTAGAGCGGCACGATCTCCAGCGGCAGCGGCGACAGGGCCGCGTCGCCCAGCACTGTCGGAACGGTGAAGCCACCCATGCCGTTGCCGGCGTCGACGACCACCTTCAACGGCCGGATGCCCGAGAGGTCGACCAGCTTGCGCAGGTAGCCGGCGTAGTCGGGGAGCAGGTCGCGCCGCTCGGCGGGCCGGGTCGGCGCTCCGGCGGGACGAGCGTCGCCCGAGTCCAGGAGGGCCTGGGCCCGCTCCCGGATCTCGGCCAGGCCGCTCTCCTGGCCGATCGGGCGCGCGCCGGAGCGGCACATCTTGATGCCGTTGTACTGCGCGGGGTTGTGGCTGGCGGTGAACATCGCGCCGGGCAGGTCGAGCGAGCCGGACGCGTAGTAGAGCAGGTCGGTGGAGGCGAGGCCGATCTCGATCACCGACCGGCCCTCGGCGCGTACACCGGCGGCGAACGCGGCGGCCAGGCCGGGCGAGGTGGCCCGCATGTCGTACCCGACGACGACGGCGTCACCCGGCTCGTCGGTGGAGTTGAGCAGTTGGGTGAAGGCGGCGCCCAGTGCCTCGGCGGCCCGTTCGTCCCACTGGTCCGGCACCGTCCCACGGACGTCGTACGCCTTCACAATCTGGGACAGATCAGACACGTGTTCCACTCCTTGGCCGCAGGTTAGACACCGATCCTGAGCCTAACGGAGGGCCGGGCCGTACTCCGCTCAGCCGGGGAGGCGGGGAATGAACACGGTGTGGCCGTCACCGTCGGTGGGCGGGTCACCGGGCTTCGGTTGAACCTCGGGCCGACCCGGCATCGGCTGGGTGGCCTCCGGGGCGGGGGTGTCCGGCCGGGCACCGTAAACCCCGCCGACGGCGGGACGCGGTGACGGCACCGCACCACCCCAGGCGGCGGCCGGCGGCTGCTGGCCGTACACCTGACCGGAGCGACCGGGCGCGGGCGGCAACCCACCCCCGGCGCGGTAGGTGGTGCCGCCGGGGTTGCCCGGCAGGGGGCCGGGCGCGTCGTCGGACGGCTTCCGGTCCTGCCGCGAGCGACGGAACAGCAGCACGATGAGCAGCAGACCGACCGCCACCAGCACGATGCCGAAGTACATCACCGGTGACGCTCCGGACGACTCGGCGGCGGTCGCCGTGGTGCTCGGCGCCGCAGAGACGCCACCCTGCGCCAGCGGGTTCGCCGCCTCGTCGACGGTCGCGACCTCGGTCGGGCTCGGAGTCGGCGACGGCGTCTTCGACCGCGACGGAGTCGGCGACGGAGTGACCCGCGCTCCGGTCAGCCGCGCCGCGTCGGTGGCGTGCCCCAGCGTCTGGCCGGCGGCGCTGATACCGGCGCCGGTGACCACGAGACGGCCGCCCGGCGCACCCGCCGCGAACGCCACCCGGTAGCGCACCGTGATGCCCTTGCCCTTGCACAGCGTCGGCTTCGAGGGTGACGTCTGCGCTGTCGACACGGTGCCGGCGCCGCCGCTGACGGCCACCGGGAACCAGCGTCCGCCCGCATTGACCTCGACCGCCACCTGGTTCGGCTGGAGACCCTCCAGGCGGAAACCCAGCGCGGTACGCAGCAGGACGCACCCGTCGGTGCGCTTGCGCACCGCGACGTTCACCCCCTGCGCGGAACCACCGGCGGCGAAGCTGCTGGCCGCGCCCACCCGGACCGAGTCCTGATCGGCCAGCGCCGGTGACGCACCGAGCATCACCAGGCCGCCCGCAAGACCGCAGACCGCCGCGAGCCGTGCCACGCGTCGACGCACTGTCATGATTACCTCGCCGTTCTCCCCGGATGGGGTCCGCGGTCAGGCTACTACCGGCCCACCTGTCCCACCGGACAGTGAGCGCCCCGCATGTGTGCGGCGTTACGGTTTACGGCTCCTCCCGCCGACCTGCTGGCAGCCGGGCTGACCAGCCAATCAGCGGGCCTGCTCCGCCTCGGCGAGTGCGTCACGGCACAGCCGGTCGGCGGTGCGGGTGGTCTCCGGCAGCCGGTAGCGCGGAGTCAACGCGAGCACCTGCGCCGTCGCGTTCTCCAGGCTCATCCGATGGCCGACGCTCACGAAGACCGGCTTCACCCCGTCGCGGGTCCGCAGCACCCGACCGACCACCTCGCCACCGTCGCGCAACGACGACCAGGAACCCCGCTCGGCGGACGGCGGATCCCACACCCCCACCAGTGGCGTCTTCGCCACCCCGATCGCTGGCAACCCGGTGACCACCCCCAGATGGCAGGCGAGCCCGAAGCGGCGCGGATGGGCCAGCCCGTGCCCGTCGCAGACCAGCAGGTCAGGGATGGTGGTCAGCCGGTCGAGCGCAGCGAGCAACGCGGGCAACTCACGGAAGGCGAACAACCCCGGCACATAGTCGAACGCGGGTCGCCCCACACCGACAGCGGAGCCCACCACCGCCAGGGTCCGGGCGTCCACCACCGTCACTGCCGCCGCCAGCAAATCACCACCCTCGGCGTACGCGACGTCCAGGCCGGCCACCGTCGCGGGCGCGCTCGGCCCCGGCCCGACCAGGTCCACCAACGGCCGCAACTCCTCCTGTACGGCCACCGCCTCGGCAACACTGCCCGGCCCTGCTGTCCCAGTGCCCGCCGCGCCGCTCATGCCCGCCGCGCCGCCCCTGCCCGCCGCGCCGCTCATGCCCGCCGTGCGCGATGATCCACTCGGCTTCACGGAAGTCGGGCTATCCCAGGGCTCTGAATGCCCCGACTTCAATGAACCGGAGTCGATCACTCTCGGCCCGACGCGCCGACGCCACCCCCGGCGGCCCTACCGTCCGGGCCGCCCCGGGCGGGGTCACCGTCGGCCCGACCCCTGATCGCACCCAGGCCGAGCGCGAAGGCAGTACCGAAGGCGACACTGAAGGCGACGCCACCCTTCGCACCGAAGACAGGAATGCCGATCGCCAGACCGATCAGGATGCCGACCGGCCAGGCCCAGACGGTGGACCTGACGCTCTGCGTACCGAATCTCGCCACGCGTCGATCTTATTCGGCCCCGCCAGGGCCCCGCCGATCGCCTTTCGCGCTCAGGCCAGCCTCGGTAGCCAACTCGCGGGCCGGGCGAGGACCGGGTCAGCGGCGGCCTGGTCCTGCCGAATCTGGCGTACACCCGACCTGACACTTCGACTTTGCCGCCTATCGGCGGCTCGTGATCGAAGTGACCTCTACGCCCGCCGCTTCAACCTCCGCCCGGACCGCAGCCAGCAGATCCTGCACGTCCGAGTCGCCCGGCTCCGCCAGCAGGTCGATGTCGAGGCGCCACCCTTGGCTGTCCACGTCGCGCCAGAGCCCAACGCTCGCTGATACCCCTGCGATTGTCCGTTTGACTTCGCCGAACAACTCGTCCCAGTCGTCGCCAAGACGCCCGACCTGATTCAGGCCGAGCGCTGCCCGCAGACGACCCAATGTGGCTCGATCCATCTGCCCGTTTAGATCAATTACCCAACTAGCTGACATTCGGTCCCCCAACAATCCAGTCCGAATCTTGGAAGTGGGACGACACTCCGGTTCCGGCTCGATCCGGCGGACCGGCACCAGGGAAAATCGCCGGCACCACGTCGCGGTCCAGGTCACGAGCGTGCCGTTCAGACCAGTCAAACAGGTTGGGGAAGCACTCTCGCGCCACCTTCTTCGTCACAAAACCGTACCTCGCGTTGACGACACGAAGGCCAGGATATTTCTCGGCTGCGTGTTGCCGTGCCCGCTCCACCATCTCATCCGAGGAAATTTGGAAGTCGTAATCACTCGGCTCTTCCAGGCCCAGCCGGTACATGGAGTCGAACGGCCTACGCAGCGGAAGTGGCGCCCCCTGCGACCAGCCCCGCAAACGCGCCAACGCCTCCGGGTCGTCCACCAACTCGGACTCCGTCGGCATTTGCTTGTGGGGGCCCGAGAAAAATCGAGCCGATGAGCCCTGAAGCCGAATGTCGACAGTTGACAGGTCTAGGCCATCCTCCCGCAATGCATCGAAGAGATCGGCTGTCATGCGTGCGAACTGCTCCCGGGTAGCGCCAAGAGGCGCCGACCTGTCGGCCCAGTCCAGGACGGCATCGGGTGTGATGCCGAGGAACTCGCAATCCTTCGGGTTCAACTGGCGGCCAGATTCATCCGCGGGCAACAGTGGACCGGCAGCCTGCCAGCCCCGCTCTTCTGCTGCGGCCTCCTGCACGGTCTCGAATCGGTTCTGCCCGCTATCGGCATCGGGAGCCGAGCCCGGGCCGTCAAGGAGCAGGTACATCCGGTTGATGTACGGGTCGCCGTGGCCGCCGTCGTCGTGCGTCGGCGGGTGGTCCGGCAGGTCGGGTCGTTCGCTGAACCGGCCCCGGGGGAGCCCGCCGAGCGGCATCGGTCGGCCGTCTCCGCTCAGCACCAGCGCGTCGATGCCGACCACGTCAGGGTAGAGAGGCCGGTCCCGGACCACGCCGTTCTGCGGGTCCACGTAGAGAACCGTGCCGTTCTGGTTGAGCGCCACCCAGGCGTGCGAACCGCCGTGCGCCCACTCGGTGACCAGGAACGAGTAACTGCCGTGGCCGCCCAGCAGCAGTTGGTCGTGCAGGTTGCGGTAGCCCCGGTCGGCGGCCTGCCGCGCCTGCCCCGGGTCGGTACGGTGACCGGACGTCGGGGCGAGAAGTTGTTGGAAGCGCCCGCCGGTCACGTCTTCCACCCGGCCGGGGCCACCTGCCTCGCCACGGATGGGGCGCCGGATGTCACCGTCGAGGTAGCCGTCGAAGGTTCGTGGCGCCGACACGCGGGGGCGCCCGTGCACCCACGTCTCGAACAGCGACAGTGTGCAGTCCAGGCAGTTGATGCCTCGGGTGGCGTCGGCCGCAGGACCGCCGTCGTTGAGCAGCCCGAACCAGCCGCCCTGCCGGGGGTCGGCGGTGCGGACGACGGTGCCGTCTGGATCGCGGGGCATTTGTCGTTCGACGTCGACCTGGTGCAGGGCGAGCGGTGGCCGGAGTCCTCCGGGCTGCCCGTACGGCCGGGAGTCGTCGATCGGTGGCGGATCGTCGTCGCCGGTGAGCCTGGACGGGCCGGCAGTCTCCACCGCGCCGAGCGCGAGTGCGCCCACGTCCCGGTTGGCGTGTTCGAAGGTGGCGCTGATGTCCACGACCGGCGGGGCCGTGGTGCCGGCCAGCACCGCGTCTGCCAGGTCACGCCATTCGGAGTACGCGCGAGCTTCCTCGTTCGCGGCGCGCTGCCAGCCGTCTGCCCACTGCCGGTTGCCGGCCTGGTGCAGTTGTCGGGCGTAGGTGGCGTACTCGACGGCTCGACGATCGAGCTCCACGGCTCGGGTGCGCAGTCGGGCGGCCTCGGCCTGCCGGCGGTTGTTCTCGAACGCGATCCGCAGCGATTCGTAGTGGTCCTGGTAGCGCCGCCGCTCGGCGGCTTCCGCCGCCGCGGCCCACTGCGCCGCGTACGCGTCGTTGGTTTCGGGCTCGCGCACCGACGGGGCACCGAACGCCGCCACGTCGACGGGGATCGACGCCCTTCCCCGGGCGGGATGGTCGGGCGCTCGCACCGGTGCGGGCGTCTCCCGGGGCGGGACATGCGACGGCACTGTGAACCGACCCACGACCGGTGGGGTGGAGGCGACCGGCAGCGGCCCGTTGGTGGTGGTCGGGACGCCGAAGGTGATCGCTGCCGCCGGGCCGGTGTTGATCGTTGGTGTGGAGGGGCCGGTCGCCGGAGACCAGGCGGTCGGTCCGTTGGTGGTGGGGTGCGGCGAGCTGCCGGGGTGGGCCGGTGGCGCACCGGTGGCGGCCGGCCCGCCACTCGATGCACCGGTGGCCGGACCGCCGGTCGATTCGAGGGGACCGGTCACGGGCGCGGACGCCGACGAAAGCCTCGGATCAGCACCCACCGCAGGCCGACTCGGATCAGCCACGGCCGAGGTGGCCTGATCGGTAGCCGAAGCCGACGCGACCGGATCGGCAGCCGACGACGACGCGACCGGGTTGGTGGTCACCGCCGAGTGCACGGGGTCGGCCGTGACCGGGTGCGGAACGCCAGCTCTGTCGCCGAACGACCCACCCGTCGACTGTGTCGCCTCGGAGGCGCCCACCGAACGGTTCACCACGTCCACGTCGGACACCGCAGCGACCGGTATCGGTGACGAGGTGTGCACGTCGGGCGCGACCGGAGATGTCGGCCCGACTCCTCGTGATTGCTCGACAACCGGGGACGTCGCCGCAGCCAACTGGTTCGGCGGCGTGGTGGCGACGCCTTCCGTCGCCTGCACCGGAATGCCGGCAGCCGTGACCGGACCTCCCGAAGCCTCACCATCGACAGCCCCCGCAGAACCGCCCCCCGCCGAGGTAGCAGTCGACGAGACCCCGAGCGAGGGAGGTGCTCCCGTCGAGGCCACATCCGCCACGACAGGCAGCACTGGCGGAAGGGAGGGGCCCGTGAACGATGCTCCGGCGAGGGCGTTGGCCTGCGCGTCGAGCCGGGCGCGTAGCGCGTGGTCGGTCTGCCCGGTCGCCGAGCCGGTGGCCCCGGACGCGGCGGCGCGCGCCACGTCCTCCATCGAGGTCAGGCCCTGACCGGTGGCCAGGCTCGCCGCGCTGTCGGCGAGCACCTCGCCGGTCATCTCCCGACCCAGGTGCTCGCCGACCTTCGCCGCTCGCCCGGTCGCGTGCCGGCCCAGGCCGGCCAGCGGCGCCACCGCCCCGCCGGCCAGCCCGCCCACCGCCGAGGCGCCGAGATCGGTCAGGTCCAGGCCGTGTGCCCGCCCGGTGGAGTTCTGGTACGCCTGGGTGGCCAGGGTGACCCCGGCCTCCTCGGTGGCCTCCTCCAGCCCTTCACGGGCGACCCGCTTGGCGAGCCCGCGTGCGCCACCTCGGGCGACCTCCTTGGCGGCCCGCTCGCCGGCCTCCTTGAACCCGTGCCTGAGTGACTTGCTGGCCAGTTGGCCCATCAGCCGCTTGAAGATCTGTTGAACCAGCAGTCGCGTCGCGGTGATCGCCGCGCCGGCGGCCGGGGTTGCCGCACCGGCGGTCAACACCGCCGCCACCGCCACCGTGAGAAGCTCGATGACCAGGATGCCCAGCTCGATCCAGACTTCCAGCTTGGCGCCCTCGATGTCGCAACCGCACTCCTCGACCAGTCGGCCCAGGTCGGCCGTGACCGCGAGCAGCACGGGCAGCGGGGCGTCGGCGCCCTCGGCGATCCCCCGCCAGGCCGCCTCGAACGCCGCGTCGACAGCCCCGACGCCGCCGTACCCGTTGTGCACCTCGACGGCGGCCGCGGCGGCGTCGGCGTGCGGCCCGGCGAGCACGGAGGCGACCGCGTACCACTGGTCGGCGACGTCCCAGACGGCCCGCTCGTTGCCCTCCGGCCACTGCACGCCGACCACCCAGTCGAGGGCCTCGTAGATCCAGCCGGGCACGTCCCACGGCGCGTAGTCCAGGGGGTGCGGGATGGGGCTCGGCAGCACGCTCATCGGGATCGTCGGCTGTCAGCGCCGGTCGGCGGCCCGGCCGACCCGGACGGCGTTGGCCCCGTCGGTCTGCACGCTCGCGTCGACCGCCTCGACCACGTCGCTGCCCAGCTCGGTGAGCCGGTGCCCGACGCCGGCCCAGGCTCGCAGCACTGTCTGCTCGAACCCGCTGTAGTTGCGCTCGAAGGCGGCGCCGATGTCGTCGCGACCCCAGGGCCGGGCACCGCTGGCGGCCTCGATCGCGCTGCCCTCCGCCGCCCGACGGGCCGTCACCGCCTCGCCGGCGAGCGCCAGGTCGGCACCGCCCCGGCGGGCCCGGGACGGATCAAGCCAGAGCTGCCCGTCGGTCATGGCTTCGCCTCACCTTTGCCGAGTACGGCGTCGGCCCGACCGAGCAGAGTGGCGTAATCGCCGGTCTTGAGGAAGTCCGTCGCCCCGGAGCCGGCCGGCATGCTCTCCGCGACGAGGTCGCGGGTGGCGTCTGCGGCGGCCGTCGCGGCGGTCCGGATCGTTTCGGTGACCTTTCGGCCGAGCGCGTCAGCGTCGCGGTCCCGGTAGACGGCCGGCGTCAGCGCGACCTCGATCAACTGGCCCTGCGCGCCCACTGTCGCCGTCACCTGCCCGTCGGCCGACCGGCGGGTCACGCGCAGCGCGGCGAGTCGCGTCTGGAGGGTGTCCAAACCGGATCTGAGCTGCTGGTATTGCCCATAAACGTCGTCGAATCGGGCCCGTAGCTCGCGATTGACGCCCCGATCTGCCTGTTCGTCCACCGCCGCCCTCCCGTCACCGTCGGTAGAGCGAAACAATACCGGCCGCCATCGATCCGTGTAGTCCGGTAGTTTCGATGCGTGATCGACCGTCAACAGGCCGAGCAGCTCGCGGCCACCTGGGCCCGCCGTGACTCGCAGCGCCTCGGCCACGAGTGCACAGCGATGGTCGACGAGTTCGACCTGGGGTGGGTCATCACGTCCGTCGTGCCCACCGAGGTGCGCACGGTGCCGGGTGACCTGCCGACGACAGTCATCGACAAGCAGACCGGCACGGTCACCACCTGGCCCCGGGTGCCGAGCACCGTGGTGGCGGAGCTGTACCGGCGTAGCCAACCCACCGGGCCGACAGCTCCCCGCACTCTCGACCCGTCGAGCCTGCTGGTCCGGGAGATCCATCGGGGTGCCACCCCGAACACCGCAGCGCACCTGACCATCGACGGACGGATCTGGACGGCCCAGGGCACGAAGGCCGACGTGCCACTCAACCATCACCCGCTGGTCCGCGACTATCTCGACCAGTTGCCCCCCGGCGAGCTGGTTCGTGGCGGGGCGGCTCACGCCGAGCTGGTAGTGGTCTCCGACGTCCTGCACGAGTACGACCACCGGCGCGCCGCCGAGGGCATCGCGCCGATGGGGCGGGCCGAGGCGGCGGCGCTGCTGGAGGGCGCGCGCTTCGAGATCTTCCGGATCCGCGAGCCGGGCGATCCCGCTGGTGGGCCCGCCGAGCGGCCCTGCGACTCGTGCATCGCCTTCCTGGTGCGGGCGAACGTCCTGCCGGAGTCCGCCCGCGCCTACACCGAGACCTGGACCGCGCCGAAGGTGCCGGACCCCGATCCTGGGCGGTTCCCCGCAGAGGTCGCGAACGCGCTGGTAGCGGCCGGTTGGCGGCCACACATCGGGGATCAGATCATGGCCGCCGCCGCCGTACGGGACGTCACCTCGGTGCCGGGGCGCAACAATCGGCACGAGGTCTTTCCGGCCGCCGTGGAGGCGCTCACCGCGTTCCCCAGCCTGGTGGGCGCGCGGCGGGGCCGGGGCGAGCAGGTGTGGATCTCCCGTTTCGACATCCGCCCGCACACCATCGCGCACACCGCAGACACCCTCGCGGACTTCGGCGCGGTGCTCGGCGTACGCCTCTTTCCGATCGGCACCGAGCAGCAGGACAGCATCCTGGCGGTGGACGAGCGCGGCCGGGTCTTCGTGCTCGACCAGGCCGGCGAGTGGTTCCTCGGCGACACCATCGACGCCGCGCTGACCACCCTGCTGCTCGGCCGCGCCCCCGCCCGGGTTCGCGACGACGGCACCTGGCAGGCCGACTAGCCCGGCAGTGTTGCCGGCCTAGAGCGCGAGGCCGGTGAGCACCATGACCCGGGGCTCGGTGTAGTCGTCCATCGCGCTGCGCAGCCCTTCCCGGCCGACGCCGCTGCCCTTCACCCCGCCGTAGGGCATCTGGTCGGCGCGGTACGACGGCACGTCACCGATGATCACCCCGCCCACCTCCAGCGCGCGGGCAGCGGCGAAGGCGACGTCCAAGCGCCGGGTGAAGACGCCGGCCTGCAAGCCGTACACCGAGTCGTTCACCGCTGTGAACGCGGCCTGGTCGTCGGCGACCGGGGTGACCACCAGCACCGGCCCGAACACCTCCTCGGCCACTACCTTTGCGTTCGCCGGCACGCCGGTGAGGACGGTCGGGGGGTAGGTCGCGCCGTCGCGGAGGCCGCCCACCTCGACGGTGCCGCCGGCGGCGACGGCCTCGGCCACCCACGACTCGACCCGGCGGGCCGCGTCCTCGGTCACCATCGGCCCGACGTCGGTCAGCTCGGACGCGGGGTCTCCGGTCCGCAGCCCTCGCACCGCCGCCACCAGCCGGGGCAGGAAGTCGGCGTACCGGGCGTGGTGCACGTACACCCGCTGGACGGCGATGCACGACTGGCCGGCCTGGTAGTTGGCGAACGTCGCGATGCGCTGCGCGGCGAAGTCCAGGTCCTCGTCGGCGGTCCAGTCCGCACAGAGCACCGCAGCGGCGTTGCCGCCCAACTCCAGCGTCACGTGCTTGTTCGGCGCGGCGCGGCGGATGGCCGCGCCGACCGGCCCGGAGCCGGTGAACGACACCACCGGTAGCCGGGGTTCGGTGACCAGTTCGGCGGCGCGGTCGTTGGGCAGCGGCAGCACCGAGAACATCCCGGCCGGGAGGTCGGTCTCGGCCAGCAGTTCGCCGAGCAGCAGCGCGGTCAGGGGCGTCGCGGGCGCGGGCTTGACGATGATCGGGGCGCCGACGGCGATGGCCGGCGCCACCTTGTGGGCGACGAGGTTGAGCGGAAAGTTGAACGGCGTGATGCCCAGCACCGGCCCGCGCGGCGCCCTGCGGACCAGGGCGATCCGCCCGCCGGCAGCCGGGTCGGTGTCGAGCCGTTGCAACTCGCCGGAGAAGCGGCGGGCCTCCTCGGCGGCCCAGCGGAAGGTCGACACGGCCCGCCCGACCTCGGCGCGGGCCCACTTGAGCGGCTTGCCGCTCTCCGCGGTGATCAGGGTCGCGATCTCGCCCGCGCGCTCGGCGAGCCGCCGGGACACGTGGTCGAGGGCCGCCGCGCGGGCGTGCGCGGGCAGGGCCGCGGCCTGCGCGGCCACCCCGGCCGCCGCGGCGACGGCGGCGTCGACCTGGTCGGGGGTGGCGAATGTGGTACGCCCGACCGGGCGGCCGTCGTACGGGTGGTGGACTGTCAACTCACCCTCGCCGGTGGCGGGGCGGGAGGCGACGAAGAAGGCTGCGGGCTCCACGCCGAGCAGAGTAGCCGAGCGATCAGCCGACGGAAACAGTCGCGATAACCCTTGTCTGCCGCGAATTCAGTAGCGAAGATGGCAGAGAGATTGCGATAACCGCCGCAGAATCGCGCCCCCGGCCCCCTCGGAGTGATCCCTCATGAGTGACCAGCAGCAGCTGCGCAACTTCGTCAACGGCTCCTACGTCGACCCGTCCGATGGCGGTTACGCCGACCTTGTCGACCCCTGCACGGGTGAGGTGTTCGCCCAGGCCCCGGTCTCCGGCGCCGCCGACGTGGACGCGGCGATGAACGCCGCCGCCACCGCGTTCGAGAGCTGGCGGGACGTCACCCCCGCCGAGCGGCAGCGGGCACTGCTCAAGCTCGCCGACGCCGTGGAGGCACGCGCCGCCGAGCTGGTCGACGCCGAGGTCCGCAACACCGGCAAGCCCCGCCAGCTCACCGCCGAGGAGGAACTTCCCCCGGCGGTGGACCAGTTCCGGTTCTTCGCCGGTGCCGCCCGGATGTTGGAGGGGCGGTCCGCCGGGGAGTACCTGGCCGGGCACACCTCCTACGTGCGGCGTGAGCCGATCGGCGTCTGCGCGCAGGTCACCCCCTGGAACTATCCGCTGATGATGGCGGTCTGGAAGATCGCCCCCGCGCTCGCCGCCGGCAACACCGTGGTGCTCAAGCCGTCGGACACCACGCCGGTGTCGACGCTGCTGCTCGCCGAGATCGCCGCCGAGTTCTTCCCGCCGGGGGTGTTCAACGTGGTCTGCGGCGACCGGGACACCGGTCGTACCCTCGTGTCGCACCCGACCCCGCAGCTGGTGTCGATCACCGGCTCGACCCGCGCGGGCATGGAGGTCGCCGCCGCGGCGGCCCCCGACCTGAAGCGGACCCACCTGGAGTTGGGCGGCAAGGCCCCGGTGGTGATCTTCGACGACGCGGACGTCGAGGCGGCGGCCGAGGCGATCGCGCTGGGTGGTTACTTCAACGCCGGGCAGGACTGCACGGCGGCCACCCGGGTGCTGGCCGGCCCCGGCGTCCACGACGACTTCGTGGCGGCGCTCGCCGAGCAGGCCCGCAACACGAAGACCGGCGCCCCGGACGACGCGGACGTGCTCTACGGCCCGCTGAACAACGCCAACCAGCTCACCCGGGTCAGCGGCTTCGTGGACCGTCTGCCGGACCACGCGGCGATCCAGACCGGCGGGTCCCGCCACGGCGAACGCGGCTACTTCTACGCGCCGACGGTGGTCTCCGGGCTGCGTCAGGCCGACGAGATCATCCAGGACGAGGTGTTCGGGCCGGTCATCACCGTGCAGCGCTTCTCCGACGAGGACGAGGCGGTGCGCTGGGCCAACGGCGTCGACTACGGCCTGTCCGCGTCGGTCTGGACGCGCGACCACGGCCGGGCCATGCGGATGACCCGTCGACTCGACTTCGGCTGCGTCTGGGTCAACACGCACATCCCGTTCGTCTCCGAGATGCCGCACGGCGGCTTCAAGCACTCCGGGCACGGCAAGGACCTCTCGGTCTACAGCCTGGAGGACTACACCCGGATCAAGCACGTCATGCACAACATCGAGGGCTGAACCGTGAGCGCGAGGAGTGAGCCGGGTCTGCGAGCCCCGCGGTCGCGAACGACAAGCGGCGCCGCGCCGACGTCCGAGGAGCTGCACAAGCGGCGCGGCGACGCCGTGGCCCGGGGTGTCGGCAGTGTGATCCCGTCCTACGTGGACCACGCGTCCGGCGCGACGATCACCGACGTGGACGGCCGGGAGTGGATCGACTTCGCCGCCGGCATCGCCGTCACCAGCGTGGGCAACTCGGCACCGAGGGTGGTCGAGGCGGTCCGGGCGCAGGTGGAACGGTTCACCCACACCTGCTTCATGGTCGCGCCGTACGAGTCGTACGTGGCGGTGTGCGAGCAGCTCAACGCGTTGACGCCCGGCGGGTTCGCGAAGCGCTCGGCGTTGTTCAACTCCGGCGCGGAGGCGGTGGAGAACGCCGTCAAGGTCGCCCGGCACGCCACAGGGCGGCCGGCGGTAGTGGTGTTCGACCACGCGTACCACGGTCGGACCAACCTGACCATGGCGTTGACAGCGAAGAACATGCCGTACAAGCACCGGTTCGGGCCGTTCGCCGGGGAGATCTACCGGGTGCCGATGTCGTACCCGCTGCGCGATGGCGGGCTCTCCGGCGCGGAGGCGGCGGCCCGGGCGACCGAGATGATCGAGAAGCAGGTCGGCGCGGAGAACGTCGCCGCGCTGCTCATCGAGCCGATCCAGGGCGAGGGTGGCTTCGTCGTACCCGCGCCGGGTTTCCTGCCCGCGCTGCGGGAGTGGGCGACGGCGGCCGGGGTGGTCTTCGTCGCCGACGAGATCCAGACCGGTTTCTGCCGCACCGGGGACTGGTTCGCCTGTCAGCACGAGGGCGTCGAACCCGACCTGGTGGCAGTGGCCAAGGGCATCGCCGGTGGCCTGCCCCTCGCTGCGGTGACGGGTCGGGCCGAGCTGATGGACGCCGTGCACGTCGGTGGGCTCGGTGGCACGTACGGCGGCAACCCGATCGCCTGCGCCGCCGCCCTGGCCACCATCGAGACAATGCACGAGCTGGACCTGGCCGGTGCGGCCCGACGGATCGAGTCGGTGCTGGTCCCCCGGCTGCGGGCCGTCGCCGAGCGGGATCCCCGGGTCGCCGAGGTACGCGGCCGGGGCGCGATGCTCGCCGTGGAACTGGTGCTGCCGGGCACCCTCACCCCCGACCCGGTCGCCACGGCGGCGATCTCGGCGGCCTGTCACGCCGCCGGCCTGCTCACCCTGACCTGCGGCACGTACGGCAACGTGCTGCGCTTCCTGCCCCCGCTGGTGATCTCCGACGAACAGCTCAGCCGGGGCGCGGACCTGCTCGACGCCGCCTTCGGCTGAGTGGCTGAGTGGCTGAGGGGCTGAGTGGCTGAGGGGCCCGGTGCACGGGCCCCTCCGCCGAGGTCAGCGAAGCACTTCGACAGTGTTGCGGCGCACCAGGTTCTTGCCCGGCTCGCGAATCTGTTCCATCGCTGCGGAGTTGAGCAGCACGCAGCTACCCGACGGGCCGGTCACCGTCACAGTGGTCGCCCGGTTGTTGTCAAGGTTGGTCACCCGCAGCCGGGTGCCGACCGGGAACTGTCCGCTGGTCGCCGCCGGTCCGGCCGCCTCCTCGAAGAAGGTGATCGCCCCGGAGCACGCCGACCGGGGCGCCGGGCCGGGCGCGCCGGGAGACGCGGCGCCCGGACGGACGGTGCCGAGGGCCGGAGCGCCGGCGGGCGGGGCAGCGCCGTCGACGCGTTCCACCACGTTGCGGCGGATCACGTTCTTCCCCGGCTCGCGGACCAGCTCCATGGCCGCCGCGTTGAGCAGCACGCAACTGCCCGACGGGCCGGTCACCGTCACAGTGGCAGCCCGGTTGTTGTCCAGGTTGGTCACCCGCAGCCGGGTACCCACCGGGAACCGGTCGCTGGTCGCCGCCGGTGCCCCACCCTCAGCGGAGAAGGTGACCGAGCCGGAGCAGACCGACGACCGCGCCGGGGCCGTGTCGGCGAAACCGAAGCTGGTCCCCACCGACACGCCCACCGCGGCGAGCACCGCCACGCTCGCTGCCAGCACGTGCCTGCGCTGCACCCTCATCGCCGTCACTCCCGTCCTCGGTGGTGTCCTTCACTCACCGGTACGGACCGGAGCGTCCTACCGTTCAGCCGGCACGGGTATCGATCGTGCGGCGGCCAGGTCCACCGGCCCGTACCGGGTGCGCGGGGCCCCGGTGATCAGCGCCCAGTAACGGTCGCCGTACGACCAGTGCCACCACTCGGTCGGGTAGTTGACCATCCCCGCGCCGCCGAGGGCCTCCACCATGATCTGCCGGTGCCGGCGGGCGGTGCCGCCGATCGCCGGCGCGTCGGTGAAGCAGGCGTCGGCGCTGTCCTCCGGGGTGGCGTCGATGGCAGTGCCCAGGTCCAGTTCCACACCGTCGTCCGTGCAGATCGTCAGGTCCACCGCGCCGCCCGTGCTGTGCGGGGCCACCTCGACCGGTGAGACGAACTTCGTGGTCTCCCGGTGCAACCGCTGCGGCGACCAGTCCGGGTGCCGCCGGCGCAGCTCGTCCCGGTAGCCGGTGAAGATGGCCAGTTGCGCCTGGTACGGCCGGTAGCCCTCGACCACCAGCAGGCGCAGCCCACCAGGCAGGGCACGCTGCGCGGCGAGCAGCCGCTCCACGACACCGGCCCGCAACCGGGCGTACGCCCCGGCCGGGTCGGCCGCCCGGCCGTCGAGCCGCAACTCCGGCAGCTCACGCAGGTCCACGAACTCGTCGCCGTCGTCGGCGCTGGGCACCGCCGCCACCCGGGGGTCGGAGAGCAGGATCATCGGATGCTCCCCGCCGTGCTCGCCGACCGTTCCGCATGCCGGAGCCGGGCCAACTCGACGAGTCGGTCCACCACCTCCCGATAGCCGACCCCGACGGCGGCCCACACCTTCGGGTACATCGAGTGCGCGGTGAAGCCGGGCATCGTGTTCAGCTCGTTGACGTACAGCTCACCGGTCGTCTCGTCGTAGAAGAAGTCGACCCGGGCCAGACCCCAACCGCCGATCGCGGCGAACGCGCGCAGCGACAGCTCGCGGACCCGAGCGCTCACCTCGTCCGGCAGCACGGCGGGGACGATCATCGGGTCGGCGTCGCCGAAGTACTTCTGCTGGTAGTCGAACCAGCCGCCGCTGACCTGCACCTCGCCGACCGCCGACGCCTCGGGACGCCAGCCACCGAGGACCGCGCACTCCAACTCCCGGCCGGCGACGCCCTGCTCGGCCATGACGAGTTGGTCGTGGCGAAGCGCCTCCTCCACGGCGGCGGCCAGGTCGTCACCCTCGCCGACGCGGGAGATGCCGATCGACGAGCCCATGCTGGCCGGCTTGACGAACAGTGGCCGGCTCAGCCCGGTCACCAGCTTCTCCGGGTCGTCGACAGCCCGGTAGGTGTGCGCGTCGAACGACACGTACGGGGTGACCGGGATGCCCTCGGCGCGCAGCGCCCGCTTCATCGCCACCTTGTTCATGCCGACCGCCGAGGCGAGGATGCCGCACCCGACGTACGGCACGTTCAGTGACTCCAGCAGCCCCTGCACCACCCCGTCCTCGCCGTACGGGCCGTGCAGCACCGGGAAGACGACGTCCAGCTCGGCGTGCACAGCGCCGGGGGCATTACCGGCGGACACCTGCACGACACCCGGACGAGGACCGGCCCGCAACTCGACAGCCGGACCGGTCACCACCAACTGGTCGTCGATGGCCCGCTCGCCGGCCGGTCGGTCGCGCAACTCGGCCAGCAGCGCGTCGGGCATCAGCCGGAAGCCGCCGCCGCGGGTGACGCCGATGGCGACAGTGCGGTAGCCGCCACCGGCGAGCGCCCGGGCCACCCCGAGCGCGGAGGCACAGGAGACCTCGTGCTCCGCCGACGGTCCACCGAACAGGATTCCGATCCGAACCGGCGCGCTCACGCCACCGCCCCTTCCTCAGCCAGGCCGGCGGATCGCGGGGCCATCAAGCGGGCCACCAGCGCCTCCTCCACGTTCCCGCCGGTCAGCACCACGCCCACCGTCCGCTGCCGGTCGGCGTCCGGCGGAAGCCGGAGAGCGCCGGCCAGTCCCGCCGCCCCGGACGGCTCGGCGAGCACCTTGAGCTCCGTCAGGATCAGCCGGAACGCCGCCGCGATCTCGTCGTCGTCGACCCGGACGACAGCGCGCAGCGTGTTCCGCACGATGGCGAACGGCAGCTCCCCCACGCAGGACGGCCGCAGCCCGTCCGCGATGGTGGGCGCCGGCGACACCGGCACGCGTACACCTGCGGCGAGGCTGCGGGCGAGCGAGTCGCAACCCACCGGCTCCACGCCGTACACAGCGATGCCGGACCCGGCGGCGGCCAGGCACGCGCCGGCCACCCCGCCACCACCACCCACCGGTACGACAAGCGCGTCCAACGGCGTCCCCGCGCGCTCGGCGTCCTCGATCAGCTCCAGGCTCGCGGTGCCCTGCCCGGCGATCACGTCCGGGTGGTCGTACGCGTCGACGACCGGGTGGCCGCTCTCGTCGCTGAGCCCGTTGGCCACCGCCACCCGCTCCTCGACGCTGGTGCCGGCGAACACCACCCGCGCTCCCGCAGCGCGCGCCCGGTCGACCTTCGTCGATGCCGCGTCGACAGGCAGCACCACTGTCGCCGCGAGCCCGTGCTGCCGCGCCGCCAACGCCACCGCCACCGCGTGGTTGCCGGTGCTCTGCGCGATCACCCCGGTGTGGCCGGCCACCGCGAGGCGGCCGACCGCCCGCAGGGCGCCCCGCATCTTGTACGAGCCGCCGTTCTGAAGGTTCTCCGCCTTGAGCAGGACCCGCGCCCGGGCAAGCTCGTCGATCACCGGGGAGCGCAGCACGGGGGTACGGACCACGCGGCCGGAAAGCCAGCGGCTGGCCTCCTCGACATCGGCCCGGACCTGGCCAACGGTGCGTGTCATCGTCTCTCCTTTTTCGGGCACACCACAGGCGGGATCCAGCGGTACGTGGACCCCGGTGACTGAGGGTGGAAGTGTCAGGTCAAGGTGGGTAGCTGAACGTCGACCCGTAGGCCGCCGTACTCGGCGGGCCGGGCCGCGATGATGCCGTCGTGGGCCTGGGTGATCGAACGGGCGATGGCCAGGCCCAGGCCGGCCCCACCGCCCTGCGAGGTCCGGTCCCGGGCGAGTCGGCGGAACGGCTCGAACAGACCGGCCACCGCCTCGGCCGGTACGGGCTGACCGGTGTTCACCACCGACAGCGCGGGCACGCCGCTCACCACGACGGTCAGTGAGCCGCCCGGCCGGTTGTACTTGATCCCGTTCTCCACCAGGTTGGTGACCAGGCGTTCCAGCAGCACCCGCTCACCGACGACGACCCGGGGTACGAGATGGGTCTCCACTGTGATCCCGGCTTCCCGGGCCCGGTCCAGGTATCCAGCCAGCACCGCCTCGACGATCGTGTCCAACCGCTGCGGTATCCGCGATCGGAGGCCCTGGTCGCTCTCGCTGAGCGCGAGCAGGCCCTCGATCAGTCGTTCGTTGCGCTCGTTGGTCTCCAACAGCTGACTGGTCAGCAGCTCCAACTGCTCACCGGTGAGCGCCCTGGCCATGCCGACCTCGATGAGCGTCCGCTGCACGGCGAGGGGCGTCCGCAGCTCGTGCGAGGCGTTAGCGGCGAACCGCCGCTGCCCCTCGTACCCGGCGGAGACGCGTTCCATCATCTCGTCGATCGCCCGGGACAGCCGGGCCAGCTCATCGCTGCCCCGGGGCCGAATCCGGTGACCGAGGTTCTGCGGGCCGAGATGCCCGATCGGCCCGGCCAGGTCAGCGACCGGACGCAGGCACCACACAGCGGCGAACCAGAGGCCCACCAGGACGGCCACCGTCACGAGCAGCACAGCCACCAGGGGAAGCATGAACGCACCCGGCCGCACGTTGCCGCACACCGTCGCCAACCCGGGCACGGGCAGATCACAGAGCTGCTGCCCCCAGGTCCAGGTGAACCCCGACAGCCACTTGCCCATCGCCGGCAGTACCGGGCCGGCCAGCAGCGCCAGCAGCCCCACCAGCAGCACCCGACGTCGGGGCGTCCAGCTCACGCCGCGCCGCCGATGCGGTAGCCGGCCTTCGGAACGGTGTGGATGATCGCGGGATCGCCGAGCTTTTTACGCAGGGTCATCACGGTGACCCGTACGGCGTTGGTGAACGGGTCCGCGAACTCGTCCCAGGCCTGCTCCAACAACTCCTCGGCGCTGACCACCTGGCCGTCCGCGCGCAGCAGCACGTGCAGCACAGCGAACTCCTTCGGGCTCAGCGCGAGGGGACGGCCGTCCCGGGTGGCCAGGTGCCGGCCCACGTCCAACGCCAGGCCGTCCCGGGCGAGCACCGGTGGCAGCGCCGGCGTGGACCGTCGCCCGAGGGCCTGCACCCGGGCCACCAGCTCGGCGAAGGCGAACGGCTTGGTCAGGTAGTCGTCCGCGCCGAGGCCGAGACCCTCCACCCGGTCCCGGATGCCGGCCGCCGCGGTGAGCAGCAGCACCCGGGTGCCGACCTGTGAGTCGGCGATGCTGCGGCACACCTCGTCGCCGGTGTGTCCGGGCATGTCCCGGTCCAGCACCGCAACGTCGTACCGGTTCACCCCGACCCGCTCCAGCGCACCGTCACCGTCGTAGCAGACGTCGACGGCCATCGAGAGACGGCGCAGCCCTTCGGCCACCGTGTCCGCCAACAACCGCTCGTCGTCCGCCACCAGCACCCGCACGTTTTCCGCTCCCCCGAGTTCGGCTTGCCCGGCATACCGTCGCAGGCCCGGGTTAAGGGTTCTGTAAGCACCCGTCGCAGCCATCCTCCACGCGGGTGTCCAGCGGGCAAACCACCGCAAGCCAGTCCCGGTCGACTTCGTGCCCGTGTCAGTTCATCTGGGTCGTCCGTCCCCACCGACCACGGAGATTGCCATCCAAAGATGAGCTGCCTCACAAGAGACCACACCCCGTGCCCTCGCCCTGAAGTCCACCCCACCCCGCCCCACCCCGCCCCGCCCCGCCGATCTTGCACTTTGTGTTGCCCAAATGTCCCGAAGGCGTTATTCGTCGAGGCAGAAAGTGCAAGATCGACGGGGGCGGGGCGGGGTTAGGAGAGGGCGGCTCGGATGGTGGCTTTGATGTGTTGGGGGCGGCGGTAGAGGTCACGATCGGTGAAATAGCGCATCCGCCAACCGGCCGCATCCAGCCAGTTGACCCGTTCCCGGTCGTGCCTGAGCCGGTCGCGGTCCAGGTGCGACAGTCCGTCGTACTCGATGCCGATTCGGTGTTCGCGGTAACCCAGGTCGAGCCGGTACAGGGGGATGCCATGGCGGTCGGCCACCCATAGTTGCGGCTCCGGCGGGGGCAGCCCTCCGTCGATCAGGATCAGTCGCAACTGGCTTTCCTGTCGGCACTCCGCCCGACCGTCCGCCAGCGGTATGAGTTGCCGGGCCTGGCGCACACCACGCAATGCGTTGTGTGCCGCAACCTCGGCCAGCAGGTCGTCCTGGGTGACCAAGCCCGACCGGAGCGCGGCGTCGAGCACCGGGAGTGCGTCGAGCCGCCGAACGGCGCGAGCCAGGTCGACTGCACAGCGAGCCGCTGGCACGCAGGGCAGATCTCCAACGAAGACGGGCCGAGCGGGTAGGACCGTCCGGTGGACTATCACCCCGGGCAGACGCGGCTTTTGCACCTCGGCGGGCAACTGGATGTGAATCAGATCGTCGCGCAGCACCCCGAAGCCGTATCGGCGAGCGGCACTCTGCCCCGCCAACATCGCCCCATCGGGTAGCCGGAGCATCAGTGCACGCAGCGTGTCATCGTCGCTGCAGGGTTGGTCGGCGTAGACCCCTCTGCGTACGCGGTGCAACTCCTCGCGGTCGAGCCGACTACGGATCCGACCGACGGTGAGCTGCCGCATGAGTGCGTCAGTACGCCACAACTGAGTAGCCATGGAAGCAGGCTGACCAATCCAGGACCCCATAGAGGTCCCGCGATGACCACCTGTGGAAAACGATCCCCCTTGTGGACAACCCCCAACCCCACCCCCTGCCGTGCTAGCGCCTCACACTGCAGGAGTCCCACCCAGAACCCTCACCCCCGCGATCTTGCACTTCCTGTCGTCGATATGCCCGATAGGAAATGAAGAGTGAGCACAGAAAGTGCAAGATCGCCGGGGCAGGGGGTGGGGGCAGGGGTGGGGGTGGGGTTAGTCGCAGGCTATGCCGTCGCCGTCTCGGTCCAGGTCGTAGATGTCGTTGCCGATGACCCTGATCGGTCCGCTGACGTAGGCGGGGCCGTTGCCACTACCACCCGCGCAGTCGACGTCGCTGGCGATCGGGACGCAGCCGCTGTAGTTCGGGTCGCACTTCGACGACTGCGGCTTCTTGGTGCCGACGGCCACCACCTGGGTCACCGGCTGCTTCGTCACGGCGGACTTGACCAGCTTCTTGGCGGTCCGCACACCGTCGGTGGTGGTCACCTCGTAGGTCAGGGTCCGGACCCCGTTCACGCCCTTGGTCCGGACGACCCGCTTGCCCTCGGCCAGTGACGAGTCCTTGACGGTCCGCTGGCCGTACCGGATGGTGGCCTGTTCCGTCACTGTCGTCACCTGCACCACCGGCGCGGCTGCCGCCGACGAGGGTGCCACCGACGAGGGCGCAGTGGCGGGCTCCGACGGGGGCGCGGTGGAGGGCGCGGCGATGGCCGGGGTGTCCTGGGCCGGTTCGCCGGGCGCGGCCAGGATCGGCTGCTGCGCCTGCTCGGCGGCGGTGCCGGTCTTGGTCGGTTCCGGCTCGCCGGTCAACGCGCCGACGATGGCGGTGCCGGTGCAGCAGAGCAGCAGGATCGACAGCGTCACCGAGCCGAGGATCACGGCGACCCGGCCGGCGGGAGTGGCCCGGCGGAACCAGTTCGGTCGGGGCGTCTGGCCGAACGACGGCGGGTACGGCGGCCCCGGGTTCTGTGGTGGTTGCATCGTCACGGCGATGAGTGTCGTCGCAAACACAGCCTGCAATATCCACCGTCGCGCTCGTCACCTGCGCCTTTCGCCTCAAGGAAAGATCAGTGGGCGCGTTCGTGGGCGACGAGTCGACAGACGTGGCAACCCTCCAGGCTGGCCGGGCAGGGCCGATCGTGCGGGTGTCAACACCGCCAAAAGCCGCAGATCACCATGCACCGCGTCGACAAGGGATCGGAGGCCCAACGGCGGCGACGGAACTGTCGCGATGCCGTCAGCGCCGCATGCTCACCGCTCCTCCACCGCCCATGGTGACCCGTAACCGTTCAGCAGGTCGAGGAAGGGCATCGGGGGCAGCGCTTCCGGTCCGAGCACTCCGACACCGGCCCACGCGCCGCTGGCGAGCAACTCCAACGCGACGACCGGGTTGACGGCGGTCTGCCAGACCACGGCCTGGTGCCCGTACTCCCGCATCGACCACTCGTTGTCGACCACGTGGTACAGGTAGACCTCGCGGGGTTGCCCGTCCGGGCCGAGGCCGCGTACCCAGGTGCCGGCGCAGGTCTTGCCGCGCATCCGGGCACCGAGCGTGGCCGGGTCGGGCAGACTCGCGGCCACCACGTCACGCGGGGAGACGTCGACGCCGCGTACCCGCACCGGGGAGACCGCGTCCAGGCCGAGCTTGTGCAGCGTCTTGAGCACCTCGATGAACTCGTCGCCGAGGCCGTACTTGAAGGTGACCCGCCGGGCCTTGACCCAGCGCGGGATGAGCAGCACCTCCTCGTGCTCGACGTTGACGCACTCGACCGGTCCGATCCCCTCCGGAAAGTGGAACACCTCCGGCTCGGAGAACGGTTCGGTGGTGAACCAGCCCCGGTCCCGCTCCCAGATGACCGGCGGGTTGAGGCACTCCTCGATGGTGGTCCAGATGGAGAACGAGGGCGCGAAGTCGTACCCGTCGACGGTGAGGTTCGCCCCGTCCCGGACACCGATCTCGTCGATCTCACTGAACAGTTCGTCGGCCGCGTAGCGGGCGAACACGTCGGAGAGGCCGGGCTCGACCCCGATGCCGCACAGTGCCAGCCGACCGGCCGTCGACCAGGTGTCGGCGAGCGCGAACTGTTCGTCGCCGAGCTTCACTCCGGTCTCGACGTGCGACAGCGACATCGCCATGTCCAGGTAGTCGGCGCCGGCCGCGAACGCGCCGTTGAAGATCGGCATGACGAACCGCGGGTCGACGGCGTTCAGCACGTGCGTGATCCGGTGCTCCCGGCACAGCGCGGTGATCGCGTCGGCCGAGGAGGCGTCCACCTGGGCGGCGACGAAACGGTCACCGTGCCCGGCGACCGCCCGCTGGGCCCGCACGGGGTCGTGGTCGGCGACCACAATGGTCTCGAAGAAGGTCCGTCGGGCGGCGATGGCTACGGCGGCGGAGCCGACGCCACCGGCGCCGACGAGGAGGACACGCATCAGGAATCAAACCCCAAACCGAAACGATCGAGAGTACGGAGCCAGAGGTCGCGCCGACCCTCGCGCGCGTCGGCGCGGGCCAGTGACCAGCGGGTGAGATTGATGCCGACCGCGCGGACGGGTTCCGGCGGGAACGGCAGTGGCTTGCGGCGAACCAGGTCGAGCCCGGTCAGCGGGGTGTTCCCGCCGTCGAGCAGGTCGAGCAGCACCCGGGCCCCGAAGCGGCTGGCCCCGACGCCGAGGCCGGTGTAGCCGGCCGCGTACGCCAGCCGACCGCCGTAGGCGGTGCCGAAGAACGGGCAGAACCGGGTGCAGGTGTCGATGACACCGCCCCAGCGGTGGCTGAACCGCACGTCGGCGAGCTGTGGGAACGTGGTGAAGAAGTGGCGGGCGAGGGTGGTGAAGGTGGCTGGGCGTTGCTCCAGCTCGGGCGCGACCCGGTTGCCGTAGTGGTAGACCGCGTCGTAACCGCCGAAGAGGATCCGCCCGTCGGTGGTGATCCGGTAGTAGTGGAACTGATTGGCGGTGTCGGCGAGCCCCTGCCGGTTGCGCCACCCGATGGCGTCACGCTGGGCCGCGGTGAGCGGCTCGGTCATCAGCACGTGGTCGTAGACCGGCACCAGGTAGGCCCGCAGCCGGCGCAGCAGCGGCGGGAACGCGTTGGTGGCCAGCACGACCCGGCGCGCCCGTATCGAGCCGGGCAGGCCGGCGGCCCGGGTGTCGGCCCGGCCACTGTCGACCCGGTGGGCGGCGGGGCCGGTGCCCAGGGTGCTGGCGTGCACCGCCGCGCTGTCGGCGCGCAGGCCGGTGACCCGGGTGTGCTCGTGCACGCGTACGCCGAGGTCGAGGCAGGCGCGGCGCAGCCCCCAGGCAAGCTTCGCCGGGTCCACCATCGCCACCCGGTCGGCGTCGAACATCCCACCCAGGTACGTCGGTGAGTGCACCTCGGCGCGTACCTCGTCCCGGTCGAGCAACCGCACCCGGTGGCCGTACCGGCGGGCCAGGTCCGCGTCGGCGGCCAGCCCGTCGAGTTGGTACGGCTCGACGGCGACGGCCAGCTCACCGGTGCGCTCGAAGTCGCAGTCGATGTCGAACGTCGCGACGGTGGCGGCGATGGCGTCCAGGTTGTCCCGGCCGAGGCGCTCCAACTCGCCGACCTCGTCGGGGAACCGGTCGACGCCGTTGGCGAGGCCGTGGGTCAGCGAGGCGGCGCAGAAACCGCCGTTGCGCCCAGACGCTGCCCAACCGCAGGTCCCGGCGTCGACGAGCAGCACGTCCCGGTCCGGGTCCGCCTGTTTCGCCAACAACGCGGCCCACAGTCCGCTGTAACCGCCGCCGATCACCAGCAGGTCGGCGGTGTGCCGACCGCCCAGTGGCGGTAGCGGGTCGGGGCGGTCCGGGCGATCGAGCCAGTACGGCACGGGTGCCGCGTCGGCCAAAGCCCGGCCGGTGTGCGGGAGGGTCATGACGGCCTGGACAACAGCGCGGCGCGGCGGGCCCTCCGGCCCCGCAATGAGCTGAGCCCCACCAGCAGCAGCGCGACCGCGAACATCGCGGTGCCGATGACGTTGACCTGTGGGGGGATGCCACGCTGGGCAGCGCCCCAGACGTACATCGGGAACGTGACAGTGGTGCCGGCGTTGAAGTTCGTGATGATGAAGTCGTCGAAGCTCAGCGAGAAGGCCAGCAACGCGGCGGCCACGATGCCGGGCAGCACCAGCGGCAGGGTGATCCGGCGGAACGTCTGCCACTCGTTGGCGTAGAGGTCCATGGCGGCCTCCTCCAGCCGCCGGTCCATCCCGGCGAGCCGCGCCTTCACGGTCACCACCACGAACGACACGCAGAACATCACGTGCGCGATCACGATGGTCCAGAAGCCCTGCGGTACGCCCGCCGACACGAACAGGGCCAGCAACGACGTGCCCATCACCAGCTCCGGGGTGGCCATCGGCAGGAAGATCAGCACGTTGATCCCGGATCGGCCACGGAAACGGTGCCGGACCAGCGCGAACGCCATCAGGGTGCCGAGCACTGTGGCGACGACAGTGGCGAGAAAGCCGATCTGCACGCTGCGGACCACCGCATCGCACATGTCCGAGGTGGCGCACGGCTGCCGCCAGTTGTCCACTGTGAACTCGTTGAAGTCGTACGACAGCCGGCTCGACGGCCGGTTGAACGACAACCCGGCCACCACCAGGATCGGCAGCGCCAGGTAGCCGAGCACCAGTAACGCCACGATCATCACCCACCGGTCGGCCAACCAGCGCGAGAGCCTCATCGGAGCCGCCTTTCATTCGCGACTGCGGGGCTCCGCTGCGCTGCACTCCTCGCGCTCATCAGAGGACCTCCTCCGTGCCGGCCCTGCGCAGATAGCCGAAGACCACCGCGAGGATCGCCGCCATCAGCAGGAACGACAGCGCGGCGCCCTGCGGGTAGTCCAGTCGGACCAGGAACGCCGAGTCGATGACGTTGCCGATCATGTATTCGTTCGGGGTGCCGAGCAGTTCGGCGTTTATGTAGTCGCCGCTCGCCGGGATGAAGAACAGCAGCGTGCCGGCGACCAGACCGGGCATGGACAGCGGCAGCGTCACCCGACGGAACGCCTGCACCGGGCTCGCGTACAGGTCGGTTGCCGCCTCCAGCAGCCGGGGGTCCAGCCGCTCCAGGCTCGCGTACAGCGGCAGCACCAGGAACGGCAGGAAGTTGTACGTCAGGCCGAGCACCACAGCGAACGGCGTGGCCAGCAGCCGACCGTCCGGGGCGAGCAGGTGCACGTCCCGCAGCAGACCGACGAGCGCGCCGTTGTCCGACAGGATCGTCTTCCAGGCCAGCGTGCGGACCAGGAAGCTGGTGAACATCGGCGCGACGACGCACACCAGCAGCAGGTTCTTCCAGCGGCCGGCCTTCTGCGCGATGGCGTACGCCAGTGGGTAGCCCAGCAGCAACGCCAACACCAGGGCCAACCCGGCGTAACCGAACGAGCGCAGGAACTGCGGCCAGTACGCCTGCAGCACGTCCGGGTAGTTGCTGACCGCCCAGGTCATCGCGTACCCGGTGGAGAGCGAGCCGCTGGGGTCGTACAGGCTGGCCGCCGCCAACTGCCCCAGCGGCACACCGAAGAAGATGAGCAGCCAGGCCGCACCGGGCAGCAACAGGAGGTACGGCAGGAGTCGGCGTCGCCCGGACCGGGCTGCCGGTGGCGCGGGCGGCGGGTGCCCCGCTCTGGTGGGGGCCAGCAGGGTCACGACGACGCACCTACCGGCTCGTCCAGCACCGGCGACGTCCGGTCGGTGTCTGCTGCGTCGCGGGGCAGCAGGAACGCGTGCTGCGGATCCCAGTACGCCACCGCCTCGCTGCCGACCGCCACCGGCGTCGACGTCCCGCTGTTGGCGGCGAAGACCGACAACTCGGTGCCCCAGCCGGTCCGCAGCAGGTACTGCGTGCTGACTCCCACGTAGGAGGCGTCGGTGACCACTCCGGTGACCTGCTGATACCCGGCGGGCACCTGGTCGGCGGAGCCGACCAGAATCAGCTTCTCGGGGCGTACCCCCAGGTGAACCGGGCCGTGCTCGGCCCGCGACCGGCCGGCGGGCACCGAGAAGCGCGTGCCGTGCGCCGTCACCGCTACGTCGCCGCCGCTGGCGCTGGTGGCCTCGCCGGCGAGCAGGTTGGACTGGCCGAGGAAGTTGGCCACGAAGGCAGTGGCGGGAAACTCGTAGATGTCGGCCGGGGCACCCAACTGCTCGATCCGGCCGGCGTTCATCACCGCGACGGTGTCGGCCATCGTCATGGCCTCCTCCTGGTCGTGGGTGACGTGCACGAAGGTGATGCCGACCTCGGTCTGGATGCGCTTCAGCTCGATCTGCATCTGTCGGCGCAGCTTGAGGTCGAGTGCGCCCAGCGGCTCGTCGAGCAGCAGCACCTGCGGCCGGTTGATCAGGGCGCGGGCCAGCGCGACCCGCTGCTGCTGCCCCCCGGAGAGCTGGGCGGGGCGCCGGTTGCCGTAGCCGTCGAGTTGCACCAGCGACAGCATCCGGGTGACCTCGTCGTCGACCGAGCGGATGCCGCGTCGGCGCAGCCCGAAGGCCACGTTCTCGAAGATGTCGAGGTGCGGGAAGAGCGCGTAGCTCTGGAAGACGGTGTTGACCGGCCGCTTGTAGGGCCGCAGCCGGGCGATGTCCCGGTCACCGAGCAGCACCTGGCCGCTGGTCGGCTCCTCCAGGCCGGCGATCATCCGCAGCGTGGTGGTCTTGCCGCAGCCGGACGCGCCGAGCAGCGCGAAGAACGAACCCTGCTCGATGGTGAGGCTCAGGTCGTCGACAGCTGTGAAGACGCCGAACCGTTTGGTGAGGTCGGCCAGGCGCAGGTCGCCGGCGGGTGTCTCGCGCGCCATCCTCGTCACGCCCCGATGACCTGTTGGAACTTGCCCTCGTACTCCTTCTCCTGCTTCTCGTCCAGGGCCATGAACACCTTGGACTTCGACAGCAGCGCCTCGTCCGGGAAGATCAGCGGGTTGGCGGCCAGCTCGGGGTCGATCTTCTCCATCTCGGCCTGAGCGCCAGTGACCGGGCAGATGTAGTTGACGTACGCGGCCAGCTTCGCCGCGACCGCCGGCTCGTAGTAGTAGTTGATCAGCGCTTCGGCGTTGCCTTTGTGGGTGGCCTTGTTGGGGACCATCATGTTGTCGCTGTAGAGCATCACGCCGGAGTCCGGCGCGACGAACCGCACCTTCTCGTCCTCACCGGACAGTTGGATGACGTCGCCGGACCAGCCGATGCACGCAGCGATGTCGCCCTTGGCCAGGTCCGGCGCGTAGTCGTTGCCGGTGAACTTGCGGATCTGCCCGGAGTCGACTGCCTTCTTGAGCTTGTTGAGGGCGTCGTCGAACTGGGCGGCGGTGAAGTTCGCCGGGTCGTGCCCGTTCGACCCGAGCAGCAGGCCCATGGTGTCGCGCATCTCGCTGAGCGCTGTCACCTTGCCCTTGAGGTCGGGGCGGGTGAGCAGTTCGTCGACGGTCCGCAGTTCCTTCGTGACGTTGCCGTTGTAGGCAAGGCCAGCGAGGCCGGACTGCCACGGAATGGAGATCCGGTTCTCGGCGTCGAAGGGGCGGTTGAGCAGCGACGGAAGGAGATTGGCCTGCACGTTCGGGATCTTCGCCGGGTCCAACTTCTGGATCCAGCCGAGCCGGATCATCCGGGCCGCCATCCAGTCGGTCAGCACGATGATGTCCCGGTCGGTGCTCTGGCAGGCGGCGAGCTGGTTCTGCACCTTGCCGAAGAATTCGTTGTTGTCGTTGATGTCCTCGGTGTAGGTCACCTGAATGCCGGTCTTCGTGATGAACTCGTCGAGGCTCGGTCGCTTGGACTCGTCAGTGTCGTCCACGTCCATGTACTGCGGCCAGTTGGCGAAGGCGAGTTTCTTCTCGGTGCCGGAGAGGTCCTCGCTGACGCAGCCAGCTTCGGTCTGTTGCGCGCCCTTGGTGCCGCAGCCCGCGAGGCTGCCGCCCAGGGTGAGCAGGGCGGCCGAACCGAGAGTGCCGGTGAGCAGTCCACGCCGGGAGAGGGGCCGGAGGGGAGTACGCATGACGACTCCTAGGGGGTCATCGTCGGCGGGCGGGACGGGGAGGCACGCCGGCGGGAATGTCGGGAGGGTCAAGTGCCATGGACGACTGATCCTGACATGAGGTGACCTCCCTTACAAGGGATTCCGTTGCGGGAATAGCGATACACGACGAAATACGCCAGACTACGCGGGGATACACGCGCGACATCACGATTCGGGACATGGGGAGCGGGCAATGACAAACCGGCAGCACGAGAACAGCAACGGCGGTCGACGCGTCGCTGTCCGTGACGGTGCCAATCACGCTCTGCTGGATGACGTGGCCAAGCAGATCATCGAGCAGCTTCAGGAGGACGGCCGCCGCCCGTACGCGACGATCGGCAAGGCTGTGGGGCTGTCCGAGGCGGCGGTCCGCCAGCGGGTGCAGCGGCTTCTCGACTCCGGCGTGATGCAGATCGTGGCGGTGACCGACCCGCTCCAGCTGGGCTTCAACAGGCAGGCGATGATCGGCCTACGTACCGACGGCGACCTGGAAGCGGTCGCGGACCGGCTGGCCGAGCTGGACGAGGTCGACTACGTGGTGATCACCGCCGGGTCGTTCGACCTGCTCACCGAGGTGGTCTGCCGCAACGACGACCACCTGCTGGAGATCCTGCAACGGCTGCGCGCGGTGCCCGGGGTGCTCTCCACCGAGGCGTTCGTCTATCTCAAACTCCGCAAACAGACCTACACCTGGGGTACGGCCTGACGCCGCCACCGCTGTGCTCCACGCGGCGCTCGATCCACGCCGCGCTCGATTCACGCCGCGCTTGATCCACGCCGCGCTTGATCCACTCGGTCTTCAGGAAGTCGGGGTGTCGGGGCCGCCCTGACGCCCCGGTTTCCATGAACCCGAGTGGATCAGTGGTCGGTCGCGTCGACCGCGCCCACCGCGCCCACCGCGTCACCCGCGTCACCCGCGCCACCTGACCCACGCCACCCCGACCCCGCGCCCCCGACCCGCCTCACCAGACCCGTAACGCTGACCGCGCCGCCCCGACCCCGACCCCGACTCACGTCACGCCGACCGGTCACCCCGGCGGCCGACCCCCGCCTCCCAGCCCTGCCCTCGCGCTTGATCCACTCGAGTTCACCAATATCGCGGTGTCAACCACGCCCGAACACCGCGATCTCGGCGATCCGGAGTGAATCGAGCCGGCGGCCGGAGGGAGGCGCTACCACCAGCCGGGCCCTTTGGAGCTGATGTCGCAAACGAATCGGCGGACCGGCCGACGTCCACGCGCAGACCGGCAGACCCCCGCGCGACGACCCGGCCGATCTCCGCGCGACGAACCGGCCGGCCCCCACGCACAGACCGGCAGACCCCGGCGCGACCAACCGACCGGCCCCCGCACACAGACCGGCAGACCCCCCCGACGCGACCAACCGACCGGCCCCCGCACACAGACCGGCAGACCCCGGCGCGACCAACCGACCGGCCCCCGCACACAGACCGGCAGACCCCCCGACGCGACCAACCGACCGGCCCCCGCGCACGGACCGGCAGACCCCCCGACGCGACCAACCCGCCGACGTCCACGCACAGACCGGCAGACCCCCGCGCGACGACCGGCCAGCCTGGTCGACGCCGCGAAGCCCGGAAGGGCTCGTGGAGCGGCCGTGACAAGGCAGCCGTGACAAGGCAGCCGTGACAAGGCAGCCGTGACAAGGCAGCCGCGCCAGGGCAGCCCTGATGTCGCAAACGATTCAGCTCCAAAGGCAGCGACCAGCGCACCTCGGGCTCCTGCCGACCGCCGATCAACCTAGCAACAGTGGTGCGGATTCCGTTGCGTCTGCTACGCCTCTGCGCTAAATCCGTCGCCAACCGGCCGTGATACCGCCGATAACACTTGCCTCGGAGGTCGGGGCTGTGCGATAACCGTTGGCAGAGCGGCCGGCTTCACCCCTTTGACCGGCCCGACGACCGATGGGGCTGACATGGCCAACGCCACCGACCACCTCTGGATGCACTTCACCCGGATGGCGAGCTACTCCGCCGGTGAGGTGCCGACCATCGTGCGCGGCGAGGGAGCGTACGTGTGGGACGCGCAGGGTCGCCGCTACCTGGACGGGCTCGCCGGGCTCTTCGTGGTCAACGCTGGCCACGGCCGCACCGAGCTGGCCGAGGCCGCCGCCAAGCAGGCCGGCGAGCTGGCGTACTTCCCGCTCTGGTCGTACGCGCACCCGAAGGCCATCGAGCTTGCCGAGAGGATCGCCGCGCTCACCCCCGGCGACCTCAACCGGATCTTCTTCACCACCGGCGGCTCGGAGGCCGTCGAGGCGGCGTGGAAGCTGGCCCGCGCGTACTTCAAGCGCACCGGGCAGCCCAACAAGTACAAGGTGATCAGCCGCTACATCGCCTACCACGGCACCTCCATGGGTGCCCTGTCGATCACCGGCCTGCCCGGCATCAAGAGCGACTTCGAGCCACTGGTGCCGGGCGCGATCAAGGTGCCGAACACGAACTTCTACCGGGCGCCCGAGCACGGCGACGACCCCGAGGCGTTCGGCCGGTGGGCCGCCGACGAAATCGGTCGGGCCATCGAGCGGGAAGGCCCGGACACGGTCGCCGCGGTCTTCCTTGAGCCGGTGCAGAACTCCGGCGGGTGCTTCCCACCGCCGCCGGGTTACTTCCAGCGGGTACGGGAGATCTGCGACGCGTACGACGTGCTGCTCGTCTCGGACGAGGTGATCTGCTCGTGGGGGCGGTTGGGTGAGTACTTCGGCGCGGTGCGCTACGGATACCAGCCGGACATCATCACCACCGCCAAGGGCATCACTTCCGGCTACGCCCCGCTCGGCGCGATGATCGCCAGCGACCGGCTGATGGAACCCTTCCTCACCGAGACCGGCATGTTCGCCCACGGCGTGACCTTCGGTGGGCACCCGGTCTCCTGCGCGGTGGCCCTGGCCAACCTGGAGGTGTTCGCCCGAGAGGACCTGGTCGGGCACGTACGCGCCAACGAGGACGCCTTCCGGGCCACCCTGGAGAAGCTGCACGACCTGCCGATCGTCGGCGACGTCCGCGGCGACGGCTACTTCTACGGCATTGAACTGGTCAAGGACAAGACCACCCGGGAGACCTTCACCGAGGCCGAGTCGGAGCGCCTGCTGCGCGGCTTCCTCTCGACAGCCCTGTTCCAGGCGGGCCTCTACTGCCGGGCCGACGACCGGGGCGACCCGGTCATCCAGCTGGCCCCACCCCTGATCGCCGAGCAGCAGCACTTCGACGAGATCGAGCAGATCCTCCGCACCGTCCTCACCCAAGCCTGGACCCGCCTCTAACCCGGCCGGACCTCCTGTTGATCAAGAGGTTTGCGTCAGGAACGCGCCGAATGGTGACCGAAACCTCTTGATCAACGCGGGAATGCCCCACCGCACTGCGAACGACCCGCAAGATCGCGCTCGAACATGGAAAGAGTGGGGTCCGAACGGCGTGAGGCCACTACAACCAGGATCGAGTGCGATCTTGGGGCCAGGGGGTGCCGTGTGGGGCACCCTGGCGGGTCAGTGGTTGGGGGGGATCACTCGGAGGTGGCCTCGGCGGCCGGTCTGGTGGGGGTTCTCGGGACGGTTCTGGTCCGGCTCCGGGGGGCGGGGGGCCGGGCGGGCGGCTTCGCGGACCGCTTCGGCCAGCGCGACCAGGTCGTCCGTGGTGGGCGGCGGCGGCTCGAACTCGCCCTCGTGTCGGACGACGTCCCAGCCCCGCGGCGCGGTCAGGCTGCGGGCGTGCGGCTCGCAGAGGTCGTACGTGTGCGGCTCGGCGAACGCCGCCAGCGGCCCCACCACCGCTGTCGACTCGTTGTAGACATAGGTCAATGTGGCGACCGCTTGCCGGGGGCAGCCGTTACGGGAGCAGCGCCGTGGTGACCTCACGTGCGGCAGGGTATCTCCATTACCGGGTCCGGCGCATCGCTTCGCGTTGCGACACGCCCGTCATGGTGATCACAGTCGACCGTCCTGGGCGCGCCGCGCCACTGGAGCGGCGCTGCCGCTGACCAGCCCGGGACGGGCGCTACCCTTTGCCTCATGACGAGCCCGGAACACCGCCGCACCGGCCCCGGCCGGCGTGCGCATCGTGACCGGCACGGGCGCGGCCTGCGCGGACGGCTGGTTCCGGCCACCGTGCCGCTGGCGCGGACCAAGGCCGAGGTCTTCGATGACCTGGTCCTGGACACCGTCGAGACGCTGGAGCGTCGGTTCGCCAAGGAGCTGGCCGGGGTCGAGTTCGCGGTTGAGGATGTCCCGCCGGACCTGAACGTCTACGACTCGGACGTACTGGAGGATGGCGAGGTCCCGCTGGCCCGGCTGCTGCCCGGCCGCCCGGGCCGGCAGGAGGTGCCGCCGCGGATCGTGCTGTACCGGCGGCCCCTGGAGTTCCGGGCGATGGACCGTGAGGACCTCGCCGATCTCGTCCATGACGTGATCATCGAACAGGTGGCGAACCTTCTCGGGGTGGACCCGGACGAGCTCGCCTGAGCCAACCTCCGGGCGGAGAGTCGGGCGGCCCCCACCGCCTCGACCTCACACCACTCAGGCCGCCCCCCGCGCGGACCTGCACCGCACAGACCTCGAACCGTTCAGGCCGCCCCCCGCGCAGACCTGCACCGCCCAGACCTGAACCGCTCAGGCAGCCCGCCGCTTCAACTTGCGCCGCTCCCGCTCGGAGAGCCCACCCCAGATGCCGAACCGCTCGTCGTGACCCAGTGCGTATTCGAGGCACTCGGTCTTGACCTCGCAACGCGAGCAGATCCGCTTCGCCTCGCGGGTCGAGCCGCCCTTCTCGGGAAAGAACGCCTCGGGGTCGGTCTGCGAGCACAACGCCCGCTCCTGCCACTCCGGCGCGTTTCCGAGCAGGTCGGCCACCTCAAGCTGGCCGTCCATCAAATGCCTCCTTGTCGCGCACCGGCGTCATCGCCGCTGCAACCCCCCACGCGAAAGGCGTGCTTGTCCGTCCGGTCCCGTTTTGTTGCGTTCCGTGCGAACAACCCCATTCAAATTACACGCGTGTAATGCGTGCGCCGTCAAGCCAAACTTGATAATGGAGTCGCCCTCCCGACACCCCCGGCCGGCCACTCGGGCCGTCCAGCCTCGCAACCTGCCCTATCGATTCAGACCCCGGCCGAGTAACGCCCTCTCCGGCGAGTTGCCCGACTTTTCTGCCGTGGCGCTTCTCCGACGAGTCGCCGACCGGACGGCACCAGGGACCTCCACCCCTAAGCTGATCTTGGTGGGGGACAGGTTAACGCGGTGCGGCGCAGACCGCCCGTCGAGCTGCGAACAGCACTCGCGCCCCGTCCACAATGTGGACGGGGCGCGGTGGTGAAACCGAGGTTCCGGGGTCAGCCGGCGGCCCCGAAACCGCTGCTGGGCCAGGCAAACTCGGCTATCTCTCCACCATGGACAGAGATTGTGCCGGCGGGCGTACGATCGTCCCACCAGACGGTATAAATTCCGCTCGGCAGATCGGGATAGACCGCACTGTGGAACGAACCGTCCCGCACCCGACGCTCACGCACCGCCGAGTGGACCCGACGGTCGTCGTCGCGACTGATCTCGATCTCCCGGCCGTGCAGATCCCGACCCGTGTAGACGATCAGGGCGCCGGTGTCGCCGCCCAGATCGAGGATGACGGTCCCGGTCTCCGACGGCCCGTACGCGTGCTCGTGCATCCAGTTCGCCCTTCGCCCGATCAGGACGCCGCCGACGGGTTGTTGAACCCGTCGTACGGCGTACCCAGGTAGGGGAAGTTTCCGAGGAACGGCGCTGTCACGTCGGCGGCGCTCAGCCCCGGGGTGACGGCGGCGGCCGCCGCGTCCGGTTGGAACGTCTTGTCCACCAGCGGGACGGTGACCCCGGCGATGGCCCGCAACGCGATGCTGACCACGTCGTCGCCGACCCGACGCCCGTTCGGGAACCCGGCCAGGTCGCCACCGAGCACCCCGAACCGGTCCGGACGCCTGGTGGGCGGGATCGCCGTGTTCAGTCGCAGCATGTCGGCCTGCACTTCACCGGTGCTGTTGGTGAAGCCGTCGATCAGCCCGGCCGGCACGCCGGTGAGCAGGATCGCCACCAGGTCGGCCCGCGCCTTCTTCGCCTTGGTGAGCTTGTCCAGGTTGGGAAAGACGTCCGGGTAGAGCGCCGGCAGCAACGCGGCCAGCTCCGGCTGCTCGACGAACTGGGCGAACCGTTTGTCCTCCGACGGTGGCAGCGAATTCCACAGGTCCTTCTTGGACATCGGCACGATGACCTCGTTGAACAGTGGATTGCCCAACCGCGATACCTGGGTGAACGGGCCGGTGCTGGTGTCCGCCCCGCCCCGGTCGCCGAGCACCCGCACCTGCCGACGCGACGCCGACGTCCACACCCCGATCACCGACGCCCGATCCGCGGCACCGTACCGGTTGGCGCGCCGACGCACCCGCTCCAGCGGCACCTGCACCGCGATGCTGTGCACGTTCATCCGGTCGGTGGCGTTCACCGGCTCGCCCTCGGCCTTGAAGATCTTCTTCCCGGCGACGTGCAGTTGCTGGAACGGCCGCAGCGTGCCGAGGTCGAAGATCGCCCCGAGGTCGACGAAGAACCCGTCGGCGCGCTGCCCGGCGAAGACCCGCTCCCCCGTGGAGAGCGAGTAGGTGGCCTGCCGCACCAGGTCGGCGTACTTCGGGGTGGACAGCGGGCCGACGTTGCACGGCGGACACTGCAGCTTGTGCGCCAGCCGGTGCTCGCGGCCGTCGGCCACCCGGGTCAGGCTGTAGAACTGCCGCCGGTTCCAGGTCTTGCTGTCGAGCGAATCGATCGGGCCGGTGTTGTAGAGAAAACTGTTCGGGTTCGTGATCTCGGTGGTGAATTCGAACCGGTAGGTGACGTCCGGACGACCGTCACCGTCGTTGTCGATATGGATCTCGTAGCGCACGTCGTCGCCGAACTCGAAGAAGTTCGGCCCCCCGGAGGGGAGTTGCAACGGCACGTAGTTGGCGATCAACGTGACCGTGTCGCGTTTGTCGGGGCTGACGAACGCGTACAGGTCGGAGCTGTCGGCGACCGGATCCTTGGCTATCTCCGGGGCCTCGCGGTGGGAAGACATGACGGACCAACCTCACTGGGCGGGGACAGGATGGCGGGGCGGAGAGGGCGGGTCAGCGCCGGGCGGCGCGCCGCAGCCGGTCCGCCAGGCCGCGGTCGCGTACCTCGATGCGCGTCTCACCGACGAAGACGTCCATCGTTCCCGAGTCGGCGTCCCGCAGATGAACGACGATCGGCTCGTCGGCTCGACCGGCCGCCCCCGGGGCGTTCTGCGCGGCCGACAGGCCCGGCACTGTGAGCGCGGCGGCGCCGAGGGTGGCGCTGGCCGCGGCGGTCAACGTCTGCCGGCGGGTCAGTCGCGGCCACTGCCGCTTCCGCTGATCACTGGTCATGGGCAACCTTTCCGGCGGTGGCGCGAGCGCGCCCGCGGAGACGGACGGGTCCGGTGCCGTCACGCGACGCCGCCGGGCCCCTGAGGGGACACCGGCGGCGGTCCTCGCCGCGACCGCCACCGGCATCGCGTGGTACGGCCGGTGGCGGGGAAAGGTTCGACGTCAGGGCCGGGCGTGACCGTACGCAGTCGACCGCTTGCGCGCCGGACGTCCGGCGGCCTTCGCGATGGCCCGCAACTGCTCCTCGGTACGCGCCGAACCGTTGTCGGAACCGGCCATCCGGGAGATGGTCTCCTCCATCAGCGTGCCGCCGAGGTCGTTGCAGCCGCCCTGGAGCATCGCGACGGTGCCCTCGTCGCCGAGCTTCACCCAGGAGCACTGGATGTTGTCGATCCGACCGTGCAGCAGCAGCCGGGACATGGCGTGCACCACCCGGTTCTCACGCCAGGTCGGCCCGGGTCGGGCGATACCCGCCAGATAGATCGGAGCATTCGTGTGCACGAACGGCAGCGCCACGAACTCGGTGAACCCGCCGGTGCGGTCCTGCACCCCGGCCAGCACCCGGAAGTGCGCCAGCCACTGCCCGGGGTGGTCGACGTGGCCGTACATCATCGTGGAGCTGGACCGGATGCCCAGCTCGTGGGCGGTGCTGACCACCTCGACCCAGGCGGCGGCCGGGAGTTTGCCCTTGGTCAGCACCCAGCGCACGTCGTCGTCGAGGATCTCGGCGGCGGTGCCCGGGATGGTGTCCAGCCCGGCCTCGCGTAGCTGGAGCAGCCACTCACGGACCGGCACCCCGGCCTTCGCGGCGGCGGTGACGATCTCCATGGGAGAGAACGCGTGCACGTGCATCTCGGGCACCCGGGCCTTGATCGCGCGCACGATGTCGGCGTACCCGGTGACCGGCATCTTCGGGTCGATGCCCCCCTGGAGGCACACCTCGCTGGCGCCGAGGGCCCACGCCTGCTCGGCCCGGTCGGCGACCTGCTCGACGGAGAGCCGGTACGCGTCGGCGTCCCGCTCACGCTGCGCGAACGCACAGAACCGGCAGCCCACGTAACAGACGTTGCTGAAGTTGATGTTGCGGTTGACCACGTAGGTGACGTCGTCGCCGACCGCCGCACGGCGCACGTCGTCGGCGAGGCGGCACAACTCGTCCAGCGCCGGCCCGTCCGCACCGAACAGCGCCAGCGCGGCATCGGTGTGCCCGGGGTCGAGCAGCGCCGCCGGGTCGTCGGCGGCGAGCCGCAGCCCGGCCGCCAGGTCACGGTCCGCGCCGCTCCCGGCCGGTGCCACTGGTACGCCCGCCCGGCGGGCTGTCGCCTCCGGGGTGACCTTGCCAGCAACCTCGGACCAGTCGCCGTACACGCTGTCGAAGTCGCCGCGCCGGTCGTCGGTGCGGCCGGTGGTGTCGATCGTGGCGTGCAGGTCGACCCGCCCGCCGAACACCTCCTCCGGCTCCTGCCACGGCCGTCCCTGCGGCATCGCCGACTCGACAGCCATGCCCGTCGCCGGGTCGGCCAGGGCACCGACGTGCGGCAGCAACCGTGGGTCGAGCCACGGGTCACCCGCGCGCACGTACTCGGGGTAGATCGTCAACCGCTCCCGCAACGTGAACCCGGCCAACTCGCTGTGCCGGGCCAGCTCGTCGATCTGCGGCCAGGGGCGCTCCGGGTTGACGTGGTCGGGGGTGAGCGGAGAAACGCCGCCCCAGTCGTCGATGCCGGCGCGCAGCAACAGGTCGTACTCGCCGGCGATGAGATTCGGCGGGGCCTGGATCCGGGCCTTCGGGCCCAGCAGCAACCGGGCCACCGCCACAGTGGCGGCCAGATCGTGCAGCTCCGCGTCCGGCATGCCGCGCATCGCCGTGTCCGGCTTGGCGCGGAAGTTCTGCACGATCACCTCCTGGAGGTGGCCGTACTCCCGGTGGACGCGGCGGATCGCGAACAGCGCCTCCACCCGCTCCGCCGGAGTCTCCCCGATGCCGATCAGGATGCCGGTGGTGAACGGCACCCCGACCCGGCCCGCGTCCTCAAGCACCCGCAACCGGACCGCCGGCTCCTTGTCCGGTGAGCCGAAGTGCGGACCACCCGGCTCCGACCAGAGTCGGGTCGCTGTCGTCTCCAGCATCATGCCCATGCTCGGCGCGACCGGCTTCAGCCGTTGCAGCTCCGACCAGGACAGCACCCCAGGGTTGAGGTGCGGCAACAGGCCGGTCTCCTCCAGCACCGCCACCGCACAGGCGCGCAGGTAGTCCAGTGTCGAGTCGTAACCGCGTTCGTCCAACCAGGTCCGAGCCGCCGGCCAGCGTTCCTCCGGTCGGTCACCCAGGGTGAACAGCGCCTCCTTGCAGCCCTGCGCGGCCCCTGCCCGGGCGATCGCGAGGACCTCGTCGCGGTCCAGGAACGGCGCCGGCAGCCGGTGCGGCACCGTCGCGAAGGTGCAGTAGTGGCAGCGGTCCCGGCAGAGCCGGGTCAGCGGAATGAAAACCTTCTTCGAGTACGTGACCACACCCGGCCGCCCGGCGTCCCGCAGCCCGGCGTCGCGGATCCCCCCGGCGAGCCGGAGCAGCTCGTCGAGCGCGTCGCCACGAGCGGACAGCAGCGCGGTCGCCTCATCGACATCCAGCGCCCGCCCGTTCGTAGCCCGGCCCAGGGCCCGCCGCACGCTCGCATCGCTCGGGCCGGAGTGGGTGCGATCAACCATCCACTCACCCTATGCGCAGCCCCACGCCACCCAACCAGTCCCCACCACGCCCGCCCCGAGTGTGCCCCGCCCCGCCCCGCCACCACGCCCGCACCGAGCCCGCACCGCGCGCCCCGTGCCGCGCGCCCCGTGCCGCGCGCCCCGTGCCGCGCGCCCCGTGCCGCGCGCCCGCGCCCGCGCCCGCGCCATGCCGTGCCGTGCCCGCACCGGGCCGCGCCCCCTGCCGCGACGTGCCCCGCCCTGCCCCGTGCCACGCCCCCGCGCCGTCAACCCGCCCTGGGCGCAGGGTCCCCACCCCACCCCGCGTCGATCAAGGAGTTGTGGTGGGTGACAAAGCGTGTTGTAGGGCGCAAATCTGGCACCACAACTCCATGATCGACGCGACGTGGGGCGCCTGCGGCTCGCGATCTTGCAGTTTGTGTCCCGACTTAGGGGACATCTCGCTTGTTTCGACTACCGAAAGTGCAAGATCGGCGCGCTCTTCGGGTCAGCGGGGCTGGTCGGGGTGGTCGTTGGGCTTGATGTGTTGGGTGCGGTCCGTGTCCGGGTCGGCCGGATGGGAGATGACCTCGGTCGGGTCGGCGGACTGGCGCGGGATCGCCTGAGTGGGGTCGGCCGACGGCGGCTGCCCGAACGGCGGCGGCGCGGCCGGGGACGGCGGCGCCGACTGGGGGGCGGGGTTCGCCGGCGGCGCGGACTGCGGGGCCTGGAACGGCGGCGCGGACTGCGGGTGCGGCGGCGCGGACTGCGGGAACGGCGGGGCCGACTGCGGGGCCTGGAACGGGGGCGACTGCTGGCCGTACTGGCCGGCCTGCGGGTAACCGCCGGGCTGGCCGGCCTGCGGGTAACCACCAGGCTGACCGGCCTGCGGGTAACCGCCGGGCTGACCGGGAGCGGGCCATCCGCCCTGCGGCTGGCCGCCGGGCTGCCCCGGGGCCGGCCAACCGCCCTGCTGCTGCGGCCAGCCGGGCTGGGGCTGACCGTAGACGCCCGGCTGCGGCTTGGCTCGCGGCACGTAGTAGTGGGCACGCCAGATGGTGTAGACGACCCAGGCGGCGATCGCGAAGATCACCATCCAGGCGAACCGGGTGAGCACACCGAGCAGCGCGTCGAGCACCTCTGCCTCGGCCAGCCGGCCCACCGTCCAGATCAGCATTGTCAGCGTGCCGAACAGGGCGCTGACCGCGTACTCGACGACAGCTGCCTGTGTGATCAGCTTCGCCTTCGCCAACACGGGCGAGATGTGCGTGGCCAACAGCACCGCCAGCAGCGGGAGGCCCACCGCCTCCACTCCGACGAACGCGTAGAAGGCGCTGCCCGCGCGGTCGGTGAAGGAGCTGTAGTCGTTCGGGGCGATGAGCCGGAGCAGGCCCACGAAGAGGAACACGGCGTTGGCGCCAAGCAGCACGAGCGCGGCGAGCTCCCGCAGTGGCTTGGTCAGCTGGCGGGCCTGCGTCGCGTCGGCGGACGCGGGCTCGGCGGGGCTGGTCACGAGCTCCCCCTCGGGGCATCAACGGACAGGGCGCACGTGAGCCTAGTCTCCCGGGCCACCCACGGATCGGAGGCGTCACGTGCGCGAGGATGGTCGACATGCGCATCGTGGTTCTGGCTGGCGGCATCGGCGGCGCCCGGTTCCTGCTCGGCGTCCGGGCGTACGCCCGTGACGTCGGCGCGGAGGTGACCGCCGTTGTCAACGTCGGCGACGACCTGTGGTTACACGGGTTGAAGATCTGCCCCGACCTGGACAGCGTCATGTACACGCTCGGCGGGGGCGCCGACCCGGAGCGGGGCTGGGGTCGGGTCGGCGAGAGCTGGACTGTCAAACAGGAGTTGGCCGCGTACGGGGCGGAGCCGACCTGGTTCGGCCTCGGCGACAAGGACATCGCCACCCATCTGGTCCGCAGCACCATGCTCAACGGCGGTTACCCGTTGAGCGCGGTCACCGAGGCGCTGGCCAGCCGCTGGGAGCCGGGCGTACGCCTGTTGCCGGCGACGGACGACCGCCTGGAGACCCATGCCGTGGTGGAGGACGACCAGGGTCAGCGGGCGATCCATTTCCAGGAGTGGTGGGTGCGGTACCGGGCCGACATCCGCACGCACCGTTTCGTGTTCGTGGGCGCGGAGACGGCGAAGCCTGCCCCAGGGGTGCTGGACGCGATCGCCTCGGCCGATCTGGTGCTGGTCGCGCCGAGTAACCCGGTGGTGAGCGTCGCGCCGGTGCTGGCTGTGCCGGGGCTGCGTGCGGCGGTGGCGGACGGCCCGGCGCCGGTGGTGGGTGTCTCCCCGATCATCGGCGGCGCGCCGGTGCGGGGGATGGCCGACCGTTGCCTGGCGGTGCTCGGTACGGAGTGCAGCGCGGCGGGGGTGGGTCGGCTCTACGGCGGCCGGGCGAGCGGCGGCCTGCTCGACGGTTGGCTGGTGGCCGAGGAGGACGCGGGCACTGTGGTGCCCGAGGTGACGGTCCGCGCGGTGCCGCTGCGGATGACGGACGAGGCGGCGACGGCGGCAATGGTCCGCGCCGCGGTGGAGTTGACGTGAGGCTGGAAATTCTGCCGGTGCTCGGCATCGGTCACGTGACCGAGGGTGACGATCTGGCTGCGGTGATCGCGACTGCTGCGCCGTGGTTGCGCAACGGCGATGTGCTGGTGGTGACCAGCAAGATCGTTTCCAAGGCGGAGGGGCGGCTCGTCGACGTGCCGGCGGACGGGCCGGAGCGGCTTGCCGCACGGGACGACGTCCTGGCCGGTGAGACCGCCCGGGTGGTCGCCAGTCGGGGGGCGACCCGGATCGTGCAGACCCACCACGGCTTCGTCATGGCGTCGGCGGGGATCGACGCGTCGAACGTGGACAAGACCCAACTGGTGCTGCTGCCGGTCGACCCGGACGCCTCGGCGCGGGCTCTGCGGGACGCGCTGCGGGAGCGCTACGACCTGGAACTCGCCGTGATCATCAGCGACACGATGGGCCGGCCCTGGCGCAACGGGCTCACCGACGTGGCGCTCGGGGTGGCCGGAATGCCGGCCATCCGCGATCACCGGGGCGAGGTCGACCCGTACGGCAACGAGTTGCAGTTGACCCAGATGGCGGTGGTGGACGAGCTGGCGGGTGCCGGCGAACTGATCAAGGGCAAGTGCGATCAGGTCCCCGTGGCGGTGGTGCGGGGCTACCTGCCGGCCGCCATCCCGGACGACGCCGGTGGCGCGCGGGCGCTGATCCGCGATGCGGCACAGGACCTGTTCTCGCTGGGTACCGCTGAGGCCCACGCCGCGGGGCTCTCCGACGCCGCCACCCTGGCCGACGGTCCCGGCCCGACACCGGCCGACCTGAGCGCTGTGCGACGGGCGATCGACGCGGTCGCCGGGGTGGTCGCCCCCGGCACGGTCTTCACGCTGGTCGACGAGGCCGAGGTACGCGCCGGTCTGGTCGCCGAGATGCCCGGGTGGCCGGACGGCGCCGACCTGGTGCTCGGCTCGGCCCCGACGCCCGTCGAGCCGATGGGTCTGGTCCGCTTCGGCGCCGACCTGCACCGGCTGCGCGTCGCCCTGGCCGCACAGGGCGTCGGGTCGACACTGTTGCCGCCACCGCCCGGCAGCCCGGCGAGTGCTGCGCTCGCCCTGTAGGACCACCCTCGGCCGGCGCGGAAGGCCCGGGTCACGCGTCCAGCATGGCCCGGCCCAGCGGGGTCAACGTGTGCAGCACGCTGTTGCGTTCGCGGTGGCTGACCAGCAGACCAGCGTTGCGCAGCACGGTGGCGTGCTGGCTCGCCGCCGCCGGTGAGATGTTGAGCTGGCGGGCGACCTCCCCGGTGGTGCAGCCCTCGTCGCTGGCCTGCAACACCGCCGCCCTGGTGCGGCCCAGCAGTGCGGCGAGTGATTCGCGGGCAGCACCGGAGGCGGCGCTGGGGTCGGCGGAGACCAGCGCGCCCAGCCGGTCCACCGGGTAGACCAGCACCGGTGGCAGCGCCGGGTCGAGCAGTGCGACAGGGGTGGCCGCGCAGAAGAACGACGGCACCAGCAGCAGTCCACGGCCGTCCAGGTGCAGTTCCCGGCTGTGCGGGTAGCTGCGGACCTCCAGCACCCCGCTCTCCCAGCGCATCGTTGGCCGGAGGCTGGTGAGCAGGCCCTCGACGCCGCCGTCGAGCAGCGCCCGCGCCCGCCGGGTGCGGTCCGCCGCGACCGCGGCCTGGATCCGGCTCCAGTACGGGCTGATCGCCAGCGACCGGTACTGCTCCATCGACTCGGCCAGGTGGTGCAGCGCCGACACCTCACCCCGGGCGAGCGCGGCCGCCGAGGAGGGCAGCTGGTTCTCGGCGGCCAGCACGCTCAGGTCCCGCTGCAACAACTGGGCGGGGGTACGGCGGAGCGCGTCCAGCCCGGCCTCGAAGCCCTCGACGCTGGCGTACGGGGTGAGGAAGTCGGGGAAGTAGCCACGCGGCGGGTTCAACGCGAAGAGCAGGCGGAGCTGCTCGGAGGCGGAGTCCTGGCGCAGATCCCGGGCCACGCTGCGCCGCCAGTTGGCGGTCAGCGGATCGCGGGTGCGGCCGCGCAGCACGTGCAGGCTGAGGACCAGCTCCCAGACCGGGTCCGCCGCCGGTGCCACCCGGGTCCGGAGGATGTCCTCCCCAGAAAAGTGGATCTTCAGCATGGAGCGCTCCTGTGTCGCCGGCAGGGGGGGTGCCGGATGACCGTTCGACTCTACCTGGCCGGCACTAATCTCCATCTTTAAGCCTGGACTGAAAAACCTCGACGCCTCCGGGGCGGGTTCGGCATGCTTCCCATGCCCGAACACGGCGCCGCGCGTCCTTGACGCCCGTGCTGCCGGGGGCACCGGGACCGGGGAGGCCCCGGTGATCGGACGGCACCACGAGGGTCTGCGGCCCTTGTTCCGCAGAGGTGCCGTCCGGTCATCCCGCCCCCCGCGCCGGCTCAGCCGACCCAGAGCGCGACCCGATGGTCCTCGTCCGTGACGTAGAACGACAGTCCGTCCAGCTCCGCCACGCCCTCGACGTGGTGAAACGGGGCCAGGTCCGCCACCTGCTCCCCGACGAGCCGCCGCCCGTCGCCCGCCTCGCCACCGGTCAGCCGGAAGCGGACGTGTCGGGAGGTGACCTCACCCCCACCCGGATGGTCGTCGAGCAGTACCGACCCCTTGCCCAGCGCGTCGATCGAGCCGATCACGGCCGCGTACCCGCCGTCCGACGTCGGGGTGATCGCGCGGAAGCCGGTCAGCTCCCCCGGCGGAGTGACGCCAGTCAACGCGTACGCGCCCAACGCCCGCGGCCACTCCCGCTCGGCAGTGAACATGCCCGGCACACCGGCCACCTCGACCAGGATCGGCTCACCGGCGTCGGTGACCGGAAAACGCAGCCCGAGCAGCACCGTCCCGGCCGGGGTGAACGCCGCAGCCTCCACGTTCAACGGCAGGTCGTCCCTGGCCAACCGGCTCACCCAGCTCTTCTCCCGGACGGTTCCCCGGGCCAGCGTCTCCACGATGAACCGTTCCCGCACCCGCTCCCCCGCCGGCAGGAGGGTCAGCGGCGACGCGGCGAGAGCATCGTTCACCGCCCGGTGCAGCCGAAACGAGTTGCGTACCACGTGCACCGGCACCGGCCCGGCCGCCGCGTCGTCCTCACGGAACCGGGCCACGAAGGCGCGCCGAGGTCGCAGCGGGCCAGCCTTCGAGCCGAAGTGGGAGCCGAAGACGTACACCCAGCCGTCGTGGTGGGCGAGCGCCTCACCGTCCTCGGTCCGCCCGTTCTCCACACCGGCATCCGCCCGCACGTGCAGGGCCGTCCACTCCCCGTCGTCGCCCTCCAGCAGCAGCGCGAGGCAGCGCTCCACCGGCCCCTCGTCCAGCACGGTCCAGAAGCCCCGCCGGGCACCGTACGCCCGCAGCAGCGCCGCCGACCGCACCGGCAACAGATCGCTGGCCTCGTTACCGGCCACCACGAATTCGACGAGTCGCACTGTCACCGGGCCAGCGTACGGAGCACACGCTCGTACAGTGGCGGGGTGCCCGACACAGTGATTACCGGCCCGACCGCCCAGACGACCGACCCCGAGGCGTACAAGGCGCTGCACGCCGACGCCACCGCGTTGCTGGAGGGTTGGCAGCCGACCAGCCCGGACGCGGCCGGCGCGCGGGACCGAACCCTCGCGCTGCTCGCCGTCGGCCCGGTCGCGATGAGCCGGCAGCACCGCCCCGGGCATGTCACCGCCAGCGCGTTGGTGCTGGACTCCACCGGCTCCCGGGTGCTGCTCTGCCTGCACGTCAAGTTCGGACGTTGGGTGCAGCTCGGCGGGCACTGCGAGCCGATCGACCAGACCCTCGTCGCCGCGGCGCTCCGCGAGGCCACCGAGGAGTCCGGGATCGCCGGCCTGCGCATCGACCCGGTGCCGATCGACGTGGACGTGCACCAGGTGCAGTGTCAGGGCGGCTCGGCGCACCACGACGTCCGGTTCGCGGTTATCGCCCCGCCCTCGGCTGTGGAGCAGGTCAGCGACGAGGCCGAGGAGCTGGGCTGGTTCCCACCGGACCAGCTGCCCGAGCCGCTGGCCGGCGGGACCGCCCACCTGATCGCACCGGGCCTCGCCGCCCTCAGACGTAGCCCTCTTCGCCTCGCTCCTTGAGCTCGTCGACCAGGGCCTTGACGTCCTGCGCCCGGTCACGCGGGCAGACCAGCACCGCGTCCGGGGTGTCCACAACGATCAGGTCGCGCAGGCCGAGCACGGCCACCAACCGACCCGACTGCGGGACGACAACGAGGTTGCTGCTGTCCCGCAGCAGCACGCCCGGCTTGGCCTCGGTGCCGAGCACCACGTTGCCCGCGTCGTCGGTTGCCAGCACGTCGCCCAGGGTGTGGAAGTCACCGACGTCGTTCCAGCCGAAGTCGCCCGGCACCGTCGCTACCCGACCCGCAGTGGCCGCACCCTCCATCACCGCGTAGTCGACGGAGATCTTCGGCAGGGTCGGCCAGATCGCGCCCAGGACGTCGTCCTGCTCCGGGGTGCCCCAGGCGGCGGCGATCGCGGCGACGCCGGCGTGCAGCGCCGGCTGCTGGCGGGCCAGTTCGGCGAGGAAGACGTCCACCCGCCACACGAACATGCTCGCGTTCCACAGGTGCCGGCCCGAACGGACGTACGCCTCGGCGACCTCGGCGGCCGGCTTCTCCTTGAATTCGGCCACCGGCCGCCACGGCACACCCTCGGTCGGATCGCCGGTCTCCAGGTAGCCGTAGCCGGTCTCGGCGCGGGTCGGAGTGATCCCGACGGTCATCAGCATGCCCTGCTCGGCCCCGCGGACCGCCTCCTGAACAGTGCAGACCCAGCTGTCCGTGTCGCGGATCAGGTGGTCGGCCGCGAAGCTGCCCATCACCGCGTCCGGGTCCCGCGCCGAGATCACCGCGGCGGCCAACGCGATCGCTGCGCAGGAATCCCGGGGGGAGGGCTCGACCAGGATGTTCTCCTCCGGCAGCACTGTCAGCTGCCGTGCCACCGCCGCGACGTGCGCGGCACCGGTGACCACAAGGGTCCGATCCGGTGTGGTCAGCGGCGCGAGCCGTTCGACTGTCGCCTGAAGCAGCGAGGCGCTGGTGCCGGTCAGCGGGTGGAGGAACTTGGGATGGCCAGCGCGGGACAACGGCCACAACCTCGTGCCACTGCCACCTGCCGGAATGACCGCATAGAGCATCCGCACATCATGCCCGACGTACCTGCCCAAAGTGGCACGGGTCACCCGCAGTGGTGCGGAGGGTCAGGAACGGGCGCGACTCCACGCCGCGATGTGCACCTCGGCGCTGGACTCCCAGGTGAACTCCTTGGCCCGGTCGAACCCCGCCTTCGCCAGCGACAACCGCCGCTGCTCGTCGTCGAGCAGGGCGGCCAGGTCGGCGCCGATCTGCTCCGGGTCCTCCGAGGTGTACGCGACAGCGTCGCCGCCCACCTCGGGCAGCGAGAGCCGGGGCGTGGTCAGCACCGGTGCGGCGCATGCCATCGCCTCCAGGATCGGCAGCCCGAACCCCTCGCCGTAGGACGGGTAGGCAGCGACCAGGGCACCGCCGAGGAAACCTGGCAGGTCGGCGTAGCGCAGGTAGCCGGGGCGCAGCAGACGCAGGTGCGACGGCACCTCGGCCACCGCCCGGTCGATGTCCTCGTCGTGCCCCTGCCCACCGGCGATCACCAGGGCCGGCGGGTCGACCCGGTCAGCCACCGCCCGCGCCCACCCACGGATCAGGTTGGGCACGTTCTTCCGAGGCTCCTTGGCACCGAGGAACGCGACGTAGCTGCTGTTGCCCAGCCCCAGACGTGCACGTACCCGAGCCTTCTCCTCCTCGGTGGGAGCGTGGAAGGCAGCCTGGTCGACGCCGTGGTAGGCCACGTCGATCCGCGTCGGATCGGCGTCGAGCAGCCGGATCAGCTCGTCCCGGGTGGCCTTGCTGGGCACTATCACCCGGTCGGCGCGGCGCAGCGAAGTCTTGATGGCGCTGCGGAAGAACGTGCGGCGCGACTTGTCGTAATGCTCCGGCTCAGTGAAGAACGTCGCATCGTGCACGGTGACCGTGACCGGGCACCCGGCCCGCAGCGGGCAGGTGTAGAAGGGCGAGTGCAGCACCTCTGCGCCCACCTGCTGGGCGAGCAGCGGCAGGCCGGTCTGCTCCCAGGCGAGCCGGGCCGGGCGGTGCGCCACGGCGGCCGGAGCCGGGATGATCTCCGCGCCGGGCAGCATGCGGGTGTACCGCTCCAGATCGGTGCGGAGGCTGACCACCGCCAGCTCCACCCCCGACCCGCACACCTTGCCGAGGGCGCCGAGCAGACCGTCGACGTATCGACCGACACCACCACGGTCGGTGGGGACACTCGTGGCGTCGATGAGCACGCGGGGCGGGCGACCGGCGGTCACGGGGCGACTCCTTGAACTGGCGGGCCTGTGGGGAACAACACTCCGGGGGTAAAGCCTACGCCGGGGCGCGGGGCCGACGCTGACTGCGACCCGACGGTACGCCGACTTGTCATCGTCATCGAGTACGGCCCGCACTGGCGTATCGTTCGCGCCGATGGCCGACAACATTGCCCGGGTGTTCGCCGACGCGATCGCGACCGACCCGACCCGACCGCTGCTCACCTGGTACGACGACGCCACCGGCGACCGCACCGAACTCTCCGGCGTCACGTTGGCGAACTGGGTGGCGAAGACCGCCAACCTCCTCGTCGACGAGGTCGGCCTCGCGCCGGGCACCCCGGCCGGCGTGCTGCTGCCGCCACACTGGCAGACCGCGGCGGTGCTGCTGGCCTGCTGGTCGGCCAAGCTGAGCGTCGTCGACACGCCGGGCGACGTGGGGGTGCTCTTCGCCGCCGTCGACCAGTTCGACGAGGCGCAGTCCTGGTCCGCCGACGAGCGGTACGCCCTCGGGTTGGCTCCGCTCGCTGCCCCGCTCCGGCAGGTGCCGCCCGGGTTCGCCGACTACGTCGTCGAGGTACGCGGGCACGGTGACCACTTCACGCCGCAATCCGGCCCGGGCCCCACCGACGCGCACCTGCTGGGTCGCGCCGAGGCCCGCGCCACCGAGTTGGGCATCCTCCCCGGCGCCCGGGTCCTCATCGACGCGGCCCGGTACCCCGACCCGGTCGACTGGCTGCTGGCCCCGCTGACCCAAGCCGCCACAGTGGTCCTCTGCGCCAACCAGGACCCGGCCCGCCTGGCCGCCAGGCTGACCGCAGAGAAAGTCACCCACCCCCTCCCCTGACCCTCCCTGCCCCACCCCCCTGCTCCCGCGATCTTGCAGTTTCGGTTGCCGAGATGCGCGGAATGCCCCTTATCTCGCGGCAGAAAGTGCAAGATCGCGGGGGTCAGGGCGGGGGTTAGGGGCGAGGACGGCGTTGGGCGAAGGCGGCGAAGGCGGTCAGGGACTCGGGGTTGACCAGGGCGCCCTTCGCTGCGGCCTGGTCGACAGGGGTGCCGGTGAGGATCTTCTTGACCGGCACCTCCAGCTTCTTCGCCGAGAGGGTGCGGGGCACCGAACGCACCTGGTGGATCTCGTCGGGCACGTGCCGGGGTGAGAGCGCCGTGCGCAGTTCGCGGCAGATCTTCGCGCGCATCGGGTCGTCCAACTCCAGACCCTCGGCCAGCACCACGAAGAGCAGCAGCTCACCGGCGCCGCCCTCGTCGTCCTCCAGGTGCACGACCACCGAGTCGAGCACCTCGTCGAGCCCTTCCACCACCGAGTAGAACTCGGCGGTGCCGAGGCGCACCCCACCACGGTTGAGGGTGGCGTCGGAGCGGCCGGTGATCACGCAGCCACCCCGCTCGTTGATGGTGATCCAGTCACCGTGCCGCCAGACGCCCGGGTAGACGTCGAAGTACGCCTCCGCGTAACGGGTGCCGTCCGGGTCGTTCCAGAAGCCCACCGGCATGCTCGGCATCGGTTCGGTGATCACCAGCTCGCCGAGTTCGCCGATGACCGGCGTGCCGTCGGCGGAACGCGCCTCCACCTTGGCGCCCAACGCCCGGCAGGCGATCTCACCGGCGTACACCGGCAGCAGCGGCACCCCGCCGACGAAACCGGTGCACACGTCGGTGCCCCCGGAAAGCGACTGGAGCTGGACGTGGTCGCCGACGGTCTCGTACACCCAGCGGAAGCCCTCGGCGGGCAGCGGCGCACCGGTGGAACCCACGCCGCGCAGCGCCGACAGGTCGGCGACCTCCCGGGGGACCAACCCGGCCTTACGGCAGGCCAACAGGTACGGCGCGGAGGTGCCGAAGTACGTCGTCCCGGTCTCCGCCGCCAGCCGCCACAGCCCGCCGAGGTCAGGCTCAGCCGGCCGGCCGGGCTCCGCCCGGACTCCCGGGTTGCCGTCGAAGAGCACGATGGCCGCCCCCACCGCCGGGCCGGAGACCAGGAAGTTCCACATCATCCAGCCGGTGGTGGTGAACCAGAAGAACCGGTCGGCCGGGCCCAGGTCGTGGTGCAGCGCGAGCATCTTCAGGTGCTCCAGCAGGATGCCGCCGTGGCCGTGCACGATCGGCTTCGGCAGCCCTGTGGTGCCCGAGGAGTACAGCACGTAGAGCGGGTGGTCGAACGGCACCGGCGTGAACGTCAACGGCTCGTCGGTGGGCGCGGCCAGTTCGGCCCAGCCCAGCGCGCCCTCGGGTGCGGGGCCCACCGGGTCGAGGTAGCCGATGCTGACGGTGTGACGCAACGACGGCAGGGCGGCCCGGATCGCCGCGACCTCGGCACGCCGGTCCACCGGCTTGTCGCCGTACCGGTAGCCGTCCACTGCGACCAGCACCGTCGGTTCGATCTGCTGCCAACGGTCAGTGACGCTACGGGTGCCGAACTCGGGCGCGCAGGACGAGAAGATCGCGCCGAGGCTGGCGGTGGCCAGCAGCAGGACGTACGTCTCGGCGATGTTCGGGGCGTACGCCGCCACCCGGTCACCGGCGGTGACGCCGAGCCGGCGCAACCCGGCCGACACCCGGCGGACCTGCTCGCGCAGCTCAGCGGCGGTCAGCGTGACCGGCGCCCGGGTCTGCCCGTGCGCGATGACCACCGGGTCGTCGTCGGCGCGGCCCGGCATCCGCAGCACGTTCTCGGCGTAGTTGAGCCTGGCGTCGGGGAACCAGCGCGCGCCGGGCATCCCCCGCTCGGCGAGGGTGGCGCTCGGCGGTGTGTGCGCGATCACCTCGAAGTGGTCCCAGATCGAGCGCCAGAACCCGTCCAGATCGGTGGTGGACCAGCGCCACAGCGCGTCGTAGTCGGCGAAGTCCAACCCGCGGTGCTCCCGCAGCCAGCGCAGGTAGGCACCGATCCGGGACCGCTCGCGTACGTCCGCCGGCGGCGTCCACAGCATGTCACCCACTGCTCCACCCTCCCCCTGGCCCGACACGACACTGTGACTGGGCCGTGGCGCCATCTTGCCCTACCTCGAAGCGCCATTCTGCGCACCGGGTAGGTCGACCGACGCGTGCCCGTCCCACACTCCGACCCGCCACCTCATGTGGGTCAGCCGGCGCGGTGGGCCTGGATGGCACGGCGGCGGGCGAGGCGGTGCGCGCGGCGGATCTCCGCCTCCTTGTACCGGCGCTCGTCCTCCGCCGTCTCCGGCAGCACCGGGCGGACCGCCCGCGGCGCCCCGCCCACGTCCACGCCGACGAACACCAGGTACGCGGTGGCCACCCGAACCGGCGCGTCCTCGGCCGAGTCCCACCGTTCGGCGACCACCCGTACGCCCACCTCCATGGAGGTCTGGCCGGTCCAGTTCACCTGGGCGTGCGCGTGCACCAGGTCGCCGACCCGGACCGCCTCGGAGAAGACGATCTCGTCGATCGCCGCTGTCACCGCGGTCCCGCCGCTGTGTCGGGCGGCAGCGGCCCCGGCCACGTCGTCGACGAACTTCATCAGAACCCCGCCGTGCACGGTGCCGTAGAGGTTGACGTCCACCGCAGTCATGATCTTGCTGAGAGTGACGCGCGAGTACGACGTCGGCTTGCCGGTTGGAGCGGCGGAGAGGTGCTCAGTCATGTCGAAAACGGTACGGTGCGCGGATGCGACATCTCTGGAGCTTCCTCGCCGGGCTGGTGGTGGCGCCCATCACCTGGGTGCTGGTCACACTGGGGCAGGACGGGTCGAGCCGGACGGTCGACCGCTGGGTGGAGATCGGCACGTTCAACACCGCCAACCTGATCGAGCCGGCCGTGTACCTCGGTGTCGGCGGTGTCCTGCTGGGCCTGCTCGGCACGCTGCGCTTCTCGCCGTTGGGCCCGTTGGTGGCCGGTGCGCTGCTGGTCACCCCGTACATCGGGATGTTCGTGGCGCCCTTCTCGGTGCGGGACGCGATCCCGCACGAGTGGAAGGTGTTCGGCGATCCGTTGCCGCTGCGACTGCCAGTGGAGAACGGCACGCTCTTCCTGCTCGGCCTGCTGCTGCTGATGGCGACCTTCAGCCAACAGCGTTGGCGGCAGTGGCCGAGCCCGGCGACCGAACCCGCTGCGGCACCCGCCCCCGCGTCGGACGGAGGCCCCCGCAACGACGACTTCACGTTGACCGACTGGCCGGCCCCCGCGCCCGCCGAGCGTGACACCACGCCCCTCACTCTGGGTTACCCGGCCGACTCGACGCCGACCGAGCCGCTGCCCCGCCGGGTGGGTGGCGAATCACCCTGGTCCGCCCCACCGCGCGGCCAACCGCGCCCCGAGGACACCACCGAGATCCGCTGATCGTCGGGGCGGGCCGGTGAACCGGCCCGCCCCTTTCGTCTCTTCCGGGCTGGTGCAGCGTGACCGCTCTTTTGGGCCGGTGCAGCGCGACCGCTCTTCCGGGCTAGTGCAGCGCGACCGCCAGATCCGGGTCGACGCTGCCGAGGCTGGCACGGGGAACCACGAGGAGCATGACGATCAACGCGGCGGCCATGCCACCCGCTATGACGATCGCCATCGGTACGCTCCCGGTGCCGAACAGACCGGCCAGTGGCGCCGACACCGCGCCGATGCCGAACTGCACCGCGCCGAGCAGCGCCGCAGCGGTGCCAGCGGCCTCGCTGTGCCGGCTCATGGCCAGCGCCGGCGCGTTCGGCAGGGCCAGGCCGGCGGCGGCCAGGACCAGCCACAGTGACGCGAGCAGCGTGCCCAGGCCGCCGACGCCGGTCGCCGCGAACATGATCAGCAGCAGGCCGGCCGCCGTTCCGGCGATCAGGGCGCTGACCAAAATCTGCTGCGGGGTGTAGCGGCGCAGCAGCCGAACGTTGAACTGGGTGGCCCCGATCAGGCCCACCGCGCCGGCCCCGAAGGCGATGCCGAACTGCTGCTCGTCGAGGCCGTACTCCTGCTGGAGCACGAACGACGAACCCGAGACGTACGCGAACAGGGCCGCCATCGCCAGCCCGGCGACCAGCACCAGGCCGACGAACGCCCGGTCGTTGACCAACCCCCGGTAGTCGCGCAGTGTGGCGCGTACCCCGCCGTGCCGCCGACGCGCCACCGGAAGGGTCTCCGGGAGCCGGAGAGCGGCCACGACGATCAGCAGCGCGCCCAGCACCGCCAGCGCCGCGAAGACGCCCCGCCAGTCGGTCCAGCTCAGCAGGCCGCTGCCCAGCGTCGGCGCGAGGATGGGCGCCAGGCCCATGACGAGCATCAGCCGGGAGAAGATCCGGGCGAAGGAGGCCCCGCTGAACAGGTCGCGGACCACTGCCGTCGCGACCACTGTGGCGGCGGCGACGCCGAGCCCCTGGAGTACGCGCAGCCCGCCGAGCACACCGATGTTGGGCGCGAAGACGCACAGCACGGACGCCACGATGTGCGCGGCCAGCCCGGCCAGCAGCGGCACCCGCCGACCGACCACGTCGGAGAGCGGCCCGATCAGCAGTTGGCCCAGCGCGAGGCCGACCAGCGTGCCGGTCAGCGTCAACTGCACAGCGGTCTCGGTGGTCTCCAGGCCCGCCGTGATGGCGGGTAGCGCGGGCAGGTACATGTCGATGGTCAACGGCCCGATCGCGATCAACGCGCCCAGCACGAGGACGAGTTGTGCCCGCTGACGGTTGGTCATCAGGTCGCCGGGCAGCACTTCTTGCGCGACGGCGGAATCGCGTCCGGTCTTCTCCACCAACTGCTTCATCATCTCGATCTCTCTGCGGGGCGCGTCGTCACAAGCGGCGGCGCGGGGCGTCACCGCGACCGCGTGGACGTGCGGCACGGTGTGGGATGCCCGACGGTGGGCAGCGTTGATGTGACGAGGCAGGGTCGTGGCGGGGCGGCCGGGTGGGGCGATGATCCGAGGGTGATCCTCTCGCTCGGCAACACCTCGGCGGCGGGCGACGTTCCCGGTGTGTGGGGAGTCACCCCGCCCCGCCCACCCGATCCGAATGTGACCGGGGTCACAGCGAGATCAGAACCGGGGCCGGGGTACGCGTCGTCTTGCCTGGTGTGAAACGAAGTCTGGACGGGCTCGACGAGGGTGAACTCCTTCGCCGCGTCGCTCGGGGCGACCGGCGCGCGTTCGACGCGCTGTACCGGCGTACCGCCCCGTGGTTGACAGCGCGACTGCGTCGACGCTGCGCCGACGAGGACGTGGTGGCCGAGGTGTTGCAGGAGACGTACCTGGCGGTCTGGCGGTCGGCCGGCAGCCAGGCTCAGTCCTCCACCTCCGGCAGCGCTGTGGGCTGGTTGTGGACGATCGCCGCGCACCGGCTGATCGACGCGTTCCGCCACCGGGCCCGACGGGAGCGGGTCCCGACGGTGCAGACCTTCGAGACGGTGGCCCCGGCGGCCGAGGACGAGGCGCTGGCCGGCGGGATGGACGCCAACCTGGAGCGTGCCCTGCACGAGCTGCCGGCGGAACTCCGTCAGGTGCTGCGTTCGATGGTCCTCGACGGGTTGACCGCGCGGGAGACCGCTCTGCTGCTCGGCATGCCGGAGGGGACCGTGAAGACCCGGGCCCGACGGGCCCGAATCGCCCTCCGGGAGGCGCTGTCATGACCACTCACCCGACGCCCACCCTGATCTCCCAGTACGCCTCCGGTGCTGCCGGTGTCGACGACACCACCATCTGGGCGGTCGAGGCGCACCTGGAGACCTGCGCCGCCTGCCGAGCGGTGCTCACGGACGCCGTCGACCCGGGCACCCGGGACCTGCTGGACCGGGTGGCCGACGGCATCGCCACCGGAATCGCCACCGGCCCGCCTCCGGTGCCCCGTCGCCGGCTGCTGCGCACCGGGGTCGCCGCCCGGGTGCTGCCCTGGCTGGTCACCGCCACCGGGTTGATGCTGGCCGCGGTCCTGTTCGAGTGGACGTTCAACAGCCTGCCGTCGCTGGTGCTGCTGATCGCGCCAGTGGCGCCGCTGCTGCCGGTGGCCGCGGTCTGGAGCCGGCGCCTCGACCCGGCCTGGGAACTGACGGCCACCATGCCCCGCACCGGCCTGCCGCTGCTGATGCGCCGCACGTTGGCGGTGCTGTCGACGGTCATACCGGTGCTGGCGGTGGCGGGCTGGGTCACCGGTCACTCCCCCGGCCTCTGGTTGCTGCCCGCCCTGGGGTTCACCGCCGGCGCGTTGGCACTGGGCACCGTGGTGGGGGTCGACCGCGCCGCACTCGCGTTGACCGTCGTCTGGTCCACCGGTGTGGTCGTGCCGAGCCTCGCCGACGGGCGACTTCCGACGGTCCTCAGCGGCGGCAGCCTGCCGGGGTGGGCGCTCGCCACAGTGGCGCTGACGGCCGTCGTACTCGTTCGAGCCTGGCGACGGCCGCACGAACCGCACCAGAACCTTCTGCACCGATGACGAGATCGAGCCACTGCCGAATGGAGAGATCATGATGCGTACGGTCAGCGTGGCCGAGACCGCCCCGTCCACCTACGCGTGGGCGGTGCACGCCGAGAAGTTGCAGGTCCGGGCCGGCCGGCACCTCGCCGTCGACCAGCTCGACCTGAGGTTGGGCACCGGTGTGCACGGGCTGCTCGGCCCCAACGGCGCCGGCAAGACGACGTTGATGCGAGCCCTGGCCACCGTGTTGAAGCCGGCCGGTGGGCGGCTGGCCCTGCTCGGCGGCGAGGTCACCGGCAACGCCGACCTCCGCCAGGTACGCCGCGGCCTGGGCTACCTGCCGCAGCACTTCGGCTTCTACCCGCGCTTCACGGTCCGGGAGTTCGTCGAGTACATCGCCTGGCTCAAGGAGATGCCGAAGGCTGTCATCCCTGGCGCGGTGCAGCGGGCCGTCGAACGGGTGGGCCTGACGGACCGCGCCGACTCCCGGATGAAGACACTGTCCGGCGGGATGCTGCGCCGCGCCGGCATCGCCCAGGCGATCGTCAACGACCCGGCGGTGCTGCTGCTCGACGAGCCGACTGTCGGCCTGGACCCGGAGCAGCGCCTCGACTTCCGCGAGCTGCTGCGGGAGATCGGCCTGGACAGCTGCGTACTCGTCTCCACCCACCTGGTCGAGGACGTCGCGGTGGCCTGCTCCGACGTGGTGCTGATCAGTGAGGGCCGGTTGGTGTGGCAGGGCACCACGGGGCAGTTGACCGAGCAGGGTGGGGCCGGCGACGCCGGTGACAGCGCCGCCGAACGTGGCTACTCGTCGGTGCTGCGCGCCTACCGTGAGCGGGTGTCGGCATGACGGGACGCATCCTCCGCATCGAACTGCGCCGCTCGGCGGCGCTGGGCACCGCCCTGTTGATACTGGTGAGCGGCGCGGTGTTGCTGCTGTCGTCCACCCAGTTCGTCGCGGGGCGCTGGATGCAGCTGGCGGTGATGGCCCGGTCGCTGCTGATGGTGCTGCTGCCGCTCGCGCTGGCCGGCGGGGCGTGGATGGGCCGGCGCGACGCGCGCCACCGCGTCAACGAGTTGTTCGCCAGCACCGTGCGGCCTCGGTGGCAGCGCGTCGCCCCGACCGCCGGCGCTCTCGCGGTCTCGGTGGTGACCGCGTACCTCCTGGTCTTCCTCATCGCGGCCGGATGGGTGGTGCCGACGTCGAACTACTTCCCGAGCGCGACGATCGTCGTCGTCGCGGTCGGCATTCCGGCGCTGATCGCCGCTGGTTGGCTGGGCATGGCCGCCGGCCGAGCCGTACCCCGGGTGATCACCGCGCCGGTCCTCGCCGTGGTCGGCTTCGTCCTGGTGGGGCTGGTGCCGGAGTTGGCCACGTCGCCCGCCACGGGCCCGGGCCTCACGCAACTCCCCCCGGAGCCGGCGGCCGTGCTGCTCGTGCCGGCGATCACCGGCCTGGACGACTTCCAGACGATCGCGACGCGGGTCAGCCTGCTCCAGGCGCTGTGGCTGGTGTCCCTCGCCGCGACCGGCCTGCTGCTGCTCGGCGCGGTGCGGCGCCGCGCGATCGCGTTCGCAGTGCTGCCGGCGCTGCTCGGCGTCGCGGTAGCGCTGCCACTCCTGCCCGTCGGCGGAATCCGCGGGGCGGCTGTCGTCGACCCGGTCGCCATCGAGCTGGTCTGCGACAACGACGGCCCGCAGGTCTGCGTGACGCGGGCACACGCCGGGCTGCTGCCCGCCGTCGTCGGCCCCGCCCGCCAGGCGCTCGACATGATGGCGGCGAAGCTGCCCAACGCACCGGTCCGGGCGGTGGAGACCCAACAGGTCACCTACTGGGGGCAGCCGGACCTGGATGCCGGACCGGTCCGACACTCCGCCGACACGATCGTCTTCGACACCCCCACCATCGACCGCGTCGGCCGCGCCGACCTGTCCGGCGACTACTTCCTGCCGTCCCTGCTGGAGGCCGCCTGGCAGCAGGAGTGCGGCGACCAGTCGATTCGGGGCGACGTGTACCGGGCCCGGATGGTCGCCGCCGCCTGGCTGACCGGTCGACCGCCGGCCCCGCAGACCGGATGGGCACCCGAGGAGATGGCGCTGCTGAAGAGCGCGTACCAGTCGCTGGTGAGCCTGCCGGAGGTCGAGCAACGACGTCGGATGGCGGCGGTACGCGAGGGCGTACTGGCCTGCCGGGACGACGAGCTGGTGGCGATCCTGCCGGGAGATCAGCAGTGAGGTGGCTTCAGCTTCACCTGCGCTCCCGCCGGGTGCCCGTCGCCCTGACCACCGCGACCTCGTTGATCGCGCTGACCTGGGCCCTGTCGCTGGCCTACACCGACTCCACGACGATCAGCGCAAGGACGGCCAGCCTCGTCATCATGCTGGCGGTGGTCGCTGTCGGCACCACCCTCAACGGCGCCGACGACGCCCTGGACCACACGATGGCGGTCAATTGGCCGGTACGCCGTGCCGGGCACCTGCTGCTCGCCGCCGCCGCGATCACCGGGCTGCTGTCCCTCAGCATGATCACCGACACGCGCTACGAACCGTTCTCCCTCGTGCTGCGCAACACTGCGGGGCTGCTCGGGCTCACCGCGCTCGGCGCCACGGTGCTGGGTGCCGCCCTGGCCTGGATCGCCCCACTGATCTGGACCCTCATCGCGGTGCTGCCGATGATGGGGCCCAGCCAGGATCTGAAGATGCAGGTTGTCGGCTGGCTGATCCAACCCGCCGGGACCACCAGCGCCACGGCGTGCGCGGCCATCCTGGCGGTGACGGGTCTGCTGGCGTACGCCCTGCGGGGTTGCCCCGTGCGGCCGGTGAGCGAGACGGCCCCCAACCGGTGACTGACGCTCCGGTGCTCACGAGAGCCGACTCACTCAGGCACCGACCTTCACCATCCGAGAGCGAACGACTTGCGGCGGCCTTTCCGTCGGAAATAGCCCAGGGCGGGTACTAGTTGGACTATTTCAGACGGAATGGACGAGCGCGGGTGTCGGAGTCAACACCCAGTGGCCATTTGGGTTGAGCCAGACCCAGGAAGTAAAACGACTCTGGCTCATAATTGACGAGACCGATGCCAACGAGTCGCGTACCGCCGTCCGAAGCTAAGGGCTGCCACCTCAACTACGTACAACTTCTCCTAACCGGCTACGGCAACCGCTCTCCCGCCCATTCGAAAGTCGAGTCGAAGTCTTCCAGCGTGCGGTAGGTCAATATGCTCCTACCAGACCAATCCGGGCGGACAAAAAGCGGAGAGTAGACCGCGACTTCGTCCATCGAGTCGTGATGGTGGGCTAGGCCAACGAAAAGGTAAAGAAGTTCCGGATGCTGTTTGTGGCGATAGATTCCCGACTTCATGGCTCGACACTACCATGTCGGCCCTCAGAGAGTCCGACATAAGCTCGCGGCCTTGGACACGTTCTGCAGGAGTAGAGAGCTCCTGATTGGTTAACCCATTGTGGGGGTTTGAGCCGGCACTGCAGGGACCGGCACGAAGGCGTGCGCGAGGCGCTAGACGAAGCATCAGTCCTTGGCCATCGACAGCACAAGGCCGCTGTGTTACGTGAGCAACAGCGCAGGCCTAAGCCATGCCCTTACACTGAGGCAGTAAATTCGAAGACGCGAAGCGGCAATCGTCAAGATTGAGAAATTATAGAAATAACAGAGTTGGCGAGTTCGGCGACCGGGGCGACTGCTGCGAACGCCGCAAGCGCCCTGTGCGCCGCCGCAGCAAGACGAGACTTATCATTCGCTACTGCAGCATCGGAAATCTCCTGAGCCAGTACACGGCCCTCAGAGTGGTTAGTCGACTCTAATTCTCTAACCAGCTGGGCTACAACGCTCTTCATCTCGCCGGAGTTGATGTTGAATGCGTGGCCGGCGCCAAAACTAACCGCGCTTCTGTCAAAGTTGTAAACCGGACCACTCATTAACAACCTTCCGCCCTGGTTATTGACCCCGAACAGCAGCGATTGAATGTCTCTTCTGACGCCGGCCTTCCCCAGCACGAGTTCCCTCTCGCCCATCAGGTAAAGGCCAAGCACTTCGTCGTATTCGACCGTCGCCCCATCGTCCCCCACAGGAATATGTTCAGCGATTGAAATATCGCCGAAGGCACCCGCGACAGACCTGATCATTAGACGAATAAAGCCAAGGTAACTTATCCTATCCGGCCCCCAACACTTGAGGCGGATCTGCCTGTCGTGCTCGTCAGCGATGATCAGCGCGAATGCATCAACACCTGAACTTCTCAATAGCGCACCTCTACGCCATGCTTTCGTGGCCATAACATCAGAGGCAAGCCTTACTAGTGAACGCGCATGGAGGAATGACGGGTCGCCGTCGACACTGATGGTGTGTCGCACTACCTCGACCTCGGGCACGTCGATGTCCTGAGGGGCAATATTCGGCAACAGATCCGGAATCACCAAAACACCGTCGGGGAGCCTTAACGCAAAGTCGTAATCAATAAGACAATCTCGAACCAAAGAAATGTCTCTGGAGGATGAAAAACCAGCGTCAGCCAAGATGGACCCTAAGGCCGCCTCAGGTACCAACCCTTTGGATTCTCGGGCGAATTTTGAGGTGATCACAGCGTAGACCATGTCAAGAATCCGCTGGGGATCCGTGACGATGGTCCATGGCTTTGCTCGGTCGAGTACGACTACCGACCCTATATCCCGCAGAAAATTCAGCAGCACTGTCTGCTCGGCGGCATCAGCACATCCTTCCGAACGACATATTTCCCTATACCCGTCGATGCTAATTGTCGGCGTCGGCGAGTGAGAGAGTCTGTCATGAACAAGCGCCCAAGTGACAGGGATCGAACGCTGGGATGATCTGGCAGCAACAGATGCCGTGGCCAACTCACTTATTCGTCCGGCCAAATGGTTGACACCCTCCCCTGTCTTACAAGACGTCCGGAAGTAGTCTACGACGACTCCGTACTTCTCGGATAGGAAACGACGGTCGACATCAAATCTTGCTTCCAAGTCAACTTTATTCAAGACGACCAGGATACGCGCACTGCGGTTGGTGCTTCTAACTACCTGCAACCAGTATTCCAGCGCAGTTGGCTCCCGCACGTCGACGGCGACTACAAAAATCTCGCCTCCGGCCATAAAGAATCGATGAGCAGCATGCATGTAATCTTGGCCACCGAAATCCCATAGCAGAATCTCCGAGCTGTCCGCCGTCAGCCACTTAGATATTTTTACGCCAAGGGTTTCACGTCGGCGTGATCCAAAAGAATTCTGCGACAATCGTTCGATCAAGGAGGTCTTGCCGACTCGCGGTGGGCCAAGGACGAGGATCCTCACTCGGCTCTCAAGCTGCGCGGCCCCGCTGTCCAGGGCATAGAAGTAGGCGCGTATATCGGGTATCCCCCGTACGGCGATTTCCAAAGGTGGACTGCTGAGTGGATTGTCATAGACCCAGAAAGAACGTAAATTCTGCAGTCTGGCAATTGACGGCGGAAGGGCGGTTAGCTGGTTGCCGCTAATAGCCAGACTCTCAATGCTTGGAAGACTGCCAATCTCATCGGGTAGGCTTCTCAGATCATTGCCGGAAATATAGAAATTCCGCAAAGACTTCAACCTATTTATCTGCCTGCTCAGCGTGGATATACTGTTTTCGCTGACATCCAGCTCATCGAGTTGCGCGAGAGCGAATATCTCGTCTGGAAGGTGGGAGAGGCGGTTATTTCGCACATTCAGCGTACGTAGTTCCGCAAGATTCCTAATGTCCTTAGGTAAGTCCTGAATCAAATTTCTGCTCGCATAAAGGCCTCGAAGGCGCGAGAGTCTTCCTATACCTCCGTCAAGGCTACGGAGTTGGTTCCTTGAAAGCTGCAACTCTCGCAACATTGTCAAGGTAAAGATCACCGGCGGAATTTGGGAAAAGTGATTCCTGCTCAAGTTCAGAATCTCGAGCGATGAAAGCCGAGCAAGGTCCTCGTGCACTTCGTCCAAGCCAGCAGAGCTAAGGTCAAGCTGCTGAATTATCGAATATTCCGAAGCTTCTAGGTCAGATAATGCAACAGGCTCACCCGATGCCGTACGGGCGCGGGCACCAACAGCCATCAGCCACTGAAGAAAAGTTGCCGCCATTATTGCACCACAGAGGCAGGTTGCGGAATGAAGGCTGAGTCCAGTATGTCGAGTTGTTTCGGAAGAGGCACCGTCGACTGGAACACATTTCGTCCCACACACACACCGGCATAACCTGCTGCCGCCGCTCTGGTGACACATTTACGGTAGTCTGAACTGAGTTCGCCGCCGGGATACAGCAATGGAACGCCAAGCCCTACGAGGGTGCCGTTCGACAATTCGTCGAGGATGGTCCCGGGACCAACCTTGATCAGATCAACGCCAATCTCTGAAAGGCTTCTGACGGTGCCCATGAACTGCTTAGCCGAGGTCCAGTCGTCACCGTTAAGCATGAGGAGGACTGGCATGCCCAAAGTATGAGCCTCATGAGACAGCAGGGCAAGCCGTTCTACAACTCCGGGCCCATACATCGCATCCGCCTGAAGTTGTATCGAAACGGCGTCAGCGCCGGCGGTTGCCGCGACAGCAGGCATGGCGAGAGGAACACGGTCAAGTGCATTTACTGAATGCATAGGCATTCCGACAAGTTGAGCAACAATGGACATCTGCGCTGGCGGGTTAATATGCCTCATCACACCAGTGTTGAGAACAGCGGCTGGAAACCCGAACCCGTAGAGCGTGGCGCAACAGTGATTCAATTGCCTGAGCGTTGAGATGCCTTGCACCTCACCGGATGAAAGTCCATGGTCGAGTGCCGCGATGCAGTAGTACCCGTTCCGGGTCAGCCTAGCGAGTCGCCGAGCAACGCCTGTCGCCATAGGTCATTTCCTGTCCTCGACTATAGTCCGCGCCTGTCTTCCAACACTTCAACCAAGATGCCGCTGGGATCCTTCATGAAAAAGTAGACGACGCCCGTCTTCCCCTCGCGCACCTCCACCTCTTTGGCAACTCCGGCCTGAAGCACGAAGGCCTTCGCGTCCTGGACTGACTCAACTTGGAGCGCAAAGTGTTTGACGCCGATTCGAGGCAGATCCGTACCGAGAGCGGAGGCACTCTCTGGCGCCGGAACTTGATCTCTGTAGCAGAAAATTTCAAGGAAAAAATCGTCGAGCTTAAGGTGGGCAATCTCCGATTCTCCTTCGGGATCCCGCCAACGCAACGCTACTTTAAATCCAAACTTTTCATAGAAGGAAATTGATTGATCCAAATCGACTGCGCTAATTGCAGCGTGATGGGCTCTAAATCTCACTGGACCCTCTCCGGGCTCTCGATCTTGGTAAGGGCGATGTGCAAGGGCGGACGTTCGGAGCTTCAGTGCGAAGATAGTTCTGACGATGCCGCCCGTTGGCCGCAGAGACTGTCGGCTATCAGACAGTTGAGCCCACTCGGACGGTTGTCCTACTCGTCAGAGCCACAGACCATCACCTCGCAGGCAAGCGCGAGGCAGGCCATGGAAGACCCGGCCGGGGTAGACATCACCGTAAAGAAGCGCCCCGTCGCTGGGGGTCTGAGCCGCGCTGACCGGCCAGTTGTCGGTCGACCCGAGTAGCAGTCGAGACGATGAAGACCATCAGGCCACCAAAGTCACCCGAAAAATCTTGGTCAATCTGCGCCACCCGAGGATCTTGCCCGGGTCGAATGTTGCGCCGCTGTTCAACGGCGGGAGGGACGACGGCGGTGTACTGCTACCGCTGAGGTCGAACAGCGCTTGTGCCAGAATCGGCAGAGGCGCTGTTCAGCCTGACGGCACCGCTCGTGCGGGTTCCTTGAGGATCGGGCGGACCACCATCGCGGCTTGGGTGCCCTGACTTCAGCACCTTCGCGGCAGGTTGTGCAGGTAAAGAATCCGGCACCGCTGCCACGACGCGACGGCATCAAGCTCCGATCGTGTCCACGGGGCTGGTGCAGCAACTGGAGATGACCAGCCCAACGCCGACGCCGAGACCCGTTTAAGGGCCACCCGGTCGTCCTGTGATCTTGACCATTACTCAGCGCCTGGCAGGCTTTGGCGTCGGACGTTCCGCCAGCGTTGGCTGGGCAAGGCTTTTGAGGATGACATCCCATGGGGCACCTGACCGTCAGGGTTGACCGAAAGACACCATGGCCGTCACCTCACCTGACACAGGGCGTTCGCAAGATCGAGGTTTGACCGGATGGTCGGTTATGGGATAGTCACGCCGGTTCCGGCGGGTACGTAGAAGAGCGCGGCCTTCTGGTGATCATTCAGGTGTCTAGGCTGGATGATCGAGAAGGACCGCGCTCGTGGAAGCATCATCGTTGATCGGCGGGTTGTCTGCACACTTGAACGGCGTGTCGGATCTTGGGGAGCGGGACGCGCCTGGGTTGTTGCAGGTGTTGGCGCAGGTGCCGGACCCGCGAGACCGGCGGGGCCGGATCCATCCGTTGCCGGGTCTGCTGGCGGTCGCGGTCGCGGCGGTGGTCTCGGGGCAGAGCAGGGTCGTCGAGATCGTTGAGTGGGCCGCGGATCTGCCAGACGTGGTGTGGGACCGCCTTGGGGCGGCCCGGGACCGGCTCACCGG